>JAFRFJ010000006.1:0-104466 GCA_017434385.1 Eubacterium sp.
ACATCACTCCCGGTCCGTCCGAATGAATCTGCGAAGGACCGCTCTTTCGCTTCTCTTTGAATTGAACGTTCAAGGTTGTTCTGTTATTTCATTGTCAAAGTGCATCTGTCGCTAAGTGCAACTTCTAAAAGATACCACGGTAAAAATCATTTGTCAATCATAAATTTCACCAAAAAAAGTATCTTTCAGGCTTATTTTCACTAAAAAAGGGTGAAAATAATAACGGAGAAGGAGGGATTTGAACCCTCGCACCGCGCAAACGATCTACACCCTTAGCAGGGGCGCCTCTTCAGCCACTTGAGTACTTCTCCATATGCCTAAATAAATAGAAAATATTAAATTTCACCTTGCCGAATCGCAAAGTGCGCTATTATATTATCAAAATCACCCGTCAATGTCAAGAATAAAGTCATTTTTTCCACCTCAGGGCTGCTGTCTCATAAAGATTGTTACCATTTCTGTCAATTACTACGATCACCGGCAGGTTTTCGACTTCCAAACGACGGATGGCTTCCGTCCCCAGATCTTCATAGGCAACTATTTCCGATTTTTTGATACATTTGGATAAAAGTGCCCCCGCGCCTCCCACTGCCGCAAAGTATACTGCGCCGTGTTTTTTTATCGCGTCAATCACTTCCGGGGATCTTTTTCCTTTTCCAATCATACCTTTCATACCCAGCGAGAGCATGGTTGGTGTATAACGATCCATTCTGCTGCTGGTGGTAGGTCCTGCAGATCCTATAACCTGTCCGTCTCTGGCGGGGCTGGGTCCCAGGTAATAGACAGTGATTCCCTCCGGATCCACGGGCAGCTCCCTTCCATGGAGGGCTGCTTCGTACATTCTTTTATGGGCCGCATCCCTGGCCGTGTATAAAACGCCTGTAAGCATGACATAATCGCCTGCCTGCAGGGAATCTATATCTTTCTGGCTTAAGGGCAGTGTCATGGAATAATTCATCTTGGTCTCCTTATAATTCTCTGCATATATGCCTGTTTACATGACAGCACATATTGACGGCTACAGGCAGTCCCGCTATATGTGTTGGATATGTGTTAATATGGACAGCCAGGGCTGTAACCCGTCCGCCCAGTCCTGCCGGTCCGATTCCCAGGCTGTTGATTTCTTCCAGAACTTCTTTCTCCATCTGCCGGATATGGTCCTTTTCGGAAAATGTGCCGACCGGTCTGGTGAGGGCCTGCTTGGCCATGATGGCTGCTTTTTCAAATGTTCCTCCGATACCGACTCCCACGACGACGGGAGGACAGGCATTGGGACCCGCATCTTTTACCGCCTCTATAATTGCCTGCTTGGCTCCTTCCATTCCGTCCGCCGGCTTAAGCATAAAGACCCTGCTCATGTTTTCACTGCCGAAACCCTTGGGAGCCAGGGTAATCTTCAGATTCTGACCGGGAACTATTTCATAATGAATGACCGGAGGGGTATTATCTCTGGTATTTTCCCTTATAAAAGGATCCTTTACAACAGACTTTCTGAGATATCCCTCTTCATAGCCTTTTTTTACACCCAGACACAGGGCATCACCTATATATCCTCCTTCTATATGAAGGTCCTGTCCTATCTCGCAGAAAATGACAGCCATGCCCGTATCCTGGCAAATGGGTATTTTCTCTGCAGATGCTATAGAGAGATTTTCCTGAAGCTGTTCAAGAATTCTACAGCCGAGAGGGCTTTCTTCCCTCCCGGCTGCCTGATTCAAAGCATCTTTCATATCATCTGCAAGATCATAATTTGCTTCCATGCACATTTCCCGCACAGCTTCAATAATCTGATCTACATGTATGGTTCTGCTCATTTCTTATTCCTTTTCCGATAATTCCTACTCTTCGGTCTCCTCTTCCGGATTTTCCTCCTCGGTAAGCCTTACCTTTGTTACTCTTGCGACGTGTACGTCATTTTCCGCATCGATGTCCATCAGTTTCACTCCGGATGTATTTCTTCCGATCAGGGATATATTTTCCCCTCTGATCTGAATAATGATTCCTTCTGTGGTGATAAGCATGATCTCATCGTCAGGGAAAATTCCCTTCATGCCGATTACATTTCCTGTCTTTCTTGTAATCTTGTAAGCAATCAGGCCTTTTCCTCCCCGGCTCTGTTTTCTGAAATCACCCATTCGGGTTCTTTTACCCATACCGTTTTCGGTTACGAAAAGAAGATCATCGCCATCCTGTCCTGTCTGCATGCCGATTACTTCATCAGAAGGATCCAGGCGGATCGCCTTTACACCGATGGAGCTTCTTCCTGTCTGACGTACATCGGTCAGGTTGAAATGTATACACATTCCCCTGCGGGTAGCCAGGAAGATTTCATCCTCCTCCACTCCCTGACGTACTTCGATCAGCTCGTCATCCTCCCGGAGTGATATGGCAATCAGACCGTTTTTCCTGATATTGTCATAATCGGAAAATCTGGTTTTCTTGATCATGCCTTTTCTTGTAGCCATGATCATATAGTGATCTTTTCCTGTTTCTTCTACAGGAACGATGGCTGTAATCTTTTCACCGGTCTGCAGGGGAATCAGGTTGATGATATTGACACCCCTCGCCGCTCTGCCGGACTCGGGAATCTCATATCCTTTCTTCCTGTATACTCTTCCCATATTGGTAAAGAACATAATGTAATCATGGGTATTGGTAGTGATAATGTTTTCAATCACATCATCCTCGATCACATTCATGCCCCGGATTCCTTTTCCGCCCCGGTTCTGACTGTGGAACTGGTCGGAAGCCATCCTCTTAATATATCCCAGACCGGAATAGGTGATGACCGTATCTTTTCTGGGAATGAGGGATTCATCCGTGATTTCATCGATATCAGCCTCGATGGATGTCCTTCTTTCATCGCCGAATTTATCCCGGATTGCGATGATCTCGTCCCGGATTACACCTAAAAGAAGCTTCTCATCTGCAAGAATTGCTTCGTATTCGGCAATCTTTTCTTCCAGTTCTTTATATTCTGATTCAAGACGCTCTCTCTCCAGACCTGTCAGAGCGCGCAGACGCATGTCCACGATTGCCTGAGCCTGCTTTTCCGAAAATTCAAAGCGTTTCATCAAAGCTTCTTTAGCCGCAGCTACATTTTCGGATGCCCTGATAATGTGAATTACTTCATCGATAAAATCAAGAGCTTTCAGAAGTCCTTCTAAAATATGAGCACGTTCTTTTGCCTTATTTAATTCGTATCTGGTCCTTCTGGTGACAACTTCCTTCTGGTGGTCAAGATAATATGTCAGAATCTCTTTGAGATTCATGATCTTCGGCTGATTGTCCACCAGAGCCAGCATAATGACGCCAAATGTATCCTGCATCTGTGTGTGCTTGAAAAGCTGATTCAGGATGACATTGGGATTCACATCCTTGCGCAGTTCTATACAGATTCTCATACCCTGACGGTCTGACTCATCACGAAGGTCCGTGATTCCTTCAATTCTTTTATCCCTGACCAGGGAAGCGATTTTTTCTATCAGCCTGGCTTTATTGACCATGTAGGGAAGCTCTGTGACGATGATTCTCTGCTTGCCGTTTTTCATAGGCTCGATGGCTGTGACCGCTCTTACCTTGATTTTTCCTCTTCCCGTACGATAGGCTCTTTCTATTTCACTTCTTCCGAGAATCATGGCTCCCGTGGGGAAGTCAGGTCCCTGGATTACAGGTAGAAGCTCATCGATACTTGTCTCCCTGTCCTCCTCGATCTGATTGTCGATGATTGTTACGACACCATCAATGGTTTCCCTTAAATTGTGGGGAGGAATATTTGTTGCCATACCTACGGCAATTCCCTGGGCCCCGTTAACCATCAGGTTGGGGTAGCGGGAAGGAAGAATGGAAGGCTCTCTCTCCGTCTCATCAAAGTTGGGGACAAAGTCCACAGTATCTTTATTGATATCTGCAGTCATCTCCATGGAAATTCTGGAAAGGCGGGCCTCTGTATAACGCATGGCTGCCGCTCCGTCCCCGTCAACGGAACCAAAGTTTCCGTGTCCGTCTACCAGAGGATACCGGGTAGACCATTCCTGGGCCAGATTGACCAGGGCCCCGTAGATGGAACTGTCTCCGTGGGGGTGATATTTACCCATGGTATCACCGACGATACGGGCACACTTTCTGTGGGGTTTATCCGGACCGTTGTTCAGTTCGATCATGGAATAAAGAATCCTTCTCTGAACCGGCTTCAGTCCGTCCCTTACATCAGGAAGCGCTCTGGACACGATGACACTCATGGCGTAGTCTATATAAGATTTTTCCATGGTGTTTTTCAGATCAATCTCATTGACATTATCAAATATAGTATTGTCGTTCATGCATGCCTCCCCGGGAGTGTGCTTCTATAGTTTCTATACATCAAGATTCTGGACATATTTTGCATTTTCTTCAATAAACTTCTTCCTTGGCTCCACCTTGTCGCCCATCAGGGTGTCAAATGTAAGATCAAGCTCTGAAGCGGAGTCATCATCCATGTTGACCCGGAGCAGGATTCTGTGATCCGGATCCATGGTAGTCTCCCATAACTGGGAAGCATCCATCTCTCCCAGTCCCTTATAACGCTGAATTTTATTATTTCCGTCTCTTCCGATTTCCGTAAGAATCTGATTCAGCTCATTATCGTCATAAGCGTACCATACCTTTTTATTCTTCTCTATCTTGAAGAGAGGCGGCTGTGCCAGATAAACATGTCCTGTACGGATCAGTTCCGGCATAAACCTGTATAAGAATGTCAGAAGAAGAGTGGCGATATGGGCTCCGTCCACATCGGCATCCGTCATGATGATGATCTTATCATAGCGAAGCTGTTCAATATTGAAATCATCCTGGATTCCCGTGCCGAAGGCCGTGATCATAGCCCGGATTTCCTCATTTCCGAGGATTCTTTCCGGTCTTGCCTTCTCAACATTCAGAATCTTTCCGCGAAGGGGAAGAATAGCCTGGGTTGCCCGGCTTCTTGCCGTCTTTGCGGAACCGCCGGCGGAATCACCCTCTACGATGAAGATTTCACAATTGGAAGGATCTTTATCGGAACAGTCAGCCAGCTTTCCGGGAAGACTCATTGTTTCCAGAGCGGACTTTCTTCTTGTAAAATCCCTTGCCTTTCTGGCAGCTTCTCTTGCTCTCTGGGCAAGGATGGCCTTCTCGCAGATCTGCTTTGCCACAGAGGGATTCTGCTCCAGATAGTAGGTAAGCTGTTCGCTCACTACACTTTCCACGGCTCTTCTTGCCTCTGAGTTGCCCAGCTTCTGCTTGGTCTGTCCTTCAAACTGGGGTTCGGATATCTTAATACTGATAATGGCAACAATGCCTTCCCTGATATCCTCACCGCTTAAGTTCTGTTCATTGTCCTTTAAAAGTCTTGCTTTTCTGGCATAATCATTAAATGTCTTGGTGAGAGCCGACCGGAAGCCGACCAGGTGAGTACCGCCTTCAGGCGTATTGATATTATTTACAAATGAGTAAACACCTTCGTTGTAGCTGTCATTATGCTGCATGGCAACTTCAACGACAACGCCTCTCTTGGTGCCTTCACAGTAAATAACATCTTTGTAGAGGGGCTCCCTGCTGTGGTTCAGGTATTCGACATACTCACGGATACCGCCCTCATAATGGAAAGTAACCTTTCTGGGTTCCTCTTCCCTCTCATCTGTCAGTGTAATTTTGAGGCCTTTTGTAAGGAAAGCCATTTCCCTGAGTCTCTGTCTTAATATATCGAAATCGAAGACTGTCTCTTCAAAGATCAGCTTATCGGGGAGAAATGTTACTTCCGTACCTCTTTTTTCTGTATAACCCACAATCTCCAGAGGAGTCTTGACAGCACCTCTCTCATATCTCTGCCGGTATATCTTTCCGTCATTCCATATATCCACCTGCAGCCATTCAGACAGGGCATTTACAACGGAAGCGCCCACACCGTGCAGTCCGCCGGATACCTTATATCCTCCTCCGCCGAACTTGCCGCCCGCATGCAGCACTGTAAATACAACCTCAACTGCCGGACGTCCGGCTTTATGGTTAATACCGACGGGGATACCTCTTCCGTTATCCCTGACTGTTACAGAATTATCAGGATGTATCTTGACATCCACTCTGTTACAATAGCCGGCAAGAGCTTCGTCAACCGAATTATCGACGATCTCGTAGACCAGATGATGAAGACCCTTTGATGAGGTACTGCCTATATACATTCCTGGTCTTTTCCGGACAGCTTCCAACCCTTCCAGTATTTGAATCTGATCAGCACCGTATTCCTGTCCGGTCTTATTTTGCTTTTTCTTCATTCAATATTCACCTCATCAAATTATGAGTAAATTAATGATTTCATGTCAAAAAACACCGTGTTCATGACATTTTCCAGGTTAATTTATTATAATATTATACCATATTTTCATGCTCTTATTCAACATTTTAAGCCAATATTTGTGGAATTATTAACAAATTCAATCCTGCCTTTTTCCACTTTAAAAAGGCGGTCCATCTTGATTCTGCGGTTAATAAATTCCTCCAGTCCCGTACAGGTTACCATGATCTGTATATCCTTCATGGAGTCCATAAGCCAGTGCTGACGGTTGGAATCCAGCTCCGAAAGAACATCATCCAGGAGAAGGACCGGCTTCTCACCGGTCATATTTTCAATCAGCCTGATTTCCGAAAGCTTTAATGAAATAGCAGCAGTGCGCTGCTGTCCCTGGGAGCCGAACCTTCTTATATCGATTCCGTCGGCTGTCAGCTTAAGATCGTCCCTGTGAGGACCTGCCGATGTCGTACCGTTTATGATATCTTTTTTTCTGTTTTCCTCTACAATACGATAAAATGCGTCCTCTTCCACATTTTTATCATAGGTGACCTGCAGTTTTTCCCTGCCTCCGGTCAGGTCGTGATGAATACTGCCCGACTCTTTACTGATATAGCGGACGAACCTTTCCCTTTTCCTGATCAGGTCACATCCGTTTTTCACCAGCTGCATATCCCATCCGTCCAGAGTCTCGATCAGGGAGGGATGATCCTGAATCTGCTTTAAAAGCTGATTCCTTTCGGATAAGATCCTGTTATACTGGATCAGAGATGAAAGGTAAGCTCTGTCCAGCTGGCTCATTTCCATATCAAGGAACTTCCTTCTTCCGGCAGGGCCGTTTTTTATAATAGACAGGTCTTCGGGAGAAAAGAAAACCATGGGTAAAAGACCCATCAGATCCGAGGAACGGCGGATCACACTGCCGTCCACCGCAATTCCCTTTGACTTGTTACGCCGCAGGTGTACATCCACCCTTCTGGACAGTTTCTTTTTCATAAACTCCATAAGGATGTGGGCTTCATCTTCTTCAAAAGCAATCAGTTCGCGGTCTTTGCTGCCCCTGTGGGATCTGGAAGTCCCGCACATATATATTGCTTCCAGAAGATTCGTCTTACCCTGGGCATTATCCCCGAAAAAAATATTTATTCCCGGCGAAAATTCCACTCTTGCCGAATCAATATTACGGTAATGAGATAATTCAATTGATTCGACAAACATAGCTGTCTCTCCTCTCTGCTTCAGGCCTCATGATCCGTGATGGTCAGGGTATGGCCGTCGTATTCTACCACTGCGCCGGCATAAAGCTTGGCCCCGCGGCGGACTTCCGTCTCTCCGTTAACCTTGACCAGACCTTCTGTAATCACGATTTTGGCATCGATTCCTGATGATACATAGCCTGCTGCCTTTAAAGCCTGGCCAAGCTTGATATAATCATCTCTCAGTACAAGTGTATCCATTATATTCCTCTTTTTAATCAGGCATAATTATTGTTGACATTGATAGGAAGAATCAGGTAGAAATAACTTCCGTCATCATTCCGGATGATACAGGGTGCGATGGGATTGATCAGATAAAGAGATACTTCCTCATCATCAATTACACGAAGGGCATCAACAAGGAACTTGGGATCAAATCCTATGGTCAGGTCTTTCCCTTCCTTGACAATCTGCAGCTGATCATTCATGGATCCGAACTGGGATGCTATGGTCAGATCCATCTGATCTCCCGCAAACTTCATAATAACCGGTTTTCTGGAGGAATCTCTTACAAAAAGTGTAGACCGGTCCAGACACTGATGGAACTGATTCTTGTTTACAATGACTTTTGTCTCATAATCA
The DNA here is from genome assembly GCA_017434385.1 of Eubacterium sp. Lineage (GTDB taxonomy): Bacteria > Bacillota > Clostridia > Lachnospirales > Lachnospiraceae > Anaerobutyricum. The sequence continues at coordinate 8,140 of JAFRFJ010000006.1, forward strand.
GCAGAAAGCATCTGGGTGATATTATAGAACTTTCCTTCCAGAAGACGGGAAACAACCTTTGTCTGCTCAAACTCAAATAAAATGTGATTCTCGGTCACATAAAGACTTACTTCATCCTCAGCCTCTCCGGGCAGTATTCTGCTGACTTCGGAAAGGGTCTTGCCGGGAACGATTACTTCCATATCCTCATTGGAACCGGCGAGTTCTTTCTTTCTGACGGAAATCCTGTGGCCGTCCAGAGAAGTCACTGTCAGAACATTATCACTGATACTCAGAAGCTCGCCTGTCATCAGTCTGCTGTTGGCATTATCTGAAACGGAGAAAATGGTCTGACGAATCATCTCTTTAAAATCAAACTGGGACATTACCACCTTTTTGTCTTTTTCCACCTGGGGAAGTCTTGAAAAATCATCTCCCGTCATTCCACCGATGTTAAAATGAATCTTTTCACAGGTGATGCTGGTCATTCCCTTTTCATCTGTTTCAATTACAAGCTCGCTGTCAGGAAGCTTTCTGATCACATCGGAAAAAAACCTTGCTTTCAGTGCAATCTTTCCCGGAACTTCGATCATTGCGGGAATATGGGTTTCAATAGCAAGCTCCGTATCATTGGCAATCAGGCGGACATCGTCCGGTGTGGTCTCCACCAGGATACATTCCAGAATTTCCATGGGGGAATTGGAAGCAATGGCACGGGAAACAATATTAATGGCGTTCATTAAATGATTCTTCTGAAGAATAATTTTCATAATTGTGTATAACTCCTTTACACGGGAAATGTATAAATAAATATAAAACAATCCGTAGCAGTAGTAGTAGGGGCTGTGGATTCTGTGTACAGGTCTTAAAGACGGCAATATCAGCAAGTCTGCAGAAAGGATAACCCTGTGTAAACCTATGTGGAAAAGATACCTGAAAGGAGGTGCTTATCCACAGGAAAATTATTACATAATTCTATCCACAGCCAATCCACAGGAAATCCCCGTCATATTGTGGAAGGGAAAAACAAAAATAAAAAGGAATCTTCCTATATATATATGGTATATATAATCAATCAGATTCCTTTTCCCTCCTGATTCTTATACAGGAGGATTGATTTTCTTGGTCAGTATTTCAATGTTGTTTTTCAGAATCTCATCTGTATCAATGGATTTCCCGATCTTTTCAAAGCCGTGCATTACAGTGGTGTGGTCACGGTTACCCAGGATACGGCCAACATTTTGCAGAGATTCGTTGGTGTACTTTCTGCAAAGGTACATGCAGATTTGTCTGGGAAGAGCGATTTCCTTGTTCTTTTTCTTGGAAAGTATCTCTTCTACGGTGATATTGTAATGGTCCGCAACTGTATCAAGAATGAAAGAAGGTGTGATTTCTCTCTGGTTCTCAATGGTGTCTTTCAGAGCCTTCTCGGCAAGATCGAGAGTAATGGGCTTGTTTTCAAGCTTTGAAAATACGCAGATCTTATTGAGGGCACCTTCCAGCTCACGGATATTGGAATTGATGTTGTTGGCAACATATTCCATGACGTCACTCCTGATATCCAGGTGGTCGAGCTCGGCCCTTTTATTAAGGATTGCCATTTTTGTTTCATAGTCCGGCGGCTGGATATCTACCGTGATTCCCCATTCAAAACGGGAACGAAGCCTCTCTTCCAGTGTGGCAATTTCCTTTGGATGCTTATCGGAAGAAATGACAATCTGCTTTTTTGCCTCATGCAGCTCATTGAAAGTATGGAAGAACTCTTCCTGGGTACTTTCCTTTCCGATGATAAACTGTATATCATCGATAAGAAGAATATCAATGTTGCGGTATTTGTCCCGGAACTCTTTATTCTTGTCGTGCTTGAGGGAGTCGATCAGCTCATTGGTGAACTTCTCGGACGTCACATACAGTACTCTAAGATTGGGCTGCATCTGTATGATATGATGAGCGATTGAATGCATCAGGTGGGTTTTCCCAAGTCCCGCACCTCCGTAGAGGAAAAGAGGATTATAAGAAAGTCCGGGTGATTCAGCAACTGCCACCGATACTGCATGAGCCATCTTATTGGTAGGTCCTACGACAAATGTATCAAAAGTATAACGGGGATTTAAGTTGCTTGCGAATTCCTGACTGGCTGCCGGAATGGCTGCAGGTTTCTTCTCTTCTGTCTTTCCGGACAGGGAGTCGGTAAGAAGCACGTCATACTTCTTTCCGGTTACCTGTTCAATAGCCATGGCCAGGATAAGGTCATAGTATTTATGTTTTATAAACTCAATACCCCTGGCTCCCTGTACTACGTAAAAGGTGACAGAGTCTCTGTCCACGGAAAGAAGTTCAAGAGGTTTGATCCATGTTGTCATGGCTACCTCCGACACTTCGTTCTGCTCTACAAGAACCCGGAGTATTTCATCCCATTTTGATTTAATTAATTCCTTCATTATTATATGCTCCGTTTCAGAAAAAAGAGTTACCTTATAATATTATATCAGAAAAGCGTAATTTTCAATATAAAAATCAGCTCCATATAATCAGAGAAGAGAGTAAAATAAAGAGACTCTGCTTCAGGATATATGTGTAAAAAATCATTCCACATTTCAACAAGAGGAGACAGTGCATAATTTCGTGTTATTACATATATTAATAAGGATAAATGTGTATAAAAATGACAGTTATCAACATTTTATACACATTATGTGGACAAGTGGTGGATTTACGGTGGATTAATGTGCATAAATGGCTCATTTAAAATAATTAAAGTATTTCTTGACGGCAAATACATTTTTAAATATAATAGACATGATGCCTTTTCAGCAGTACAGAGAAATTTTTGGATAAGGAGGTGGCTTCTGCTATGAAGATGACATACCAGCCTAAAAAGCGTCAGAGAAAGAAAGAGCACGGATTCAGAAAAAGAATGAGCACAGCTAACGGCAGAAAAGTATTAGCAAGAAGAAGAGCAAAAGGTAGAAATAAATTGTCAGCATAGGTCGCAGTTTTGTGGCCTTTTCTTTTCTCATTCATTTGGCAGGTGAGAAAGATTGTTAAAGAAATATGAGTCTTTAAAGAAGAATCGGGAATTCCAGGCTGTTTACCGGCAGGGGCGGTCCAAAGCAAACCGCAGTCTGGTCATGATTGTGCTGGAGAGTAGCAGACCGGGCAGCAGAGTAGGGATTTCTGTCAGTAAAAAAGTTGGAAACAGTGTCGTACGCCACAGGGTCACAAGGGTGATCAGAGAGGTGATCCGGCTGAATCAGGATAAGATCATGTCCGGATATGACATTGTAATAGTCGCGCGTCCTTCGACGAAGGGCATGAACTATCATTCGATGGAAAATGATGTTTTCCATTTGCTGAAGCTGCATCATTTACTGAAGGTCAAAGATTCGAAATGAAGAAAGTTCTTGTCAGAATAATTCGTTTTTATCAGAAGTATCTATCCCCTTTGAAGGGCAGGTCAACCTGTGTTTATACGCCAACCTGCTCCCAGTATGCCATTGAGGCGATTGAAAAGTATGGCGCCGTCAAGGGAGGTCTCCTCGCACTGTGGAGAATCATTCGGTGCAATCCGTTTTCAAAGGGTGGATACGACCCGGTTCCGTAAATCAAGGAGGACTGTTAATTATGATACTGACCCAGTCGTCCACGCCGATCATCGGCTGGATTGCTATTCTGCTCGGATATATAATGCAGTTTATTTTCAATGCTCTTAACGCAGTGGGAATTCAGAACATCGGTATATGCATTATTATATTCACGATTATCGTGAGGCTGTTTATGCTGCCTCTTACGATCAAACAGCAAAAGTTTACCAAATTGAGTCAGGCAATGCAGCCTGAAATCAACAAAATTCAGAAGAAGTACAAAAACAGAAAAGATCAGGCTTCTCTCCAGAAGCAGAATCAGGAGATTCAGGAAGTATATGAGAAGTACGGTACTTCTCCCACCGGCGGATGCGCCCAGATCCTTGTACAGCTTCCTATTTTCCTGGCACTCTATCAGGTAATCCGTAAGATACCGGCTTACATTCCTTATGTTAAGTCCCAGTATCAGACTATCGTGAGTGCCATCGGAATCAATAAGGAGTCTATTTCCGTAATCAATGAGATTGCAAAAGAGCTTCCCAAGGCATATGTGAAAAAGCTCGGATCTGATGCAACTGCCAATCAGTTCATTGATGTGATGAATTATTTCGGGAAAAGCGGCTGGACAAAGCTTGCCTCTTCATTCCCGTCTGCTGCCGATACAATTGCAGACGTTTCGGCACATATTACAAAGATGAATACATTTGCCCTGGGCATCAATGTGACACAGACACCGGGATGGCGTCCTTCTGTTTACTGGATCATCCCCATTCTGGCAGCATTGTTCCAGTGGCTTTCCATGAAGACAATGCCTCAGCAGAACCAGGGAAATGATACTACGTCCAGTATGACCAGCAGTATGACCTGGATGATGCCGGCCATGTCTCTGTATTTCTGTGTGATCATGCCTGCAGGTCTGGGACTTTACTGGACAGCCAGCGCAGGATTCCAGTTTATCCAGCAGATCGTTATAAACAAAATGATGGAAAATGCAGATCTTGATGAGATGATTCGAAAGAATCAGGAAAAGGCTGCGAAAAAGAAATCCAAAGGGAAAAAGTCTGTTACCGAAAAAATCATGAGTAAGGTTACCAATCCGGTATCTTCTGATGATACGAAGTCAGCGCCTGTTCAGACATCATTGACATACTATGCCAATATCAATACAAAGAATCTGAAAGCCCCGACAATTCAGGGTTCAGGCGGTAAGGATTATTATTCCGTGCTGGATTCTATAGACCATGATAAACTGGGAGAAATCAGTCAAAGGGCATACAGTGTTGCAAAATACGAAAAAGAGCATGGTAATACCAAGGGAGGTAAAAAATAATGGAATCCAGAAAGTTCAGCGGAAAAACCGTTCAGGACGCCATTACGGAAGCAACGATCGAGCTTGGCATTCCCAGTGATAAGCTTGAATATGAAGTATTAGAAGAAGGAAGTACAGGTTTTCTGGGAATATTTAATGTAAAGCCCGCTGTAATCCTTGTGAAACTTAAAAAGTCACTGGAAGAAAGAACGATGGAGTTTTGTAACGATCTGTTCCAGGCGATGAAGATTGAGACAGAGGTTACGATTGACTATAAAGAAGAAGAAAATGTGATGAACATAGACCTTGCCGGTCCCGATATGGGTATTCTGATCGGCAAGAGGGGACAGACTCTTGATGCCCTCCAGTATCTCATCAGCCTTTTTGTCAATAAAGAGAATGAAGAGTATATCAGGGTAAAGCTTGACACGGAAAATTACCGTGAAAGAAGAAAAGCAACACTGGAGAAGCTTGCAAAGAAGATTGCTTCCACAGTAAGAAGAAACAGGAAGTCCATTGCCCTTGAGCCTATGAATCCTTATGAGAGAAGGGTCATCCACTCTGCGCTTCAGAACGACAGATATGTATGTACACGCAGTGAGGGAGAAGAACCTTATCGTAAGGTAGTGGTCATGTTAAAGAAGAACAAAAAGCATGGCCATTCCGATGACAGTAAAAGTCAGAACACGGAAGAATAAGCAGCTGCAGATTGATTGAATGAAGAAAAAGGATGTTTAAAAATTCAGCCGGATTTTTAAACATCCTGTTTTTCAATTTTTAAGAGGATAATCTTCTGCCTTGGAGGAGTGTCAGTATGAGGACAGAATCCGATACGATCGTTTCCATTGCCACACCGGTGTCCAACAGCGGAATCGGCATTATAAGGATGAGCGGCGATGATACATTTTCAATTATTGCCTCGGTCTTTCATCCTTTTAAAAAAGATGTGGATGTGAATAATCTGGAACATCAGAGAATATATTATGGTACTGTCAGGGAGGACGGCCAGATTATTGATGAGTGTATACTGCTTGCCATGAAAGGTCCCAACAGTTATACCAGAGAGGATGTAGCCGAAATAGACTGTCACGGAGGAGTCCATGTTATTTACAGGATTCTGGACCTGCTCATAAAAAAAGGAGCCAGACCGGCAGAGCCGGGAGAATTTACCAAAAGAGCCTTTTTAAACGGCAGGATAGATATATCTCAGGCGGAAGCAGTCATGGATCTGATCGAATCAAAGAATGAATCGGCCAGAAAGAATTCCATTATGCTTCTTCAGGGAAAACTTTCCGAGGAAATCAAAGAACTCAGAAGTGAGATTGTTTACCAGATTGCCTATATAGAATCAGCTCTGGATGATCCGGATTATTATGACCTGACCGGTTATCCGGAAGAACTCGCGCAAAAAAACAGATCCTGGATGGAAAAAATCAGGAAGATGACAGAATCCTTCAGGGACGGAAGGCTGATCAGGGAAGGAATCAGCACCTGTATTGTAGGTAAGCCAAATGTGGGAAAGTCTTCTTTTCTGAATTATCTTCTTGGAAATGAAAGGGCAATTGTGTCTGAAATTGCAGGAACCACCAGAGATACACTGGAAGAAACAGTGACTGTAGAAGGAATAACTTTAAATATTATAGATACGGCAGGAATCCGGGAAACGGCCGACATTGTTGAAAAAATCGGCGTGGACCGGGCAAGGAAGGAAACAGAAAAAGCAGATCTGATTTTCTTCGTAGCCGACCAGTCTGTCCCTCTGTCTGAGGAGGATAAGGATATACTGGAAATGATCAGAAATAAAAAGAAAATTATTCTGATGAATAAGTCGGATCTGGATCATAGAAGTCTTCTGGATGAAAAGGATATCAGACCTTATATTCTTCCCGGGGATCCGGTGATTCCCATATCTGCCAAATATGGCGACGGTATGGAAATTCTGATGAATGAAATAAAAAATATCATGTTTTCTGGTCAGATAGATGTAAACAGTGATATAGTGATTACAAATGAACGTCATAAAAATGCTCTGGATCAGACCCTTAATGCTCTCTCCTGTCTGGAGAAGAGTATTGAAGACCTGATGCCTGAAGATTTTTTTACCATAGATATGACCAATGCTTACGAACATCTCGGCCTTGTGATCGGTGAATCTCTGGGAGAAGACATTATCGATGAAATCTTTTCCAGATTCTGCACCGGAAAGTAGGCTGACCGGAGGAAAGCTATGAACAGGATAGCAGAAAGCTATGATGTAGTCGTTGTTGGTGCCGGCCATGCAGGCTGCGAGGCAGCTTTGGCCTGTGCCCGTCTCGGCTGTGAAACCATCTTATTTACCATCAGTATGAACAGTGTGGCACTTATGCCATGTAATCCCAATATAGGAGGAAGTTCCAAGGGACATCTGGTCAGGGAAGTGGACGCACTGGGCGGAGAGATGGGAAAGAATATAGATAAAACATATATCCAGTCCAAAATGCTGAACCGGTCAAAGGGACCAGCCGTACACTCTCTAAGAGCCCAGGCGGATAAGGATTCCTACTCCCAGACCATGCGTTATACCTTACAGAATACGGATAATCTGACTCTGCGCCAGGCAGAAGTCAGTGAAATCCTGACAGAGGAAGGAAAAATCAAGGGTGTCAGGACATATTCGGGAGCAACTTATTATGCAAAAGCGGTTGTACTTGCCACAGGTACTTATCTGAAAGCAAGATGTCTCTACGGAGATGTCATACATCACACGGGTCCCAATGGTCTCCAGGCAGCTAATCATCTGAGCAAATCCCTGGAGGAAAACGGAATAGAACTCTTCCGTTTTAAAACAGGAACTCCGGCCAGAATTGATAAAAGATCTATCAATTTTGAAGTAATGGAAGAACAAAAAGGGGATGAAAAGATTGTTCCCTTCAGTTTTACCAACAAAGAAGAAGACATCAGACGGGATCAGGTATCCTGCTGGCTGACATATACTACGGAAAAAACCCACGAGATCATTCGCGCAAATCTGGACCGGTCTCCTCTTTTCAGCGGAATTATTGAAGGAACCGGCCCTCGTTACTGTCCTTCTATTGAAGACAAGGTTGTGCGCTTTGCCCAGAGGAACCGCCACCAGCTTTTCATTGAGCCTGAAGGTGAATTCACCAACGAAATGTATGTCGGCGGTATGAGCAGTTCTCTTCCTGAAGACGTCCAGCATGATATGTATCGAACTGTCATAGGGCTGGAGAATGTAAAGATTATCCGAAACGCTTACGCGATTGAATATGATTGTATTAATCCCAATCAGTTAAAGAGTTCTCTGGAGTTTAAAAAGATAGAAGGTCTTTTCAGCGGAGGACAGTTTAACGGAAGCTCAGGCTACGAAGAAGCGGCTGCCCAGGGATTGGTTGCAGGAATAAATGCTGCAAGGAAAATTGCAGGGAAAGACCCCCTGATCCTTGACAGGTCCCAGGCATATATTGGTGTCCTGATCGATGACCTGATTACAAAAGTAAATACGGAGCCTTATCGGATGATGACATCCAGGGCTGAGTACAGACTTCTTTTAAGACAGGATAATGCCGATATCAGATTAACACCTATCGGATATGAAATAGGATTAATCGATAAAGATAGATATGATAAATTCACAGAGAAATGTGAAAAAATCAATCAGGAAATCGACCGTCTGAAGAATACGGTTCTGGGCGGGAATGAAAAGGTACAGAGCTTCCTTCGGGAACATAACAGTACTACATTGAAATCAGCTTCCACACTTGCGGATTTGATAAGACGCCCGGAACTGAGTTATGAAATACTGGCAGAACTGGATCCGGAAAGGATCCCTCTTGATGAGGAAATCATAGATCAGGTTAATATCAATCTGAAATACGAAGGATATATAAACCGACAGAAAAAACAGGTGGAACAATTCAGGAAAATGGAGAGAAAAAAGATACCTTCTGATATAGATTATGAAGAAATACATAATCTCAGAATGGAAGCAAGGCAGAAACTCTCTTCCATCCGTCCTGCTTCCATAGGGCAGGCATCCAGAATCTCCGGCGTATCACCCGCAGATATTTCAGTCCTCCTGATCTATCTTGAACAGAGAAAATACAGGGAAAAGAAAGAGGCTTCCGCAGATGACTTTTAAAGAAAAAATGATCGCAGAGTTCATGAAGAACGGAATAGAATTCCGGGATGAACAGATTGATCAGCTCAGCATCTATTACGATATGCTTATAGAAAAGAATAAGGTTATGAACCTTACAGCTATAACTGATGAGGAAGAAGTCATCCGTAAACATTTTATAGACAGTCTCTCCTGTTCCTCTATTATAGATATGAATAATATATCTAAATGTATAGATATAGGGACAGGTGCCGGTTTTCCCGGTATTCCTCTCAAAATTTTTTATCCTGACACAGACTTTATTCTGGTGGATTCTCTCGGAAAAAGAGTAAAATTTTTAAATGATGTAACAGAAGCTCTCGGCCTTAAGGGAATAAATTCAATTCACTCAAGAGCTGAAGATCTTGGACATGATCCTTCTTACAGGGGCAGGTTCGATCTTTGCGTATCAAGAGCAGTAGCCGGTCTTAATGTACTGAGTGAGTACTGTATACCTTTTCTGAAAAAGGATGGATATTTCATCGCTTATAAATCAAAAAAGGCAGATGAAGAAATCAGACTGGCTCAAGGATCCATGAAAAAAATAGGCTGGAAAGTAGAGGAAACCAGAGAGTTTATGCTCACTCCCCAGGGGGAGTCCAGAGTCCTGATCAAAATTAAAAAGACAAAAAAAACACCTGCTCTTTATCCCAGAAAAGCGGGAATCCCTTCCAGAAAACCATTGACCTAGATAAAGGAATTTATGACGAGCATTTTTACAGGAGAATGATATGGATAACATAGATCTTTTTATTCATCATTCTGATTTTGATGAAAGGATGGAGGATTTTCATCAGAAGTTGAAAAAGCATCTGATGGATGAATACTTATATCTGTCTGAAAAGAAAGATAATCTGGAAGCTGAAGCAATTCAGATTCGCATGGAAATGGATCAGAAAGATAAGGCACTCTTTCCTAATATGGAAAAAGGCGATGTCAGAAAGTATTTCTCTCCACTGAGTATTTCCGGAATAAAGGAAAAGCAGAAGGACGAAAAAGAAAAGCTTATGAACACCAACTATAACAGAATTCAGGATGAGATGACCCTGCTTGAGAATCGTATGAAGGAAATCATGGATTTCTTAAGAGACGTTGATAAACTTCTTGAGAAAGACAGAGAATCAGGGGAATCCGAATTTGAAACATCCCTCGAAGAAGCAGATACGGTTGAACATGATTCTGAGTTCGAATCAGAGTACGAATCAGAATCGTATGAGGAGGGGGAAGAAAAGGAAAAAACTAATATTGATAAAAATGAATATGAAGATCAGGAAGAAAAATATATTCAAAAATATCAATATGATTATTTCCAGAAATACCAGGTATATCCTCAGATGATTAGAAATCTGTATAATATATCTGATTACTGCAGATTAACGGATAGTCTGCCTGAAATCCTGATTGAGTTTAATGATCATAATATAGAACTTGATATTGATGTGAATGAAAGTCTTATAAGACAGATTCTCTATAATATTGAATGCGCTGCAAATGAAAATGAACAGGCAGCTATGATACTGATTGAGGGATACGTTGAAGAGTCATCTATTCTTATAAGCTTAAGCTATGTCAGTGAAAAGAAAGGCCTGGATACTGTAAAAATATCCTATGAAATATCCAGAGCAGCAAAATAAGTAAAGACAGGAAAGAAATGGGAGTTAAATAAAGATGAAACAGCTGATTATTGATACACTGGACCGGAAAATTGAACAGCTTGGCAGGGATGATATTGAAAAGCTTCTGGAAATTCCGAAGAAAAGTGAAATGGGTGATTATGCATTTCCCTGTTTCAGACTTGCAAAGGTATACAGAAAAGCACCAAATATGATAGCTGAAGACCTTGCAGCATCTATTAATGATGAAAGCCAGGACTTGTTTGATCAAGTCGTCCAGGTAGGCGGATACGTTAATTTCTATCTTAAAAAGGAATCTTATGTTAAGAGTATGATTGATACCATAGATACAGATTCCTACGGATCTTCCAAAATAGGAGAAGGAAAAACAGTATGTATTGACTACTCCTCTCCTAATGTTGCTAAGAATTTCCATGTTGGACATTTGAGAACTACTATTATAGGAAATTCTCTTTATAAAATATTTAAAAAACTGGGATATCATGTTGAGAGAATCAATCATCTCGGTGACTGGGGTACCCAGTTCGGAAAACTGATTGTCGCCTATAAAAAGTGGGGATCTAAAGAAGAAGTAGAAGAAAAAGGTATTGATGCCTTAATGGAAATCTACGTAAAGTTCCATCAGGAAGCAGAGAAGGATCCTTCTCTTAATGATGAAGCAAGAGAATGGTTTGTAAAGATGGAACAAGGTGATGAAGAAGCTCTGTCAATATGGCAATGGTTCAAGGATATCAGCCTTGTAGAATATAAAAGAATTTATAAATTACTTGGTATAGAGTTTGATCATTATACGGGTGAAAGCTTCTACAGAGATAAAACTGAGGATGTTGTAAAACAACTTCAAGAAAAGGGACTTCTGGAGGAAAGTGAAGGAGCCTTCATCGTTCCTCTAGACGAATATGATATGGCACCATGCCTGATCATGAAGAAGGACGGAAGCAGTATATATGCTACAAGGGATCTCGCTGCAGCCATGTACAGAAAGAATACTTATGACTTCGAAAAGTGTCTGTATGTAACAGGATTAGAACAAAAACTTCACTTTGCACAGGTATTCAAAGTTCTTGAACTTATGGGATATGAATGGTCAAAGAATCTCACACATATTCCCTATGGGCTTGTAAGTATGGAAGGCGGTAAGCTGTCAACAAGAAGTGGTAATGTAATCTACGCTGAAGAAATTCTACATGAATCTATAAATAAGATTTATGAAACAATCAATGAAAAGAACCCTGAACTTCTGGACAAAGAAACTGTTGCAAGACAGGTTGGTGTCGGAGCTATTATCTTTAACGACCTTTATAATCAAAGAATAAAGGATGTTATATTTAACTGGGATAAAATTCTTAATTTTGAAGGAGAAACAGGACCATATGTTCAATATACATATGCAAGATGTGCAAGTGTATTCAGAAAAGCAGGTACTGTAGATCTTGATGGAGCTATACATTATGATCTTCTCACAGATGAATATACTATGGACCTTTTGAAGGATTTAATGCGTTATCCAGGAATTATATATGATGCTTCAGAAAAATTTGAACCTTTTATGATTTCCCGGTTTGCAATGTCTGCAGCACAGCATTTCAATAAGTTTTATCATGAATGCCAAATAAACGTTGATGATGAAAACTTAAAGAAAGCAAGGCTTAAAGTTGTAGAGCTTACAATGAAGGTAATTAAAGATGCATTAAGTCTTCTTGGAATTGAGTGTCCTGAACAGATGTAATTATATTTAGATAAACTTCAGATACTAAGGAGGATGTTTCACGTGAAACATCCTCCTTTTTTGTTTTTAAAGAATATTTTGATTATGTTTCACGTGAAACATATCTTTAAAAGAATTATAGAAGAATCATATAGAAATACATATCAATGTTTCACGTGAAACATTGATATGTATATTGAAATTAGTGTGATTTTATTTTATGATAGAAATGGTGTTACAAGAAAGGATGAATAAAATGAATCGAATGATAGCAATTGCAAACCAGAAAGGCGGTGTAGGTAAAACTACCACGGCCATTAATCTGGCAGCATGTTTGGCAGAACGTGGAAAAAAGGTTCTTCTGATTGACATGGACTCCCAGGGAAATACAACCAGTGGATTAGGATTCGAGAAGAACGAGATGGAAAACACTCTCTATGAAGTGTTTCGAGATGAAATAGATATTCGGGAAGCAATTCATAAAGTGGAGCATTGCTTTGACTGTCTTGATCTGATACCGGCTAATATGAACCTTGCCGGAGCCGAGATTGAACTGATTACACAGACAAATATGCAGTATATTCTTAAAGAGAAGATTAAAGACATCAGAGATGAATATGATTTTATTGTAGTTGATTGTCCTCCGGCACTAGGCATGTTAACAGTTAATGCAATGACAGCAGCAGATAGTGTACTTGTGCCGATTCAATGTGAATTCTATGCATTGGATGGATTATCACAATTGATTCATACAATTGAGATGATTCGAAAGAATCTGAATCCTTCTTTATATATAGAAGGAATTGTATTCACTATGTATGATGCCAGGACAAATCTCTCTCTTCAGGTAGTAGAAAATGTGAAGGATAACCTCAAACAGAGCATCTATAAAACTATTATACCAAGAAATGTAAGACTTGCAGAAGCACCCAGCCATGGTCTTCCAATTAACCTCTATGACAAGAGATCAACCGGAGCTGAAGCATATCATTTACTGGCGGAAGAAGTAATATTAAAAGAAGAAGAATAAAACTGGTAAATAATGTAATTTAATGTAAATAAATGTAAAATAATTCAAAATAAATTCAAAATACAGGGGGAAACAAACTCATGGCAAGAAAAAAAGGACTGGGGAGAGGCCTTGATATCTTGATTCCAAAAGAAAGTAATGTAGAGGTTGAAGAGAAAAAAGAAACAGTTAAGAGTACTGGGAAGAAAAAAGAAGCTGCAAAAAAGAGTGATCAGATGATCAACATCAATTTGATTGAACCGAACCGGGATCAGCCCAGAAAACAATTTGATGAAGAAGGCCTGGATGAACTTGCGGATTCCATAAAAAACCATGGACTGATCAATCCCATTATCGTTAAGAAAAACAACGATTATTACGAGATCATTGCGGGTGAAAGGCGGTGGAGAGCCTGTAAAAAAGCAGGTCTTAAAAAAATTCCCGTCATTATAAGAGAATATGATGACGAGGAAACACTGAAGATCTCCCTGATTGAAAATGTGCAGAGGGAAGATCTGAATATCATCGAAGAGGCAAAGGCATATGAGAGATTACAGCAGGAGTTTGGTCTGACCCAGGATCAGATTGCCGGCAGTGTGTCTAAGAGCAGAACAGCAGTAACAAATACTATGCGGCTGTTAAAACTGGATAATCGTGTAAGTGAAATGATCATGGATAATCTTCTGACTGGGGGTCACGGAAGGGCGCTGCTGGCTATCGAAGATCCTGATCTTCAGTACAGTACAGCTGTTGAGATTGTCAAGAAGAACCTGAGTGTCCGCGAAGTTGAAAGACTGGTAAAGACAGTTATCAGGGATCAGGAAAAGAAAGAAGAAGAATTGGAAAATATTACTAATTCTTCGTCTCCCGGTGATGATATGGTTCATTTCTTTGAGGAACGCCTGAAGGAAATAATCGGTACAAAGGTAGCAATAAAAAACAGGAAAAACAACAAAGGACGTATAGAAATCGATTATTACTCTCTTGAAGAGCTTGAAAGAATCATAGATATGATTCAAAGCATCAGAGAGTAAGAGAAAACTGATACCATGTAAACATGATTTAAAAGATTACATACAGCAGGAGACAAAAGATTATGAATAATAGCGGCATACTCACCTTTTTCAATATGAAAATTGATACATTTATCATTTTTGTATCGATCATCACAGTCGCACTTGCCATAACTATTTTCTTTATGCTTCTTGATTATCTGAAAATGAGAAAAAGGTATATGGAGTTTATGACCGGAGAGACCGGCAAGAATCTGGAATATACTATTTACAAGCGTTTTCGGGAAATTGATGAGCTTAAGGTGAATCAGAAAGATAACGATGATCAGATTGAAATCATATATGATATGGTAAGGAGAAGTTATAACAAAATTGGCATCTATTACTATGATGCCTTCAATCTGCAAAATGCCTATAATGGCGGCAGCATAAGTTTCGCGCTTACTCTGCTTAACAGCAGTGATAACGGATTTCTGATAGATGTAATCCATAATCGTGCGGGATGTCATGTATATCTGAAAGAAATTAAAGAAGGAAACTGTGAAACAGCTCTGTCCGAAGAGGAGAAGAAATCTCTGGAGATGGCTCTGCAGTATGGAAAGAAGGCAGAGGAAGAAGCGGAAGAGACGAAAGAACAAGGAGAAAAGTAAATATCTATATATTTGAATCTAATGTATTGGCAAGAAAGAAGGGGTAGGAAAGGAATGAAAGAAAATAAGAAGCTCGGTTTTGGTCTGATGCGATTGCCCAAGCTGGAAGGTGCTGATCCTAACAGTGAAACAGTCTGTCCGATCGATGTAGAACAGGTAAAAGAAATGGTAGATCTTTTTATGGATGCAGGATTTACATATTTTGATACCGCCTGGGCATACAACTGGTCCGAGGACGTAATCCGTCAGGCACTGGTGGAACGATATCCAAGGGAAAGCTATACCATCGCGACCAAACTTGCGGCATGGATTGAATGTGAAACAAGGGAAGATGCCATTGCACAGTTTGAATCATCTCTTAATCTGCTGCAGACAGGTTATATTGATTACTATCTTCTCCATAATCTGGGATCTCCCAGAACGGAAATCTTTGACAAATTTGATTTGTGGACATTTGTTAATGAAAAGAAAAAAGAAGGGTTGATCAGGAATGTAGGTTTCTCTTTCCATTCAACACCGGAGGAACTGGATGAAATACTGACTAAGCATCCGGAGGTAGATTTTGTTCAGCTGCAGATTAACTATGCGGACTGGGAAGACCCGGCCATCATGTCTCATGGTAATTATGAAGTAGCCAGAAAGCATGGCAAGCAGATTGTGGTCATGGAGCCCATTAAGGGAGGCCTGCTGGCGAATCCGCCGGCTTCAGTGAAAAAAATACTGGAAGAGGCATCGCCGGACATGTCCTGTGCATCATGGGCAATTCGCTTTGCGGCAAGTCTTGACGGTGTCTTGGCGGTTCTTTCCGGAATGAGCAATGTAGAACAGATGAAGGATAATCTGTCTTACATGAAAGATTTCCGGCCTCTTGACCAGGAAGAAAGCCGGGTAATAGAGGAAGCAAGAGAAGTACTGGCTAAGATGCCCATCGTTCCCTGTACAAGCTGTAATTACTGTACCAAAGTCTGTCCGCAGAATATAGGTATACCTCAGACATTTGAAGCCCTGAATTTGTATATTCTTTATGAAAACCTTCCCTTTGCAGCGGGAAAAGAATCATTTATCGCCCGGGGACAGGGAAAGGCAAGGGCGGATCAGTGTATTAAATGCGGATTGTGCGAGGAGGCATGTCCCCAGAGTATCTCCATCAGAGATGAATTGGAAAGGGCTGCGGGAATATTCTGCGTATAGAATGCCCGGCGCATAATGAATACGATTTGTAATCTTTTTATTGTTTCTCTCAGGTGTGAGTGATAAAATGTTTTTGTATGACAGGATTTTTATCACCGAGAGGGAGGATTAATATATGGATTTTATACAGGCAGCGAATCTGAAACATTATATTTTACAGAATTTCAATGTAGTTTTGCATATACATGATACCTGCGGCGGAATGTATTTTTCCATCGACCGGCCTAATGAATATGTAAAAGAGTATATTCTGGCTTATTGCCGTCATCTGTCGGTTCCGGTAAAGGTATCGGATGATGAGATGTCCTTCTTCCCCGAGAAGGAAGGGGAGTCGAAAGATCCCGATGATTACGCAAGGATCCGGATTGTCTTTGAACCTGTCAAAACCAGGACGGCGGCCTATCTGGACAAGTCTCTGGTAGGAGTCTGTGAGTATTCAGCTAAAAATGACGCATGGCGTATTGAACATACCTGGGTTGAACCGGTCTACAGAAATAAAGGGCTGGCAGACCGACTGGTAGAAAAGACTGTTGCAGAGGCTGAGGTAAGAGGCATCCGGGTAGATGCGGTATGCTCTTATGCCATTAAGTGGCTGCAGGCTAACAGAGCCTATGAGGACGACTGATAAGAGTTACATTCATAATCATAATGAAAAGAGGAGCGGGAGATTATTCTCCTGCTCCTTTTTTATCCTGCCTTTCTTGTAAATGTTTCAATTACAATGATTTCGTCCATCGTAACATCGAAGACGGATGCCAGTACAACCAGGTTGTCAATGGACGGCAAGGTCCTGCCCCGGATCCACTTGTAGATGGCCTGGGGGGTTGAAAAACCGAATATCTGCTGCACATCTCTTACCGACATGCCGGATGCAATCCTGAGCCTGTCAATGTTCCGGCCTGTTGCAGCAATGTCTATGTATGGCATTCTCATGATAATGCACCTCCTTATGCTGATCGTCATGGTCTACTGTAAAATGTCTTTTTAAGAAAAA
Organism: Eubacterium sp.; assembly: GCA_017434385.1. GTDB lineage: Bacteria > Bacillota > Clostridia > Lachnospirales > Lachnospiraceae > Anaerobutyricum. The sequence goes on from JAFRFJ010000006.1 coordinate 25,367, forward strand.
ATTACTTTTAAGACAAAATAATAAATAATGTCGAATAATTTGTGATAGCACAAAAAACCGCCTGTCGTCCGGGACAAGCGGTATGTTTTGCAGCAGACATGATACCTGATTATTTCACTTTTACTGTGACACAGTATCAGAATAATGCATAAGGGCAGATGCCCATACAGTTCCACATGTTCCGGCCGGTTTAAGGCATGACAGTATATAATTGTGTTTTGCATTGACGAGTGTTTTCATTGTCTTACCTTTCCTTTCCGGACCTTCTGCGGCCCTGTATTTTTTCCAATATATCATTTATGGAAGGGTTTGTCATTAAACCTGAGGTATAATTCACACATTTTTCAAAAATGCTTTTAATGATTCATAGATGTCTTCTTCGGAAGGAGGACAGCCCGGTACCGACCGGTTAAAGAGCCGGGTACAGTCCCCCACACCAAGTTTTCCGCTTTTTCCTCTGAAACCTTGTCCGATACAGATTTTTTCGTTAAGCCGGTCAAATAATCTTTCTTCCCGAAGCCTTGAGAGGGCGGGAATCAGGGCGCCGTAACAGGCACTGCAGGATTCCACTTCTTCCACGGCGTCTTCCACCAGCACCGCTTTTTTGGGTAGGGGAAGGGAATCTGTTTTTTTGTCCCGGTCTGATTCAGAGGGGATTTTGTAAATGTCTGCTTCGTCAAGATCTGCGCTTCCTACCCCCAGACTTTGTGCCAGATTGACATAGGGAACATCTTCCAAATCATAATGGAGCATCCTGCATACCAGGGCATCTGTCAGTACCGGATCGCAGGCTGCCATAATGCAGTTCCTGACTACCGGATGTCCCCCGTCCTCAAAGTCCAGATCGCCGCAGATATGGTCGATCACAATGAAATCCTGCCGGATTTCCGTGTTCAGATGGGCAATGGGTTTATGAAGACCCATGGAGTGGAATCTTCTTTTTTCCCGGTTGGGAATCAGTCCCTTCATGTTTTTGAGAGCACAGGTAATCCTGGTCTGGCAATGCCCTTTCAATACAGGCACATTGATCAGAAAATCGGCATCCAGAGCAGGCTTGCAGATGGACAGTTTCATTCCCGAGCAGTCCCTTTTTACGGATTCTGCCTTCTGCAGATCGATCAAAGGTACCTGATAGCGGTCTGATAAGTCCTGATATCCGCATACCAGGAAAGCATCTTCGGTTTTATCCCCCACCCAGGAACTTTCCATGATGACCAGATTGTGAAAATCATGATCTTTAAGATACTCAATTATACCGGCGATGACTTCCGGATGTGTAGTGGCACCATAGGATGCAGGGGTCGGAGAGACCAGGTTGGGCTTGATGGCGATCCGTGCATTTTTTGAAGGAATATGGGAGGCCAGATCCGCTTCCTCAAGAAGTACGACTGTATTATTTTTATAGTCTGTGCCATAGATCTGTATAATCTGATTTTTTTTCATAATTCACCTTTTCAGTCGAAATCATATCTGACAATCTGGCAGTTGCCGACCCGGAAATTGGCATATTCGTAGTTGGTCATGTCATGAAAGTAGGAATGGACCGACCGGGAGACGGCGTTATGGGCTACCAGAATATAAGTCTTGTCCGAATCTTCTTTGATTTCATCCAGCAGATTGTAGATCCGCTGGGCCAGACGCAGATGGGATTCGCCGGATACGTTGCTGTTGGCAAATGTTTCTTTTGATTTTTTAAAATCCTGTGATGCTCTTGGCTTTCCCTCCCAGCTGCCGAAATTCTGCTCGATCAGGCGGTTCTCCACCCGGATGGGTATACCGGTGGCAGCGGAAATATGTTCAGCAGTCTCTCTGGCCCTGATCAGAGGAGAGTGCAGGATCAGATCGGCTTTGATGCCTTCCTTAAGAATCTGCTGTCCGGCCTCCATGGCCTGCCGGCGGCCCGATTCTGTCAGAGGGACGTCTGTGGCTCCGCAGATTTTATTCTCTATGTTCCATGTGGTTTGTCCGTGTCTGATAAAGTAGAAATGTCCCATTATTTTCCTCTTTCCCGAATGAAAATGTATTCAGTATCCGTTGAACGCCCGGGATCATAGCAGTAGCCGCTCCAGTCAAAATCTTTGATCTGTTCCGGCTTTTCGGCGTGGATCCCTGCCATGAAGCGGACCATCTCACCTCTGGCCATTTTGGCGTAGACGCCCTTCTGGACAACCCTGCCTCCGGAAAGCTCTCCAAAGACACAGCTGATGAAACGGTCTTCCGGCTGAAGATATTTTTCTACGCAGCGGGAGTATTCTTTGGATGCCAGATTGATCAGAATCCGGCTCTCATCCATCACTTCTCTGTAGATGGCATCTCCCCAGAAACTGTAAAGGTTTTTATGCCCTGCAAGGGCTTCTCCTGCTTCCGCTTCTGTCCACCTGGCCTGCATTTCCAGCCGGTAGGGAACTACACCGTCTAAAGGTCTGACCACGCCGTAGAAACCGGAAAGGATCCGGAGATGTTCTTCCACATAGTCAAATTGTCCGTCTTCAAAGACTGCCGGTGCCATGTAGGTGTACTGAATGCCGTCGTAGGCCAGGAGGGCCGGCGTCAGGTTTTTATTAAGGTCCATATGAGCAAAGCGGTCCGAGTTTTCAGCCGCAATCTTGTCGCTGCAGGCCCAGAGTTTTTTCTGCTGCTCATAGTAAAGTCCCCGGATCCATTCTTTCAGGACCTGAGCCCTGTCGGAGTATACCGGAATCCGGGTGCAGGTGAAGGAATCCCTGTCAACCCGCATTTTTTTAGCGGGGGATATAATGATCCTCATGACAGTTCATCCAGCATCTGTGCCGGATTGTCTGCGGCCTTTACTTTTCCGAAGGCTTTTATGATGATTCCTTCTTCATCGATCAGATAGGTGGATCTCACTACGCCCATGGATACTTTTCCGTAAAGTTTCTTTTCCTTCCACACATCATAGGCCTGTATGACCTCTTTTTCCGTATCGGACAGAAGGGTAAAAGGAAGGCCGTATTTTTCTTCGAATCTTTTGTGGGATGCGACAGTGTCTTTGCTGACGCCGAGTACTACAGCTCCTTTTTCCAGAAACTGAGGGTAAAGCTCGCCAAATGCGCATGCCTGCTTCGTGCAGCCTGCGGTCATATCCCTGGGATAAAAGTAGAGAATGACTTTCTTTCCAAGATAATCACTTAAGCTTTTCATTTCTCCGTTCTGGTCCGGCAGGGTAAAGTCGGGCGCTTTTGTTCCGATTTCCAACATAGTATTTTTTCCTCCTTACTTTTCTGTCAGGATCAATGTCCAGTCTCATTACATAAAGCTTATGTCTTTGAGAAAGTCTGCAGCAAGCTCTTTCATTTTCTCCCGGTCCTCTCCTTCAAAGCCGTGGCCGGCACCGGCCATCCAATACCAGCGGACGTTGGGAAAGATTTCTATGGCTTTTTCCGAGTAAGAGATGGGAACCATATCATCCTGCTCTCCATGGACCAGTAAAACATTTCCGGAAAAATGTGAAATTACTTCATAGATGTCATGGGAAAGGACATCCTCCCCGTAGATTTTTCCCAGCCTGCAGTCCCACTGCTCGTAGTATTCGGGAATAGAGCCTTCTTTTTCCTGTATGCTCCTGACATGATCCCGGATCACATAAGCCGGGTAGAGAAGAATCATGCTGTTGACCAGCTCAGGCCGGGTCCCGGCCACATAGCTTGCCACATATCCGCCCTGGCTGTGCCCCCACAGTGCGATACGGCCGGCGTCAATGCGGGGATCTTCCCGGAAATGCCTGATCACAGCCAGCAGATCATCCGCTTCGGTCAGGACCGACATTTCTTCCATAGTGCCTCCGCTCATGGTTTCCCTGCCTCCGCCGTAGAAATCGAAGGCATAGAAGGCAGCCCCTCCCCGGGCCATATACTGTGCATAATCAAGTTTGCTTTTGTAAGTTCCGTCAAAACCGTGACAGCCGATGATCAGGGGAAAGGAAGCAGCTCCTGATGACGGAAAATCTTCCGGAACGGTCAGAATGCCGTAAAGCTGATGTGTCCCGTTTTGAATGATTACAGTTTCTTCTTTATAATTTACAATCTTATCCATATCTACCTCTGATTCTTTTTAGCTATTATATTGACCCATTTTTCGCAGCTTCGCCCCTGACGTACGTCTTCCGTGATAAATACCTCTTTTACCGTAAAACCGGCATTTTGAGCCAGTGTCCGGCATTTTTCCTCTGTCAGGTCGTGAAAATAACGGTCGCCTTTGGTCCGTTCTCCCTCCCCTTTTTTAAAGGAAGCATAGAAGATGCCGCCTTCTTTCAGCAGCCGGTAAATCCTGCCCAGCACATCCGGAAGATCCGCCGCCGCCACATGCAGCAGGGATGCACAGGCCCAGATGCCGTCATAGATTTCCTGGCCTGAAAGGTCTTCAAAGCAAAGCTGCTTTACCCGGATGCCCGTTTTTTCAGAAGCGATCCGGCACAGGGCTTCTGAAGCATCGAAAGCCTCCGTCTCATAACCTGCCTCCAGAAATGCAGCCGTGTCTCTGCCGCTGCCACAGCCGGCATCCAGGATTTTCTGTCCCGGCTGCAGATAGTTGAGAAAGCGGTCCCGGCATTTACTCATATCCGCTTCAAAGGTGGAATCGGCAAAGTCCCGGGCATTAAGGTTATAATAATCAATGGTCTGCTGATTCATTCATCTTCCTTTCGGATCTGCATTTTTCATACTGTTAAGTTCCTGCTGTTATTTATTATATGTCAGGCCCATATGAAAAGCAAACGGCTTCGGCCATGCTTTCTCTGCATTTACATCTTTGACCGGCTGTGGTATCTTATGCTGAGAAAGGGATATGCTTATCCTTTGATTTCAGAAGATAAGGAGACAGATGACAGCCTATGAAAAAGAAATTAAAATCCTGGGCCGGGAAACTGGACGATGCATGGAAGAGGCCCTTCAGAAACATGAGAGCTGACAGACTTCGGACACAGATTCCCCTTAAGAGAGAGACGACACAGTATGTGGCACACAGAGGCCTTTCCGGCGAGGCGCCGGAGAATACGGTCAGGGCATTTGAGATGGCCGGAGATCTGAGATTTCAGGCTATGGAGACGGACATTCGCCGGACCAAGGACAATAAGCTGGTCCTCATGCATGATGCAAGTCTCAGAAGAATGTGCGATCAGGATATCCTGGTAAAAGATGTTACTTACAATGTGCTGAAACAGATTCCCATAATTGGCGGAAATCAGTCCGATCAATATGAAGACGACCCGAAAGCCCAGTATGTTCCCCTCCTGTCGGAGTATCTGGTCATCTGCAGGGATTCAGGCATGGTTCCCATGATGGAACTCAAGGACAACTGGAACGTGGAAGAGCCGCTGGATGATGATTATTTAAGCGATATCATCTGCCAGGTCAAGGAGATTATGGGCGATGCCCCGGTAATCTTTGTTTCCTTCAATCTCAATTCCCTGATCGGGATGCAGAGGGTGGCAAGGGAAGAAGGGGCAGACAATGTAAGCCTTTATCATCTTGTGAAGAAGACCAGGGACCTGGATCTTTCCTGGTATAAGGAGCATGGAATCAACCTGTCGATCCAGGGTAAGGCCAATAAGCTCTCGGATATCCGGAGAATAAAGAAGGCGGGCATATCCATGGTTGTCTGGACTGTGGACAATCCGGACGACGCCAGACTCTACATCAGGGAAGGCGTGGACTGGGTTGCTTCCAACTATTGCCTGTGGTCGTAATCCGTATCGGCAATAAGTAGAGAAAAAATAAGCTTTGAAATGAGAAAAGCCTTTCCGGCGGTGATCCTGCCGGAAAGGCTTGTTGTTTTTCTGCTTTTAATGTCCTTCGGTGAAAATGTGATAGAGCATGATAAAAATATCTTCCACAGTGGTCTTTGTCGGCGTCAGCGCCGTGATGGGATCTTTGAATATATGCTCTGCCATTTCCAGGTTTACCTTACCAAGGTCAGGTTCATAAGATGAAATGGGACTGAGACCTACACTGATATCACGGAATGCCCTGTAGGCAGCGATGGTTTTTTCCGCAACTTCCCCGGGGGTCTCATTTCCGGAAAATCTGGCGCCCAGGAGCCGGCCCGTGTAACGGATCTTTTCGGTTCTGGCATATGCGGTATGGCGGACCATCTCGGGAAAAGCATAGGCACAGGCTGCACCGTGGGGGATGTGGAAGCGCGCGCCGATTTCATGCGCTATGCAGTGGCCTATATGAACGAGACAGTCTATCAGAAGGAAGCCGCCATAGGAGGCGCATACCATCATTCTTTCTCTTGCCTCAAGATTGTTTCCGTCGGTTACGGCCAGGGGAAGCCACCGGATAACCTCTTCCATGACTTTTTCACAGAGCAGGTCTGTCAGGGGGCTGCATTTTGAAGATGTGTAGGCTTCAAAGGCATGGGAGAATACATCCAGACCGGTTTCCGCCGTGATATGAGAGGGAAGGCCTGTGGTCAGTCCGGGATCCAGCAGGGCATATTCGCTCATGGAGTTACGTACATCAATCGGATGCTTGTCTCCTTTTGTAAGGTCAGTGATTACGATCCAGTTGGATAGTTCGCTGCCGGTCCCGGCTGTAGTCGGGATGCAGATCAGGCTTCCTGCGGGGAGCATACGGTCCTCATGTCCTACGAAGTCAAGGATCCTTCCCTGATTGACCCGCATGATGTTGATTCCCTTGGCTGCGTCCATAGTGCTGCCGCCTCCGATGGCGATGAGAGAGTCACAGCCGGCTTCCCTGCATAAAGCGGCACCCTCTTCAACCAGGTCGCTGGTAGGATCCGGTGTGATCCGGTCATAGGAAGCGTAAGCTATTCCCGCTTTTTCCAGGATGCCGGTGATTTTCCCGGCTATTCCCGCCCTGGCAATACCCTGATCGAAGACAAGGAAAGGCTTTTCAAAACCGTTTTCCCGGCAAAGCTGCGGCAGCAGCTCTATGCAGCCGGGTCCTTCTATAACCTTTGTTTTCTGAACCAGTCGGTACTGTATCATAAATGTCACCTCATTCGTTGTCTTTATCTGTTATTACAGGTTTGTCACATGAATCTGACAGGACTGCATGGTCTTAAGAGCAGCAAGATGATTGTCAGGTGTAACCCCGGCGCAGCAGGCTGCGTCCGCTGATATCTTTACTTCCGGCATGTATGCTTTAAGAAGCAGGGCATTGGAGACAACACAGATATCGGTGCAGAGTCCTACTAATTCGATCTCAATCTCTTCTTTGTCCGACAGGGCCTTTAAGTCAGCCGCCAGAGCCGTGCTGCCGAAGGTTGGCTTTTCGTAGATATGAGCGCCTGTAAGGAGTTCTGCAATGTCAGGCCGGATCTGCCAGCCTTCCGTTCCCCTGATACAGTGCTTTACGGGAAGATTCTTCCCTTCCTGTGTGTCCATGTAGTTCTCACCGTGTGTATCCATGGTAGCATATATATCCTCTGCCGGATAGGCACGGATTTTATCTTTGACCGTCTCCACTATTGACACAGCTTCTTCTGTGCCAAGGGCGGCATCAATAAAGTCATTCTGCATATCAATGACAAGAAGTATCTTTCGCATGGGTTTCCTCCGAAATAAGAAGATTTTATTTGTGTTTTTTATATTATAACACAAATAAGACAGATTGAACCAACTGCAATCACATTGTATAATACAATATACGAATATCCATTGTTAAAAAGGCCCGGGAGGGAAGGTACAGATAAAGGAGCAAAGCATGAGCGGCGAAAACAATACAATGTTCAGGAAGAAAGTAGTTGACAGGATATCTTCACCTGATCAGCTTACGGATTATCTTAAGGTGACGGACCCGGGAATCTGGGCAGTTCTGCTGGCGGTTATTCTTCTTTTGGCGGGACTGGCGGTCTGGTCTGCTGTAGGAACGCTGGAAACAAAGGCAGATGCAAAGATCATTGTGGAAAAGCACCGGGCGGAGGTCGTTATTACCGGTCCGGAACAGATCAGAGAAGGAATGAAACTCCGTGTCGGGTCCGAGGAGGCGGTAATTGCTTCCACCAAGGAGGATTCCTATGGAAGAATCACGGGTGTGGCGGAGATTTCTCTTCCGGACGGCAGCTATAACGGTATTGTAGTTGTGGATGAAACGAAACCGATCAGTTTCCTGCTGGAGAGCAGGTGAGGACCTGAAAATGAGTTTAGAAAAAAAGAAAAAAATCAAACCGACCCTTACAAATGGGGTTGCAAAAGTACCTGTGATCATGCAGCTGGAAATGCTGGAATGCGGCGCGGCCTGTCTTGCCATGATTGCGGCATACTATGATAAGTGGATTCCTTTAGAGCAGGTCCGGCTGGACTGCGATGTCTCCCGGGACGGATCCAATGCCAGAAAGATCCTGCTTGCGGCCCAGAGTTACGGATTTGACGTGGAAGCCTACAGGGTGAGTCCCGCAGGGCTGAAAGAGGAGGGAAAGTTTCCCTGTATTATCCACTGGAATATGAATCATTTCGTGGTGCTGGACGGTTTCAGCGGCAAGTGGGTACATTTAAACGATCCGGCCAGAGGCAGGATAAAAGTGACCTGGGAAGAGTTTGACAGATCTTTTACCGGAATTGTACTGATACCTGTACCTTCTGACAGTTTTGAGCCCAGCGGCAGGAGACGGAGCACGCTCGAATTTGCCCGCAGAAGGCTTGTCGGGGCGGGCGCCGCAGTGGCCTTTGTAATGCTGACAACGATCATAGGTTACCTTTTCGGTATTGTGAACTCTGTTACGTCCAGGATTTTTATGGACCGTCTTCTCACAGGTATAAACCGGAACTGGCTGTATCCCTTTATTATTGCCATGATTCTGCTGGCGGCAGTTCAGATTATCGTGGCCTGGGTGCAGGCCATCTATTCTCTTAAGATAAACGGTAAGCTGGACCTGGTCGGAAGTACATCCTATATGTGGAAAGTCCTCCATCTGCCCATGGAATTCTTTTCCCAGAGGCTGGCAGGAGATATTCAGTCCCGGTCTGCCATGAATGCGACGATTGCGGGCGTTCTGGTCGGCACTTTTTCACCCCTTTTGCTGAATACGGCTATGATGATCTTTTATCTGGTGCTGATGCTGAGACAGAGCCCGATACTGACAGCAATCGGTCTGTCGACACTACTGATCAATATCACTATTTCCAGGATCATCTCCGAAAAGAGAGTCAATATTACCCGTGTCATGATGCGTGATTCCGGCAAGCTGGATGCCACCAGAGTAACAGGAATCAGTATGATCGAGACGATCAAGGCCAGCGGCGCGGAAAACGGTTTCTTTCAGAAGTGGGCAGGCTATCAGGCCTCTGTAAACGCGCAGAATGTGAAGGTGATCCGGACCAATCAGTATCTGGGAATGGTACCGACCCTGCTTACCACTATAGCGAATTATTCCGTACTGATCGTAGGTGTTTATTATGTAATGCTCGGACATACAACCCTGGGTGCAATCATGATGTTCCAGGGCTTTCTCAGTTCTTTTATGGTACCTGCCCAGACTCTGATCTCGGCAGGACAGACCATTCAGGAAATGCGTACCCAGATGGAACGTGTCGAGGATGTTATGGAGTATCCGGAGGATAAGAATACTCTTGACCGGAAAGCAGAGGATACAGAACTGATAAAGCTCAGGGGAGGTCTTGAGATAAGGGATATCACATTTGGCTATTCCAGACTGGATAAACCCCTGATCAGGGATTTTTCCCTCACACTGAAACCCGGACAGAAGGTTGCCCTTGTCGGTGCTTCCGGCTGTGGTAAGTCCACCATATCCAAACTGATTTCCGGCCTTTATGAACCATGGACGGGAGAAATTCTTTTTGACGGCAAACCAAGAGAAGCCTATCCGAGAGATGTAATGGTAGGGTCTCTTGCCGTTGTGGACCAGGATATCATTATGTTTGAAGATTCGGTGGCCAGCAATATTAAAATGTGGGACACCAGTATCAAAGATTTTGAGATGATCCTGGCTGCAAGAGATGCCCGGCTGCATGACGATATCATGCAGCTGCCGGGTGGATATGAATATAAGCTGACAAGCGGCGGAAAGAACTTTTCAGGCGGTCAGCGGCAGAGAATGGAAATAGCCCGTGTCCTGGCCCAGGATCCGACCATTATCATTCTGGACGAAGCGACTTCCGCCCTGGATGCGAAAACAGAAAATGAGGTGGTAAATGCAATTCATGACCGCGGTATTACCTGTATCGTGATTGCCCACCGCCTTTCCACTGTCCGCAGCTGTGATGAGATTATCGTTATGGATCACGGTGATGTGGTCGAGAGAGGAAAGCATGAAGACCTGATGAAACTTGACGGCGTATATGCCGAGCTCGTGACCAACGAGTGAGGAGGTATTGCTATGGGTTGGTTTCAAAATCAAATAGAAGAACGCCGCCAGTCTGACAATCTGAAACTGGAAGAATCCCTGCTGGATGCGGCAGGGGTGATCATGGGAAGACGATCAGTCCAGAAGGTCAATGATGAGCGTTTTGTTACCAAGAGCGCAATTGATGAAATTTTAAAGTACTATCATTATCAGCCGGCGGAAGTGCCGGAACAGATCAAGGATAAAGAAGAGCAGATGGATTACTGTCTCCGTCCCCACGGGCTTATGCGCAGAACAGTGGAGCTTACGGACAAGTGGTATAAAGATGCCTGGGGTCCAATGATCGGTTTCCTGGGGGAAGACAAAATGCCGGTTGCCCTGATTCCCGGCAGAATCAGGGGTTACAGCTATAATGATCCGCAGACCGGGGAGAAATGCTCTGTTAACAGGATAACAGCCGGTAAACTTGACAGGGAGGCTGTCTGCTTCTACCGTCCCCTGCCTCAGAAAAAGCTGGGCATCCCGGATCTTCTCCTCTATCTGAGACATTGTATCAGAGCCAGTGACATGATTATGCTGATAGCAGTAAGCTACGCTGTAATCCTGGCCTCACTCGTTATGCCCTGGATTACAAAAATGCTGACCGGGCCGGTTCTTAACAGCCGGCAGTCGGGGGCACTTATAGGCATAGCTGTATTTATGACTTGCGCTGCCCTGTCGACACAGCTGCTGAACAGCACAAAAGGTCTGCTTGAATCAAGGGTGAGTATAACAACAGGAATAAGTGTGGATGCCGCTATGATGATCAGGGAGATGTCTCTTCCCGCAAGTTTTTTCCGCGATTACAGCCCGGGTGAGCTCAAGAGCCGTTCGGCCTCGGTCAATCAGCTGTGCAGTCTGCTGACGAGCATCGTCCTGACAGGCGGCCTGACATCTTTTACCTCGCTTTTGTATCTGGGACAGATTTTCCAATTCACATCGGCTCTGGCAGTCCCGGCTCTGATTGTGGTTCTGATCACGGTGGGATTTTCCGTGATCACGGTTCTGATGCAGACCAGGATCAACAGAAAGATGATGGATCGTTCGGCCAAAGAAACAGGCAGGAGCTATTCCCTTATATCCGGAGTACAGAAGATTAAACTGGCAGGCGCTGAAAAGAGAGCATTTACAGGCTGGATGAAACTCTATACACAGGTAGCCGAGCTGAGGTATAATCCTCCTCTTCTGATAAAGATCAACAGTGTCATTTCCATGGCAATCGGGCTCTTCTCAAACATCATACTTTATTACCTGGCCATAAAAACCGGTGTAGACCAGTCCTCCTTCTTTGCTTTCAGCGCCTCCTACGGCATGCTGATGGGAGCATTCTCTTCACTGACGGGTATTGCTCTTTCCGCCGCACAGATCAAGCCGATTCTGGAGATGGCGGAACCATTTCTCGAGGCAGAGCCGGAGCTGGCCGATCATAAGGAAATCGTGACCGGTATTTCAGGAAATGTTTCCATGGAAAATGTATCTTTCCGCTACAGTGAGGATACACCTTATGTCCTTGAGAACCTTTCACTAAAGATAAAAAGCGGCGAATATGTAGCTGTGGTAGGGAAAACAGGCTGCGGGAAATCAACTCTGATCCGTCTCCTCCTGGGATTTGAAAAACCGGAAAAGGGGGCAGTCTACTATGACAACAGGAATCTCAACAGTCTGGACCTGCCGTCTCTCAGAAAGAAAATCGGAACAGTCATGCAGGATGCAGGTCTCTTTCAGGGAGATATTTATTCCAATATTGTAATCTCCGCGCCCAGTCTTCCTGTGGAAGCCGCATGGGAGGCGGCGGAGACAGCCGGAATTGCAGATGATATCCGGGATCTTCCCATGGGTATGAGTACTTTCATCACAGAAGGACAGGGAGGAATATCCGGCGGCCAGAAGCAGAGAATCATGATTGCCCGTGCCATTGCGCCTAAGCCCAAGCTGCTCCTTTTTGATGAGGCGACTTCGGCTCTGGACAACAAGACCCAGCGTCAGGTTTCGGAGGCCCTTGATTCCATGGGATGTACGAGGGTGATCATCGCTCACAGACTCAGTACCATCCGCCACTGTGACCGGATACTTGTGCTGGACGGGGGAAAGATCATCGAGGAAGGCGATTATGAAACACTGATCGACAAGGGAGGTTTTTTCGCCGATCTGGTTGAGAGACAGAGGCTTGACACGGCATAAGGGACAGCAAAAGAGCAAGAGTAAAAATTAAAATGGACCGGCAGTTAAATGCCGGTCCTCTTTTTATGACAGCTGTCAGTTTTTCATATGAGCCATATCCGGTCTGATTCCACATGGCAGCTGTGACAGGCAACTTTCACACCGGCTTCGGAAGCCTCGGATAAGGCCCGGCCGAACTCGGGCTGGGTTGCATCATTTGGAAGGACGGTATGGATTCCGTTCATCTGGATGACAAAGGCAATCGTACAGTGATACCCCTGTCTTGCAGCTTCAGTCAGCTCCTTCAGGTGCTTAAGGCCTCTGACAGTCGGAGCATCCGGGAAAAGGCCGGTGGCTTTTTCTTTTTGGTGCGCCAGAGTACAGCCTTTTACCTCCGTAAGATATCTGTCTTTTCCCCGCTCCATATAGAAGTCGAACCTGGAAGCGCCGTAAGTGTACTCGGCTTTGACCAGATCGTAATTCATGCTCTGCAGCAGCTGCTTCATCAATTCGTTGGCAGCAAGACTGTCAATGTTGACCCAGCCCAGGTCCTCCTTATAAACGGAAATCAGATCCCAGGCGGTCTTTCGCTTGGGATTCGCGGCTTTTTCCAGAGTGATTTCGGCTCCGGGAAGGAGCAGTTCACCCAGTCGGCCGGTATTTTTTACATGGACTGTCTCCTGTCTGCCGCCGATCATTACCTGGGCAGTAAAACGGTTGATTCTTCGCAGAAATGTGCCGGTTACAGTATTCTCATATCGGATGATTGCAGTCGGTTTCATCGATTCCCTTTCTCCTCCGGTCCCTTGCCTATCCCTTTCCTCAGGGTGCCGGCTCCGTATTTTCTGTCTATTTTGCTGATGGCTTCCTCCAGATGCTTTTTGCGGGATGCCATCTTTTCCTGTCTTATTATTTCTTCTTTTTCTTTTGTCTGCTTTTCAAGCTCCTTCTGATAGTCAAAAAGGCTGATCTGATAGGGTTCGTCTTCTTTTTGAAGCTTGCCGGTCCTTATTCCCAGCAGACGTACTGGTGATCCGTCCCAGAGTTCATCGAAGAGACGGAGAGCCGCATTAAGGATTGTCTTCTTTTCTGAGCTCGGTCTGTTCAGGGGCATCTGGTGGCTGACGGATTTAAAGGTGGCATACTTGATTTCCAGAGTCACCTGTCTGGCCAGAAAATCCTGCTTTTTCAGCCTGCCGGATACGGAATCCGCCAGACGGTCAAGGATGGGAAGAGCCTCTTCCCGGCCAGTCAGGTCTTCAGGCAGGGTGGTGGAATTACCGACACTCTTTGCCTCCCGGGCTTTTGTTACAACTTCCGAGTCATCCAGACCGTTTGCGTAGCGCCAGAGAAGATCCCCGTGCCGTTTGAAAAGGGTCAGGATTCTGTCCCGGTCGGACCGGGCAAGATCTCCGATCGTGTTGATTCCCAGCTGACGGAATCTTTCGGCGGTCCTGGATCCGCACATGTGCAAAGCAGCCACGGGCAGGGGCCAGAGCTTTTCCCGGATTTCTGAAGAGTAAAGGGTGTGGACCTTATCGGGCTTTTCGAAGTCTGAAGCCATTTTGGCCAGAACCTTCCGGTCAGAGATGCCCACATTCACAGTAAAACCGAAAGTATCCCTGACTCCGTCACAGATGGACCGTGCCGCAGCCTCCGGAGAGGGAAATTTCTCTCTTACAGGCGCGAAATCCATGTAGCATTCATCGATGCTTACCTGCTGAATCCGGGGACAGAAGTCCCGCAGGTAATCCATGAGAGCCCTGCTCTTTTCCCTGTAATATTGGTGGTCGGGTTTGACAGATACCAGGCCCGGACATTTTTTTAAGGCACTGGCAACCGTGTCTGCAGTGTGGATTCCGAATTTTTTTGCCGGTATGGACTTTGCCACCACAATCCCATGCCGGGTTTTCCGGTCGCCGCCCACGATAGAAGGAATGGTCCTCAGATCCGTCCCGGAGCCGGATTCCAGCAGTTTAAGAGCGCTCCAGCTTAAAAAGGCGGAATTTACGTCTATATGAAAAATGATTCTTTCACAGGAAGACATCCGGTCATCCCTCCATTCGGAATATAAGTACGCGTTCTCGTCTGTCATTTTCACTGAAGAGGTCGCGGCAGTCTATTTCATCAAAAAAGACCATTTCGTCTGCCGTCATGAGATGAGAGATATACTCATCTGAAGGGTAATAGAAAAAGAGAAGGATTTCCCGGGGAAATTCGTACCAGGACGCCCTGATTTTTCCTGTCACTCTTCGAAAGATCTCAATCGAGAAGGGGTTAAAGAAAAAGAAGCGGTCCACATCTGGGCCGACGTCAAAGGATTCTGCCCCCGTCAGGTAAAAATGTGTTTTAGAGCCGGATACGGACCGGGCCTGATTTGCAAGGGCAGCCCGAAAAAGGCGTTCGTCGATTTCCAGACCTACGGATTTGCAGCGGGTCTGCCAGGAAAGAAAGAAACTGACCCGGCCTTTGCCGGACCCGTAATCGAGGACCGTATTCTTCTTTGTGATATAGCCTGTATTGGCCAGCCGGACCAGAACAGGATAGGGCGTCGGTTCATAGGGATAGTGATAAATGTCCGAATGAGAATCATCCCGCCCGCCGGTCCGGATCTTCAGCATACGATCCCACTGTAATTCATTCATCGTTCTTTTCCTGCATGTCCGGATTCTTCTTTATAAGATCGGATAAATATTTACTGTAGAAGAAGTCGTGAGTCAGCCTGTCATATTCGGCCCAGAGGGGAAGTGTCTCGCAGGAGGATGCCCTGGGGCAGGGCTCCGCGTCTTCCGCCAGGCAGGCCACGGTTACCATAGACCCCTCCATTAATTCTATAATCTCACCGATGCTGTATTCTTCCGGTGCCCGGCAGAGCCTGTAACCGCCGCCCTTGCCGCTTACACCCTGAAGAAGCCCGCCGCCTACCATATCCTTTACAATGATTTCCAGGTATTTTTTAGAGAGTTCCTGCCGGGCAGCGATTTCCTTTAACGGGACATAACGGTCGCCGCCGTTCTCCGCAATATCTATCATGACCCGGATCGCGTAACGTCCCCGTGTTGAAATCATATATAATTCCTCCCTTCCGGCTTTTTTCCTATTATACAGTAGGCAGATAGGTAAAGCAAGACATAATTACCTATTGACATACTAGGTGAAAGGATTTATAATTCACTCATGACCAAGGAAAGGAGAAATGAATTATGATATATGCAGATAATGCCGCCACCACAAAAATGAGCAAGGCGGCTGTTCATACCCTGGTGTCTCTGCAGGAGGAAGCCTGGGGAAACCCGTCAAGCCTTTACGCCCATGGACAGAAGGCAAAAGAAATCCTGGAAAAAGCCAGGGAGGATACGGCCGCCATAATCGGCGCACAGCCAAGGGAGATTCTTTTTACCTCCGGTGGAAGTGAGGCAGATAATCAGGCAATCCGGTCCGTTGCAGCCCTGGGAAAGAAAAAGGGGAAGATGCACATCATTTCCTCTGCTTTTGAGCACCATGCCGTCCTCCATACTCTGGACAGGCTGGAGAAAGAAGGATTTGAGATTACCCTGCTGGACGTCCATGAGAACGGAAGAATTCTGCCGGAAGAGGTGGAAGCAGCCATCCGGGAGGATACCTGCCTGGTTACGATCATGTATGCAAATAATGAAATCGGAACCATTCAGCCCATTCGGGAAATCGGGGCTGTCTGCAGAAAGAAAGGGGTGCTCTTCCATACAGACGCAGTCCAGGCCATCGCCCATATTCCGGTAAATGTGGAGGAAGACAATATCGACCTCCTGTCCGCATCCGGTCATAAGTTTCACGGTCCCAAGGGAGTCGGATTCCTCTATGCCAGAAAAGGCATCCGGCTGACAAACCTGATTGACGGAGGAGCCCAGGAGTCAGGCAAACGTGCCGGAACAGAAAATGTTCCCGGTATCGCGGCCATGGTGGAAGCCTTAAAGGAAACCCACGCAAGGATGAGGGAGGATGCAGCCCGCCTCATGCAAGTAAGGGACAGGCTGATCAGCGGACTGGGAGAAATTCCCCATTCTGCCCTGAATGGAGATCCCGTGCACAGACTGCCGGGAAATGTAAATTTCTGCTTTGAAGGAATTGAAGGGGAATCCCTTCTTCTGCTTCTGGATGATAAAGGTATCCAGGCCTCTTCGGGAAGTGCCTGCACATCCGGGTCCCTGGATCCGAGTCATGTGCTTCTCGCTATCGGCAGGGTACACGATGTTGCCCACGGTTCTCTCCGCCTGAGTGTAGGAGAGGAAATCACCGATGAGGAAGTTGATTATATTATAGAGTCGGTAAAAGAAGTCGTTGCCTACCTTCGTGGATTCTCTCCCATATGGAGAGACCTGATGGCAGGAAAGAAAGAATTCATTTTATGAGGAGGAAGTCATTATGGCATTATATAGTGAAAAAGTGATGGATCACTTCCGCAACCCGCGCAATGTAGGTGTAATTGAAGACGCCAACGGGATTGGGGAAGTCGGCAACGCCAAATGCGGCGACATCATGAAAATGTACCTGAAGATAGAAGATGATATTGTCAAGGATGTAAAGTTTGAGACATTTGGATGCGGCAGCGCCATCGCCTCCAGTTCCATGGCAACGGAGCTGATTAAGGGAAAGCCGGTCAGCGAGGTAAAGAAACTGACCAACAAGGCTGTGGCTGAGGCTCTGGACGGACTTCCCGCCTACAAAATGCACTGCAGCGTCCTTGCGGAGGAGGCCATACAGTCGGCTCTGGAAGATTATCAGGAGCGGACCGGAAAAAGCATTTAAAAAAACTATGATAGATGGGATGTTTAGTGGTATAATAAACCCATCTATACAGTCCGGGACAGTATAGTTCCGGACTTTTTTTCTGTCGGATTAATGCAGTAATGAGTGCACAGGCACCAGAAAGTAGAGAGTAATATGGAACAGATCATTCACAGTTTACTGGAAACAGATGCATATAAGTTTTCCATGGGACAGGCTATCTATCATCAGTTCAGCGACTACAAGACAACATGGACATTCAAATGCCGTAATAAGGATGTTTTCTTTACACCGGAGATGGTGGAGGAAATCAAGCGCCAGATCAGGCTCTACTGTGATCTTCGCTTCAGCGAGGACGAGCTGGAATACCTTGACCGGATCAAGTGGATCAAAGGATCCTACTGTGATTTCCTGAGGCTGTGGGAGCCGCGTTATGCGGACTTCACGTTCAGTACCGATGATCCCAGTGGTCTTGTGATCGAGACAAGGGGAACATGGCTTAACACATCCATGTATGAGATTCCCACACTGGCTATTGTCAACGAAGTATACTTCCGCATGGCCTATAACTATGATGAGCTGATTGAGAGTTTTGAGAGAAAGCTTAAGGAAAAAGTGAAAAAGATTGAAAGCGGCGAGCTCAATATCGGCCTTTTCTCCGAGTTCGGTTTAAGAAGAAGATTATCCGGGGAAGCCCAGGAGATGGCCGTTAAGACACTGAAGGAACACAAGTATCCGGATTCCGTTTTTGTGGGAACTTCCAATGTGTATCTTGCCAAGAAATACGGAATCACACCTATCGGCACCATGGCCCATGAATGGATCATGTGTGTAGGACAGGGAAATCACAAGCATAACCCGTCCTACTCCAACTGGTATGCCCTGGATGCCTGGGTTAAGGAATACGGCGTCCTGAACGGAACAGCTCTTACAGACGCCATCACCACAGACTGTTTCCTGGAGGATTTCCAGCTGACTTACGCCACTCTTTTCAGCGGTGTAAGACATGACAGCGGGGATCCCTATGAGTGGGGAGAGAAAATGATCCGCCACTATAAGAGCCTGGAAATCGATCCCAACACCAAGACTCTTCTCTTCAGCGACAGCCTCAATTTCCAGAAGGCCAATGATATCAAGAAGCATTTTGCCGGAAGGGCAAAAGTCGCGTTCGGAATCGGCACATACATCTCCAATGATACGGACGTACCTGCTTTGAACATCGTTATGAAGACGACAGTATGCAACGGTATGGATGTGGCCAAGATTTCCGATACGGAAGGAAAGGGTATGTGCAAGAATCCGGCATATGTCGATTATCTCAAGAGGTGCATCAACTGGAGGATGGACAATTATACCGGTAATAATTCACTGAGAGTATAGTTTTGAATCTTTATATGCGAAAAAGACCGTCCTGCTTGCAGGCGGTCTTTTTCGTGTGTTTTTGGTATTCATAGAGGGGAATCTATAAAATTAATTGAGGAGAACCTAAATTAACTTTGCATATTTACCTGATACCCAGAGGGAAGCGCCCTTGTAGGAAACGTTATACCATGTAACGCCCCGGTCGTCTTTCTGAGATTTGTTGAGGTAAGTAAGTGTAGTTCCGCTAGGTACTGCAACATTTGTTCCGTAATTGAGGCCGGGTCCCTTTCTCAGGTAAACCTGACCGGTGGTCTTTACACTCTTTGTGGCTGTTGTGAAAGCAGCATAGCGGGAAGATACCCAGGATGTTTTGCCCTTATAGGTAACCTTGAACCAGTTTACTCCGCGGCTGTCTGCGGTAGTCGTACCTGCGTATGTGAGGGTTGTACCTTTGCTGACGGATGTCACTACTGCATAATTTGTTCCCGGACCTTTCCGGAGATTGACATCGGCAGATGTTTTAACGGTTTTTGTTGCGGCATGTGCTGTGAGTGTCAGTGAAAACATAAAAACGGTTACGAGCATAAGCATAAATAATTTTTTCATAGTTGTTCTCCTTTCAAATTCTTTTTTTATTTGTTTTGCACGTGTTCTTTATTTGTGACTAAAGAATAGCACAGCCAATGTCACACTTATGTCACACCGGAAAATTTGGATTTTCAATCCTGAAATGCAAAAAGGAAGTCATATGGACCTGACAAAAGAATCGATCGGAAAAACACTTATAACTTTCAGCCTCCCCATCGTGCTGGCCTTTCTTCTCCAGTCAGTATACGGAGTCGTGGATCTTTTTGTGGTGGGACACTTCGGGGGAACTTATGCTCTGGCAGGCGTTAATATGGGAAGTCAGATTATGGATTTTGTCCTGGGCATTGCGACGGGACTGCTGGGAGGCGGCAGGATCATCATCGCCCAGTTTACCGGAGGTAAAAGGGAAGGAGAAGTCAGAGAAACCATTTTCGCCATGTTTGTCTTCGTCCTCCTCCTGTCGGCGGCCATGACAGTGATCATGCTGGCTCTTACAGAACCGGTTCTCCATGTCATGCAGACCCCTGTCGAAAGCTATAATGAGGCAAGGAATTATTACAGAGTCTGTATGACAGGCATTGTCTTTATTTTCGGATATAACACAGTATCAGCAATACTGAACGGTCTGGGGAATTCCAGGACCCCACTTTATTTCGTTATCATTTCCACATTTATAAATGTGCTGC
This sequence comes from Eubacterium sp., assembly GCA_017434385.1. GTDB lineage: Bacteria > Bacillota > Clostridia > Lachnospirales > Lachnospiraceae > Anaerobutyricum. Next base: position 45,253 of record JAFRFJ010000006.1, read on the forward strand.
TGGACCTCTTTCTGGTAGGTCAGTGCAGGATGGGCGCCTTCGGGGCGGCTCTTGCGACTGTGACTGCCCAGGCAGTCAGCTTTATCCTGGGACTTATTTACCTGGGAAGGGCAGGGCTGCTGCCGAAGATCGGAAAAGAACCATTAAGGATCAACCGGGAAAGAGCCGTGGAATTTCTGAGGATCGGAATACCCTCCAGCTATCAGAATTCCATCCTGAATATCTCCCTGGTGGTCGTGATTGCTGTCGCAAATACGATCAACGTGTATGCCGCCGCGGCAGTCGGGGTCTGCGCCAAATTGAATGTGATTTTCATCCTCCCCAATATCGCCATGAATTCTGCCCAGACTGTCATGGTGGGACAGAATATGGGGGCCGGACGGATGGACCGGGTGGTCGGCAGCTGCCGGATGGCCCTGATGATCACGTCTTTTTATTCTGTTTTTGTTGTCGGTCTCTGGTGGTTTTTCGGAGGCAGCCTGCTGGGGTTTTTCACCTCTGATCCCAAAACGATCGCTCTGGGGACGGTTTACCTGAGAGCCCATTGCTGGGATTACCTTTTTGTGATGCCGGCCGCTTACTGTCTGGGAGGACTCTTTGCCGGAACCGGCCATACAGGAGTGATCGCCGTGGCCAATACGGTCGGGGCTGTTTTGTCAAGAATCCCCCTCTGCATCCTTCTGGGAATAACAGCAGGACTGGGTGTGGCGGGCATAGGCCTCGCCTTCCCCATCAGTACGGCAGTAACGGTACTGGTCTACCTCATTCCCTTTGCAAAGGGGGTCTGGAAAGAATCAACTGTATAAGATGTGAAATAAGGAAAAGAAATGTCTATACTGCTTTTTCAAAAATCATATCTGTCAGGGCCCGGGAAAGAAGGTCTTCCGGCCGGCTGTCCGGCCTGATCCAGGCGTCTGTCAGGTCCTCCGGCAGGATGAGGGGCATACGGTCATGGATGAAGCGGATGCTTTCACCGGGTTCTCTAGTCAGGACCACAAATACCGGCATTCCCTCTTCAATCCGGTAGAGTCCGCAGAGCCAGGTCATGGTGGAGTTCCTGGGCTGGATCATGTATTTGTCGCCGGTATGCTTTTTTCCACTGTTATCTTTTATATGCTCCCATTCGAAATACCAGGATGCAGGGACGATACAGCGGTGTCTTTCCCAGGCTTCCCGGAAAGTGGGCTTTACGGCCGCGGTTTCAGACCGTGCGTTCATCAGCAGACTTTTTCCGGAAAAACCCCATTTCATGGGATATACAGCCCGGCGGCCCTGTCTGTTTGGGGCAATGACGGGAACTACATCCGCAGGACGTATTTCCCCGGATGTTTTGATTCCGGTTGTCTGATGCCATTTTCCAACCAGGGGAGACCGGTTCATTTCTTCGACGATCTGCCGGAGTTCCGGCGATTCATCGGCCCAGTATCTGCAGCACATAGGACCCTCCTTTCTGCTGCGTGCTCTTCCGCAGGCTTTTTTCTGTGTACTCTTTGTTAAACCCTGTAAGTAAAAAGATCAAATCTCCGAAAGCCCATCTTCCCCAGTGTCTCTCTGTCTTTCTGCTGTCTTGCCCAATTCGTATATCCCGGAATGCGGGGGATTCGGATAAAAATGGCATCGCTGCCCTTTGTTCCAAGCAGGATCTGCAGGTTCTTCAGAACAAGTGCATTATCCTTGCCGGTATACTGCCGGTAGATCAGCGGATCCAGAGTCTTGATATCCACAAGAAAGGTATCGATCAGGTCAGCCGCTGCCAGCATTTTCCTTGTAGGCACGTGCAGGGAGGTCTCCACATTAATCGTCATATCCGGATCACATATATGATGCATTTCACGAAACAGACGGGGATACAGCAGCGGTTCTCCTCCGCCGAAAGTGATTCCACCGCAGGTGGCCAGGATATAGGGCCTGTCGATCCGGATCTCTTCATATATTTCTTTTGCCGTCATCCTTCTGCTTTTCATCGACCTGTCCCAGGTAAAAGGATTGATACAGTGCCTGCACCGCAGGGGACAGCCTTCCATCACGACGAGTGTACGTATCCCGTCCCCGTCGGTCCCCATACGCAGCCGGCTGATGTTGCAGACCGGATATTTCCATGCCACCGTCTTCCTCCTCAATGCCGGCTTCATTTCGAGCCGGGGTCTCCTGCATCCGTCTTTCCAAAGCCCCGAAGCCTCTGCGTGAGCCTTTTGAAAAAGCCGGGTTTTTTCTCCTTAGTTTCCTCCCAATGAAATGGGGGAGCCATGGGTATTCCCGCCAGTACAGGGCCCGGAGGGAAATCATCCATTCCGTCACCACCGGTAAAAGGACTGACCGCCTCTTCGACCAGTGCGGTCAGCCGGATTTCTTCCCCTCTGGCGCGCTTCTGCTCCAGCTGCTCATCCAGGAACCGGATTTCCTCGTCACAGACCGGACAGGTGCCCGCACAGGGGCCTTCATGGAAGCATTCCTCTGGCTCATATTCAATATCGTTTGCCTCTGCAATCTTTTTGCGTATCGCCCGAAGCTGCTCGCACTTCTCTCTTCCGCCGGGAATTGTTTCCGGTATATGACCGGATCTATGCAGGTAATGCCCGCATTTTGGGCAGAAGTACGAATCCGCCGGCGCCTGATAGCCGCAGACTCTGCAAAACAGCCGCTGCGCTCCTGTATCCGACTGCGGTTGTCCGTCAATGTCTGGAATTTTTTCTTCAATTTTATCTACAACCAGAATATCTGCAGGAAGCCAGTTTACCCGGCGCAGATCTGCCAGGTCGAGCCACCTGGCTGCCTGATGCTCAAGGAGATCCAGATGGCCTTCCTTTATACTGCACCAGAAGCAGTCCATATGGAGGTGAAATTCCGGATAATCATATTCCACGGTTGTCAGGTACTGATCTACCGTAATTTCCGTGGCAAGCTCCTCTCTGATTTCACGGATCAATGCTTCCTCCGGCTTTTCACTGCCTTCGATCTTTCCGCCGGGAAACTCCCACCATCCAATGTAATTTCCGTAGCCTCTCTGTGTCGCAAAAACCCGGCTGTCTTTCCGTATGACAGCCGCCACAACATTTATAGATTTCTTTTGTCTGTCCATCGCTTATGTTCTCCTGTATTATCATCGGGTAAGGTAATCATAGATGTCCGGCCGTACAGTGTGGGCCAGCTTGAGCCTGAAATTCATGATAGGCAGTTCTTTTCCGTTTTTGTCAGCAATGGTGGTCTCCCGGCAGCCGACAGGATGGACCCTGCCCATGTAATAGAAATCGGTTCCTTCTCCATCGCTCTTTTTTATGAAAAGGTACATTTTTAACCCGTTTTCTCCGGCGTGGATGATACTCTGACTTTCCGGACTGTTCAGGCTGACCCGGCTTCTTGTCATCCAGCTGAAGACACCCGGATCTATAAAGCGGTCTTCATATTTGGTCGTTTCGGAAATGTCTTCCTGCTTCTCATAGGTGACAAAGATGGGACATGTCCCGTACTTGATCCGGTATCCGTAGACCGTGGAACTGTCGTCCCGCGTCCAGTTCAGGATACGGCAGGCATCCCGCCGGGAGTATTTCTGGTAAAGAACAAGATTGTCTTCGTCAGCATCAGAGTACAGGTCGCTGTATCTGGCCAGGCCGTAACGAATCAGGTCCATAACAGCTTCCCGGAATTGGCGGTCAGAGGCCTTTATTCCGGCAAGTTTCTTAAGATAAGAGGAACAGCGTCTTTGACGGCCTGCATCAATTCCTCCTGCTTCTTCAAAGAAAGAGACCATCTGATATCTTTTCTTGTCTCCCTGCGTGTTGAGGAAGGATTTGTCCAGAACCCGGATGGCTGAGTCATAGTCTTCATCCCTCATTATGACATTATATTGCCTCAGTCTGGCTGCAGCCAGGTCCGGGTCAAGCCGGTTTTCTTCCATCAGAAGCTGAAGGAGCACAAGCTCATGGGGCCTTTTTCCATCAGCAATCTGTGTGCAGATGAAGTCCAGAGTTTCCTCCTGCGCTTGCGTAAATTCTTCCAGACCGCAATTCTTGTCCACAGATCTGACAAAGCGGTAGTAGGAGGATCTTTTATAGTTCATGAAGAGAATGGGGTCGATTTCTCCGTATCGGTAAAACTCATCGGCTGTCGGCATCCTTCCAAGACGGTCTCTTAAATTGAAGTATTTCTCCTTGAGAAACTTCAGGGGAGTTGTAGCCCTGTCGATTGCTGAAAAGATGGTACGTCTGGAAATCTCGTCAAAATGTATGGTGGAACAGCCCGGGATTACGTTGGAGCCTTCCATCAGATATTTTCGCATATTGTCCTTGTTATAGGTCCGGTCCCCGGACAGAGCGATGGGGATCAGGAAGTTGTTGGCATAGTTGCCGATAAAGTCAAGGACAACGACGTATTCTTTGTCTTCTTTCTTTCGAAGGCCTCTGCCCAGCTGCTGAATGAAAATGATAGCACTCTGGGTGGGCCGCAGCATGATGACCTGGTTGATATCCGGCAGGTCCACACCTTCATTAAAAATGTTTACGGTCAGGATATAATCCAGGATATCTTCCCTGCAGTCACTTACCAGCCTGTCCATAGCCTCCTGCCGTTCCGCGTCGGAATGGCTGCCGGAAAGAGCCAGTGTGCGCAGTCCTCTTGCATTGAATTTATCAGACAGGACTTCTGCTTCCCTGATGGAGGAACAGAAAATCAGACCCTTGACCCGGTCTCCGGACCAGCCGTAATATCTTGCCTGGCGGATGACATAGTCGGCCCGTTCATCACTGGCCAGCATATTGAAGACACTAAGATCTCCTTTTTCCACCTGTTTCATAAGCTGATCGGCATCTGCATCCTGGTCAAATGCAATATCCCGGATACCGAAGTAGTGGAAGGGACACAGGAGGTCATTTTCCAGAGCCTGCTGCAGTCGTATCTCATAGGCGATGTTGTGATCAAAAAGTTCATAGATATTTCCCTCATCAGTCCGGTCCGGTGTGGCTGTCATACCAAGCCAGAAATCCGGCTGAAAATAGTCCATGACTTTTCTGTAACTGCCGGCTGCAGCATGGTGGACCTCATCGATCACGATGGTTGTAAAAGTTTTGGGATCAAAGCGGCGGAGAACATCATCTTTTGAAATCATGGTAATCATGGCAAAGACAAAATCCGCCGAGGCCACAGCCTGAAAATCCTTATCTTCTCCCGTAAGAAGGGCCATTTTTTTGCCGCTTCCGAATACCTGACGGTAGGAATCCTTTGCCTGGCGCAGGATAGTCTTGCGGTGGACGATAAAAAGGACTTTTCCTTTCGGCTTGATGGCATCCCGGACGCCGAAAGCAGATGCATAGGTTTTCCCGGTACCTGTTGCGGAGATTAAAAGGCCTTTATGGGCATCCTTGTCCAGGAGCTCTTTCAGGCTCCGGATGAAACCGACCTGCATGCTGTTGGGAGCAAGACGGTAAGTTTCAAGGGACGGTCTTTTCTCCCTCCGGACCAGTTGCTGCTGTTTTTTTACTGCTTCATATCTGGTCAGATATTCACTGTAAAAATGTTCAAAATCCTGCGACTGACGGCTGTTCCATAAGAGCTCAAATTCCGAACAGATCTTTTCGGCAAATGCACCCTGCTCTGTTGATACGATCTTTGCATTCCACTCTTGATTTACGGTGAGTGCGTACTGGGTCATGTTAGAACTGCCGATCAGTACTCTGTAGATTCCCTCTTTATGAAAAATGTATCCCTTAGTATGGAAACCTGGCCCGTCCCCGGTCTGATACATACGAAGGGAAATGTTTTTTAATTCTGCCAGGGTCTTCAGGGCCTGAGGTTCGCTGAAAGTCAGATAGTCAGTAGTCAGAATCCGGCCCCGGACACCCCGCTGCTCCAGATCCTTAAAAATCTGAAGAAGCGGTTCGATACCGCTTTTAGTAATAAAGGCAACACTGATGGCAAAGGAATCACAGGTGGAAAGCTCCTGCTCCAGGGCAGACAGAACCTTACTGCCTTCCCGGTAACTGTTGATAATGAATTCCGGCCGGTAGGCAAGACTGGAATCATTTGCGGCGTCAATAAATGCTGTCTCAAAACCGCTTCTCATTTCGTCGATTGGGTGGATGTTCATGATTTTCTCTCTGTTCATATATAGTTGATTCCTTTGTTCAATCTAATATTTTCAGGGGTTTCCATTTCAGACAGTCGCCTGATACCAGATGGTAGGTCCTCCCCCGATAATAGCCCCGGATGCTGTCATTAAAGCGGCTTTCCCCGTGGCAGTGGGCGTAAATAACCTGCTCTGCCCCGTATTCTTCCGCCATATCCGTAAACCCGCTCCTCTCTTCAAGAATACTGGTGGGCGGATAATGAAGGAACATGATAAATTTGCGGTAACCGTCGCCTTTGGCAAGTTCAAAAGATTTCCGAAGCCTTTTAAGTTCTCTGTCCACAAGCTTTTCGGCATGGGCGGCAGCCTCCTCGTCCCAGCCGGTGATCCGCCCCCGCCGGTCCAGGTAGTAGGGCCCTTCAAAGGTAAAGCCCTTGGTAGCTACCAGGGCATAGTCCCGGTAGGTCTCATAAGAGTCCTGGAGAAAAGTCAGCCTGGGTCGGTAGCGATCGTTAAGGAGAGGGGTCTTTTTTACATCCCAGAACATATCATGATTACCCCTGGTCAGGATCTTTCTTCCCGGAAGTTCGCAGATATACTGAAGATCCCACTCGCATTCCTCAAGCTTCTTTCCCCAGCTGTGATCGCCGACAAGAACCAGGGTATCCTCGTCTGTAAGAAGCCTGCGGCAATTTTTCATCATTTTTTCTTCATGATTTTTCCATACCCGGCCATGCAGCTGCCCCGGTGCCTTGAGCACGGACTGATAATGCAGATGCAGGTCGCCGATTGCAAAAAGACTCATTTGCAGACTCCTCATAAAATTCGTTCATCCGTCAGATTTATTTTAACCTTTTTACGGCTGCAGGGAAATGAAAAGTTATATCTTTTTTCTTTTTCTCCTGACAAATAAGCACAAAAAACCGCCTCCCCGAAAGGAAGGCGGTAAAAGGGATCAGGCAATCCTGATGGCTGCATACCGATCCGTGTTAATGATTCTTTCCATTGCCTGGACAGGGCTGAGTCCCACACACTGCATAACCTGGCGGAATACAGCAGCAGACTGACCGCTTACCAGCTGAACACCGGTACGCCTGCTGTCAGCATGGAACACATTGTGACGGCTTGCCACATTCCAGAAGATAACATTGGGAATCCGGTAGCCGCGGCGTATGAATTCCCGGGACATCTGCTCATAGAAGGTCCAGTCCCTGTCACCACAGTAATCAATCTCCATATCAGAGATCACGATCAGGGATCCGGGCATTTCTTCCGGGGAGACGCGACCCTTTACAGCGATTTCCAGAATCTTTTCAAAAGCTGCCTTAAGGTTGGTGTTGGACTGCCAGTCATTCATGTTCATGCTCATGATCTTCTGGGCAAGAGTTTCGCCCTTCAGGATCTGAATCGATGAACGGCCTGAGAAGGACATGAACATATCCTTATAGGGACCGGTGTTCCTCTCCGCAAAGTAGACTGCAAGACCAACCGAAGTAGCCATGGGCCTGCCCATCATAGAGCCGGAAGTATCGGCAATCACCAGGGCACCGGTTCCGGGTTCCACATAGTCCGGCAGCTGACGCCACTGGGCTTCAAGGGCTGCGTCCTCTCTTGCCCGACAGTAGCCCCAACCCATGGACATAACCTTTTCCACAATGTCGTAGGGGTAGAGGTCACCGGAGTGGATCTGCGCCTGACCTTCTAAGGCCCTGTGGATAAAGTCCATGTAGCGGCCACCGTCATGCTTTGCAAATGCCTGACGATACAGCATCATTGCCCTGGAAGGCACGGCCGGATAGGAAATCTCATCCCAGCGGCCGGCAGACATGAGAGCTTCGACAATGCCGATCTGCTTTCTCATGGCCCGCACCAGACGCTTGAATTCGTATACGGAGTATCCCAGCTTTTCGGCAGTCAGGATACCAAGAGCCCGGGTCTTCCGGGAAGAAGCATCCGCGGTCTTGATCCACTTTGCAAGAAGAGAGATTGCCTTACCTTCCTGCAGGTTGCGGCGGTCCTCTTCAAACCGGACCTTCATGGCAGCCCACATTTCATCTTCCATGGGAGTGCCGACCAGAGCGTAGAGGTCGTCATAACGGCCATAGACGCCGATTAGGTCCAGATTGTGCCTTAATGCTTCCGGATGGTACACCGCCATGAACTTAAGAAGGGTACGGAAAGTCTTTCTCTCACCAAGACCGCCCCTGATATCACGGGCATAGAAGGCTGTCTTTACTGCAAAAAGAGGGTCAGCCTTCCATGCTTCGGAAAAGAGCCGGGTGATCCGCTCTTCCTCTGCATCCCGCAGAGAACCTGCAAGGGAAAAGAAATCAAGCCTTGCGTCACCGGTGGACTCTAATGCCACCGCACCATTTTCAGTTTTTGTAAATCCGGCCATGGTCCTGGCCGCTCGAGCGAAAATCATAAATATCCCTCCTTTCGCCTGTCTTTTTCATGACCCTTTAGTTCTTACCATATACATTAAAGATTGTACTGAAATTATTTGCTGTAAGGGTCACATTTTCCGGCGGGATTTCCCGCTACAAAGAGAACATACACCCTTTTTTCTTCCTTGTCATTCAACCTCTGGTATAAAAAAATACAAAAAAATCCGGCCACAGTAAACTTACGCAGTTCTGTGACCGGATTTTTAACAGGTTTATAGGGGTTTGAGTATTTATGGTTTTTATGAGGTTTTATGGATTTTCTGAGGTTGTTCCGGAATCTGCCGGGTTAGTTGTTCTGAGCCTCTGCCTGGTCCTGCCATTTTTTGCGTTCAACGTATCTGCCCATGACAAATGCGATGATACCAACGCCGATTCCTGTCTGTACGCAGAAAAGCATGCTCTCTACCTCTCCGGGAAGCTCTCCGCCCAGCGCGGATTCAAGAACCGGTGTGAACCAGGGCTCGTATTCCTCGCCCTGAATCTCGGAGATGATTTCTCCACCCTTGTCATCAGAGCCGCCAAAGTCGGCATCTTTTAATGCAAACAGCGGAACAGCTGCGATCAGAAATGCAATTACTAATAAAGTGATTACGGTTTTTTTATTACTCATGATAATTCCTCCTGTGTTTTCTCAATAATATCAACGTATAAATGTGTATTCAGATTTATGCTGCTGCGCTTAAAGAACCAAGTTCATCACTTGCGTAAGTCTCCAGACCGATCATGATGATGACAGTAAGGATACCTTCAATGATAGCAAGAGGAATCTGAGTTGCTGCGAAGTTGGCAAGGAACTTAACCAGTGCCGGTGCAAATCCGCCTGCATGGTATGCTGCTGCAAGTTCAACGCTTGTTACACAGTATGTAAAGAGGTCGCCTAAGAAAGCTGCAATAAAGATCGTGAATTTTTTGTTGACGCCTGCCTTCTTTAATGCATTATAGATTGCCCAGGATACGATGGGGCCTGCAATTGCCATGGAGAAGCAGTTTGCGCCGAGTGTTGTAAGTCCGCCGTGTGCCAGTAAGATAGCCTGGAAAACAAGAACGATCAGACCTAAGATACTTGTTACGCAGGGTCCGAAGAGGATAGCGCCAAGGCCTGTTCCTGTCATATGGGAGCAGCTGCCGGTAACTGACGGGATCTTCAGGGATGAAATAACGAATACGAAAGCGCCTGTGATTGCCAGCAGGGTGATTGCTTTTCTGTCATTTTCAACGATCTTGCGGATTCCGATGAAACCAAGTACTACAAAGGGGATACATACTGCATACCAGAAGACGCACCAGCCAAGGGGAAGATAACCTTCCATTACATGCATGGCATTTGATACCGGAGCAAATGCGAATAAAGCAAGCATTGCTACCATCAGTGTCTGGATCCTGGTCTTAAGGGTAAGCTTTAATGCCGGAGCGGCATTGGTTGTTTTGTTCTCTTTCTTTTCTTTGAATAAGTCGAGTAAGTTTTTCATTTGTTCTCCTCCTACATAAAAGAATATAATTTTTTTGGCTTCGATTAGTATCTGATTTCTAGTATCAAACTAAGCCTTGTTTTTTTGAAGCTGTCTGTATTATATCTCATTTTGATATTTTGAAAATGCACTTTTTAATACTAGACTGCACATTTTTTGCGAAACGAGTCTTAAAATAAGTGTATATTATTGCAAATTGATACTATACATGTCGCAAATATGTATATTAAAATAGCATAGTATCTTTTTTTCGGTTGTGGTATTATATATATGAATATTAATACTATAATTATAAATACAAATATAAGGAGGACATAATATGGCTAAAGAATTCGGTTACTGCAGCTCCGGCTGTACCAGGCCGCAGTTTGAAAAGCAGGTCGATACTATTAACAGAAAATATCCCAACGCAATCATCATCAAGGAGGTATATTCCAAAACCATGACTGATCGGACAGAGCTTAAGAAGCTCCTGTCTCAGTTAGATAAGGAAGACACTCTGATCGTTAATTCCATGGAACGCTTAAGCAGAGAACCGGAAGAACTCTTTACCTATTATAAGGATATGGCCGAAAAAGGCGTTAATCTGATTTTTATCAATCAACCTTATATGAATACGGAAGTCTTTGCGTCCGCATATGACACAATGACAAAGGAATTGCCCGAATCCGAAGAGAAGTCGGTCTCTGACGGAATGGATCAGCTCCTGTCCGCGCAGATTACCAGAATTCTGGAGAAATCCTGGGAAGATCTGCAGGAGCAGAGAGCCCATATGAGAGAAAGTTTTGAGCAGGCTAAGATGGAAGGAAAGCAGATTGGCAGGGTCAAAGGGAAAAAGTACGAATCAAGGAAGTCCTTCATGGTCAAAGAGCTGATCAGGAAGTACAATCAGAATTACGGCGGATCCATGAATGACGTGCAGACCATGGAACAGATCCGGAATGAGATGGGAACCATATCCAGGAACACTTATTATAAGTATAAAAAGGAACTCACAGAAGAGGAGAGCTGATCCGGACAGTATTTAAGACAAAATGATATAAGTAAAGTATATATTATAAGGAAGAGCTTCCTTATAAAACAGAGAGAGACACCCGGCGAAAAACAGGGTGTCTCTCTTTTTCTCATTTTTACACTTAAATTAAGACTCAATATTCAATTTAATACCCGATAGTATCAATTTATTATCTTTATATAGTATTAAAATGATATATAATAGTCTCAAGACTTAAATCAATACTTAAACATAGAGGGAGGAAAAAATGGAAAAAATAATTACCATTATACTGATCCTGGCGGCAGCGGCAATGTTTGCCCACGGGTTATGGAAGGGAAGAAAAAATCATCATCATTTTCATATCGGGCATTCTCACGGAGGAGCAACACTGGGAATCGACGCATTTGCCTATGCCTCCAAACTCAGAAGCTGGAATGCCGGATACAAGGTTCTTCTGGCAACTGCCAGCCTGATCCTCTGCATTGCTTTTAACAATATTTACGTATCCGTCGCCACCATACTATTCATGGGATATCTTACCGTAGTAATCGGAGAGCTGGAATTTGACCATTATATCTCCATGCTGACTATCCCGATCGTCTTCATGGTTGTTGGAGCGGTTACGATCGCCATCGGCTACTCCCTTAAGCCGGTCGGCCAGTACAACCTGCATGTATTTAACCTTTTTTACATTTACTGTTCAAATAAGAGTATCGCCCAGGCAGCAGTCCTTATTCTGAAGGCGCTCGGCGCTGTCAGTGCACTTTACATGATGACGCTGACGACGCCCCTTACCGAGCTGGTATCAGTGCTTCGGAAAGCACATCTGCCAAAACTGATCGTGGAGCTGATGAATATGATCTACCGTTACATTTTCATCATGCTTGAGACCTATACAAGGCTTAAGAATTCCGCCGAATCCAGACTGGGATATTGTGATTTCAGGACATCCTGCTACAGCTTCGGACAGATCGCCAGCAACCTTTTCATCGTATCTCTGAAAAAGGCCAATGCTTACTACAACGCTCTGGAAGCCAGATGTTATGACGGAGAACTGAATTTCCTGGAAGAAGTCAAACCGGTAAAAAGCTGGCAGATTGCCCTGGCGGCTGCATTCCTCGCGGCACTTTGCCTGATCTGGTTCCTGACAAGATAGTTTCTGATAATGAGCAAATAATTCCATTTTGATTATAGAAGGAGAACTACAATGAAGAGAAAAGAAGAAAATCCCATTTTACAGGTTAAGGACGTACATTTCAGATATAATGACGAGAAAGAAACTTTAAAAGGAATCAGCCTGGATATATATGAAGGAGAAAAAATCGCTGTCCTGGGTTCCAACGGAGCCGGAAAATCCACATTTTTCCTGAACATCAACGGCGTATTAAAGTCAAGCTCCGGAGAAATCTGTTACCGGGGAAAGACAATCGACAAGAAGAGCCTTAATGAGCTCAGGAAAAATGTAGGTATCGTGTTTCAGGATGCCGACAATCAGATTATTGCTTCTACCGTTGAGGCAGAAGTTTCCTTCGGTCCCATGAACCTTAAGCTTCCCCGTGAAGAGGTGGTGGCAAGGGTTGAGAAGGCACTTGCTTATATGAATATCAGCGATTTTAAGAAAAGAGCGCCCCACTATCTCAGTGGCGGAGAGAAAAAGCGGGTCAGCATCGCGGATATCATCGCAATGGAATCCGAGATCATCATTTTTGACGAGCCGACTGCTGCCCTGGATCCTCTGAATGCTGCCATGCTGGAAGAGGTTCTGGGAAAGATGAATGATGAGGGAAGGACCATGCTGATTTCCACTCATGATGTGGACTTCGCATACCGCTGGGCTGACCGGGCAGTCGTATTCAGCGACGGGCAGATCATAGCGGATGATACGCCTTTTAACATCTTTATGAGGGATGATATACTTGAACAGGCCAGCTTAAAGAGGCCCACCATGTTCGACGTTTACAGGATCATGGAGGAGAGCGGAATGGTACCTGCTGCGGATCAATATCCCAGAAACATACCGGAGTTCAGAAATCTCATCGCCGCAGGATGCGGAAGATAAATAAAAAAATATCGCAGAGAATACCAAAAAAAGAGAAGAAGCACCGGATCAGTGCTTCTTCTCTTTTCCTTTATATTCAATGCAAAGCATTGTCAGGTCATCGAACTGCTCAGTGTCTTTGACAAATCGGTCCACAGCCGCGTGTACATTTTTCATGATCTGCTCGGGTGAAGCGTCCGGATTTTCATTCAGCACTCCAATCAGACGGTCTGTGCCGAACATGGCCCGATCTTCATTGGAAGCTTCCGGGACGCCGTCCGTATAGACAAAGAGCTTGTCGCCGGGGCTGAGCTGTATTTTGTAGTCGCTGTATTGTATGCCGTCCATGGCGCCGATTACCAGACCATGTGTATCCTTGAGGAGTTCAAAGGGTCTGCCCGCATGTTTTATGATCGGGTATTCGTGTCCCGCGTTGGCCGCGATGACTTTTCCCGTGGAGATTTCCAGGATCCCCAGCCAGACTGTAACAAACATGTCTACCTTGTTGTCAGAGGACAGGAAGTCATTGACTTTGGTCAGAATTTCAGCTGCAGACCGGCTCATCACGGCATAACTCTGAAGGAGGACCTTGGATACCATCATAAAGAGTGCTGCAGGGATACCTTTGCCGCTTACATCTGCCATAACAAGACACAGGTGGTCATCATCAATCAGGAAGAAATCGTAGAAATCACCGCCTACTTCCCGGGCAGGTTCCATAACGGCATAGACATCAAATTCATCCCGGTCGGGGAAGGGCGGGAAGTCATGGGGAACCATGCCTTTCTGGATTTCTGTTGCCATATTAAGCTCGCTGTTGATTCTCTCCCGCTCGGCAGCTTCCCTGTGTTTCCTTTCCAGAGTCTGCATTTTCCTTTTCAGATAAATATGGACAAGGAATCCGACAAGAAGTGCGCCGGCCAGGCCGCAAAGCCAGTAGAACCAGATGTATTCATGGATTTTCTTATCCTTATTTATGTTGATATAAAGAGTTTTTCTCCCCAGTCCCATGGCATCCTTTAATTCCATCTTGAACCGGTAGGAGCCTCCCGGCAGATTGGTGTAGGAAACCGGCGCCAGGTCTTTACAGTTTACGGTTACGGTATGCCTGTCAAATCCTTCCAGACAATAGGAAACTCTTGGGTCTGACAGAGAGTAATTATAAACATAATCGTATATAGTCAGCTTCTGGGCATCCGCAGGAATGCGGAAATTTCCATTCCGGTCGGGATAGATCCGGCTTTCATCCGCGTCAACAAAAGGAACTGCCTGCTTGACATTACTGATATTTTCAAAAGAATTTTCGATATTGATCAGTGCAACGCCGGTGTTGCCGGCAATGTAAAGGTCGCCTTCTTCTGTCAGTTCGCTGTAGGAATTGGCGGTGGAAACACAGGGCAGACCGTCGGCCAGTCCGTAATGAACAGGACGGATTTCATCACCTGAAAGCATTTGCTCACAGGGAAGAACATAAATCCCGTTACTGCTGAGAATCCACAAGTCTTCATTGCTGTTCTTGTAGATGTCAAAATTATTGGAGTAAGGGAAATTCTTTACAGTGGTCACCTGATAGTCTTCTGTCATATAAGCAATGGAATTGCTTGTCACGATCCAGAAAAGCTTTTGTTGAGGATCGTACTTGACCCGCATCACGATTCCGGAGGACAGGCCCTGCTTCTGATCAATGCAGCGGGTGCCGTCTTTATTGATCACATAGATGCCGCCGCCGTTAGAGCCCACGACAATATCTCCGTTTGGAGCGGAACACACCGAAAGAGTTTCGGGGTTGGTGATACCGTTGCTCTCATCGTAAGCAGCTGTGATCTTGTCACCTTCGATCACATTCACACCGCCGGTACAGGCTACCAGCATGGATCCGTCCGAAGCCTCGCAGACTGTGCGGACATGATTTGAGAGGAGACCGTCAGCTTCGGTAAACACTGTCAGATCTCCGTGATCATAGCGCAGAAGATCCCTTGCCCGCCAGGTTGAGATCCACAGGCGGTCTTTGCTGTCCCGGATCAGAGAACGGATCCGGCAGCCTTTCAGGTGTTTTATGAGATCTTTGGCTCCCAGAGCCTGGCCGGATGCTGTTTTTGCACTGGTAATGGGTACTGAATCCACGGGTCCTTTGTCATCTGTGACCATCAATCCCGTATCTGTTGCGATGAAAAGCTTTCCGTCGTACTTACAGGTTGAATTGACCACATTTTCTTCCATCCCGAACTGGCCGAAGAGGTCAGTAAAGGGGTTGGAAACCAGCTTCATGACACCCTGACGGCGGGAGGTAAACCAGAGATTTCCCTGGTAATCTGCCATCACCTGGCAGACAGTATTATTGAGCGGCAGCTGATCCAGGGCATGAAAACCCCGGTCGTTCAGAACACCGATTCCGTTGAGACCGCAGAGCCAGACCTTGTCACCAATCTGCCGCATTTCCATCAGGCAGTTCAGAGGAGAAATATCAATCCGTTTCATCTGGAGCGGGTCTTCTCCCGGACTCCCATAATAAACAGTGGAACTCTCTGTTCCCAGATATACTTTTCCCGGCGAACTCATATCCGGCAGAAGGCAGGTGATTCCCTGAATCGGCGACATTGTATGATCAGTATAGTTTAACAGAGAATTCTTTCGGATCGTGAAATAGTCGTCCTGATTGGTCAGACAGTAAAGCAGATCGTCATATCCCCGCCGGATCTTGTCAATATAGGCCTTGCTGACTCTGGGATCATCAAATGTGCTGACAGTATAATCAGGGGAGATCATCATAATGCCATGGGTAGTTCCCACATAAATGGTTCCGTTTCTGTCTTCATCAATGCAGGTGATGACGGAGGAGGTAAAGCCCTCTTTTTCTCCCCAGATCCGGTATTTTCCGTTTTCCATCAGGGCGAGCCCACTGTCGTTGGTACCGATCCACAGGCGGTTGCGGCTGTCTACAAACAGACAGGTGATGCTGCTGATTCCGGAAGTGGAATCCATCCGCTCAAATGTATTTCCGTCATACCGGATCAGTCCTCCGTAGCTCCCGATCCAGATGAAGCCTTCACTGGTCTGAACGATATCATTGGCTTCGGAAGTGGGCAGTCCGTTGGTATTGTTATAAAGTATGGCAGAATAATTATCCCTGTGACCGATCGGATCTACGATCGAAACAGAGGTTCTTGCCGGACTTTTCGCGGCTTTGGCAGGCTGTGCGGGCAGGAAAAAGAAGACTGCCAGACACAGAAAGAGCCGCAGAATGAAAAATGGCTGACCGGGCAGCCGGTTTTCTCTTTTCATTATCCTGTCTCCTAAGTTATCACATGGTTACATTTTCAGGTGTCAAGCCATTCGACCTTTCCGGAAACAATATCATAGATTCCGCCGGAAATGTCCACTTTGCTGATCTCCGGATGTGCGGCGAAGTCCTTTTCCAGTCTGTCCATGGCATGCAGAACATTGAGCCGGCAGGCTTTGTCCGGATCTTTTTCGTCTCCGACTGCCTCCTGGATATCATCGGTAATATACTGGATAAAACCGTCACTGTGTCCGCTTAAGGCAGCAGCAACAGCACCGCAGCCTATATGCCCCAGCACGATGATCTGGTCACAGTGCAGGTGGGAAGCTGCGTATTCGATGCTGCCCAGCTGATGGTTGTCCAGCACATTTCCCGCTACCCGGATCACAAACAGATCTCCGATATCCGCGGAAAAAATGTGCTCCGGGACTACACGGGAATCCGAACAGCAGATGATGATGGCGTAGGGATGTTGTCCTTCTTCTGCTGTCCGCCGCCGCAGTTCTCCTGAAGAAGTATTCTGAAAGATTTCATTTCCCTGGTTTAATTTCGTTCTGATTTTCTTATGCATATATCTTCCGGACCTTTCTCTTGCTGTTCCTGTCAGTTGTTATGTGTAATGTTATCTTTCTGCCATTATATCACAGCCATAGTGACTTCAGAAACAATATTATTCATAAGTAAAAAAAGACCCGGAGATTTCTCCGGGTCACGCTGAATACAAGTTGTGCTAATGATCAGAAGCGGCAGTTTCTGGGTGTACGGGCATAGGGAATAGTATCTCTGATATTGCCGATACGGGTAAGATACAGCATCATTCTCTCTAATCCTACGCCAAATCCAGAGTGCTTGATCGTGCCGTACTTACGAAGGTCAACATACCACTGCAGGGGCTCGACGGGAACATTTAATTCCGCCATTCTTTCAAGCAGGACATCATATCTCTCTTCACGCTGAGAGCCGCCGATCAGCTCGCCGATACCGGGAACCAGAAGGTCACAGGCAGCGACGGTCTTGCCGTCGTCATTTAAACGCATATAAAATGCTTTGGTCTCCTTGGGATAGTTGATTACAAAAAGAGGTCCGCCTGCTTTTTCCTCACAGAGATATCTCTCATGTTCGGACTTTAAGTCCATACCCCAGCTGACGGGATATTCGAACTTCTTATCCGCTTTAAGAAGATATTCAATGGCCTCATCATAGGTGTAAACCTTAAAATCGGAAGCAGCAGTTTTCTTCAGATCACTGATGAGAGTCTTCTTCTTGTCAATGAACTTATTGAAAAAGGCCATTTCATCAGAAGCATTTTCCAGGACATAATTGATACAGTATTTGATCATTCCCTCGATCACCTGCATGTCATCATAGAGATCGGCGCTGGCAATCTCAGGCTCGATCATCCAGAACTCGCTTGCATGGTAAGGAGTATTTGAATTTTCAGCTCTGAATGTAGGGCCGAAAGAGTATACACTTCCCAGGGCAAGAGCAAAAGGCTCAAGATGCAGCTGGCCGGACACGGTCAGACATGCGTGACGCCCGAAAAAGTCTTCATCATAATGGTCGTCCGCGCGGGTCGTAACAGTAAATGCCTCTCCGGCGCCTTCCGCATCATTGGTTGTGATCAGAGGTGGTGTTACATACTGAAAACCACAGGACTGGAAATAATTGTGAATTGCTGTAGAAAGAACGGACCGGACCTTAAACATAGCCTCAAAAGTATTTGTTCTGGGCCGCAGATGAGGTATCTCGCGCAGCTTTTCAAAACCGATCCTGTTCTTCTGAAGGGGATAATCCGGTGTTACCGCGCCGATCAGGGTAATCGTAGCGGCTGCGAAATCAAAAGGCTGTCTGGCAGAAGGAGTCGGAATGACCTTTCCTGTACACTCGATCGTAGCGCCTGTGGCAAAGCTTTCTGATCCGGACATCTCCGTTTTGTCATTATAGACAACCTGACAGGGAGTAAATGTTGAACCGTCCGTACAGGAAATGAAACCCACTCCGCCGCTGGGACGATGTGACTTGATCCTTACCTGTATAACATGATCACGGTCCAAAAATGCATTATCATTAGAATAAACTGCTTTAAAAATATCTTTTACCGATGTTAACTTATCTTTAATCATAGTAATCCTTCCATAACGCCAGACGCAAATCTTTACTTTCTATCACCCTAAGGGGCAAATATAAAATTAGCAGATGCAGGCATATTTGTCAATTGTTACGGAAGGGCATACTCCTTTATCAGCTCTTCAAGATCAGCGCCTTCGGAAAGACGCCTTAACATATAGTCACCGGGACATTCCTGTGCCTTTATCCTGTCAAAAAGCGGCTCCAGATATCTCTCTTCGCCGAGTCCTCTGTCCACGAGTCCGCCTCTGGCGATTTCCAGTACATTTCCACAGAGCCGGTAGACGGCATCCCTGTCTACGAAGGACGGAAGGTCCTTTCGTATGAAGAGATGTCTGAGCTCAGTCGGGTTATAGCCGTGCCCGTAAATGACCCTGTCATTTTCAAGCATGTCGGTAAGCTCATGCAGCCTTTTTTTCAGTCCTGCATGAAAGGCGGCAACAGACATGGAGTCCTTTACCGGCTGGCAGCAGACACTGCGAAACTCGACAGTTCCCCGGAAGGTCAGGTCCTCGTGTTTAAAGGATCTGAGATATTCGAGGTCTCCTTTCCGGGGTGTGATGAGCATCTTATGGTACTTCCCTCTCTCATAGTATTCGCCTTCTATCTCTTCCCGGGCAAAAAAATCTCTTAAGGGGAGAGGCTCAAAATTTACATATTTTCCTTCCCGCTCCGTGCAGTAAATGCTGGTTGACTGTATATAGTCCAGCAGTTCGGCAGTATCCTTGAAAGTATATTCATAAGGGCCTACATTGTGGGGGTTGATTCCGTGCGTAGAGTTTTCCCAGAGGATGTCACGGTAACAAATGTAATCTTCAGCCTCGCCAAGAAGTACGGAATTGGAAAAAATGCGCGCCTTCAGGGGCTCCAGCAGAGAAAATGTATTAATGATCTCAGGGATATCTTCGTATTCTATATCCAGCTGTACCTGTGAGGCGCTGGAAAATGTACCGAACTCCGGATGCGTGTGAAAATACATGGGAAGCGTCCGGTATTTAGGGTAGGAGTGCAGATGATGAAAGAGCATCCGGTATCTTCCGTTCGGCACGGGAATGTTCTGGTTATAAATGCGGTAGGGATTGATTCCCATCCCGGTCAGTGTGTAATTATAGGCAGACAGGCATTCCTGAAGGTAACGGTAATAGTTGAGGAACCTGGTCTCCGCCTCCCGGATGTCTTTTACCCGGCCCAGGGAAAGCTCAAGATTATTGTAGGAGCAGTCATAGGAAAGAGTATCCCCCACTTCGGGATTCTCGGCAAGACAGACATCCCCGTTTTCATCGTAGCCGGCCGGGACAAAGGAAAATTTCATCATAAAACTTTTTGTTACTTTATGAATATTGGAAAAGTCCACGGCTTCTCTGTCAAGATTAAGAATAGGCATTTCAATTTCGATGCCGATGTAATCCTCACTTTTCCTCTTTGTCGGAGCGATATATTTGTCGTAAAGGAGGGAGCGGAGATCTGTCGCCGCTTTACTGCCCTGGCCCCGGACCATCTGCATGCCCTTCTCCACAAAGCCGTCGCTGAAGCGGTCTCTGACCTGCCATGCATAACGGTTTTCCATATTGACAAACTTAGATCTTTCAAAGTGCAGCGTTTCATCAATATCTTCTCTGCCAAAATCCCGGAAAAAATCTATCATTTCATCGATAGCCCGGATCGCAGCATCGGCAATGGGAAGATTGTGTCCGTCCTCGCTTACCAGATGGACAGTTTTCAGATCAAATCTGGCTGCATTCTTTGTGTTGGCTATAGCCCTGATCTGGGAGTTGACATCCGCTCCCGCCCTGTTCCTGCAGGCAAGAAATATAAGAAAAAGCTGCAGAAAAAAGACGTCCCGCCTGTCAATCCCTGCCTCGTCAAGGGGATTTAAGTCGATCATACGCAGTTCGATATGGTCGGCTCCCTTTTCGTCAAAGGCAGCCCGGGAATAAGGACCGGACGGTTTTACCCTTACAGGAAAATAGAGTTCGGAAGGAGACTGTATGAGTTCGTTTTCCACGATATTGTCAATGCTTGCAACATAAGAGTCAAGATCCGAATAATCAAGAACCGGCGTAAAAAAGTTCCAGTAGCCTATATCCGAACACCGGCTGGAAGCCATGCCGTTATACACATCTTTTCCGCATTTGCCCTTCTCAAAATAGGAACTGTCAAGAAGAGGGCTGGCAGCAGATATGGCGACGACCAGCCAGTTGTACATTTGGGCGGACGCAGCTAATGACACATAAAAATCATCTTTATACTTCCTGAAATCTTCCGTTCCGGACAGCAGAAAATCCTCTTTCAGCAGTTCTTCATCGAAGGAATAATTAAAGTGGATTCCTGAAAAAGTCATCTTGTATCTTCCGTAACGCATGGCAAGATACTCCCTGTATTCGGTCTTGGCGTAATCCTCTCCTTCGAACCTGGCTATGGGAATATTGTCTTCATTCAGGATGTAAGGAGGATTTGAAAAAGGCCACAGATATTCTTTGTTTTCAAGACCTGCGAGGGTATCTTTTATCTGTCGGGTCAGATTTAAAAGTTCTTCATATGCCGGCCCGGCCCCGGGAAGAGGGGCGGTATTGATTTCTGTCTGGTTTTCGCAGAAATCACGGACAATATGCTTCTCCTCTTTGGAGAAGGGATGGGGAGTCTGGGCAAGAAAACCGTCTTCCGTCACCCGAAGCCCTTCCTTTTCCAGTCCGATCAGGCCGTCAAAAAGGCGGGCTCTAATGTTTTCTTCCTTAAAATGCAGCATAGCTATTTCCTTTACAAATGTGAATACATCAGGTACAGTGCTTTAATGCTTTCAGGATCCGGGATATATTCGCTGCCGTGACAGTTGCCGGTCATAAGCAGTTTGCCTTCTTTATAGGAAAACAATCTGGTAAAAGGAGCATGTTCCCAGGTCCCGCCGCACAGGGAGGTTGTTGAAATAATAACGCTGTCTTCCTCCTCCCTGATAAAGAGAGTATCTTTACAGTTGTTATGGGCATAGAGTATGTCACCGTCGTATATGAGCAGATTCAGTTTGTTTTTGGGAGAGAGCCGGGCAACCATGTCCTCGAGAACGACAAATCTTTCCGCCTCGTCAAGCGGCGCCCCCTTCTGACGGATCCGGGCGTTGAGGAGGTCCAGCATATAGAGGAGAATACGCTCGCTGTCCGTTTCCCCTTTCTGTCTGTAAAAATATTCCGTGAGCAGATCACTCTCAAAGATGGTGCCGTTATGGGCAAAAATCCACTCCCTGCCGGAAAGATCGACGCCACTGAAAGGATGCGTGTTTTCCATCTCATCATAGCCTATTGTGGCATAGCGGATATGGGCAATGGCATTTCTGGCATTGATACTTCCGGAAAGGATGCCTTTGAGACATTCACTTTTGTCTGCCCTCCGGTTTTCCTTTTCGGAAAAGGAGAAACAGCCGTCATTATAATAAATACCCCATCCGTTGGGATGATCCGGCGCATGGGAATAGAATTCTCCAAGTTCCCTGTCGATATTGATTGTTTTAGCTGCCGAGAGTCCAAATAATTCGCACATATAGTTCTCGCCTTTCTCTGATGCCATGCAGGAAACGAAGAGTTAAAGGGTAGTTTCAAACACTATAACAAGATAAACCTAGTATGTCAATAGGATATATAGAAATTATAAGTTTTAATCGGAGCCAGTTAGAGTATAAAGACTTTGCGATTCAGCCTGCCGGATAAACGACGAATGGGCTGCCGCTGTTGCGGCAGCCCATTTTGTCACAGGAATGTAAAGGAGAGGTCATTATGGAAGCATCAGGTGTTTATGATGCGTCTGCTGTCAAAGATATAAGTCCGATAATGATCAGAGCGGGAATAGCTATTATAAAGAATCCCTTGAAAACCATTCCGATCAGGATTACCGGGAGGAAGATCAGGGTGAAGAGGATTTTTGTAAGTCCCCATGCTCCTTTAAGAGCAAGCACTGTGATTTTCCCCATTACTGCAAACATGCAGATGATAAAGAATAATGTCAACATTTATATCCCTTCTTTCATAATGTGAGAGCCTGTTTACTGATGTAAAAGCTCTGCTGAATGGTATTTGCTGTTTTGGTTTACCATAGTATAATAAGTAGCAGGATATAAATATACATTTAATTTCGCGGATTTTACACATCTATTCCTCAAAAAAGAAGAAATAAAAAAAGGGGGAACTACATGGGAAGACAGTCCACAAGGGAAAATAAGAATATCTATCAGCTTGCAAGGGAAGAAAAGGGGCTGACCAGAGAGAAGGCAGCAGACCTTATGCCGGGCTTCTCTGCCGCAAGAATTGAAAAAATTGAATATGAAAAGCAGGAGCCGACCCCCTATGATATCGTCCAGATGGCAGACTGCTACGGGAGGCCGGACCTGTGTAATTATTACTGTTCCCATAAATGTGCTATCGGAGATCGCTATGTTCCGGAGGTGGAGATTTCAGACCTGTCCGGCATTATCCTGGAGACAATTGCCGGCCTTAATGACATTGAGGCCCTGACCGGCCGTCTGATACAGATCGGACGGGACGGGGAGGTAAGCGATGATGAGATTAAGGATTTTGCCCTGATCAGCTCCAGGCTGGACGCCATATCCCTGGCCGTGGATTCCCTGAACCTGTGGATAGACAAAACGGCAGGCGAGAAGAAGATAAATCTTGATCTGCTGAAAGCCGAAAAGGAAAAGCTGAGCAGATAAACTTCTGTGATCCGGTCATCCCATTCCTACATCGAGTGCCATCATCAGGACAAAGCCGGCGGCAAAAGATAAAGTTCCGGTATTAGAGTGCTCTCCTTCAGCCATCCCGGGAATCAGTTCTTCGACAACCACATAGAACATGGCTCCTGCTGCGAAACTCAGAAGACAGGGCATGGCCGGAACCAGAGTCCCGGCAGCAAGAATCACAAGCAAGGCGCCGACCGGCTCCACAATGCCCGAGAAAATTCCATATAAAAATGTTTTCATCTTTGCTACGCCCTAAGCCAGAAGAGGTATGGAGACAATAGCTCCTTCAGGGAAATTCTGGATAGCGATACCGATGGCAAGAGCCAGAGCTCCCGTAAAAGATATTTTTTCGTTACCGTACATCCACCCTGCACATACGATTCCGGCCGCCATGCCTTCCGGTATGTTATGAATAGTCACTGCCAGTACAAGCTTGGCTGAACGCGACAGTCCGCTTTTCAGTCCTTCTTCACTGCTGTCCAGATGAATATGGGGAACAAGAGCATCCAGGACCAGAAGAAAAAGCATACCGGCCAGAAAACCGGCAGATGCCGGAAGAAAGGCTAAACGGCCTAAAGAGCCGGCCTGGTCCAGGGCCGGAAGGAGCAGGCTGAAAAAGGAAGCAGCCACCATGACTCCGGATGCAAAGCCTGTCAGTCCCCTTTGTAACTCTTCTCCCATAGTCTGCCTGAAAAAGAAGACACAGGCCGCTCCAAGACTTGTTCCCAGGAAGGGAATCATTATGATCACTACTGCTTTCATCATAATCCCGGCCTTTCTCTAACGGGGTTTCCTTGCCACACAGTGCATACGGCAAAAGCCCCGCCTCTCAAAGAGTTCCATCTTCAGTCCCGCCTTTCGGCAAAAAGAATCCACTTCATTTCGCCCGTATACCCGGACGTCACCGTGCCCCAGCAGGTTGGCCAGGGGCAGTTCTATATGATTGCAGAACCAGCGGACAGCACTTGAATTCATTGTCATATCACGGAGGATCAGCCGGCCTCCCGGACGGAGGACCCGGAAGACGCTGTTGAAGAAGTTCTGTACATTTGGATAATGGTGAAAACTTTGACAGCAGATGACTGCATCATAGGATTGATCGGGAAAGGGCAGGTTTTCACAATCGCCGACAACAAGTTCCACGCCTTCCATATTCTTGGACCGGGCAACTTCAATCATTTTCGGAGTCAGGTCAATACCTGTAAAATGTCTGTCAGGATATTTTTCATGAAGAAGCGTCAGCATCGGCGCCGGTCCGCAGCCGCAGTCCAGTAAATCATCAAAAGGCTCTTTCTCCAGTTCCGCCAGTACATCCGGATAGTCTTTTCTGCACATTTTGTAAATGCCGGCCTGATTTCCTTCATAATTACCGGCGGCTTTTGTGAATTCCTTAATGGAAAGGGCCTTGTAATCTTTCTTTTTCATGGTTTCCTCCTTCTTATAGCAGAATACCCCGGAGCGAGGTATGAATAACAAACATAAGTTAGCGATAACTAACTATCAGATGTATTATACTCTCACGAGTCTGAGATTTCAATAGCTTTTCATTAAAGAAAGGAGTCCGGAAAGGAGATTTCCTACGGCGAATGACTGTGATATACTTTATTAGTTGAAAGAAAATTATGATAATGAATCAGATTTGCCGACGGCGGAGGAGGTGCCTGATGAAAAAATCTTTGCAAGTGATAGTTGCTGTTATAACCCTTATTATGATTCTGGCAGGATGCGGTTCAAAGACACCCGAAACTTCGACCGGGACAGAGTCTGTAACAGAAGAGAAAAATAACACGGAAGAGGTCAGGGTCAGCTATCTGGGACCGGAGGGGACTTACACAGAAGAAGCAACCCGACTCTTCTTTCCAAATTCGAAGTCTCTGATCCCTAAAGAAACTGTGAATGATGCTATTGATGACCTTGTTTCCGGAAATGCCGACTATGCTGTCATACCTCAGGAAAACACGATCGGTGGTGTGGTAACAGATTATGCTGATGCACTGATCGGGCAGAAAGACATTTATGTAGCAGGAGAAGTCATCCTTCCGATCAGCCAGACGCTGATGGGAGTTCCGGGTGCAAAACTTGAAGATATCCGCGTCGTTTGTTCACATGCCCAGGGCCTGGCTCAGAGCGAGCAGTGGCGGAAGGAAAAACTGCCGGACGCAAAAACACAGGAAATGGAGAGTACAGCCGCCGCGGCCAGTTACGTAGCAGAAACCGGTGACAAGTCCATTGCGGCAGTTGCCGCTCCGGGCGCAGCAGACCTTTACGGGCTGACCGTTCTGGCCAGAGACGTTCAGATCAGTCATGCCAATAAGACCCGGTTCTATGTTCTTTCTTCTTCTGAGATGACCGGCAAAAAAAGAACCCGGGCCCTTTTTGTCGCAAGCTGCGAGGCAGACCGGATAGATGATATCATCGTTGAGATTCATAATGCCGGACTGGAGACTGTGGCAATTCATGACAGGCCACAGGGAAACAGGCTGGGTTCCTATAACTATATAATTGAAGTGGAAAACGGGAAAGGTATCCCGGAAAAATCAATAGAAAAGATCTGTGAATTTCCTGAAGTTCGCTACATAGGAAGCTTTAATACGGTGGAAGGGAAATAGCCTGATTTCATTTCTGAAGAGTCAGGGTGACATCACCATTTGCAAGCAGATCTGTCAGTTCATCCTGTGACAGGTCTATATGGCCAAGCCTGGTGTAAGCCCAGCTGTTGGAACCGTAGAAAACAACAATCTGATCGCCTGCGTACAAAACAATGTCGCCGGCTTCAGTTGTTGTATCCTCATCATCATGATCAATAGTCTGACCAATTGGGCCGACCTGCTCAAAGCCGCCATACATTGACATCTGTATGGTAAGCGGAGACTGGTCGGTCAATTTTGTCAGGGCTTCAACAGAAGCATTGTCTTCCCATGTTACCGGCACCTGCCTGTCTCCGATTTTCAGCAGCATTGTTTTTTCCTCCACAGCAGCAGGCTGTGCCTCTGTATCATCTATGGCCTCATCCTGCGATGTTTGTTTATGACCGGAAACACTCTTGTCCCCGCTTTCAGTCCGGCCGCCGGAAGAGCAGGCCGTAAGCAGCAAAATCAAAAAAGCCAAAAGGGCAAATAAACAATAGTCTTTCTTCATTAACATCCCTCATTTCTGTGCGCGGATCTATTTATTCGCGGATAAATCTTTCGGTCTCTTCCATAATCCGATACAGTTCCTTTATGTCAATAAGGGTATCTTTACTTTCGAGAGAATGATTGGCATTTGCAATCCGGAAACAGGGTATGCCCTGCTCTTCACAGAGACCGGAAATGCGGCTTTTTTCTCCGCCGGTCCAGGGGTCATTATTTCCGGTAAATGCAATGGATTTTCCCAGAGGGAAGCTGAAAGTATCTTCCAGCGGCGTATAAAGAATCAGGCGGATCCGGTCTTTGGCCGGACTTTCTGACGCAAGCTTAGCCGCTACGATCGTCCCGATACTCTTTCCGATAAAAAGAATATCTTCATAACCGTTCAGGTCAGTTCCTGAAAGCATATCTTCCGACTGCTTCAGGGCAATCAAAAAAGACTCTTCCATACGTTTCCTGTCGCCCTTTACTTTGGCCGGGAAATTCCTGTAATCCATAATTCTGATCTCGTATCCGTGAGCCGCGGCGAGTCTTCTGCCATAGTGCAGCAGGGGCTTGTCTGCCGTATATCCGATACCCGGGAAAACAACTGCCAGTTTACTCATCTTTAACCTCTCTTTCATTTACCATCTTACGCCAGAAGCAATACAGATATCCGAAAACCGAAAAAACAAAGACAACTGACAGGGCGATATTAACATACATTTCTTTACGGAAGAAAAACATCAATACCGCGAACCCTCCAAACTCCGTTCCCAGGATTAAAAAGCATTTTCTCGTAAGTTTTAACCTCTTTTTTCCATACCTACCGGCAGCCAGAAGAGCGATATAGTATAACATCATTGAACAGATAAGAAAGATTGTTTTAGGCAGAATGGCCACATCCGGTTCCCGCATAAATTCAAGGGCCACTGTAGTATTACTGAGGGAAAGGATCAGGAGTACATGAATCAGCATATATCCGGTTCCGCCGGTATTCATTTCCCGGTCTATCAGTTTATCGTACAGCAAACCGTAACTTAGGAAAAGCCCGACGACGATCAGAAAGGCCATCATGGAAAAGTAAACCATATTTAAGTCAAAGTCACCATGGAAATAGGAAGAGATGGCGATGATCATCTCTCCGAAGGTGAATACAACATACAGCATGGTCCTTTCACTTAAATGGGCAAAATCCACAGGGACCAGTTTATTGACGCTTGCCAGGATAAATGTTCCGATAATTCCGGTTACCATAGCAAATGGGGAAAGAGGGAATCCTGTCAAAGCATAGACCGGCAGGGAAATCAGTATTATTCCGGTCTCTATCAGAAGCAGATATATGTTTCCTTTTATATGGACGATCTCCCAGTAGGACTCTCCGGGCGTCTGTCTCAGTTTTTGCAGATAAAGACAGGTAATGCTGATGAGTATCAGACCCCAGGCGGTATTGTAGCGATAGAAATAGCTATGCCAGTTGACCCGGGTCCCGTCTGCCATGTAATAAAGGAGATACATATTTATAAACAGACATATATGCTCAATGATGGTATTGGAGCTGTAGCGGTTGATATAAAATGTGGTGTAGCTCCAGATCTGTATAACGATCAGAGTACAGAGAATATATGTCACAAACAGTTCCGGTCTGACAAATCCTCTCTCCACATGCTGTATCAGAGAGCTGTTGCGGCCGATCAGGTAGACAAAGATCAGGTCATAGATCAGCTCCAGATATTCAACCTTTTTTTCACCGTTCTGTACTTCAAACACTGGTGTGCAGTCTCCTTTTTGTTTCCGCGCAGGGGCTTATGTTCTTTCTATAATAGCATAACAGGCCTGTACAAAGGTATTACTTTTTCAGCTTTTACGGAATCTGTGATATACTCAGAATGGCAAAATGATAACGACAAAATGAGAATCAGAGAGGTGTCGAATGGATAGACCGATACTTTTTATTAATGCCTGTGTGCGAAAGGAATCCAGAACAAGAAGACTGGCAGACAGCCTGCTCCTGGCTTTAAATAAACCCTTCAGAGAAGTCCGGCTTCATGAGATGACATTTCCCGTTGCGGATGAAGATTTTCTCGATACGCGGGACCGGCTTATTTCCTCCGGTGATTACGAGAATCCCATGTTCGAGCCTGCGCGTAATTTTGCTCAGGCAGAAACCATAGTGATCGCCGCCCCATACTGGGATTTGTCTTTTCCTGCTTCCCTGAAGCAGTATCTTGAGCAGATCAATGTGGTCGGGATCACCTTCAGATACACGGAAGAAGGAATTCCGGCCGGCCTTTGCAAGGCCAAGAGGCTCTTTTTTGTTACTACGGCAGGGGGCTGCTATATGCCGGAAGAATTTGGCTTTGGATATGTAAAGGCGCTGGCACAGAATTATTATGGCATTTCTGACGTCAGGCTGATCAGGGCGGCAGGACTCGACATTGACGGTGCTGATGTCGAGGCCATTCTAAAAGATGCAGAAAAGGAAATATCGATTATCGGAAACCCTGACATTCCCGGCTGACCGTATCGATCACCGGGAATTCCTGTGTTCCGATCACTTCCCCTGTATCATAGGTTGAGAACACATCGCAGGAGACCAGGCTTCCCCGGCGGGTAATCCTTTCAACCGGTGTATGTCCTGCCAGCTGCAGGAACTCTTCAGACTTGTAGAGCTTTCCTCTGTAGTACTGCGGCCGGAGCCAGATTGGTGACAGATCCTGCCACATCTGTCCGCATTCGAAACCATTGATTGTTTTAATAACAGAATCAACATCATCGTATTTGTCCGCAGGAACATGACTGCGGACAAATTCATCTGCCAGGCCGGCATGCGAGAAAAGGACATGATCAATCCGGTGAATATAGGCCAGCTGCCTTTCATCGGGCAGGGTCTCTTTTAAGAGGCGCAGTTTTTCGCAGACTGTCCAGGGCGCTATTTTGGAATATCCGGATTCTCTCTGATTCCAGAGATAGCAGACATCGTGATTACCGTAGCACCAGAGCGTGTCCGGATACTTTCCGGCAAATGCGATCGCCGCATCGTAGGTCCGGATGTAGAGGTCCAGATTGAACTGCTGGTGCCAGTCATCCGCAATATCCATCAGGCAGACTGCTCTGTCCGCCTTGTTTTCTTCCAGCAGCTCCGATGCCCGGTCAAACATCCGGGGTTTCAGATGTACGTCAGGAATTACAAGGATTCTCACAGGATCACCTCACTCAGATCTTCCACATCGATGCACCGGAATCCCTTCTCCATCAGAAGCCGGGCTGTCACGCCGGCTCCATCCGTAAGTTTTCCGGAAAATGTGCCGTCATAGCGCTGCTTTACCCCGCAGCTTGGGCTGCGCGACTGCAGTATGATCAGGTCCGGCTGTTCCGGGCAGACCGGAATCAGCTCATGATTTTCCATCAGCTTCAGAACATTTTTGTTCCGGTTGTTTTTTCCGTTGTATTTACAGTTTTCGCCCATCAGGCAGGCGCTTACCAGAATCTTCATCTGAATCATAGTCCCTTTCTAAATATACAATATAATAAATATACAACAGATAAAAAATGTTTACCATCAGTTTTCACACCGGTTTCAGACACCCCGGAACATGACTTTGCTTTTACGGAAAGGGGGACTGTGATATATTTTAATAAAGGATTTTTATAATGATGGACTCTAATAAAGGGAGGAGAACAGAGTGACAGAATACAGACTGCTTTGTGAACAGATCAAAGCGCTTTCAGAAGAATCGTCGGACATGGTCCCTCTTATGGCAAATGCATCTGCAATGCTCTATCATGCAATGCCGGAGGTCAACTGGTGCGGCTTCTATATTGTGAAGAAGGGGGAATTGCTGCTGGGACCCTTTCAGGGAAATGTGGCTTGTATACGCATTAAGAAAGGTCAGGGGGTGTGCGGCACTGCCTGGGATCAGGATTGTACGCAAGTGGTACCGGATGTTCATGAGTTTCCGGGACACATTGCCTGCGATGCCGCCTCCAGATCAGAGATCGTGATTCCGGTTCACAGGGCCGGGGAAGTGATCGCGGTACTGGATATAGACAGTCCGGTTAAAAATCGTTTCAGCAGGGAGGACAAAGAAGGGCTTGAGACTTTTGCCGCTGTGCTTGAAAAGATTCTGTGTTCAGGCAGCTGATCTTATAAATGTAAAAGAGCCGGTCATCTGCGTCTTCGCAAATGGCCGGCCCCTTTACTGTCATCACTTGACTTTGACTATTGCTTTTTTTCCTCCGAGAAGGGTTGTGTATTCCAGTTCGATTGTCTTTGCTTTCTTTGGAACTTTATAGAAGGTCTTAAAGTCCACATTTCTTCCGCTGCCCAGATTTGTGTTGATGAAATCCGCATCGAAGTATTCCTGCTCACACTCCTTGTCATCAGCATAGCATTTGAAATCATACACACTGCAGTATGCCTCGGACTCTCCCGTATTTTTATAGGTCCATTCACATTTCAGATATTCATATCCGTCCGGAAGTTCATGGAGTCCATAGGGATCATCGGGTTCATATCCAAGCTTTTTCTTTGTCATGGTAATCTCAAGATTGCCGACTTTGAATGTGTCACCTTCCTTGAACGTATCGTCCAGAGAATCTTCATCCCCTTCCTTTACGCCGATTCCGTTCACGATATCGTAAACAATCGTATCATTTTTGCTCACTAGCAGATAACGTTCAGTGTTCTGTTCATTAGCCAGGCATGCGGCGAAGTATCTGTCCCCGTAACCGTGTTTATCCAGATAGTCGTGGACTTTTGCCCCGAGGCCGGTAAAGTTGTCCGCCATTACCTGCCATGACTCCATACTGTCGGCATCGCCTTCCTTTGCGGATTTCGCGATTTCTGTCCCGTCAGAGACGGCAATGTATAACAGGATATTCCCGTCCTCGTCATGCTCAAGGGTCTTGGAAGAGGTGCCCTCAAAAATATCGTTGACATAGGCTTCAATATTGGAATACACTTCCTCATAAGTCAGCTGTTCTGTGGTGGCTTCTCCGGCTGAAGCTGCTGCAGTTTCTGCACCGGGTGCCGCATTGCCGGTCCTGCCGCCGCATCCGGCCAAACAGATGATCAGAACAGCAGCAAATATACTTACAGATTTTTTCATGGTGATATCATCCTTCTTTCCTTTTTTATTAGTATACAAGGATAAATCTGTCTTCTGTATTCACGAATCGTGAACACTTTCATCCCGGAATTCAATATCGGCAACAAAATCTTCCAGGGATGCCTCATAATGAAAGGCAATCCGGAGGAAGGTGACAAGGTCCGGGAGCCGGTATCCGCTTTCATAGTTGGCCACCGTGCTGACCCCGTATCCCAGGAAGCCTGCCAGCTGCTGCTGGGTCTCCCCGCGGTCTGTACGGAGCCTGCGGATATTTGCTCCTATGATTTCCGGTGTAATCTTTTTTCTCTGATTCATAATTACCAGCCCTTTCTATCCCCTTTTTCGGGAATCTGTTAAGAATGTCGTGTTCTATATAAGGGCTTGTAAATTTTGCGAATTGAGGGCGTGATATGCTTAAACCAGTATACAAGGATAATCCCGGCTGCTGTATTCACGAATCGTGAAATATCTTCATCTGAGCAAATTGAATCTGTGATATATTTAAAAAAGAAAAACTTAAAGGAGTATCAGGCATGGATATCAAAAACATCGAAAATATCGACTTTGGCTCATTGACATCTGAGCAGGCAGCTGAGCTGGGTATTAATACTGTGTTTCAGGAAAAAGACGGAACTTATGACTGGATCTACTGTATGAAAATGAGCCGGAACCGGTCTATGTTTACCTTTTTGGTGAAGACCATCACGATTTCATTTGCGCTTATTTTAGTCGTTATGCTCGTTCTGACAGGAGGAACGGCTGCGATTCTCCCTGTACTGGGTATTATTGGTCTTGTCTTTGTCGCTGTGATGGGGATCGTCCGGTTTTCACTCTGGCTGGTAGATAAGTTTTATAAAGGGGCCTATATGCTCATTTATGAGATGAATGACCAAGGCCTCACATTTTCCCAGACGACGGACCAGGCAATGATAACACGGACCATAGCCGCAGCTTCGGCAGCAGCAAGCGCGGCGGGAGGCAATGCCGGGGGAACCCTTGCGGGAGCAGGCATGGCTGTAAGTCCGAATTCCTATTATGCTGATTTTTCAAAAGTAAGGTCAGTAAAAGGTAAAAGAAAAGATAATCTGATATGGGTAAACACATTTTTTCAGTATCTGATGGTATATGTTTCGGATGAAGCATATGATTTTGTCTGGGACTATATTACCGAGCGATGTGTAAATGCAAGAATCATCTCAGGGTAAAAAGTGCAGATAGTAAAGGAAGTTTTGATTTCTCTAAAAAGGGAGGTAAAAGGTGCAGTTTATTATTACCGCTTATGACGGGCCGGATATGCTGGATAAAAGGATGGCAGTCAGGCCGCGTCATCTTGAAAACATGGGAAAAGTGAAAGGAAAAGTCATCTGCGCCGGCGGGCTGCTGGATGATGAAGGGAAAATGAAAGGATCCGTTCTGATTATGGACTTTGAAGACAGAGCTTCCCTTGATGAATATCTGGACTCTGAGCCTTATATCAGGGAGAAAGTCTGGGAAAAGGTTGAAGTCGAATCCATGAATGTCGTAATTGTCAACGGAGAAAAAGTCGGAAACTGATAAGGTCGGTTGTGAGACCGGGAAGGGCTCACAACCGACCTTGTTTTTTATAACCTGCACATCATAATGTATATTTCTTCATTCTTATCGATAATTTCAAAGCCGGTGTTCTTATATATCCGGACGGCATAGTTCGCTTTTACTGATATCGGCCAGGTCTTCCACATCAATACATCGGAAGCCCTTTTTCATTAAAAGCTGTGCGGTAATGCCGGGTCCATCCGTAAGTATTCCGGAAAAAGTGCCGTCATAACGCTGCTTCACACCGCAGCTGGGACTTCGTGGCTGCAATATGATCAGGTCAGGCTGTTCCCTCATGGCGATCTCCAGACATTTTGCCGCGCCAGCCCGGAACTCCGCATCCACGATCCGGCCGTCTTTGGCCGTGACCAGACCGTCTCTGATCTCTGAAGGAAGACGCGGTGTCGGAAGGCCGCCTAGCTGTTCCGGGCAGACAGGGATAATCTTATGATCTCTCATCATCTGAAGAATCATTTTATTCCGGTTATTTCCGCCGTTATATTTACAATTTTCGCCTGTCAGGCAGGCGCTGACCAGGATTTTCTTTTTTTTCTTTTTGTTCAATTCTTATAGTCCCCCTGATTCATAAAGTGTTTTCCGTGATAAATCATATGGCAAGCAGCGTTGAAAACCTGAATGTCACTGCCGGCAACCCCATAATAGCCGGAAATAACAGATAGGACAAGACAATTATTCCTCTCTCCTTTTTTCCTTCTGGCCGGTAAAAGGAAAAGAGATCTTCTGCTTTCGTTTTTACGCAGGAAAAGTCCTGAAAAAGGATAGTAAAGTCATCCGGAAAAAATGTTGAACAGTATTATATTTAACGAATAAAAAAGTTGTAGGTCCATGCAATAATGTGGTAAATTAAAAGGGACACAAGTACTGCAATTTTATATAGAGGAGGTATAAGGATCATATGCAATTTACAAAAGAAGTGGAAGACATGATTTGTGTCGCTAAGGGACCAAATCATGGGCCGGCGCCGATTCCTGAAGAGGGAAAATGGGTACAGGCAAAAGAGATTAAGGACATCTCCGGCTATACACATGGCATTGGCTGGTGTGCTCCGCAGCAGGGAACTTGTAAGCTGAGTCTTAACGTAAAAGACGGAATCATCCAGGAAGCTCTTGTTGAGACAATCGGATGCTCCGGTATGACTCACTCCGCAGCTATGGCCAGTGAAATCCTTCCCGGAAAAACTCTCCTTGAAGCACTGAACACTGACCTTGTATGCGATGCCATTAATACGGCAATGCGTGAGCTTTTCCTTCAGATCGTATACGGCCGTACCCAGTCCGCATTTTCAGAGAACGGTCTGCGCGTGGGAGCCGGTCTTGAGGATCTTGGAAAAGGCCTGCGTTCCATGGTTGGTACAATGTACGGAACCGCTCAGAAGGGTGCCCGTTATCTGGAGATGACCGAAGGCTATGTTGTCAAGATGGCGCTTGACAAGGATGATCAGGTTTGCGGCTATCAGTTTGTCAGCCTCGGTAAGATGATGGATGCAATCAAAGGCGGTATGAGTGCCGATGAAGCATACAAGAAGAATCTCGGTACATACGGACGCTTCACAGAGGAAGACGGCGCGGTCAAATGGATTGACCCGCGTAAAGAATAAGAAGGAGGTGTAGCAAATGGCTTTGTTTGAAAATTATGAAGGACGTATGCCTCAGCTGCAGCCCGTTCTTGACAAGTACGGCTTCGCAAATTTTGAGGAAGTGAAAGCATATACCAACGGTAAAGGTGTGGATGCATACAGCATCGTAGAAAGCACACAGCCGATTTGTTTTGAAAATGTAAAATGGGCTTATGAGCTCGGCGCAGCTATCGCAATGAAAGAAGGCGCAAAGAATGCGGCAGAAGCTGCAAAATGGATTGGAGTAGGCCTCCAGGCATTCTGTATCCCCGGCTCTGTAGCGGATCAGCGTCAGGTAGGTATCGGACATGGTAACCTGGGAGCTATGCTTCTTGATGAAGAGACTGAATGTTTTGCATTCCTTGCAGGACATGAGTCTTTTGCAGCAGCAGAAGGTGCTATCAAGATCGCGCTCAACGCCAACAAAGTTCGTCAGAAACCGCTCCGTGTTATCCTGAACGGTCTCGGCAAAGATGCGGCAATGATCATCAGCCGTATCAATGGTTTCACCTATGTACAGACGAAATATGATTATCTGGCAGCAGACGTTAAAGAGGATCATGCTCTTGAAATCGTCAGCAAGACTGCTTATTCCGATGGAGACCGCGCGAAAGTCAACTGCTACGGTGCAGATGATGTACGTGAAGGTGTAGCGATCATGTGGCATGAAGGCGCAGATGTATCCATCACCGGTAACTCCACGAACCCGACCCGTTTCCAGCATCCCGTTGCAGGAACCTATAAGAAAGAGCGCTGGGAAGCAGGAAAGAAATACTTCTCCGTAGCTTCCGGCGGAGGCACAGGCCGTACACTGCATCCTGATAACATGGCTGCAGGTCCCGCTTCCTATGGTATGACCGACACACTCGGCCGTATGCATTCGGATGCACAGTTTGCAGGTTCATCTTCTGTACCGGCACATGTTGAGATGATGGGATTCCTGGGAGCAGGAAATAACCCCATGGTCGGCATGACTGTGGCAGTAGCAGTAGCTGTACAGCAGGCAACATGCTAAGAGATAAGAATACTGATAATGCAGTTAACGTTCAAGGGGCTGTCGCATTAAGCGGCAGCCCCTTTTTATCTTTTTTTTGCCGGGATTCTTGTACTTTTTTTGGGATTTTTGTATTTTTGCCGGGTTTCTTCTTGTTCTTGGGAAAATTTTCCATCAATCATTATTTAAAACCAATTCTTACATGACAGTATAAAAATTCCTTCCATCAAATATACTTGTATTTCAGTGTTACATGAATTATTTTGCCTGTTTCCATCAATACAGATCTTCTATATATCTATCCATGAAAAATGGATTGGAGAATATAACCAAATACAATGATGACAGAATTTATACATGAATAACTGCAAGAATATACCATCATAATAATCTAAAGATAAAAGTATACATGACATGTTTTTGAAAACGTCCATCAAAAATAAAGAAGACATTTTTCATGATTGAATATAGCAGGTTTTTAAATAAGAAAAAGGGCATCAGCAGTACAATTCGCCCGTTTTTAGAAAATGGGCGGAAAGGTTACTGTGACGCCTTTTTAATCAGTTCATATGATAAGCAAGTTAAAAGTCTACATTTTTCAAAGCGCTCCGGATTGCTTCTTCAACAATTCTCCGGCAGCTGCCGCATCCGGTGCAGCATTCAGTTTCATCCTGGACCTCTTTAAAGGTGAAGGCGCCGTTCTCGACCGCATCCTCGATCTCACTTGCCCGGACAAATTTACATTTACATACTAAAGGGTCTGCAGACATGATTATACCTCCTTGTCCGTTATATTATCAAATCTGTAAAAGGTTTTAAAGGCATTTATTTAATAAACCCCGTCAACCCGTCAAAAAGTTGTCTGTTAAAGATAAAATAAACGTGCAATAATTATCCGGTAAACAAGTTGAGGTATATTGTTGAAAACAATTAAGGAGGGTTCACCATGGCATTGACATTTGACAGCAAGATAAAAGAACTCCCGGGAACAGGCATGAGTGAGGACCAGGTTAAAGCGCTTGAGGAAGAGCTGAATTCTGCGGGCCTCTAAGAGCGGTCGTCGTCCAAAAGGATTACAATAAAAAAGGAATGGTCCGGAAAGGGATTTTCGGACCATTCCTTTTTTATTTCCTGGCCAGTACGGTGATCCAGGGCTTTGACGGATGATGTTCACACTTGATGTCCCGAAAACCTGAGGATTTCAGTGCTTTTGAGATTGTATCCGCAGTATAATTCTTCATACCATCTATGATTTTCTCATATTTAAGACTTGTGGCATCTGTCCCGTCGGATTCATTGCAGATCATGAAATACCCACCCGGTTTCAAAATCCTTGCCACCTGGGCAAAGCACTTTTCAAGGCCGGGCCAGAAGTAGATGGTTTCAAAGGCGGTTGCCAGATCAAAGGATTTTTCCGGAAAGGGCAGGTCAGAGACATCCCCCTGAATAACCTTGCATCTTCCGGCGGTGATCATTTGCCGGTTGTACTGTTTTGCTTTTGCTACGGAAAGATCCGAATAGTCAACGGCAGTCACATGAGCCAGTGGATATTTCTTCATGAGTTCTCCGGCATTGCGTCCTCCTCCGCAGCCCAGGTCTGCAGCCTTTGCCGGTTTAATCTCCGGCAGATAGGATAGTCCCCAGTCTGCCAGCTGTGCATGGCCGGAATTCATACCGCTCAGCATTATTTTGCCCAGAAAGCCTTCGGGCTTTCTTGTCTGACTTACAAACTTTTTAAATAATCCCATATATTCTCTCCTCTCATTTTCGCCCTGTCAGCAGAGCGGATCCGGAAAGCCCCATCCATCCGGCTTCGGATTTTTTCATAAACATCCCGTCTGTTGTATCGACAAGTTTGACTTCCTGATATCCCATATCCTGCAGCTTTTTTACAAATGACTGCATATCACCGTATTTGGAAGTGGAAAAAATGTCGTGGAGTGCAAAGATTCCTCCTTTTTTTAGTGTTCGCAGTGTTTCCAGGAGTATGGTCTGACGGTCCCCTGATGGAATATTGTGATATACATAATTACTTGTGACTGCGTCAAAGGTCTCATCCGGGAAATCCAGATGTGTTGCGTCTCCCTGCCGGAAGGATGTATTGGCAACTCCCTCTGCTTTTGCATTCTGTTCGCAGAGATTTTTGCTGAAGGAAGCATATTCCCTGCCCCAGCGGTCAATACCCACCACCTCAGCGCCCGGATTACGCTTTGCAACTGCGATGGCCAGAGCACCACTTCCGCATCCGACGTCAAGTATTTTCCTGCCGGCAGGAAGAGTAACGTAGGAAGCGATTCCTTCTATAATCTGCCGGGACATCTGCCTTTTGCCGCTGTAATCAAAAGCCCGGTACATCATAAAAGACCAGGCTGTAAGACCACAGAAGATCAGTGCGGCGAGAAGGAAGAGAATGGTCAGAGTGGTTTTTAATGCCCCCGCTGCAAGGAACGGAGCAAATCCAGAAATGGCAGCCAGAAGAAGAAAGGCAAGAGTTCCTGCAAGAAAGCCCGCGATTATTCCCTTCGGCATCCAGTTTTTATAATCAGGTTTCATTAGACAGTTCCTCCTTTTACTGTTAGTGAATATTGAAAATCAGTGGAAATATGCATGAAAGTTACAAGTAACAAACAATGGTTAGATTTAACTAACATAATACCATAAGTTTGGGTTTTTTACAAGAAAAGCAGACTGGCCTTTTCCGGAAGGCAGCATCTGTTGAAAGATCTTTTTTTTAATGATAGAATATACGGAACAGTATTCAGAATAAGGCAAAGAAGCCGGAGATAAAGGATTGTAAATATGGAAACTGAAAAGAAGGATAAGAGTTACGGAGAACAACTCTATAATATCCTGTTTCAAATTGTGGGAAATAAGAAGAATGCCAGCCTTATAGAGAGCCTTCGGGGGGAAAATGCAGTGCTGACATACCTTGTCCGCCATCCTGCGGAGGTCCATCCGGGCGAACTGGCGGAAAAACTGTCCCTTGTTCCCGGACGGATGACAGATATACTGAAAACACTGGAAAAAAAAGGTATGATTCGCAGAGAGAAGGATCCGGAAGACCGCAGGCGGGTGCTGGTAATGATTACTCCTAAGGGAATCCGTAATGTAACTGAGCGGCGGGAACAGATCCGGATACAGTACAGCGGACTCTATAAAGCCCTGGGACTGGATGACACGGTGAAGCTGATCGAGCTGCTGGCAAAAGTGAACCGGTACTTTGATGAGATGTAGTGACAGTCAATTTTTTGGTAAATCAGATGAGAAAGGATTTCGAAAACGGGATTCTTTCTCTTTTCTTTTGTGCATTTGTTGTAAAGATGAAAGCGTAAGATCTGATAATTTGTATATATTTCGTATTGCGAAATATATTGCTTTCTGATATACTCGTGACTGTCAAAAAGATGATCCTGCCGTATTACATATGCCTGCTGCGGTATCTGAAAGGCTTGGCAGGAATAATTTTTTACCTATATATTTCGCATTACGAAACAAATAAGGAGAAGATAAAAAATGATTACAAAAGAGAACATTTATACACTGGGTGACCTGCTGGAAAACGCAGCCCTGGATTTTGAAAACCAGGTTTTCATCCGATATGAGAAAGACGGAATTATATATGAGAAAGGTTACCGCACATTTGCCATGGATACCAGGGCTGTGGCACACTGGGCAGCAAACAGAAGCGGGGAACTTGAGAAGACAATTCATGCCGCCATAATCGGCAAGTGCAGTTATGAATATCTTACCGTGCTTATGGGCGTCGCTGCATCGGGTAATATTGCGATCCCTCTGGACACCCAGCTGAGCAAAGAAGCATTTATTGAAAATCTGGAAAGAGCAGAGACAGATATCCTTTTCTTCGATTATGAATATCTGAGCGAGGCGGAATATCTACTGGAGAAATGCAGCTGCCTGAAGGAGATCATCTGTATCCAGCAGCGCAGAAATCATTTTTCAACGCCCCAGATTCACAGAGAATTCAGAGTGCCTTCTTTTGAATATCTTGCAGAGCCGTCAGACTGTGCCCTCATTGTTTTTACATCCGGCACGACCGGCCACGGAAAAGGTGCTATGCTCTCCCATGCCAACCTTCTGGACAACATGTTCAGTTCGGATGACGCAAGAGAGACCTGCCTGAGCGCTCTGCCCATCCACCACGTGTTCTGCATCAGCGGAGATCTCCTGCTGACTCTCCGTTACGGCAGCACACTGTGTCTGTGCGATGATATCTCGAAATTTCTTTATTATATCGACCTCTATCAGCCGACCATGATGCGTATCGTTCCCATGATGGCCAAGATGCTTCTGAACAGAGTTGCGATCGCATCAAAAAAGCATCCTGACCAGGATCTCGACTACCTGAAGTCCAGGATCATGGGCTCCCGGCTGCATAAGATTGTCAGCGGAGGCGGTTATCTTTCCGAAACTCTGGCAAGAGGTCTGGAAGACCTGGGCGTTGTGACAGGACAGGGCTACGGCATGACCGAATGTGCCCCCAAGATTGCTGCTCCGGATTACGGAAATATGGAAAAAGTCGCTTCCGTGGGCAGACCTGTACGAGGATGTCAGATCCGTTTTGTCGATGGTGAAATCCAGGTTAAGAGTCCTTCCGTTATGATGGGCTATATTAATGATCCGGAGCTCACTGCGGAAGCCCTCACGGAGGACGGCTGGCTCTGTACCGGCGATCTCGGTTACATGGACGAGGACGGATATCTGTATCTGAACGGCCGTAAAAAGAATCTGATCATCCTCAGCAACGGAGAAAATGTCTCTCCCGAGCTGATTGAGAATAAATTTGACGGGGACCGTCTGATTCAGGATGTGATCGCCTTCGGTGACGGCGACAGCATTTCCGTTGAAGTATACCCCAACTATGAGTTTGCACAGGTGAACGGAATCCGGGATATTGCTGCAGCGGTCAAAGAGATTATCGCTGAAAGGAACGGACAGCTTCCTTCCTACGCGAAAATTTCCGGCTGCACAGTCCGAAAGACACCCTTCCCCAAGACATCTTCCAAGAAGATCATCCGTAAAGTTTACTTTGATGATAAGAAGGAGAGAAAGGCAAAGAAAGAAAAGCTGCTTCGTCCGGTAACGGAACTGCAGCAGAAGATATACGAAATAGTGACAGCAGTCCTTGCAGAGGAGTCCATAGGCACAGATGCCAATCTTTATCAGAACGGCCTGGACTCCCTGTCAAGTGTCATGCTCATCGAGGAGCTGCAGACACAGCTTGACGCCGGTGTGACCCTGACTGAGCTCATGGAAAACAATACAATCCTGAAACTGGAGGAACTGATTCTTAAAAAACAGGGAGAAGAAAAAGTTGATTACAGCCCTCGTCCGGCTTATCCGCTTACCGGCATGATGATGTATTTTTCCTATATCATTCCGGGCAATACTACCGGCAACCTTCCCTTTGCTTACAGGCTGGATAAAAATGTGGATCTGGACCGACTGAAAGAATCCTTCCGGACGCTCTTTAACGCACATCCGGTGCTGAAGGGTATTATTAAACCTGCAGAAAACAAGTATTATGCTCTCTTCCGTGACGATGCGAGAGAGATTGATATCCCTGTTTACAAGTGGAAAGAAGCGGAGGTAGAGAAAAACATGCAGGCAATGCTCGTGCCTTTCCGCTATCGTGAGGACGACAATCTTGTACACATTTGCCTGGCGCAGACAGAGTCTTATAAATATATGTTCTTTGATGTGGCTCATGTCATCGGTGACGGAATCACCATGAACATTCTTATGGAAGATCTGAAAAAGATTTATGACGGTGAGGAAGTTCCGAAGGAAAAATATACTTTCTATGAGTATATTCTCGATGCCAAGGCAAAAGAAGATGCCGGCGTCCGCGCCCAAGATTGTGAGGCGGTAGGAGAGCTGATGAAGGGCTACCGCATGCGTCAGACCCTCCTCACACGCCATGACAGACAGGATTGCAAAAAGGGTGTCTACGGAGTCATCCGGCGCAGGCTCGACCGGATCGTCCGCAAGGAAATCCTTTACTATTGCAAGACTCACAATGTATCTGAAAATGCCCTCTTCCTGTCTGCATTTAATTATACCGCTGCTCTCTTTTCCGATGAGGATGATGTGTTTGTCAACAGCATTCACAGCGGCAGAACTGACGGCCGCTGGGCGGGACTTGCCGGATGCCTGTTTAAAACATACCTCTACAGATATCAGAGAGTTGCCCATGAAAAGGTCAATGAGCTGATCACCCGGGCCGGCAGCCAGATCATGTCTACCATGAAAAATTATACTCCCGTATCCAGGATGGGTGATATGTTCCTTCAGTACCAGGGGGATATCCTCTCTGTACCGACTCCCGGAGACGAGCAGGGCGAGAGGCTTGGCTGCCTGCAGCTGGATTCCCTGCCTTTCCACATGCAGATCATGTATGATGAGGACGGATTCTATACAGAACTCCGCTACTGGGAGAACCGTTTTGACAGAGAAGTACTTGAGATCTTCCTGACCTGTTACGAAGAGATCGTCCGTGCCATGATGGAAGAAAGTTCCGTCCGCCGGCTCAAACGTCACCTGCCCGAGGAAGTATATCCGAAGCATTTCCGCGTTTACGGCGATGTACTTAACAGAGAAGCCGGATTCAACCTTCTGCCCAATATTTCCGCTAACAGAAGGGTAAAGGTTTATATTCTTGATGAATCCGGAAGAAAGAAACCTTACGGAGCATGGGGTCCTCTCTATGTCATGGACTGCGAGCCCTCTTCATTTAATGAAGTTATTGAGAATCCTTACGGCCCCGGCACCCTCTACTCCACCGGACTCAAAGGAAGGATCCTTCCTGACGGTACCGTTGACTTCCTGGAGAAGAAAGGCCGGGAAGTTATTACGGACGGTATCCATGGCCGCAGATTCTTTGATCTTAACAAGGTTGAGGAAATTCTCCTTGCCTGTGACGAAATCCGGACTGCCAGGGCATATATGAAGTATGATCCTGATGAGAATGAGCTTACCCTCTATGCGGACATTACCGCAGAAGAAAGTTTCGATAAGGATGCATACCTTGAAAAGCTCAAAGAAACCACTGCGCCCGAGCTTGTCCCGGTTGAACTTATAGAAGCTTAAGACAATTAATTGATAACATGATCTGAAAAGAGTGTCAGATGCTCCATCCGGCGCTGGCACTCTGAAGCCGGGTCATACGTCTGAAAATACCGTTTTCTCTTGTGAGAAGCTGGTCGGGACTGCCTTCTTCGGCCACTTTGCCGTCTGCCAGGACGATAATCTTATCGGCAGCTTCCACAGTTCGCATACGGTGTGCAATGACCAGGACGGTCTTTCCGGCAAGCAGCCTTGACAGAGCATCCTGTACTTTTGTTTCGTTTTCTACATCGAGGGAGGCGGTGGCCTCATCCAGCAGGACAATGGGGGCGTTTTTCAGAAGTGCCCTGGCTATGGAGATACGCTGGCGTTCTCCGCCGGAAAGCTTTGCTCCGTTCTCACCGATGGGCGTCGCATAGCCCTGTGGCAGTTTCAGAGCGAACTCATCACAGTTTGCGGCAGCTGCGGCAGCAAGAACTTCCTCATCTGTCGCACCATGCTTTCCGAGGCGGATGTTCTCCATGACGGTATCGTCAAAAAGCACCACATCCTGAAACACCATGGAATAATCTGTGAGAAGTACTTCGGGATCGATACTGCTGATGTCTGTGCCGCCGACCCTGATCGTTCCTTCAGATATATCCCACAGTCTGGCAGCCAGCCTTGCGCAGGTGCTCTTTCCGGAACCGGAGGGACCGACTAATGCTGTAACCTGGCCTTCTTTTGCAGTGAAGCTGACGCCCTGATGGACCCTTTCATCATCGTATGCAAATCCGACATTCTCAAATACTATGTCATGTCCTTCCGGGGTAAAGACATCCGCGCCTTCTGCTGTTTTTGCATCGTAGATCTCCATTAAACGGCTTGCGGAGATCTGGGATATGAACATTTCCGCAATCAGGGCCAGGGCCTGGTCGAAGGGGGCATAGATGCGGGTGATTGCAAGAAGAAACATGAACAGCAGCATAAAGTCTATCTGACCTGAAAGGATCAGGCTTGTTCCGGTAAGAATAGTCGTTGCCACGCCAAGCCGCATTATAACACTGGCCGCATTGACAAAAATGCCTGTGGACAGCTCGCCGCGAAGCATAGTTTTTTCATGATAGTCAATTTTATCATTCAGGGCTTTCAGGAAGCGGTCTTCCTGATTTGTTGCCCGGATTTCCCGTATATTTTCCAGTGTTTCCTGGATGCCGTCTGACACCCGGATACCTGCCGATTTGGTAATCTCCGAATGGTGTTTTGCCAGCTTCCGGCTGCCGAAAAGCAGGACAAATGCAACGGGGACGCCCCACAGACAGGCCAGCGCCAGCCGCCAGTCACAGACAAACATGCCGACCGCTATGATTGCCGTTGAAATGAAGGAGCCGTACAGATATCCCAGGCAGTGGGACCAGACATGCTCCAGACGGTTCACGTCTCCCATGATCGTTTCTGTAAGATCTGCGAGATCCCTCTTTCCAAAATATCCGAGAGGAAGTTTTCTCAGTCTTTCGGCCAGCCCGATGCGGACTGCTTTAACTTCACCATAGACCAGTCCATAGGTGGCTTTATATTGCTGAAGATGAGTCAGTATCGACAGCGCAAGGAAAGCCAGTACCGGGAAAATAAAGGTCACCGGTCGCGGCAGCCCTGCTCCGTCGGTCAGGACTTCCATATATTTTTTCATCATCAGGTAGAGGATTCCCATGCCGCCCATCACGATGAGATTAACGATGACAGTCCAGAAAGTCCCCAGTTTTGTGTTTCTGATACCCTGATCAGTAAGAGCATATTTCCTCTGAAAATCTTTTCCGAACATTTACTCCGCCTCCTCTCGTTCATGAGTGATTTTCCATTTCACAGCCTGACCGTAATCGGCCCACATTTTTGCATAGAGACCGCCGGCTGCAACAAGCCGGGTATGGGTCCCCTCTTCTGCCACGTGGCCGGAATCCAGCACAATAATTTTATCCGCACCAACGACTGTAGACAAACGGTGGGCGATCATGATGACCGTGCGGTTTTCAGTCAGGGCGGTAAATGCTTTCTGAATCAGAGCTTCGTTTTCGGGATCGGCAAAGGCTGTGGC
The DNA here is from genome assembly GCA_017434385.1 of Eubacterium sp. Lineage (GTDB taxonomy): Bacteria > Bacillota > Clostridia > Lachnospirales > Lachnospiraceae > Anaerobutyricum. Next base: position 89,969 of record JAFRFJ010000006.1, read on the forward strand.
TTCGTCCAGAACAACGATCGGTGCATTTTTGAGAATCGCTCTTGCCAGTGCCACTCGCTGCTGTTCCCCGCCGGAAAGATAAGTTCCTTCTGCTCCGATGATTGTGTCCATATCATCCGGAAGTTTTTGAAGGATATCATCACACTGGGCTGCGGAAAGGGCCGCTCTCACCTCATCTCTGGTTGCGTCCGGTCTGGCTGACCGTACATTTTCAAGAATACTTGCCTTGAACAGGCGGTTATTCTGAAAAACAAAGGCAACCTGATCCATCAGCACATGAGGATCTGTTTCCCGTACGTCAACACCGCCGACCTCCACTGATCCGGAGCTGACGTCCCAGAATCGCGGTATCAGACTTGCCGCAGTAGTTTTTCCGCCGCCGGAGGGTCCGACAAGAGCCACGGTCTGTCCCGGCTCCACACGGAAAGAAACATGATCCGGGCAAGCGCCGTGGAAATGATCGCTGAAAAAACGGCATAAAAAGCAAAGTTTGTGACAAAGCCCGCGAAATTTCCGCTTTTCAGTGCTTCCGGCGCTAAAAGTATCGCTACGGGAACCAGGAAGATGAAGGCCCCTTCAGTAAAGGTCAGGTTCACAGACTGTGGCAGGCGGCAGACATCTCCCTGATAATGTTCGGCTTTGGCACTGTAATCCTCAATGGCCTGTTTGAAAGCACGGAAGGAGTATACGGTCTGCTGGAAGACCTTGACTACAGGAATTCCCCTCACGTATTCTGTTCCTGCCTTGCTCATAACATCCTGTGCTGTCTGGTACTCCCGCATGAGATTTGCATTTTTTCCACCCATCATAGTGAACATGGCCATGATTGAGATTACAGCTGCCAGGAGGCAGGCCGTGCCCATCCGCCAGTCAAACACAAACATCAGGACAATCATGGACAGCACCATGGAAGCACTTCCTACGATATCCGCCAGATTGTGGGCCAGAAGAGTCTCTGTCTCTGAAGCGGCACCATCCAGGCGATTACGGATCAGACCGGAAGCGTTGGAGTCAAAGAAACCGAGCGGTGTCTTCATAAGATGCGCCATACCCTGCTTGCGGATATTGGAAGCTGTGCGGAAAGCAGCCAGATGAGTGCACATCAGGGCGGCGAAATAAACGGCTATTCCTGTAACGGCAAAGCCGAAAGCCATCCACCCGTAACGGGCAACACCGACAGCCTGCGTCCAGTCCGGCGCAACTGAAATCAGATCCCGTGCCACAAGCCAGATGCAGATATAGGGGGCCATGCCCAGAATCATGGCAAGGCCGGAGAGACCGAGCCCCAGAAAGGTCAGACCCCTGTAACTGCCTGCATACTCAAGCAGAACAGAAAGGTCGCTTTTCTTCTTTTTTTTCATAAAACAATATCCTCCTATCAGATAAAGGTTTAAAAAGCTAAATGAGTTAGTAGCAACTAACTTGCATCTGATAAAAAACGCCTTCTCAGAAACAGAGCCGGGAAGGCGTTTTCTCTTCAAACGAGTACTATTATTTCATTTTCAAAATGTCAGGGCTGCCGTGAAAATTCTCCAGGCAGCAAAGGCGTCAGGCAGTCCATGCTTAACAGAAGGGTAGAACTGTTATGAAGCAGGGCGGATGCGGCAGGCGACAACAGCCCCAGTATGCCAAGGGCGATCAGACTTCCGTTGAAACCCATGACAAAGCGGTAATTCCGGTCGATTCGTGTCATCAGTTTCCGTGACAGCCTCCGAAGCAGAACCAGTTCCCTGAGGTCCTCAGCCGCAATCGTGATGTCTGCAACTTCGCGGGCAACACTGGCTCCGCTGCCGATGGCGATTCCTACGTCTGCCAGCGATAAGGCCGGCGCATCATTAATGCCGTCTCCGATCATAATGACGCTCTGACCCGCCTCCTGACCGGAGCGGATGAAGGAGGCCTTGTCTTCGGGGAGCACTTCTGCACGATAATCGTCAATTTCCAGTTCTTTCGCGATAGACTCTGCTGTATTACGGTTATCTCCCGTGAGCATGACAAGGTGACTGATTCCCGCCTCGTGCAGGAGTTTTACCACTTCTTTTGCCTCCGGCCGCAGAGGATCGTAGATGCCGATTGCTGCCGACAGTACTCCGCCGATTGCAAGATAAAGCCAGGAGCGGTCCGAAGGGAGTGAGCCAAATACTGCCTGATCTTCAGGCAATACATTTACCTCTTCGTCTTCGAATATAAAATGTCGGCTGCCGATGACAACACGTTCCCCGTCGATCTGGGAAGCAATTCCATGGGCTACCACATACTCTACTTCACTGTGCATCTCCTGATGGTCAAGACCCCGGTCCATGGCGGCCCTGACTACGGCATCAGCCACAGAATGCGGGAAATGCTCTTCAAGACAGGCGGCAATCCGCAGCATCTCTTTTTCATCCAGACCGTGAAAAGCAACAACATCGCACACGGCAGGACAGGCGTTGGTAAGGGTTCCTGTCTTGTCAAATATTACGGTATCCGCCTTGCTGAGGATTTCCATGTATTTGCCGCCTTTAACGGTAATCTTGTGCTGCCCGGCTTCCCGCATGGCAGACAGGACGCTTAAAGGCATGGACAGTTTCAGTGCACAGGAAAAATCCACCATCAGAACAGAAACAGCCCTCATCGTATCTCCGGTCAAAAGCCAGGTCAGGGCGCTTCCGCCCAGGCACCAGGGGACAAGCCTGTCGGCGAGGTGATAAGCCCGCGCTTCACTGCCGGACTTAAGGCGTTCGGATTCTTCTATCATTCGAACGATACGGTCATATCGGTTTTCGCCGGCGATATGCGTTACACGTACCACACAGTTTCCTTCTTCTACAACGGAACCTGCATAAACCGCAGCGCCGGGACGTTTGGCGACAGGAACGGATTCGCCGGTCAGAGATGCCTGATTGAGCATTACTTCTCCCTGATCAAGAATTCCGTCCAATGGAAGAACGTGCCCGGTGTGCACAATGATTTTATCACCGGCTTTTATCCGGGTAAGAGGAACCAGAGCCTGCTTTCCGTCTTCCTGAAGCTGCCAGACCTGATCCACATGCAAAGACATATTCTTTGCCAGATCATCTACAGACTTTTTATATGTCCAGGCATCCAGAGTGTCACCGAGTCCAAGAAGGAAACGCACGGATCCGGCAGTATCATAATCGCCGGTCAGAAGAGAAGTCCCTATCGCAATGCCATCCAGAACATCCACATTAAGTTTCCCCTGAGCCAGTGTTTTCAAAGCCAGCCACATACGGGGAACGGAAATAAATGTGTTGAGTATCTGCCGTACATATACGGGAAGGAAGATCCTCCCGACATAGTGCCGCAGTACCTGAAATACCATTTTTTCCTTGTACTCACGATTAATGTGGCGGCTGTTGGCGCTCAGAACGTGAGCCTCTTCCCCGGCTTCCTCATAAGAGAAATGTGAGAGCCGTTCATAAAGAGAACTCCTGTCCCCGTGGAAAAGGATGATTATGCTGCCCAGCCGCTCATGCACTGTTACCTGGTCAACGCCGGGGAGAGCCAGGATCCAGGCTTCCAGAAGATCAGCCTGTTCCATGCTCATAGAGTATTGCACTGCTTTCAGGCGCACTCGTCCCGAACTTTCGTGGAGAATCTGAAATTTCATACCGATGCGCCGTCTTCGATGAAAGCTGCTTCTTCTTCCGCAGCTCTTGCCACATTGATTGCCACTGCATCAGCCAGAAGGTCTGAGCAATTCTCCTGGACGGTTTCAACATCACGCATGACCTGATCCTTGCAGCGAAGAGCTGCAGCAGTCACATGGGTATAGACTTTACGGGCGTCTTTGCTGCCGAGCAGTTTGAAGCCTGCAGATCCCAACAATGTGCCTCCGACAAAAAGTGCAATTTTTCCTGTTAAATTCATCTTTGTGTCCTCCTTGCATTTTTCCGGGTTATCAAAAAGAGAAAAGTTTATAAAGCAATGCAGATTGTTCTAAGTAACAAACTATAGATAGTTATATCTAACTGCTTTGTTATTATAACTTTTCAGTGGAGAAAAATCAAGGATATTCCCGGGATTATATATCCTTTATGAAATTCATAAGCATTTGTTTTCCGTCCGGCGTCATAATGGATTCGGGATGAAACTGCACACCGTAGACAGGGTATTTACGGTGCTGCACTGCCATTATTTCCCCGTCCTCTGTGACCGCCGTTATCTTTAATTCTCCGGGAATAGAGTCCGCGCCAACTGAAAGGGAGTGGTATCGTGCGGCGGGAGCACAGGGGGGACAGTTTTTAAACAGGGGACAGTCCGGGCTAAACTTCACGTCAGACTGTTTGCCGTGCATCAACTCTCTGGCGTAGGTTACGGTCGCTCCGAAAGCCGCGCAAATAGCCTGATGACCGAGGCAGACACCGAGAATGGGGATATCGTGTATCCTTTTGGCCATGTCCATGATAATTCCTGCATTTTCCGGTCTGCCGGGACCCGGCGAAAGAATAATATGATCGGGCTTTAGATCGATTATCTCTTCAACCGTCATGTCATCATTGCGGATCACTTTGATATCCGGCTCGATGTCGCCAATCAGCTGATAGAGGTTGTAGGAAAAGCTGTCATAATTATCGATAAGTAAAATCATAATTCGTCCTCCTGTGCAAGTTCCAGTGCTTTGAGAGAAGCTCTTGCCTTGTTCAGACACTCTGTATATTCCTTTTCGGGGACAGAGTCAGCCACGATACCGGCTCCGCTTCTTACAAAGACTTTGCCGTTTTTCTTATAGGCAATGCGGATGGCAATACATGTATCCATGTTTCCGGTGAAATCAATATAGCCGATGGCGCCGCCGTAGATGCCGCGCTTGTTGTTCTCCAGCTGTCCGATAAGCTGACAGGCCCTGATTTTCGGAGCGCCGGAAAGTGTCCCGGCGGGAAGAACCGCCTCGATTGCATCCAGGGCATCCTTATCTTCGCAAATCTCCCCGCGTACTGTCGAACCTATATGCATCACATGGGAAAACCGTTCAACGGAATGAAGCTTTTCAACCTGTACGCTGCCGAATTCGCTGATTTTCCCAAGGTCGTTTCTTCCCAGATCAACCAGCATATTGTGTTCGGCAAGCTCCTTTTCATCAGCGAGCAGTTCGGCTTCAAGAAGGAGGTCCTCCTTTTCCGTTTTGCCCCTCGGTCTTGTTCCGGCAAGAGGAAATGTATGCAGCACCCCGTCTTCAAGCTTCACCAATGTTTCCGGAGAGGCGCCTGCAACCTCTACGTCCGTACCCGAGAAGTAGAACATGTACGGTGACGGGTTGATGGTGCGCAGAACCCGGTAGGTATTGAGCAGGCTTCCTTCAAAGGGGGCGCTCAGGCGGTTGGAAAGAACGATTTGAAAAATGTCTCCTTCCCGGATATAATTCTTCGCTTCTTCCACCATACCGCAAAACTTTTCCTTGCTGAAAAGAGGAGTGACTTCTCCAAGAAGTTTTCCGCCGGGTTCGTTTTTCTTTTCACCCCTGCGAAGCAGATTGATCAGCTTCCTGAGCTCCAGTGCCGCTTTTTCATAGTTGACATCAGGATCGTCCAGAGCCATGGTTACAATTAAAATGATTTTCTGGCCTATATTGTCGAAGGCGATCACTTTATCAAAAAGCATCAGATCCACATCCCGAAAATTTTCGCTGTCTTCCGCCGTGGTTCTCACGCTCGGCTCACTGTATCCGAGATAATCGAAGGAAAAGTAGCCCACTAAACCTCCCGTGAAGGAGGGTAATTCGTCAAAACGCGGACTTTTATACCGGGAGAGAATCCGGCGAAGATAGTTCGACGGGCTGCCTGTTACACATTTCCTGCTGCCGTCTTCCAAAAGGACATTCATGGTACCTTCAATGCAGGTGATTTCCATTTTCGGATTAAATCCGAGAAAGGTATATCGTCCCCATGTTTCATCTGCCTGCGCGGATTCGAGCAAGTAGCAGTGTTCGGATATGTTTTTCAGTATTTTTATTGTCTCGATGGGGGTAGTAAAGTCAGAAAGGATCTGACAGCTTAAGGGGACCACATCATATTTTGCGGTCGAAGCGATTTCTCTGACTTTCTCTAAAGATGGGAAAATTTTCATTAAAATGTACCTCCGGGTCTGGAATCATAAAAATGTCTTAAAAAAAGACTCTTTCGATGGATTGTCTTCTGCCGAAAGAGTCTTAATAAATAAAAAAGTCCCTGACAGAAGATATATCTCTGTCAAGGACGAATCATAATCGATCCGCGGTGCCACCTTGATTCGCGAGCAGCTTCGCGCACTTAGCAGGATACCATCATATCCCCGGCAAATGACGTCTGCCTGCAACGTCGCAGAATACTCAGCACAGAATGCACCTTTGACTGCGCCCTCGGCGGTCCATTTGACAACTTGTTTCTCACCTGAATCTCAGCATCACAGGCTCTCTGTAAAGGCATCATTGCCGTTATCTCCGCGTCATCGGTTTAAAGATTATTTGATTTCATAAATATTAGCATGATTCAATTTTTATGTCAATTGCGCCCGAAGCATAATTTTAATACATGTTGTAAGTTTTATTCAACTATGATATAAATATTCAAACATGATTTCGCGGAGGGTTAAGATGAGCAGTATCAGCGTAGGAGAACTGGTAAGACTGGCAAAAGGAGAAGACAGATCCTTAAGAGAATATGCCCGGGATACGGGGATAGACGCAGCAATTCTTTCCAGGATGATAAACGGGACTTATATACCCAAAAAGCCAAGAATTTATGAGGCATTGACAAATCCTCAGGCATCCCCGAGAGGAGGCGTGACCTTTGAACAGATGATAGCAGCCGCAGGGACATCTGAGGATTATCAGAGAGGCATGACCGCCGGAATGTCTGTAGGTATGACCACAAGACTGGCGGACATCCCCTCATCCGCCATGGTAAAAGAACTTAAGACCAGAGGCATAGTAGGAGGATACGGAAGTTCAGAGTCAGCTTCTTTAGCAATGAAGCCTGAAGAAATCAGAAGAATCCAGCGTGTACAGAACGAAGCACAGCGATTTGCAGCCATTGCGAATGGTATTATTTTAGGGAGTCTGGGGAGAAAAGGACTGACTTTTCAGCTTGTTCAAACCGGCAACTCAGAAATAGACGGGATACATTTTGATACATGTGTGAGACTGATGAACCATGCGGTTTCAGAATACCTGATCCGGTATGCATTCATTTCAGATGAGGAAGCCGTTTCTGACCCGCTGGCAATAAACACATTGAGGAGAGTGGTTGAAGAACTGGTTTTCCTGAATCCGCAAAGAGACCGGATTGTTTCTGTAGTGACCAACCATCCCGGAGCATACGATGATCTTTGTGGATGTAAAGACCGCTTATCCTATAACGGTGAACTCTCTGTGCTTCTCTTTGATCTCGAGAGGGCAATGATTCTGAAAGAAGAGTACATCTCACATTGTATAGGAGATGACACTGTTAAGAAGATCCAGTTGATATGAAAAACGATGCGCCGTGCCGGCCCCCTTCTTCCGGGGCCGGCTATTTTTATTGTGAGAATCGGAGACGAAAAAATTCAATAAGCAACGAGGTTGTAACGATGCGTGATATGTTTAGTGAAATGAATAAAGCGGCGGGCCTTTCCCACAGGTCCTATGTTCTCTCAGAAAAACTTGCCCATACAGGAGTCAGAATCCTGGCTCTGCTATGCAGGTTCACAGGAAAGGAACCATTGCTTTCGGACTTCAACATTTATATGCTGAACCGCAACAATGACTTTGACTGTTCCAAAGCCAGGAGAGAACTCGGTTTCCGGAGCAGACCCTTTTCGGAATCGATCAGGGATACGGTGAACTGGCTGCTGGAAGAAGGCTTTCTCGATGAAAAAGAGCATATCAATAATAATCTTCCGATAGAACAGCCGGAATGCGCAGTTATATATTGATGGAAATTATTGAACCTGTCTGCCCTTTTTAATGTTATAATTTTTTTGTACTCAACAATAAGCGAAAAGATATGATACAGACTCTGCAGGAGAATTGATAATCAGTGTGTTTACTAAAGGAAAGGGCAGAATCATATGAAAACAATTCGGGAAATATATGACGATTTTGATGCTATAGGATGCCTGACTTTTGCAACCGTGACTGCGGATGGATATCCGGAGACAAGAATAGCCCATCTTTTCGCATGGGATGAAGGGGGCCTGTATTTTCTCACTATGAACCACAAACCTTTTGCCAGACAGCTGCGCGAAAGCAAAAAGCTGTCCATATGCGGCATGAGTAGCAGGACACAGGCCAAGGTCGACGATAGGATGCTGCCGTCTTTCGAAGCCGGATATACAATGAAGGCGACCGGAGATGTCAGAGAAGTACCTATTGAGGAAATCAGAGAGAAAGCCGCGAATAATCCTCTGTTCCTGACCGGTGTTAACGATTGGGAACGTTATCAGGATGAGATCTTTTTCTGTCTTTACCGTTTCTGGGGTGAGCGGTATGACTTTGATTATGAGCTGGAATACCGCAGCCATAAACTGATCAGGGAATTCTTTACCTTTGGCGGCTTCGAGAAGGCTTTTACGGGGATGAAGATTGACAAAGAAAAATGTGTCCGCTGTGGAGCGTGTTTTGACCGCTGCGCCGAGTATCATTTTCATGCGGTATGCAAGACAGAAGACGGATTTGCAATTGATACCGGTCGATGTGATGTCTGTGGAAACTGCACTTTGGTTTGTCCCGCAGACGCCATAATCGGTATATGCTGATCATAAGCACACATGCCATCAGTGACCTCCGGGAAATAATGAGAGATTCTAAGAAAGGTGGATAAACTATGATGAAGCCGGGAACTCATGGGAACCATACGGATGAGATAAGGATCAGGAGAATATCTGAAATGGAAGCCCGCCTGAACAAGATAAAAGAATGGCTGGAAAAGACTACATGTGATATCCGTGAAGATGTCCGGCTTCTGGAAGAGTATTATCATAGTCCCCTTTGGCTGTCTGACTTTGAGGCGGATGAGGCAGGCCTTCTTCCGGAGGATCTTCCGCGTGGGGTTCTCTCAGAGGATGCAGTATATAATGCCCTTTCGGAATATGAAGAAAGCCTGGGTGAAAAGAAATTACCCTTATATGATGGCCACATTGTTCGTTTAAGGGATATAGACGGCAAGATTTTTACAGGTGTAGCATCTGTTTATCCGTCGGGTTACGGACTGCATGAATTCGACCGGGAAGAGATAAGTGTCAATATCAACGATTATCAGATTTTTGAGTCAGATATTGAAAAGATTGAGGAAGTGCCCGGTCTTGAGATCATCCGGGCAACCGAGACCTGCCACCGGGCCGGGGCATATTATGTCCGTATACAGGCTATGGCAAGGAAGCACCACATCAGCCTTCCTCAGGAGTTCGACGAACACGACACTCCGGAGACCAGGTATATTCTTGTGACAGATCATAACTTTCCCATTGCCACGGCACGCATGTACCCCATTGACGAAAACAGTATGATGATCGGAAGAGTCGTTGTCCTTCCGGAATACCGCCGCCAGGGAATCGGGACAATGGTGGTTTATGCCTGCGAGGAATGGGCAGATGAAGAGTATTACTCGAAAACCGTTGTAGAAAGCAGGGATAATAAAATCGCCTTCTATGAATCCATGGGTTATGAGATGACCGGACAGATAGTAGAAGGCGATACCTTTTCCTGTACCAGGATGGAGAAACCTTTATAAGACCAAACGTGTTTATATTATAAACTTTTTCCCAGCTGATAGGCTTCCTGTGGATAGCTGCTGCGTTTTGTCATTCCGGGCGTGCCGCATCCAAATCCAAGCACCATGCCGCAGTCTTTGAAGTTGATGTAGCGGACAAGTGTTTTATAATGCGCTTTGAGTGCATCAAAGGTCCAGTCATCCGCGTTCCATGCCACTGTCAGTAAAGCAGATTTCAGGTGCCTGCTGTTTAAGCTGCTGTTATAGGCACAGAAGCGGTCCACTACAGTCTTCAGCTGGGCGCTCATACCGTAGTAATAAAGAGGCGTGGCAAAGACAACCATGTCTGAAGCAAGCAGCTTCTTTCGAATCTGCTCCACATCATCTTTCTGAACGCAGGGCCCTTCGTAACCGCACTTCACGCAGCCGATGCAGGGATGAACATCTGCATGGCAGACATCAATGACCTCTACTGCATGTCCGGCTTCCTCTGCTCCTTTTTTAAATCTTTCAACCAGAATGTCTGTTGAACCATTTCGGTTCGGACTTCCCATCAATACAATAATCTTCATATGAACCTCCTTGGATCAGCATGTATCCATCATTTGTCGACACCGCCCGCGGTGCAGACCGGTCAGTGTTTTGAAAGGTCATTGGATCTTTTCTTTGCAGCGGCACGAATAATTTCTGCTGCCCGGCTTCCGATAAAAGTCCAGAACAGCTTCGTCCGCGTAGGTCGCAAGGATCTTGCAGATAAAGTGATCAAAATGTTCCAGTTCATAGTTGCCATCAACTTCACACTCAATGGAGACTTTTGCCTCGTCGATCAGCGGAGCACCGTTGTCCCCCATTGTCCACGCAAAGGCTTCTGACTTATCCACTTTGTTGCCGCTGGTGGTTCCCATGCGCCAAGCGCGATTTTCGGTAAGTTTACCATTGATGTACCCTCCTTTATTGTAATGGTAATCATCCTTGCTGCTCGTATTATGCTGACACGGTGTCAGCATAATAATTATACACTCGCATTGACACTGTGTCAAGACGATTTTAAGGAAAAAATCCGGAGAAATTTCTGCGGATTGCTTTTCTTCTATCAGTTCATCTAAAGCTGATTATTGTTCTGAACATATTCATGGCGCCTTGAATTTTTCCAGGAGTTCTAATACAATACCTATAAAACGAACGAAAATGTTGTCCTGGATAGTTTCATCGGACAGTATCCGGAAAGGATCATGGATGTACGATAAGTATGCGAATGAATTTAATGAAAAAGACCGCATCTTTAATGTTGCTGTCAAGTTTCTTGAAAAAGTGGGCTATGAAAAGCTTTCTATACGCAGGATATGCTCTGAAGCAAATATATCTGTAGGAAAATTTTACACCTACTTTAAAAATAAACAGGAGCTTCTGTCTCATTTTTATAATATTGCCCTGAAAGATTTTGATCAGAAACTGAAGAGTGAGGATTTCAGTAATCTGAGCCTTCATGAAAAGATTGCCGAGTTTTATGGCATTTATATGGAGTTTACCCAAAGCTTCGGTGTCGAATTTGTAATGCATTACTTCGATAACCAAAATGAAGAGATGGATATTCACAGTAATAACAATCATATCATGATGGTCACAGACCAGTTCATTACCGAGGCGGTTCAAAATGGATATGCACTCCCTGAAGGACGAAGTGTCCATGACATTTCAATCGATCTGTGCATGATCGTGAAAGGAATCATATTTACCTGGGTAGCGGAACGGGGAAGGTTTGATCTTCCTGCGGTTACCAGGGATATGTACAAAAGAGCTCTGGTGGGAATCCTGCCGGAATAGAGGCAGGAAAAATGTCACAATTAAAAACACCATCCGGATCCTTTTGAGGCTTTGTAAGGCCTAAGCTTCCGGATGGTGTTTTATATATTAGTTCTGAATATTATTCTCCCTTCCTGATTATATCAATTCCATACCCCAGTCCGGTTTGGCTGTTATGATCCGGCCTACTCCGATTATATCTGCCTTTTCTTCCTTCAGAAGCATTTCTGCGTCTTCCACTGTTTTGACACCGCCTGTCAGCAGGACCGGAATGTGGACTTCCTTTTTCACTGCCTCTGAAATGTCTCCGAAATAGCCGGGATAGGTATGCCCTTTACGGACAAAACAGCAGGTTCCTCCGGATATATCCAGAAGATCTACGCCTGCTTCTTCAAACCGTTTGCATGCCCAGACTGCATCTTCGATCGTGGTGCCTCCCACGGTATAATCACATCCTCCCAGCCTGAGGGCAAAGAGTGATTTGTCGCCGATCACCTGACGGATACCCTTGATCAGTTCCATATGGATCCGGGTCCTTCCCTCCAAGGTATATCCGTTATATTCGTCGGTTCTCTTATTGATCAGCGGAGAGAAAAACTGGTCAAGGAGATAGGCATGGGCGGAATGCAGGTTGATTCCGTCATAACCGGCTTTCATGGCTCTCTCAGCTGCCCTGAAATATGCCTCCTCCAGATCGTGGATCTCGTTGACTGTCAGCGGCCGCGGTTTCTCGGGATTGGGTTTGGCGTTGGGCCATCCGCAGGTCACACTGATATTGGACGAGCTGACTGGCTGCTCCCCGGTGAAATCTCTGCTTGCTCCGCAGCCTGCATGGCTGATCTGCAGGATAGCCGTGCTGCCATTCTTATGGATGATATCACAGATTCTTTTCAGGCCATCGATATCGGAATCTCTGGAGGAAGAGAGCTGTGTCGGAGACGCCATGCCATCTTTTCTGACAAAGCTGTGCTCCACTACTACCAGACCAAACCGACCGCCTCTGGTCCGCTCTTCATAATGCTGTTCTGTTTCTGGTGTTACCTTTCCGTCTACGCAGGTCTCACTGTGAATGGGCGCCTTAACCATGCGGTTTCTTAACTCAAAGTTACCGACTTTTATTTTTTCTCTTATCAACATAGGATAATCACGCTCCTCATATAATCATATATTTTGATGATACACCCATTATAAGCGGCCTGATAGAAGTATATTCAATGATTACGAGGAAAAAAACACACAGTTATGAACGCGTTCACTTTTGTTGCTATTTTAAAAAGAACTGGTCAAAGCCTGTTGTCTCCAGGATCTCTTTAACCTCTTCACTTACTCCGGTCATGGCAAAGTTACTTTTATCCTCCAATGACTTGTACATCATCAAAAAAACGCGCAATCCGGCAGAGGATACATAGGACATCCGGCTTACATCGACATGAATCGCTTTGATATCACTGTCTGCATCCCGGAACTGCTTCAATAGCTCCGGTGCGGTGATTGTATCCATGCGGCCCTGGACGGCTGCCTCAAAGGTCCCATCCTTCACTTCACTTACAACCTTGAATGGAAGGTTAAGATCAACAGGTTTCGCAGCCTTCTTTTCAGCCACAGTAAGTTCCCAGAGCATCATTTTCTTAAATACATCCCGAACTGCAGGATCCGCCTCCGGGTTTCCATCGAGAGAGGCAATCCGGTCAGGAAGATAATCGGCCATACATATCTCATGAAGTTCAAACCCCATTTTCATGATGAATTCGGTAACCTTTGCATCGTCAGGATCAAAGAAAACACTGTCATTGAATTTGACATCTGCTGTTGTAGCCGCAGCACGGTTTGTCACTTCCACATAAAGAGCATTCAGTTGGGGATCATTGCCCAGTGTTGCAGCAACAACCTCCTTGTCATGAAGAAAATAAGCCCTGTCTGTGATTACCCAGCTCCCGCCATATGTCTGAAGAAGACGGTGGATATTGGAAAATACTTCTTCCAGCTCGGATTGGTTAAAATACATCAGAAGACCTTCCGTGGTGATCAAAAGGTTGTGGCTGACCTCGGTAAATACTGCCTTGAGGGATTCGTAATTCGTAGCATCGACAGCATGATAAGAGGTCGTGTCACTCTTCCCGATGATAGACTCTACAGCAGGGCCAATGGCCTCGACAACAGCCGGAAGGTCAAATCCATAGTAAGTTCTCCCCTGCCGGGACAGCCGAATACCGCGGGAAGTATAGCCGCAAGGGAGGTCCACGATCTGACGGTCTTCCATATGATCAATCAGCCGGTTCACAGTCCGGAATCTCGTCTCTGTGACGATGGTATAAGCAGGAAAAAGCCTCCTGACCTGTTCGAGCATCTCCTCAGGAACAACCTTATTGGACACACCTGCACCAAAAGCCTCAAATCCCAGAGCATCAAGCAGACGCTGTGCATCCTGGTCTCCAACAGCAGCATCAAGCTGGACGCAGGCTTTTGCAGTGTTAAACACGGGGTTGACAAGTTCTCTCAAATCCTGAGTATTCATAGTTACCTCCTGTAGTTTATCCTATTCTTTCAAACTGGAATTTGGATCAATGGTTTGCCATGGAGAATGGACAACGTTTGCCAATGCACTGATTGTTTTGAGCGGAGTAGTGACAGACGACTTTTGGCTTTTCCATCTCAATGCCGAAGTGCTCTTTAACAAAATCGATGGCAGCAAGGATAGATAAGAATGAATCTCTTTTGCAGCAGCGTGGACCTCCAATCTCCCCAATCTGTTCCAGTGATTTGGCAGTCATCCTGTGTGACAGCGCAAACGGCTCGTTTTCCAAAGGTGTTGACTTTGAAATGATGGAGATAAACATTCCTGAACTAATCCCGGCGCCGCAGGCCCCCCAGAAGCCGCAAGCACCACCTGGAACGCTCTTCCCTCGATTCAATATTTCTATCAATGCGCTATGAAGGTCGATATTTCCGCCTGCGTTTTTATACGCCGTCAGCAAGGCAGAACCTACCATGACATGGTGTTCCGGACCGTGCATATGACAGAATGGCATA
>JAFRFJ010000007.1:0-4891 GCA_017434385.1 Eubacterium sp.
ATGATAAGTGCATGGATGGCATGAGGCATTTTGCTGTGCAGATATTATCCTGGTTATTGTTTTCAAATGTTTTCTACAGGTTGGGGGCAACAGGCAGAGAGATAATGCACAATGAAATGTTTATATGGGATCAATGTGAAGTATATGAAAGGTAAATCTGCCCTCTGGCAATGCCGGAATCTGCACAACCTGTGCCGGATTGCTCCATTGCCGGTCCGCAGTCTTTTTCGTGTTCATTTCATATGTGATCAATGGTCATGCCTCCGTGTTGTGTTCTGACAGGATTTTCAGGAAAAACAAGGAGGTTTTTTTATGTTTAAGACAGATTTCAATGCAGATGAAAGCAGATTGGCAAAAGGACGCAAAAGGCGTAATGCATGGCCGGCAGACTGCCTCTGGCCGGAGCCTGTTTGGGATGGAACCCATGGAGGGATGCAGTGGTCGGCGGATGATGTGGACATAATGACCCTTGATGAGGAGGCAGAGGAACTTCTGGAAATCCGGGAGTATATGGACTCGCTTGTGGAAGAGGGACGGCTGAACGAGGATTATTCTTTAAATGAGGATTATTTCTCCGACAATAATGATATTTCAGATAATGATGAAGGTGCTGAGGAGGATGATCCTGAGGAGGAAGAAGACCGGCAGTTTGAGCCGGAAATAGGGATCGATTACTGGGAAGAAGGATTTGATCTGGAATCCTGGGAATATGCTCTTGAGGACCATATGAATTGCATAAAGATACCGGTTTCAAAGCATGATCCGGTCACGGCCATAAGGGATGTGACCGGGTATGAATTTATCAATGAAAACCTGCTGAGACAGGCCTTCACACGGCGGGCCTTCGGCCTGGAGTATGGAGTCGGGAACAGTGAGGAACTGGAATTCCTGGGGGACAGCATTTTGAACACTGTGGTGACCCGGGAGATGGTCAGGCAGTTTTCGGAAGTTTTCACGATCGAACCCCAGGCGCCCTTTCGAAGCTGGTATACGGAAGGGGAGATGACAAAGATCCGAAGCCGCCTTGTCAGCAAGGAGCATCTGGCTGCCCGTGCCGCTGAGTTGGGCCTTGACAAATATATCCTGTACGGAACCGGGGAGACGAAAAATGATTCCGCCGCTGAGGATATGATGGAAGCGCTCCTGGGTGCGGTCGCGGTGGACTGCGGATGGGACTGGCAGGTGCTGGAAGCAGTGGCGGACAGGCTGGTCTGCATTCAGATCACGGCACCTGACGAATTTCTGAAGACTTCCTTCTACGACCTTTTCAATGCCTGGCACCAGAGGCATTTCGGATGCATGCCGGAGTATGAGGTTTACCGCGGTGAAAGCACTGGAAAACGGCACCTGTTTTACTGCACGATCCGCTTTTCGGTGCCGGAGAACGATAAAGGCGTGCGAACATGGCAGAGGATCGATGTGAATGAAGAGACACGGGGAAAGGCCAGGGAATATGCCGCGAGAAGGGCATATTACTTTGTGATGGACCAGGGACTCTGGATCAATCTGGCTGACGCCGGGATCGTTCCTTCCCTTGAAAACAGCATCAACCAGCTCCAGGAACTGTACCAGAAGAAATATCTGGAGGATAAGGCTGAATATGTCTTTGAAGAACTGCCGCAAGACCGCTGGAGATGTGACTGCACCTGCGGCGGAGTGAACGGCTATGGCCGTGCCGGCAGCAAGACAGGCGCCAAAAAGAAAGCCTCCTATATGGTCCTGGTTCGTATGCTGAGTGCCGCCGGAATCTGCAAAAAAGAGTGGAAAGAGGAGATGTACCGGATGGTATTGTCGTGACTTAACTCCAATTGATGAAAAGATTAATGAATTTGTCGCAGTTGGGTTACTGTACAGACCCTACTGAAAATTGAGGAATAAAAATCCGCAACCTCCCCTGTGGGCAGCAGCGGCTAAATCGCCCCTGCTGCCCTGGATATGCAAACCTGTGTCATCTCCTATAGTTTACATCGAGGTTTTCTTTTGCCGACTGGCATGCCAGCCGGCAAAAGGTCCCGGGATAAACCTGTAAAGCGTTTATGCGGGTTTGTACCTGTTGAATACTGCACTGGTGGATTCAAACATATTTCCAGACTCCTTTGCATAAGTGAGGAGGATGCTGAGGCTGTCACAAAGATCGACCAGGGAGTCCATGCTCCTGAAGGAGATCACCTGAGCAGCCTTCCGTTTCACGACCCTGGCAAGCCTCTCGGCGAGATTATTGTCATAGGGTACCCTGATATCGTGCAGGAAGAGCAGATGGCTGTCTTTATATTCGAGCATCCTTTTATAAAGATTGTACCCGTCTCTGTAGTACTTTGTCGGCGGGTAGTCCTTGTACTCGTTTTCTGCAAGATCAAGGATCTCCTGATATCTTCTCTCAAAGTCTGCGACCACACCGGCTTCCGGTCCTTCTCCCTTTCCAAGGCCTTTCCTGTAGTGGATGGTCTCCCTGAGCAGTCCGCGCATTTTCCCGGCCCAGGTAAGGTCTGTTTCGTTCTGGACGCTGTCCAGAAGGTATCGGAGAACATGTGACAGGCATTCCTGGTGAAGGGTCCCGTAGTTATAAAGGGTGCGGTCGTGATCGTGGACAAGGACGTTGAGGAAGTGCTCGACCGGTGTCCCTTTGATCCCTTCGTGCCCTTTGTGCTCTCTAGCCTGGATAAGGATGTCCCCTTCCCCGTTCCCGCACAGGTGCACATGGACATTCTTCCCGCTTATTTTTGCAGTTGTAAAATCCGTATGTAATGCATGGGACTTCACGAGCCTGTCAAACAGTCCGTCCCTTTCTTCCTTCGATTTTTCAGAGAACTCGCGGGCCAGGCTGTTGATCATCCCCCTGGAGACCGTGAGTTTCCCGCCGGTGATCTCCGAGAGGAAGTCTCTGGTCTTGTCGATGGAGACGTTGCAGTAATTGTTGAGGAGGAAGGCAAATGCTTTTACTGTGCCATCATAATTGACGCCATTGGCGGCCCACTCAGGGAATGGGGCGTGTACATACTGCCTTGTCTTCCTGTTAAGGAAAAGGTTGGCACAGTACTGCCGGACGACAAGTTCTAGCCTGAGGCCGACGACCTGGTGGTAAACATACTGGTCTGTTGCCTTGTACTGGTCAGGGTTCTGTATGTACTCCTCCGGGTCAGGGAGCCAGATGTCCTCTTCCGTCGGTTCCTGGAGTTTTGCGGTATGCCCCTTGTGGCCGGGCTGGGCTCCGGGGGACCTGCCGGTCTTTTCCCTGCTGTTTGCGATCTTTTTCCGGCCCTGGCACTGGGAAGAAGGTATGGATGAGTTTTCATAGCTGCGGTTGACCTGGGCGGTAAGCTTCATGACCCGCCCTTCCAGGTCCTCGATCCGCTCATATGCATCATCCAGTTTTTTCTGCTTCTGGCTGAGGCACTCCAGTACTTCATCAGTCTTTGCTTCCGCCCTGTATCTGAGCTCCTGTTCCTTTTTAAGCCTGCGTTCCATTTCCAGCCGGAGGTCCTCCTTTTCCTTCAGGACGTCCTCCATGGCCTCCATGAAACGGTTGCGGTTGGTGATGATATCGGTGTGCGCCGAAGCCAGTTCTTTTTTGAGCCGGCCGATCACGGAATCTTTTTTCCGGATCTCAGACTCATGCTGTTTCCTGAGCTTTGTGTACCGCTCTCCGGACTCAAACTCCCGGATCCTCAGTTTCTGGGCGCGGACCTTATATTCAAGATTTGTGACGTGATCGTAGTCAAACCGCATGCTTTTACTCCGCGTGTGTACCGGACGGGGATGCCCGCCCGCATCATTCCAGATGATCCGCAGATGTGCGCCTGTGGATATCCGAGAGAATGTTCTTAAGGCTGCAGCACTGTTTCAGCAGCCTGGCATTTTCCTTTTTGACTGCTTCGAGCTCCTCCCTGCAGCGGGCAAGTTCTTCCCTGCATGCGGCAAGCTCCGCACTGCTCTCCTCTGCGGGCTGTCCCTGAGAGGGAACATCCTGGACTTTCCTGCGTCCCCGCTTCCCGTTAGTCGGGATGATGGACTGCGTCTCCTCATCCCATCTTCCCAGGTAAGTGCGGGTGGGACGGGCCTGGCCCTTTTCAGGATCCCATTTCGGCGTTGATTCGTAGCAGTAGATAATGCCGGTCTTCGGATTTTTATACTTGACGATCCCCATGTTGAGACCTCCTTTCTTTCATAGGCATATTATACCATATATACGTGCCTATGTCAACAGAAAATAGGCATAATATTGCACAATAAATATGCCTATTTATGGCGCTGATTGGGTAAATTTTGTGCACTATGACAATGGGGAAAGCTCTGTTTTTGCTGTCCGGGAACCGGTCAGCAAAAACGGCAGAGCAGTACTGTCACATCCTGATGTTATGTATGCTCTGCAACAAAAAGCAGCAGGGGCGTAAGCCGCTGCTGCATGGGTTAAAAGGAATTACATGTATGTATTACTGTTAAGGTTTCAGGTGGGTCTGTACAGTAACAACTGGTCCACTCGATGCTCGAGAAAAACCTTATCAGGGTGGAATTTACTTTTACAAAGTGGAATTCACTTTTACAACTGAGCGTAAAATTCCCGTAAAATGCTCTTAAGAAAAAGCACTCTGCTGAAAAAGCATCTGTAACAGGAGCACACACGGAGTGTGCCGGGTGATGATCTCTCCCGCGGAATGCCCGGGTAAAGAGTTCTGTCCCGGCCGGATCCGCCTTTATCCTGCAGACAGACCCTTGCAAAGGACCCCGGATTATGGTTTACCCGGACCATCCTGTATGGGCAGAGTTCAGGAAACGGACAAACCGGTCCGTCACTTAGCCGGAGTAAGACATCATACCTCGCGCCATATCAATTCTAACGAAATTTCCCCTATTTCTTATATTGTTTTTGTGCAATTTCACGCAAACAGGTATA
>JAFRFJ010000008.1:0-45740 GCA_017434385.1 Eubacterium sp.
ACCGCCGAAAATTAATCATGATCCTTTGCATAATCGCTTGGCCGGCATTCTGGCGGCCTTCTTTTTGTGCCCTCATTTCAACCTGTATAAAATTCTTAAAGTACATCATTTCAACCTTGACTTTTTATTTGCAGGCTTTATATAGTCAGTTTTTTCAGAACCAGCGAAATACCAGACAGTATCAAAAAAACTGTGGTGATCATGAGGATACTTCTTTCAATATAATTTTATCATAATTCCATCATATATTTTTGAAGCAACTTAGTAAAACTGTTATAATCAGTAATTGTTACAGGCATAAACTGTTATGGGAGGCTTTGTATGTCCTATATAGAGCTTATCAGGATCACAGAAGCCGGAACTGATGAAAGAAACCGGAAGATCGGGATCTGCAGGAGATTGTGAGAAATGGAATATCGAAGATTAACCTCATCAGATTTGGCGTCCTTACTTGATTTATATAAACAGCTTGACGCAGACGATGACATATGCCCAATGGAACAAAGTGAAGAAGCATGGAAAGAAATTGAAGCTAATGCAAACATCCGGTACTTTGGAGCCATTGACGATGGTAAGGTTGTATCAACTTGTTATGCTGCTTACATACCAAACCTTACGAGAGGCAATCGGGGGATCTGTTTTGTAGAAAATGTGGTTACAGACAGAGAATATAGAAAGAAAGGACTGGCGTCCAGAGTTATCGACATGGCGATTGAGTTTGCGAAAGATCATCACTGCTATAAAGTGATACTGCAAAGTAGTATGGACCGTCCAGAGGCACATCAGTTTTATAAGAGCAAGGGCTTTAACGGGGAGTCAAAGAAAGCATTTGACATGCGCCTGGACTGATATACAGGCTGAATAAGAAAGGTAAATTAAAGGTAAGGATATGAAGAATGGGAAAAGGCCGGATCCCGACAAGATTCATCCGATAGCCGGATATGATGATGAAATTTATGTAAAACCGACGATAACGAACCCCAATATTATCGTTGGCGAGTTTACTTACATTGCAGATTCAGAGTTTGAAAGCCATGTGAAACACTTTTATCCATGGAGCAGAGACAAACTGATTATTGGGAAGTTCTGTCAGATTGCGGCAGGTGTTGAGTTTGTTATGAATGATGCTAATCACCAGATGAATGCTGTCTCAACATTTCCGTTTTACACGCTGGAGGGCTGGGATATGGAAACTCCTGAAGCTTCAGATATGCCTTTTAAAGGAAATACCGTAATCGGGAATGATGTCTGGATCGGTCAGAATGCTGTTATCCTTCCGGGAGTTAATATTGGTGATGGAGCCATAATCGGTGCAAACAGTGTTGTCGGCAAAGATGTCGAACCATATACGATCGTGGCCGGAAATCCTGCCGCAGTACTGCGTAAACGCTTTGATAAAGAACTTATAGAGCTGCTTCTCAGGTTCAGATGGTGGGACAGGAGCATTGACGAAATCAGCAGTCTTATCCCGATTCTTACCTGTAGTGATCTGGTTAAAGTAAAAGCAGACCTGGAGAAGAGATTAGAAGAAGACTTAGATGATTTCGAGACAGATATTCATGATCCCTGTCTGCGATTTCAACGGTAAAATAAGCCCATTGCAGAGGTAATGATTAGTGAAAAAACAACTGCCTTATCGAACACTCTTTGTGAAAATTATAATTGTTTCTGTCAGTATAGTTATGATAACTCTTTCCGGCTGCCATGCAGGCGGGGAACAGGATCAGAATAGCCTTTCCCTCAGCGAGTATCTGGAAGAAACCGACGAACACTGGTTTCTGACAGGAAAAAACAAATATACAGTACAGGCAATGATGGCCTCTAAAGAAACGACTTTCCATAATGATCTGGAGGTCGTGGATTTAGTTGCCAGGGACGATGGGGAAACTGTAGTATTAAAGGGAACCAGAGACGAGATCTGGACTTCTCCTCTCCCGCAGGTCATTGCCAGATATACAAAACCGGATGGCAGCGAACTTTGCAAAGAGGATTTTACAAACAAAGATGTATTTATTGACATTGTAACGATTCCAACAAGAGATGCATACTATGCTATGCATGTTCCAAAGGATATTACCGTAATTGTGGAGACTGCCCAGGGAGATGTCTTGCACACAAATCTCCCAAACGCCGATCATGGCGAAGGAGATTATCTGGTCTGTACGATAGGGGAAGACGGGGAACCGAATCTTTCCGATGTCTGGGTTCTGAATGGCTTAATCTTTCCGGACTGCTATGACACTTCTCATTTAAACGAGCAGTAAAAGGGGGAATCAAAATGAAACTGATTGACAGTTTTCCCACAGACAGAATAGACGACATTGAATACCGGGTTGGCAGGGTGTTTCCTTTTGGAGCGACCGTCGTTGACGGGGGCATCAATTTCAGTGTTTTTTCAAAGGAAGCGACCGCCTGTACACTGCTCCTTTTTCATCACGGCGCAAGAGAACCTTGTGTGGAAATTCCCTTTCCGGACAGATTCAGAATCGGTAATGTATTTTCCATGATGGTTTTCAATATCAATATAGAGACCACAGAATACGGCTATCGTTTTGACGGCCCCTATTCCCCGGAAGAAGGCCTTTTGTATGACAGGACAAAGATTCTGCTGGATCCTTATGCAAAGTCTGTCAGTGGCAGGAGTGTATGGGGAAAAAGACCGGATCCTGAGAATCCCTTTCCTCACAGAGGACAGATTATCAGAGAGGATTACGACTGGGGAGACGACAAGCCGCTGGAAATCCCGCTGAAGGATCTTGTGATTTATGAAGCCCATGTACGCTCCTTGACTATGCATAAAAGCTCGGGAGTCAGATTTCCCGGTACCTTTGCAGGCCTTATCGGAAAAATCCCATATCTGAAAAAGCTTGGCATAAACTGCATCGAACTCATGCCGATATTTGAATTCGATGAATTTGAAAATGTCCGTGAGAATGACGGATCTCTGCTGCTGAACTACTGGGGATACTCTACTGTCGGCTTTTTTGCCCCAAAAGCCGGGTATGCGGCATCAGCACCTTTTGGGATGGAAGCGGATGAACTGAAAAACATGATTCGCCAGCTTCATAAGAACGGGATCGAAATAATTCTGGATGTTGTTTTCAATCATACTGCGGAAGGAAATGAAAAGGGACCTTATATTTCGTACAGGGGGATCGACAACCGGACCTACTACCTTCTGACGCCTGAGGGATCTTACTATAATTTCAGCGGCTGCGGCAATACAATGAACTGCAATAATGCAGTGGTAAGAAATATGATTCTTGACTGCCTCCGCTACTGGGCGTCAGTCTATCATATCGACGGATTCAGATTTGATCTTGCCTCTATACTGACGAGAGATCAGAAAGGTAATCCCATGATCTCGCCGCCCCTGCTTGAAACGATTGCGTATGATCCGGTGCTGGGGAAATGTAAGCTGATTGCGGAAGCATGGGATGCAGGAGGGCTTTATCAGGTTGGAAGTTTTCCTTCGTGGCACCGCTGGTCGGAGTGGAACGGCAGATACAGGGACTGTCTGCGCGTCTTCCTGAAGGGCGGCGCAGAAGCGGCACCGGAATTATATATGCGGATCCGTGGATCGAATGATCTGTACGGAGACGAAGGCGCCGGTGCGTCAATCAATTTTATAACCTGTCATGACGGGTTTACTTTATATGATCTGGTATCTTATAATGAAAAACATAATCTGGACAATGGCGAAGACAACAGGGACGGTGCCGACCGGAACGACAGCTGGAACTGCGGGACGGAAGGAGATACGACTGATCCCGGTATCATAGCACTGCGGGGAAGACAGATGCGCAATGCTTTTACAGTTCTCCTGACCAGCCGGGGTGTTCCCATGATTCTTTCAGGAGACGAATTCGCCAATACCCAGTATGGAAACAACAATGCATACTGTCAGGACAATGAGATTTCCTACCTTAACTGGGAAAACCTCAAAAGGCATGAAGAACTGTATTTGTTTGTCAGAAATCTGATTGCATTCAGAAAGGCTCATCCTGTCCTGCGCAGCAGCTCTTATGATTTCAGCCATAATGATACAGGGTATCCCGAATTGTCTTTCCATGGTACGGAACCCTGGTGCCTGAATGAAAATGAACCCAATCTGACTTTTGCATACCTTTACGCAGAAGGAAAAGAAAAGTACGGTACGGAGAAAACTACTTTTATCTATGTTGCGGTAAATGCCCACTGGGAGGATCACATTTTCCGGCTTCCGGTCATACCGGCCGGTATGCAATGGTATCTGTTTTGTGATTCTTCAGGGATATCAGCGGCTCCGGGCCGTGAGCCGGCGCTGAATACATTTGAGTCATATAAGCTGACGGCAAGATCAACGGCTGTCCTGCTTGCCAGGTGACCCATACTCATTTCAACAAAATAATGAATTGGAGGCAGATGTTTTATGATTAATGAGAGAAAAGCCAGACGTGAGATTAAACTAAAAATACATGAAGAGTCAGATTTGTTTTCCGTTTATGACCCTGATGAAAGCAAACTCTCAGAGGACGTGATGTCATATTTCAAACGCAATTACATAAACCTGCACAGGCGGACAAATGAAGAGTATACAATACGGATTATCAGTGATACTCCCGTGAATGAGGAACATGTAAGAGAGTGTATCAGAAATGAATTCTTACAGGAGAAGGATGACATCGGATTCGGTGTGAGAAAACTGACCCTGAAAGAGATTTGTTTTGGAGTTATAGGAGTGCTCATCACAGCTCTCTGGATGTATCTTTCTTATAAGTATAAAAACTTAGGTGTTGAAATAATCTCCGTTATTGCCTATGTCTCCGTATGGGAAGCTGTCAGCATTGCCAGCATGGAGAGGCCTGAGCTCAGGAGGATTCAGAAAAACCTGCTTAAGCTGGCGAATGCTGAGATTATTATAGATGTAAAAGAATGATTTTCCATAGAATAATACCGGTACCGTATATTCCAATTCGGTGCCGGATGAAAGCATATGCTGCTGAACTTCGCGGCATGGATTCGCAGAGCAGCGGATAGTTTACAAAGGAAACAGATATGAAGAGAATGGGAAATCTTTTGAAAGCCGATAAACCCGGAAAGAAAAAACGATGGTGGAAAATTCCCGCTGCCCTTCTTTTGCTGGGCATAGTGGCTGCGGGATCTTACGTCGCCTATGTTTTTTTAAGTTATAACCGTATTGAGGATAACAAAGCGCTCGTAGTGAAGGGGAATGCTGACGATGCTGCCTCTGCCGGCCGGGAGTATACCATCGTCAGCTATAATATAGGCTTTGGAGCTTATACGGCGGACTATACCTTCTTTATGGACGGAGGAAAAGAGAGCCGGGCCCGTTCTAAGGACAGTGTCTTGACCTGTACTGACGGAACTGCAAAAACAGCCCTTTCCTTTAAACCGGATTTCGCCCTTTTTCAGGAGGTGGATACCAGCTCGACCCGAAGTTATCATGTAAATGAAGCGGCTCGGATTGCAGAGCTTTTTGATGAGGCGGGAAGTTTCGACAGAGTTTTTGCCCGGAATTATCATTCGGCATACCTGCTGTATCCTTTTTTGCAGCCTCACGGTGCTTCCAGATCCGGCCTGTTGACAATAAGCAGGGCCAATATTGCCTCTTCTCTGCGCAGAAGTCTTCCCATATCCACCGGTTTTAACAAGATTCTGGATCTGGACCGATGCTACAACATTACCCGTATTCCCGTCGACAATGGAAAAGAGCTGGTGCTGGTCAATGTGCACACCTCTGCCTACGGTACTGATGCATCTCAGGGAAACGCACAGATGGAAATGCTTTTTAAAGATCTGCAGACGGAATATGAAAAAGGAAATTATGTGGTCTGCGGCGGGGATTTTAATCATGATTTTACCGGAACATCCCGGGAATACTTCAATCCCGGCACTGAAAAATCTTTCAGCTGGTGTCAGCCATTTCCGGAAGAGCTTCTTCCGCGGGGTTTTTCCAGATGCACAGATTATGCACAAGGGATGATCTCCACCTCCCGCAATGCGGATATCCCCTATTCCAAAGACAGTTTTGTTGTGATTCTGGACGGGTTTATTATCTCGGATAATGTGTCCTGCAATTATGTTCAGAACGTGGATACAGGATATAAGTATACAGACCATAACCCGGTTGTTATGAAATTTACACTTAAACCCTGACAGGCAGCAGGATATTTGACACAGATTGACGGTACTCCTTCAGGAGTGCCTTTTTTGTTCACGGGACGAAAACAGGAAGATTTTGTGTGACACTTCTGTGCCTGAGGCTCTGTTATCATGACATCAAAGAAAAAACAAACTGGACAAAGGAAGAAAAGAGGGAAGAAATATGATGAAAACAGTATTGGATATGAGGACGCTGGAAAATGTTACAGGCGGAACCGAAGACCAGAAACCCGTGGTTTTCAGCCAGGAAAGAATTGAGCTGATGCGCAGGCTGAAAAAGAAGGGCATCGAAGTGAAATACTTTGCAGGTATTTTCAGTTTGAATCAAGAGGAAAAAGAGGCCCTGGACCAGATGTGGGAGACACTTTAGATGTGAGAAGAGCAGCCTGTGACGGTCTGCAGTATGCGGAAAGTCACAGGCTGTTTTTCTATGCAGAGAATCATTTTGCTGTTATAATAAACATGACATTATGTTGTCGTGTTTGATCTGATATAATACAGTCGGAGTGAGAAGTATGAAGACAGACAGACTGATCGGGATATTGTCCGTATTACTGCAGAAAGAAAAAACCACAGCCCCGGAGCTGGCGGAGAGATTTGAAGTTTCCAGAAGAACTGTAAACCGCGATATTGAAGACCTCTGTAAGGCAGGGATTCCTGTAAGCACAAGCCGGGGGAAGGGCGGAGGTATCAGTATCATGGACGGCTACCGGATGGACAGGACTATTCTGACATCTAAGGATATGCAGATGATACTTGCCGGGCTCCGCAGCCTGGACAGTGTAAGCGGGAGCAGTTATTACGGACAATTGATGGAAAAACTTCAGGCAGGCTCATCGGAGTTTATAAGCGGCAGAGATTCCATCCTGATTGATCTGTCATCCTGGTATCGGGAATCTCTGGCTCCGAAGATTGAAATAATACAGAATGCGATAGAGGGAAGGCATCTGATCAGATTTCTCTATTATGCCCCGTCCGGTGAGAGTGACAGGATTGTTGAGCCCTATTATCTTGTATTCCGGTGGTCGAGCTGGTATATGTGGGGCTGGTGCAGGGACAGGAAAGACTTCAGACTCTTTAAGCTGAACCGTATGGATGACCTTCTGGAAACAGAAGAGCGCTTTATTTGCAAAGAGGCACCCTTGCCGGACCTTTCAAATGAAAAGATCTTCCCGGGCGCTGTAAAGGTCAGGGCTCTCTTTGATCCGGACCAGAAATGGCGCCTGGTGGAAGAGTTCGGTCCGGACTCCTTTACGGAGTATGACGACGGCAGGCTGCTTTTCAGGGCAGACTACACAGATATGGAAAACCTGATCACCTGGCTTATGACCTTTGGGGATAAGGCTGAAGTGCTTGAACCACAGGAAGCCAGAGACGCGATCGGGCAAATGGTGCAAAAAATGATGATAAAATACAGGGAGTGAAAACAGATGGCATTTGATTTTAAGAAGGAATACAAAGAGTTCTATATGCCCGGGAAAAAACCTGTCATTGTTCAGGTTCCTGCCATGAATTATATTGCAGTTCGCGGCAGCGGGGACCCGAACATCGAAGACGGTGACTATAAAGCTGCGATCGGGCTTCTGTACGGCATAGCATTTACCATAAAAATGAGCAAAAAGGGAAATCATAAGATTGAGGGATATTTTGATTATGTAGTTCCCCCGCTGGAAGGATTCTGGTGGCAGGACGGTGTAAAAGGCGTTGATTACAGCCGCAAGGCGGATTTTCACTGGATTTCGGTGATCCGTCTTCCGGATTTTGTGACAGAGGAAGACTTTTGCTGGGCGGTCAGAGAAGCAGCAGAAAAGAAAAAGCAGGATTTCTCCGGGGTGGAGTTTGTGACTGTTGAAGAAGGGCTTTGTGTGCAATGTATGCATATAGGTCCTTATGATAATGAACCTGCAACCGTGGCGGCCATGCATGAGTTTATAG
Source organism: Eubacterium sp. (assembly GCA_017434385.1). GTDB lineage: Bacteria > Bacillota > Clostridia > Lachnospirales > Lachnospiraceae > Anaerobutyricum. Next base: position 8,101 of record JAFRFJ010000008.1, read on the forward strand.
AGGAGGAAGGCTATGAACCGGACATTACCGATAAACGCCTGCATCACGAAATCTATCTGAGCGACGCAAGAAGAACAGCCCCGGAGAAGTTAAAGACAGTAATCAGGCATCCGATTAGGGTAAAGGAGGATTAATCTTATGGAATATATCAGAGTTACGAAGGAAAATCTGGAAAAGGAGCACATCTGCTGCGCTATTTCAAGTAATAAGGACGTTCAGGTTTTATCAAAGAAAGCCTGGCTTGCCGACAGGTTTGACGAGGGACTTGTTTTCCTGAAAAGCGTGGAGCGGGGAAAATGTTTCATAGAATATATTCCTGCCGAAAACGCCTGGGTTCCCATTGATGCTGAGGGTTACATGTACATCGACTGCCTCTGGGTGTCCGGTTCCTTTAAAGGACACGGATATTCCTCGGATTTGCTGGGCGCATGTATCGAGGACAGTAAAGAGAAGGGAAAAGCGGGCCTGTGTATTCTGGTTGCGGCAAAAAAGAAACCTTTTCTGGCTGATCCGAAGTTTCTGAAATATAAAGGATTTACCGTTTGTGATGAGGCAGATAACGGAATTCAGTTATGGTATCTGCCCTTTGAGGAGGGGGCGGAAGCACCCGGCTTTAAAGAGTGTGCAAAGCATCCTCATGTGGATGAAAAAGGATACGTTCTCTATTACACAAACCAGTGTCCTTTTAACGCGAAGTATGTCCCGGTCCTGGAAAAGACTGCCGGAGAAAATGATATAAGTTTCCATGCGATTCATATAGAGAGCAGGGAGGAGGCGCAGAATGCACCGACTCCGATCACCAACTATGCCCTCTTTCGCGACGGAGAATATATTTCGAATGAACAGATGAACGAAAAAAAGTTTCTGAAACTGATCAGAGGATAGGAGGAAACTGCATGGCATCAAAGAAAGAGTACCTTGATTTTATTCTGGATCAGTTGTCGGAGCTGGAGGAAATAAAATCAAGGGCAATGATGGGAGAGTACATTTTATACTATCGGGGAAAAGTATTTGGAGGTATCTATGATGACCGGCTGCTGGTAAAACCCGTTCCGGCCGCAGTGAAGATGATGCCGGATGCCCCTGTGGAACTGCCCTATGAGGGGGCGAAGGGGATGCTCCTCGTAGATGATGTGGATAACCGGCACTTCCTGTGTGAATTGATCGAAGCTATGTGGGAAGAACTGCCGGAGAAGAAACGGAAGAAATAAAATGTGTGATACTTCTGTGACAAACCGCCTGTTATTGTGTGCTTATCAAAAGAGAACACAATAATGAAGGAGGTAGATAATATGAATACAGGAATGAACACATTTGAAATGGATATTGAGAAAACCTGCATGCTCGAGGCATACATGAAGGAGAGAGAAAATGAAGCGGCATTCCCGGATGACCTTGAGTCCGCTGCAGATGGCAGCAGCCTCGACGGAGAAGATTATATCACAGTCGATATGAGCGAATACCACTGCACATGGCTGTCCTACGCAATGGGCAGGGCCATGATGGATAAAGCCCAGGGCTATTCCTGTGAAGCTGCTATTCAGGAGATTTATAATCATTATTATAATAAAGCTCATATTATTATGCAGAACCTCAACCAGTGTATTACACCGGAGCGGTGGAACAGAATAAACCGGACTCTGTGTCTGCAGGTGTAAAGACGCTCCCGTGTTGTAACTCCCTTTTGTCAGACAAAAAACTGATGAAAGGGAGTTTTTTATATCAGGAAAAAGAAAGTATTCAGAAGATGAGAAGACTGGTATAATCAGAAACAGAAAGATCACAGAAGCCGGCGCGAACTGTAGCAAGGCTGCCCGTAGAAAGTGGGAAAAAGAGAAACATCAGGAGGTTATTGCCATATGAGCTACTTCACACTAAAAAACGGAGAGAAACTTTATTATGAGGATAAGGGGCAGGGACCGGATACACTGGTCATGATGCACGGATGGACAAGTTCTCATGAAATCTTTCTGAAGCCGACGGAAAAGCTGCAGGAACGGGCCAGATGTATTATTTACGACCACCGGGGGCACGGGGGCAGCAAGAAGGCTAATAGTGGAAGTCCCACCATGGAAACTCTGGCAGGAGATCTGAATGAACTGATTCAGGGACTTTCACTCTCCAACATCACACTGCTGGGATGGTCCATGGGAGCCGGTGTTATACTCAATTATGTCCGCCTCTACGGCTGTGATGCCCTGAAGCAGATTGTACTCTGTGACATGACCCCAAGGCAGCTTAATGATGAAGAATGGAAACTTGGACTTTACCAGGGCAGATATACCCTGGAAGAGCATGAACGGGATGCGGAAAAGGATTTCTATTCCCTTTTTAAGGAATTTGCCGTTGGAACTGTCCCGAAACTGGCAAAAATACCCGGCTTTCTCCTCAGGATACCCCTGAAAAAGAGGCTGGCCGGCTGCGACGAATCCACCCTGATCAGCCTGGCAACATCCATGAAAATGCAGGATAATCGCCCGACAGTCGGGCAGATCAGTGTTCCAGTCACCTATTTTTATGCGGATCCGGGTTCACTGTTTTCACCGGGACTTGCAGACTGGTATGCTGATCATGTAGTTACGCCCTACAGGGCTGTCCGCTTTCCTGACAGCACACACATGCTGATCAGTGAGTATCCCGATAAGTTCGCGGAAGAAGTCACGAAAGTTCTGGATTCGACTGATTTTTAAATAATGAAGGGGAGAGCATATGAACACCAAGCAAATTGATTATTGCATTGAGCTTGCTCATACGCTGAATTTCAGACGTGCGGCAGATAATATGTTCGTAAGCCAGCCTACCCTGACTTATCAGATAAAGCTGCTGGAAGAGGAGGTCGGCTTTGCCATATTTGAAAGAAGCGGGAAAGGCGCAGCGCTGACCCCTGCAGGGTCCCAGTTCGTCATATATCTTGCCAATATGCGTGAAGAGATGAAACGGGCCATTGAGCAGGGGCAGAATTTCAGCGCAAAGTATAAAGACACTGTCACGATCAGTATGATGGTCAGGCAGGCGGTGTATTTTCTTCCTGAAGCCATGAAGATCTTTGAGGAGAAAGAACCTGGTATTCAGATAACGCCCAGGTTTGAATATGAGAACGGTGTGGAAGGCTTTCTGAGAAATGAGACGGATATTCTGTTTGCCCTTAGAGAGCAGACAAGACAGATACCGGGTATTGTCGTTCACGATCTCTTTGAAAGCCACATTTATCTGATTTCCAGGCGGGATGATGAACTGGCCTCAAAGAATATCCTCAGGGAAGAAGACCTTTACGGGCGCACCCTGATGGTGGGCGGAGGATCCCCGCCGGCCCTCAAGGCTGTGCAGCACAGGCTGGTGTCCTCAGGGAAAGTGAATTATTTCAACAGTGCCGATCATGATACCACCCTCATAAATGTGGCAGCCGGAAAAGGCATATGCCTTGCTCCGGGATTTCTGAATGACCACAGCGGCCAGTTTGCATGGACACCATTTGACTGCAGGGAAAGCTTTTCCTGTGTCCTGTGCACACATAAAAATGATGCCAGAGAGGGGCTGAAGGAATTCATTGACCTGTTGAAAAGGCTTTACAAAGAAGCAGTGGCATTTCCGCTGTGATTATCTTAAAAGAGCCGAATCCGGAAAGGAGGGCAGAAGGAATGAGAATCGCATGGTTTTGCATCCCGGCTCACGGACATACCAATCCGACACTGGGTCTGGTGAAAGAACTAACTGCCGCGGGCCATCAGGTCTATTACTTCTCATTTGAAATGTTTCGGGAGAAGATTGAACAGGCCGGCGCATCATTCATAGGATGTGACAGTTATGATTTTGAAATGGAAGACAAGGAAAATGCCGACCGTGTCGGAAAGGATAAGGCTTTTGCGACCGAGCTGCTTGTTTCTACAACTCTTGCCCTTGATGAGATGACAACGAAGAAAGTCAGGGAGATCAGGCCGGATATTATCGTTTCTGATTCAGTTGCTTTCTGGGGAAAACTGGTGGCCATGAAACATGGACTTCCTTATGTCTCCTCCACCACTACATTTGCATTTAACCGCTACTCGGCAAAATATATGAAAGAAACTCCCTGGGACATTGCGAAGATGCTGCTGACAATGCCCAGGATCAATAAACAGATCCGCCGCCTGCGGGAAAAAGGCTATCCGGTAAAGGGGCTGCTGGATATCGTTCAGAATGACAATGAGACCAATACCATTGTCTATACGTCAAAGTATTTCCAGCCGTGCGCCGACACATTTTCCGACCGCTATCACTTTATAGGGCCTTCGATCAGACCCGTCACAAGCCCCTTTGAGAAGACAGCGGAGAAAACCGTATATATTTCCATGGGAACGGTCAATCAGAACCGGGAATTATACCGGAACTGTATCCGTGCCCTGGCCCGGACAGGCTGGCAGGTCATTTTCTCCATGGGGACTAATACAGAGCATTTTCGCGATCTGCCGGAAAATATAGAAATCCATGAATCGGTCGATCAGATGGCTGTCCTATCGATTGCTGACGCCTTTCTTACCCACTGTGGTATGAATTCCGCTTCCGAGGGATTATATTTTCAGGTCCCCCTGCTGCTGTTTCCCCAGACACCGGAGCAGGGCGCAGTGGCAAAGCGTGTTGAAGAGCTCGGAGCCGGCATCAGATTAAAATCCATTGCAGAGGATGATATTGTTAAAGCCCTGAAAAAGATTATATATGAACCCGGATATAAGGAAAATGCTGTCAGGATATCAGAGAGCTTCCGGTCCTGCGGAGGAGCAGCGGAAGCCAGAGCATTTCTGGAAAAAATAAAAGAGGATGAGGAGATTGATTATGAAGAAAATAGAGTTCTTAAGTGATCTGGTAGGCAGATATATGGCTCTGATCGTGCTGGCGGTGGCTGCCTTGTCACTGTTTGTGCCCGGAGCGGCCTTGTGGATTCAGCCGACATGGATCAACCCATTGCTCATGATTATCATGTTCGGTATGGGGCTGACTATTAAGCCGGAAGATTTCCGCATGGTTTTTACGCATCCCAAGGATATTCTCCTGGGATGTGTGGCCCAGTTTACGGTTATGCCGATCCTGGCATTTGTGCTTGCCCGTCTTTTCCGTCTTGATCCCGCCCTGACGGCGGGAGTAGTGCTTGTGGGCACATGCCCGGGCGGTACGGCCAGTAATGTGATCACATATCTGGCAAAGGGAGATGTGGCCCTGTCGGTGGGGATGACCAGTGTCAACACTCTTCTGGCCCCCGTGCTGACGCCCATGATCACCTATCTGCTGCTGCGGACTACAGTGTCGGTGGATGTGGCGGCCATGTTTCTCGGTATCGTGAAAATCATCCTTGTCCCCATCGGGCTGGGACTGGTGATCAATTACTTTTTCGACAAGTATACCCGGAAGATAGTCAAAGCCCTGCCTATGATCTCCACCTTTGCCATCTGTATGATCGTGGCAACTGTGGTGTCCCATAACGCGGCAAATATATTCAGCAGCGGTCTGGTGATCCTGGCGGTGGTAATTCTTCATAATCTGCTGGGATATCTGTGCGGATTCGGCATCGGCAAGGCTTTCCGGATGAGCCCGGAAAAGGTAAAGGCCATATCTATCGAAATCGGTATGCAGAACTCCGGTCTTGCTACCAGCCTGGCCCAGAGTGCATTTTCAAACCTGGCCATGGCTACAGTGCCCGGAGCGGTATTCTCTGTCTGGCACAATATTTCAGGTGCAATCCTGGCAAGTTTTTACAGGAAAAGAGGAGTACCCGGGGCGGAAGAGGATTAGGGATTCTTCATGCTTCTGAGGAAGTTTTCCATCAATCATTATTTAAAACTGATTCTTACATGACAGTATGAAAATTCTGTCCATCAAGACATATGCGCGGTACATTTTTACATGACGTATTTTGCCTGTTTCCATCATTATATATCTTTTACATATTTATCCATGAAAAAGAAAGTAGAGAATACAATCAAATATAATGATTATATGATTTATACATGAAAAACTGCAAAAGTATACCATCATAATAGCCTGATAATAAAAGTATACATGACATGAATCTCTGAACGTCCATCAAAAAGTATAGAAAAGCCTTTCCATGATTGAATTTACCGGGTTTTAAATAGCAAAAAAGGCGCCGCAGTTACGGTTCGCCCATCTTTACAGAATGGGCGAAAAGCTTACTGCGACGCCACCTTTTTTGCATTTATCCGGATATCCCGGAAACGGGAATTAATACAGAGGATACTTTTCGCACAGCTCATCAACTGTGGAGAGGATCTCGCCACGGCTGCATTCAAAGTCGAAGATTGCCTTCAGGATCAGGTCGCCGACAATCCTCATCTCTTCTTCCCTGAGTCCGCGGGTGGTCATGGCCGGTGTACCGATTCGAATACCGGAGGTAACAAGTGCCGGCTGGGTGTCTCCCGGAATAGAGTTCTTGTTGACGGTAATGCGGACACGGTCGAGTCTGTCTTCCAGTTCTTTACCTGTCATGCCAAGTTCCCTGAGGTCCAGAAGCATCAGGTGATTGTCGGTGCCGCCGCTGACAAGATTGATACCGCCTTCTAAAAGGGTTTCGGCAAGCACTTTTGCATTTTTGACAATCTGTGCCTGATAGTCCTTGAACTCGGGACGGAGAGCCTCGCCAAGAGCTACGGCTTTGGCAGCGATGATATGCATGAGGGGGCCGCCCTGGGTGCCGGGGAACATCGCCCTGTCGATCTTCTTGGCGATATCTGCATCATTGGTCATGATAATACCGCCACGCGGGCCGCGCATGGTTTTATGTGTGGTGGTGGTTACCACATCGGCATAGGGGAGCGGGTTCGGGTGCTCGCCTGCGGCAACAAGGCCGGCGATGTGAGCCATGTCAACCATGAGATAAGCGCCGACATCATGGGCGATCTCAGCAAACTTCTTGAAATCAATGATACGCGGATAGGCGGATGCGCCTGCGATGATCATCTTCGGACGGCACTCCTCCGCTTTCCTGCGGACATCTTCATAATCGATCAGGCCTGTCTCGGGAGAAACACCGTAGAATTCTGAATGATAAAGCTTTCCGGAGAAGCTGGCCTTACTTCCGTGAGTCAGATGGCCGCCCATGTCCAGATTCATGCCAAGAACGGTGTCACCGGGCTTGCAGAGAGCCAGATAGACACAGAAATTAGCCTGGGAGCCGCTGTGCGCCTGTACATTGGCAAAGTTGGCGTTAAAAATCTCTTTCGCCCTTTCAATACAGATGCGCTCAGCAATATCTACATACTCACAGCCTCCGTAATGGCGGCGTCCCGGATATCCTTCCGCATATTTATTAGTGAGCACGCTGCCCATGGTGGCCATTACTTCCGGGCTGACCAGGTTCTCGGATGCGATCAGCTCCAGGTTGTTCTGCTGGCGGCGAAGCTCCAGCTCCAGTACACGCGCGATTTTCGGGTCTTTACTTTTTACAATTTCAATACTTTCGTTGATCATGGTTTATTCCTTTCTGCTTTGGTTCATCTATGAACATCCGGACTGCATAAAATGCAACCGCAAGATAACTAGTATTTTAAAAGACAAGCAACAGGCCTGTCAAGTCACAAGAGATAAAACAGGGGACAGGTTGCGCCTTTTTTGGCATTAATTTTTGTTGACGCAATGTCAGCAAATGCGTATAATATAAATGCTGACAATGTGTCAGCAAATGTGTATGCAAATGCGGGAGGAAAATAGGATTATGATCAAAGGAACGCCTGAACTTATTGCGGAAAGAAGAGAAGAGATTCTGAATGCCTGTGAGCATCTCTACCGGACCATGAGTTTCAGGGAAATAACAATTAAGGAAATCAGTAAAGTAACTTCCTTTTCCCGGCCGACGATCTATAATTATTTCGAAACCAGGGAGGAAATATTTCTTGCCCTCTTTGAGAGAGAATATAAACGCTGGAATGAGGATCTGAAAAAGATCCTTGACGAAAACGACAGGCTCACAGGAGAAGAGGTTGCGGAAAAGATCGCACATTCACTGGAGAAGAGACAGCAGCTGTTAAAGCTCCTGTCCATGAATAATTTCGATATGGAGGCAAATAGCCGGAAAGACCTGCTGGTTTCGTTTAAAGCTGCCTATGGGGAGTCCATGAGCAATATCACCGGAATCCTGGAAAAGTTCTGTCCGGAGATGAGCGGCGAGAAAATACGGAACTTCATCTATGTTTTCTTTCCTTTTATGTTCGGGATCTACCCCTATACAACAGTAACGGACAAGCAGCGGGAGGCAATGAAGGAAGCCGGTGTGGATTTTGAATATCAATCCGTTTACCGGATCACATATGGCTGCCTTGCGGGACTATTAATACAATAAATCATAGTATCAGAGAAATGTGATTAACTGCCGCGACCGGCAGAAGAAGGGAAAACCATGAAAAAGGAAGCAACCACGATCCTGATCGTCGATGCCCAGGGGGGCGGACTGGGGAAACAGCTGATCAGCAGTATCCGCAAAGAAATAAATGATGTGTATATACTTGCTGTCGGAACCAATACAGCGGCAACCACAGCAATGCTCAAAGCAGGGGCTGATGCTGCAGCCACGGGAGAGAATCCGGTCATTGTTGCAAGCAGGAAAGCCGATTTCATCATTGGTCCCATCGGTATGATCATAGCAAATGCAATGCTTGGTGAGATTACTCCGGCTATGGCACGTGCCATCGCGGAAGCAGATGCGAAAAGAATCCTGATACCATTCAGCAATTGCGATAATTATATCGCGGGGGTCTCCGACCTCAGTACAGGACATCTCATTCAGGATGCGGTAAAGCAGCTGAGAAGCCATTTGACAGGCGATTTTTGATTTGCTATTATCTGGATAACAGCATGAAGCTGCCTGCCGGGCCGCACAGAAGTACGGCTGGTTCAAATTGTTTAAATTTATAAAGTAGGTCATGAAGGCATACATTTTCTTGTGAATGAGGAAAAGTATGCCTTTTTTTGTTCAGCATTATGCCATGAAGACATAAAAACTCCTGAAGGAGGAGCAAATAATTAATACAGGAGGTAATGATTATGGCATGTTTTTTAGTGTCGGCAGCTGAAGCTGCAGTAGTGACAGCTGTAGAGAAAGCGGAGGAGAAAAAGGAGCAGAGGGCAGCAGAAAATGGTGAAGTTACAGAAGATGCGGTTGCCATTCCCCTCAGCAGAAAACTGAAATGGCTTACCTACATGCTCTGGGGCGGCGCAGTCCTGCTTGCCTTTGAGCATATCTGGCATGGGGAGGTCGTCCCCTGGTTCCCCTTCCTTACTGCGATGACAAATCCCGCGGACATGGCACAGATGCTGCATGAGATGGCTACCGTTGGTGTCTGCATGGCAGTTCTGATCACAATTGTCTGGATTGTCATGTGCAAAGCGGCCGATGTAATTGTTAAACGCCCTGCAGCAGATGCTGCAGAGGAGACAGCTGTATAAGGAGGCAATCGGATGACGCTGCTGATCACTGTTTTTGCCGCCATAATCGCAACCGTTAAATGGTACACCCGGGAGGATGACTCCATGCAGCTGGGAATACTCTGTTTCCTCTACTGGGGAGCCTCCATCATGTGGCTTGTGGATGCCCTGTTTGAGTACGTCGAACTGAAAGCGGCGTATTTTACACCGGCATTGGAGGACATGATCAACGATGCTTTTCTGGGCTTGTCCATAGTCGCCCTCGGCCTGGTAATCTGGCTGGTCAGATTGCTGATTACAGATCCGAAAGGATCAATTCGCGCGGCATTGAAGAAAGAATAAAAGAATGAAAAAACCTGCCCTGCAACTGTCTGTTTATACAGGTGGCTGCAGGGCAGATTTTTTTCAGAGCACGGATGAGATGCCGTTCATAAAAAGCTTTCCCGACAATTCGATCAGTGAGTCCAAGGGGATCTTTTTGCCGTCGGCGACCCACTGACGGTAGATATTTGAACTGGTCAGCGCCAGAAAGGTGTTGATGATGTTCTGTTCTTCAGCGGAGAAAGCCGCATAGGGATTATGACGTCTTCTGTTGTGGCGGAGCATGGACAGGAAGAATCTGTCGGCAAATTCACGGTAGCTTGCCGAGCATATGATTTTTTCCATGTAAGGTTCCTGGTCTGCCATAAAAGTAAAGAAGACCCGGTTTACTTCCGTGAAGGGAGCATCGGCAGGAATCCGGTCAATGGCTTCATAGTATTTCCCGGATAATTCCGAAAGCATATCTTCATATAATGCTTCAATGCAGGTATAGTGCAGGTAGAATGTCTTTCTGTGGATCATGGCACGATCGGTAAGCTCTTTGATCGTAATCTCAGAGGCATCCATCTCGCAGATCATTTCTTTAAAGGCTTCTTTAATTGCTTTATTTGTCTTCTGAATACGGAGATCTTTTTTTCTTTCAATGGACATGATGTTTCCTTCCCCCGGTATAAGCTGCATTTCGTCTGGCCTGTGATATCCACTTTTTCAAATGTGTGGCATATTCGCCACAAAAAAAGATATGGAAATGGTAAGTTTGTCTTTGTTTGATTATAATGACCACAGAAGAAAAAATCAACACGTGGACATTAATTAAACAGATCCTGAAAGGAGAAGCAGACATGGCAGAAAAAATCGTACAGACAGCAGGAAGAAATGCACTGGGAAAGTTTGCACCGGAATTTGCGCACTTCAATGACGACATTCTTTTTGGCGAAAACTGGAATAACGGGGATATCGACCTCAAGACCAGATGCATGATCACGGTAGTGGCTCTGATGTCGCAGGGTGTCACGGACAGCTCTTTGAAATATCATCTCGCCAACGCAAAAAATCATGGTGTGACACAGAAGGAGATGGCGGCAGTGATCACACATACCGCTTTCTATTGCGGCTGGCCCTTTGCGTGGGCTGTTTTCAATCTTGCAAAGGAAGTGTATGAGGAAGAATAAGCATGAAGAATGTCATTATCACGGACGGAAATGTAAGGATCCGTGCAAAGCTCAATGATACTCTGGCAGCAAGAGATTTTGAGAAAAGACTTCCCTTTACATGCAGCGGCTATGATTCCGGAACAGATTACTTCTGCAGCGCGGCAAACGGACTGTATGATCCTCTGGAAAGACAGATTGGATGGAAAAACGGGGACATCAGTCTGGGCGGAGGATGGTTCGCCCTTCTGTATGGCGGAGAAGAAATATCCGAAGAATATAAGGAAATAATGATCATCGGGCATGTCCATGAGGGTGATCTGGAACTGGTAGGCAGGATGCCGGAGCGGGTAACGCTTACGGTATCGGAAGAATAACGGAGGAAAAAATGAAGTATGCAGACAAGGCAGAATTCGACAAGGCAAACAGCTTCGGACTCGGAAATCCCAATGATGCTTATGCGCAGTATTTTGACGGACAGAGTTATCTGAATGCTCTCACAGAGTTTGGGAAAGCACCACTCTTTCTGGCAAATGTGACATTTGAACCCGGAACAAGAAACCACTGGCATGTGCATCATGCGGATAAGGGCGGCGGCCAGATTCTGATCTGCACAGCAGGAGAAGGCTGGTACCAGGAAGAAGGGAAACCGGCACAGGAGTTAAAGGAAGGAACGGTTATTGAGATTCCGCAGGGTGTTAAACACTGGCACGGAGCGAAGAAAGACAGCTGGTTTTCCCACATTTCACTGGAAGTGCCGGGCGAAAACTGCAGCAATGAATGGCTGGAAGCCGTTGCGGATGAAGATTACAATGCCCTGGGATAAAAGGAAAACGGGAAAGGAGATATCTTAAATGAAAAATCTTGGATTTGGTATGATGAGACTGCCGGTAATCTCCGGCCCGACTGATTTTGACTATGAAGAGCTGAATGCCATGGTGGACGCTTTTCTTGAAGCGGGTTATACCTACTTTGATACCAGCTATGTGTATCACGATGGAAAAAGTGAAGAAGCAACCCGGAAAGCACTCGTGGAGCGTCATCCCAGAGACAGTTTTACTGTAGCGACAAAGTTCCCGACCTTTATGCTGATTCCGGAAGAAAAGATTGAAGAAATCTTCCGCAGCCAGCTGGAAAATCTGGGCGTGGACTATGTGGACTACTATCTTCTTCATAATATCCAGACGGTTTACTATGACGGATACGATGGAAAAGGCGGCATTGTAAAGACGACGCATCTCTTTGACCATGCGAAAAAATGGAAAGAGGAAGGGAAGATCCGCCATCTGGGTATCTCCTTCCATTCATCTGCAAAACTTCTGGACCGGGTTCTGACGGAGCATCCTGAAATCGAGTTTGTCCAGATTGCATTAAACCCTATTGACTGGGACAGCGAGCTTGTCCAGGCCGGACTCTGCTATGATGTGATCCGCAGGCACGGGAGAAAAGTAATTATCATGGAAGCGGTTAAAGGAGGCGGGCTTGCCAGACTTCCGGAAGAAGCGGAGGCTCTGCTGAAAGCAGCGCATCCGGACTGGTCCATTGCTTCCTGGGCTGTCAGATACAGTCTGGATCTGGAGGATGTCATTGCTGTTCTTTCCGGTATGAGCACTCTTGAGCAGGTAAAAGACAATACTATGACCAGCAATACCGCCGGGAAATTAACGGATGAAGACAGAAAACTACTGGCTGAGGCTATGCGTATTTACCGTGAGAGCGCGCCGATCAGACAGAGTGAGATTGAGCGGTACAGGGACATCATGTACCATGGCGTTCCTGTCAGTGCGATTCTTCAGGCCTACAGTATCTGTCAGATCCAGCCGGATCCCGGATTCTCCGATGACAATAATTACCTGAAAAATGCCATTGCGGAAGCCGAGCATGTTGACTTCCACAATGGCCTTGATAAACAGCAGGTGATTACAAAAGAAGGGGGAGATATCACGCAGCTGGTTGAGAAAGCGGTTGACTGGCTGACGGCTCACAGTTTTTAGCCGGATATTTTCTGTCATATAAAAGAGCAGCCAGCAATACAACAAAGCAGGAGCCTGCATTATGCACCAGGGCGCCTGTCGTCGGATTGAGGATTCCGAGAACAGAAAGGGTGATCGCCACGAAGTTGATGCACATGGAGAGGGTGATCGCCCCTTTTATCGTTTTGATCGTAGTGTTTCCAAGCCATTTCAGATAAGGGATTTTGGAAATGTCATCATCCATCAGAGCGACATCGGCGGCATCAACCGCGATATCACTTCCCATGGCGCCCATGGCGACGCCGACATCGGCTGTCTTAAGCGCGGGCGCATCGTTTACACCGTCCCCGATCATACAGACTTTTCCCGCTTCCATCAGATGAGATATGTTCTGAACTTTTTCCTCCGGGAGCAGGTCAGCCCGGGTTTCTCTGACCGGAACCTGAGCTGCAAAATATTCCGCAGCTTTACTGTTGTCTCCTGTCAGCAGAACGGTTTTTACATCCATTTCATTTAATCTTCTTACCATGTCTGCCGACTCCGGCCGGATTACATCAGAAAGAGCAATGATACCAAGCAGGGTCTGTCCTTTTGCAACGATGACCGAAGCTTTTCCCTGAGACCGAAGTGTGTCCAGGGCGGCAGCAGCTTTTTCATTGATTTCGGACCCTGTCCGGCAGATATATTTTTCATTACCCAGATAATAGGTATCTTCCCCGATCTGTGCGGAAACACCTCTTCCCGCCTTCATCCCGAAACTGCCGGTCTGAAGGAGAGGAATCTCTTCTGATCCGGCCTTTTCCGTGATTGCCTTTCCCAGCGGATGCTCACTGCGGCTTTCAGCAGAAGCGGCAATTTGTAAGAGGTCTTCTTCACTCATTTCTGAAAGGGGGATAATATCGCTTACTTCCAGCCGGCCCCGGGTGAGGGTTCCGGTTTTATCAAAGGCGATGGTGTCAACTTTCCCCATCTTTTCAAGCGCTTCTCCCGATTTGATAATGACACCGTGTTTTGTGGCCTGCCCGATGGCAGCCATGATGGCAGTCGGTGTGGCAAGAACAAGAGCGCAGGGACAGAATACAACCATGACCGTGACAGCCCTGACGATATTGCCGGTGAAAATGTAGGCGCCTATGGCGATGATCAGGGCTGCAGGTACCAGCCAGCTTGCCCACTGATCCGCGATTCTCTGGGTCGGGGCCTGGTTCTTTTCTGCCTCTTCCACCATACGGATCAGTTTCTGCAGGGAACTGTCCTGGCCGACCCTGCTGGCAATGATATCGATTGAACCGAAGCGGTTGATGGTTCCGGAAAAAACCTGGTCTCCGACACTTTTGTCAATGGGAAGGCTTTCGCCTGTCATAACTGACTGGTCGACAGAGGTTTCGCCACTTACGATTTTTCCGTCCGCCGGGATGGTTTCGCCGGGGAGGATACGGAGCAGATCATCCACCCGGATCCGGTCTGTGGGAATGATACATTCTTCTCCGTCACGAATTACCCTGCCTGTTTCCGGTGCAAGGGCAATCAGATTTTTCAAACCTTTTTTTGCCCGTTCTGTCGTCATGTCTTCGAACAGGGCGCCGATTTCCATGATGAAGGCTACCTCACCTGCGGCGAAGAGATCTCCGATGCAGATTGCGGCGATCATGGCCATGGTTATAAGAAGGGCGGAGGAAATCCGGCTTATCCCTTTGTTATATATGAGCCTCCAGACAGAAAGGTACAGGAGGGGCAGGCCGCAGATTATGACAGTGACCCAGGCAAGGCCCTCCATAGCCGGATAACCCATACGCGGCAGCACAAATGACGGAATCAGAAAGAGACCGCCTGTGATTGTCATCGGCCATCCGGCAAGAAAATCATTAATACGTTTAATCATCAGGTTCTCCTTGTTGACATGTGTTTTTATATTGCGTATAATTTGTATGATACTGAACATTTTATTCGGTTTTTAGTATATTACCTGAAAAGCATAATTCCAAGAATCAGAAAGGGCAAAAAGTTCAGTACTGAACAATTGATAAAAAATGTTCGGGGGTTTGAAATGGACAGAAGACAGAAAAGAACAAGGCAGGCTGTTTTTACAGCCTTTACCGGACTGCTTGAAAAGAAATCATATTCCGCCATCACCGTTCAGGAGATCATAGAGGAGGCAGACATAGGCCGAAGCACATTTTATTCACATTTTGAGACCAAGGACGATCTGCTGAAGGCTTTATGCACGGAAATCTTTGACCACGTTTTTTCGGAGAAACTGACCAAGGAGAATACCCATGATTTCTCATCGGAGAAAAAAGATATCCGTACGGAAATCACCCATATCCTTTACCATCTGCAGGACAGCCGGAAGTATTTAAAGGGAATCCTGTCCAGTGAGAGCGGAGAAATGTTTATGCGGTATTTCAAGGAGTATCTGGGGGAGCTTTTTGAAGATCAGATCACAAAGTATGAACCGGCGGTACCCGCGGATTATATGAAGAATCACATGGTGTGTGATTTTGCCGAGACGGTCAGATGGTGGATGGAAAATGACAGCTATTCTCCCGAGGAGATCAGCAGTTTCTTCTTCACTTCAACCGTATCATGATAACAGGCTGCCTGTGATAGTTCAGGCGGGGAAGGAACAGGTTGTTATAGCTGATAACAGAGAGAGGAACAGGATGGATAAACTGAAAAAGGTACGCACCAGTATGGCGTTCAGTTTCATCAGCGCGATTGTTTTATCGCTCGTGATTTTCGGTGCAATTGTCAGCGGGCTTGGTTCCCTGAGTTTTACCAATGCCTTTAAAAAAGAATATTCCACATCGACCTATCACATGGCTGATACGGCAACAGCCCTGGTCAACGGCGACCTGCTCGATGCCTATCTTGCCGGAGATGAAAGGGTACAATACCTGGAAACCAAGCGGGGTCTGGACGACTACTGCAAAAGAATGAATGTCACTATGATCTATATCATCAAAGTGGACAGGTCAGACTACGGAAGATTTGTCTCCATCTTTAATCCCATCAACAATGAGGTGGACGACTCGGAATATGTAGAGTGGGAGCTGGGGCACAAAAGGGACACCACAAACGACGAATACCGCCGCAAGTACAGAAATATCTATGAACAGAAGTCACTATATGAAACTGTTTACCGTAACCGGCCGACCGACGGGCAGCATCCCCATATCACTACGATGGTCCCGGTTAAAAACTCGGCAGGAGATGTAGCGGCGATTTTATGCATGCAGCGCCCGATCAGCGAGATCAGGGAAGGGATTGAACCTTATCTGATCACGGTTGCCGTTTCGGCCTTTATCCTTTCGCTGGTGGCTGCCATGGTTGTTACTTCTTTTATCAGGAAAAACTTTGTCGAGCCGGTAGGAAAGGTGTCGGCTGAAGCTGCCCGCTTCGCCAGAAGCAATACCAAAGGAGAGCCTCTCGAAACAATCAGCAGATTCACGGAAATAAAAAATCTGGTAGACGCCATCGAAACCATGGAATCTGACATGGTTACCTATATGGAGAATCTGACGGCGGTAACCGCGGAAAAAGAGAGAATCGGGGCTGAGCTTTCTCTGGCGGGCAAGATTCAGGAGAATGCCGTCCCCAACGACTTTCCGGCTATTCCCGAAAAGAATGAGTTTGATATCTATGCCTCCATGACACCTGCCAAAGAAGTGGGCGGAGACTTTTACAACTTTTTCATGATCGATGATGACCATCTTGCCCTGGTAATCGGTGATGTGTCCGATAAAGGGGTTCCGGCGGCACTATTTATGATGGAGACCAATATCGTACTGAGCGACAAGACCAGGCTGGGAGGAACCCCCGCGGAGATACTGGCCTATGTCAATGACAGCATCTGCGCCCACAATGAAGCGGAGATGTTTGTCACTCTGTGGCTGGGAATTCTGGAGCTGTCCACCGGCAGGCTCACCGCCTCCATCGCCGGCCATGACGATGCAATTGTCTATAAGAAGGGCGGCAATTTTGCAGATATGAAGACAAAACACGGCCTTGTTGCGGGAGCCATGCCCGGTATCACTTACAGGGATTTTGAAATCATGCTCGGAAAAGGCGACAAGATTTTCATTTATACAGACGGGCTTTCCGAAGCCAGGGCCGAGGATAACCGGATGTACGGAATAAAAAAGATCGTGGAAACTCTGAACACCTGTAAAGACGGGAGTCCCCGGGAAATCCTGGAGTGTATAACCGAAAGTGTAAATGCCTTTACCTGCGATATGCCCCAGTTTGACGACCTGACCATGCTCTGCATGGAGTATTTGGGCCCGGAAGCCGAGGATTCTATTGACAAAAGGGAATAGAGGGTATAATTTTTATATATGAAAAAAGGGGAGCTCGAAGCCGGGCTGAGAAAGGATAATGCATCCTGACCCATAACCTGATTTGGATAATGCCAACGTAGGGATCATAGAAAAAGGAGAAGTCTTTTTGAATGCTACAATGCACTGTCCGGTCGGGCAGTGCATTTTTGTTTTCACACAAATAGGAGGCAGACAGATGTTTGGAAAATGTTTGGAACAGGTAAAAGAAAAAAGCCCGCTGGTACACAATATCACCAATTATGTTACGGTCAACGACGTTGCAAATGTAATCCTGGCAGCCGGCGCCAGTCCGATCATGGCGGACGAGCCGGCGGAAGCGGCAGACATTACCGCAATCTGCAACGGGCTGAATATCAATATCGGAACACTGAACAGGCAGACCATTGAGGCTATGCACATAGCGGGGAAAAAGGCGGAGGAGCTGGGACATGTCCTCCTGCTTGACCCGGTCGGAGCGGGAGCTTCGGCGCTCAGGACCGACACGGCCGTATCCCTGATGGATGAGCTGCATTTTACAGTGATCCGGGGAAACATTTCAGAGCTTAAGGCACTGGCTGTCGGAAGCAGTACCACCCGGGGTGTGGACGCGGACGCTGCAGACGCGGTCAGTGAGGACAACCTGGATTATATGGTGGACTTTATAAAAGATTACGCAAAAGAATGCGGATGTATCCTGGCGGCAACCGGGGCAATCGACCTGGTTGCGGACGGGGAAAAGTGTTACGTAATCCGGAACGGAAGGCCTGAAATGAGCTCCATTACCGGAACAGGATGCCAGCTTTCCGGCCTGATGACAGCTTATCTGGCAGCCAATCCGGACAATCATCTGGAGGCGGCGGCAGCGGCTGTGAGCCTCATGGGCCTGGCAGGAGAGATCGGATGGGCCGGGATGAAAGAGGGAGACGGCAATTCCACCTACAGAAACAGGATCATTGATGCTGTGTTCAATATGGACGCAAAGACACTGGAGCAAGGAGCAAAATATGAAATTCGATAAAGAATCTCTTCTTTTATATGCGGTGACAGACCGGCACTGGCTGAATGGGCGAAGCCTCTATGAAGACGTGGAAAAGGCCCTGCAGGGGGGAGTGACATTTGTACAGATCAGGGAGAAGGATGATATGAGCCTTCCCCATGATGCTTTCCTGGCGGAAGCGGAGGAAATTTTTGCCCTGTGCAGGAAATTCAATGTACCCTTTGTGGTGGACGACGATGTGGAACTGGCTCTGGAATGCGGCGCGGACGGCGTCCATGTAGGACAGAGTGATATGGAAGCCGGCAGGGTAAGAGAAAAGCTTGGGCCCGGTAAGATCCTGGGTGTCTCCGCCTGTACGGTGGAGGAGGCAAAGCGTGCCGAGGCATGCGGAGCAGACTATCTGGGAGTCGGGGCCGTATTTCCGACCGGATCCAAGGATGACGCGGAAGATGTAAGTCATCAGACACTGAAAGAGATCTGCCGGGCAGTGAATATCCCGGTGGTAGCCATCGGGGGGATAACCAGGGACAATGTCACCCGGCTTGCAGGGACAGGTATTGCCGGGGTGGCGGTTATTTCCGCCATCTTTGCAAAAGAGGATATCCGGGCTGCGGCTGCCGATCTGAAAGAGCAGACTTCTAAGGCTGTAAACGCCGATGAATAGAGGGCAGGAATTATGATCAAAGGAGCGGTATTTGATATCGACGGAACCCTGATCGATTCCATGCCGATCTGGGAAGAACTGGGGGTCAGGTATCTGAAAGGACAGGGAATCCGTGCGGAGGAAAATCTGGCGGAGATCCTTTTCCCCATGACCATTGCCGAAGGGGTCCTGTATCTGAAAAACCACTACGGTCTGCCCGGCAGTCCGGAGGAGATAAGACAGGGCCTAACAGAAATCACGGATGCCTTCTACAGATATGAAGTGAAGGCAAAAGCAGGGGTCAGACAGGCCCTTGATATGCTCAGGGAGCGGGGAATCCCCATGGCACTTGCCACGATCGGGGATCCGGATCTGGAGGAAGCGGCCCTTCGCAGGCTGGGCATCTGGGACTATTTTGACCATATGCTTGTATGTGAGGACTACCATACCACAAAAAAGGAAGCAGTAATCTATCGGGCTGCAGCAGGAAAGCTGGGAACTGTTCCGGAAGAGACTCTGGTCTTTGAAGATGTTTACCAGGCGGTGCATGCCGCAGCCGGGGACGGCTTTTTTGTGTGCGCGGTGGCAGATGACGCCAGTCGGGCCGACCGTGACCGGATCATGCAGGAAGCAGACCTATTTCTGGAGGATTTCAGACAATTTCATAAGATAGAAAGGCTTCTTGAAGGCTGAGCCGAAAGAAGTTTTTGCGGCAGATTGGGGGCACCACCTTCTGTCGCCATATAAAATTAATGACTGTTGCAAAGGAGGACATAATATGAGAACAGCATTAACAATCGCCGGGAGTGACTCCGGCGGAGGCGCCGGCATTCAGGCTGATATCAAGACAATGACCATGAATGGTGTATTTGCGATGAGCGCGATCACTGCGCTGACCGCACAGAATACGACCGGCGTAACAGGAATCATGAACGTGACACCAGAATTTCTTGAGCAGGAGCTTGATCAGATATTTACGGATATCCGCCCGGATGCAGTAAAGATCGGAATGGTATCGGAAAAAGAGCTGATTGCCGTAATCGGGAGAAAACTCCGGGAATATAAGGCGGAGAATATCGTTCTCGACCCGGTCATGGTTGCCACCAGCGGCGCCAGGCTGATCAGCGATGATGCGGTCAGTGTCCTGAAGGAGGAACTGATCGCCTTATCAGACGTCATTACGCCCAATATTCCCGAGGCTGAGGTTCTTACCGGTATGAAAATAGAAAGCACCGATGACATGGTCAGTGCAGCCCGGAAAATATCGGAGGATTATTCCTGCAGCGTCCTCTTAAAAGGCGGCCACAATGTCAACGATGCCAACGACCTCCTCTTCCACAGGGGAGAAGGAAGATGGTTTATGGGAAAAAGAATCGATAATCCCAACACCCACGGTACAGGATGTACCCTGTCCAGTGCTATTGCCGCAAATCTGGCCAAGGGATTTGATATGGATACGTCCGTAAGAAGGGCCAAGGATTATATTTCCGGTGCCCTTTCCGCCATGCTGGACCTTGGAAAAGGATCCGGCCCCATGAATCATGCCTTTGATCTGACGGGACGGTTTGCAGAGGAGGCATGACCATGGAAAAAAAGAAAACATCTTTATTTGATAACGGCCTGATCTGGTTCGGGGCGGGCGTCTCGATTGCCGAGATCCTGACCGGCACTTTTCTGGCCCCCCTGGGCATGCAGAAAGGGCTGCTTGCCATCCTGGCCGGACATGTGATCGGCGGCATCTTCTTCTTTCTGTGCGGCCTTATCAGTGGCACGACCGGGGACTCCGCCATGGAAGCCGCGGGCAGGTTCTACGGGAAAAAGGGAGGACTGCTCTTCTCTGTGTTAAATGTCTTGCAGCTTGCGGGCTGGACTGCTATCATGATATATGACGGATCTGTTTCTGCCGCCGGCATATGGTCTGTCGGCAGATGGATCTGGTGTATCGTGATCGGCGGCCTGATCATAGTATGGATCTGCATCGGAATCACAAATCTGGGAAAAGTCAGCCTGGCTGCCATGATTGCCCTGCTGGGCCTGACCATCGTGCTCTGCTTTGCCATTATGGGACAGGGAGGCGGCGGGGTGATTCCCGCGGAAGTGATCAGCTTTGGAGCGGCTCTGGAGCTTTCGGTCTCCATGCCCCTTTCCTGGCTGCCGGTAGTTGGTGACTACACAAGAGAAGCAGAAGAACCGGTTATGGCATCCCTGGTCAGCACTATAGTATACAGCCTTGTCAGCTGCTGGATGTTTGTGATCGGTATGGCGGCGGCAATATTTGCCGGTACATCCGACATAACGACCATCATGATTCGTGCCGGTCTGGGTGTGGCAGGACTGCTCATCATCGTTTTTTCCACAGTGACAACGACTTTCCTTGATGCTTTTTCCGCAGGTATTTCCGCGGAAACATTTATCGGAAAACTGTCCGGAAAGACAATGGCTGTCATTACGGCGGCTGCCGGTATTGTCTGTGCCATTGCCTTTCCCATGGATGACATTACGGGATTTCTCTATCTGATCGGTTCTGTTTTTGCCCCCATGGCAGCAGTGATGATCACCGACTTTTTCATTCTGAAAAAGAATGCGGAAAACAGGGATTATGATGTGAGAAACCTGGCGGTCTGGCTGGTCGGATTTATCCTGTACCGCATATTCATGAGAGTGGATATCCCGGTGGGATATACCCTGCCTGACATTGTGATCACCATGATCCTCACCGTGACGGTACACCGTCTGATTCCTTTTGAGGAAGATAAAAAAGGGAATTGAAGCCAAAAGAAGAAAAAAGATGCGTTCAGAGAGAAGAGGGTGGATATGGCAACAGACTATAAAAAACTGGCGGAATCCGATTCGTCCGCATTTGTGAGACTTTCGGATTTTGTGCCGGATATCGTTCAGGAAATCCGTTATTATTCCACATATAACTTTATCGGAGACCGTATCAACGGCTACGAGGAACCTGTTGCAATTCTTACAAAAGAAGCGGCCAGGGCTTTAAGGGAAGTCAGTAACAGGGCAATGGTCATGGGATACCGTCTCAAGATCTTTGATGCCTACCGGCCCGCAAGGTCGGTCAGACATTTTGTGCTCTGGGGAATAGAAGATCTGGATCAGAGGATGAAACTTTTCTTTTATCCTGATCTGGAAAAAGGAGAACTCTTCAAAAGAGGATATATTGCCAGCCTGTCCAGCCACAGCCGGGGAAGCACAGTGGACCTGACCCTGCTGGATATGAAAACGGGAAAAGAAGTGGATATGGGAAGTCCTTTTGATTATTTCAGCCCTGTATCCCACCCCGACTATAAAGGGATCAGCCAGGGCCAGTTTGAGAACAGAATGCTCCTGCAGAAGCTGATGGTCAAGGGGGGCTTTGAGCCTTTTGATTGTGAATGGTGGCACTTCACTCTGAAGGATGAACCTTTCCCGGATACCTATTTTGATTTTCCCATAGCTGCGGATACTTTAAAGTAATTGATAAGGCGCTATAATAAATAAGGAGGATGATATGGCACAACGTCTGATAGACCGTAAGTTTTATGATGCTCTCTGCCGCTTCGAGGTAAGCGAAGAGGCGCAGGATTACTATTATAAAGTGATGGATACGGAAACAGGAAAAGTTGATAAAGAGGGAAGGAAAGAAACGATACGTGATCAGATCCTCCGTGTTTATGCCATGCTCTTCTGCGATGACCTGGGCGCCGAGCCCGGTATGATCGCGGGGCCGGACGAGGTGGAAGCTACCGCCGACAGGCTTTATATCGGCGAGATGGGCTTTGACCCTGAACACTGGTACCGTATGCAGCATCATTTTCCTGTAATAGATGATGACAACTATGACCGTTTTGCTGCCCTTGTGATTGCCGATCTTAATGCGGGCCCTCTCAGGGAGGCAGTAGTAAAAGGAGGAGACATGCTTCTTGTAGGAGAGGCAAATCCCCTGTCCATGACGTCAGAGCAGCGTATGAATCAGCACCTTCGGGTGATTGACTTTTCCGGAGGAGGAGAGGCATGACAATACTTGCTGTTGAAAATGAGAAAAAAAGATTGGAAAAGCTGACTGATCTTATACAGGCGACCCATCCCGACGAGGAGGTCCTGGCTTTTTCGGCCAGCCCGCAGGCACTTGCGGCCGCCAGAGAAAAGAAAATAGACGTGGCCTTTGTGGACATGAACCTGAAAGAGATGGACGGGCTTTTGCTTGGAAAATACCTGCAGGACCTCTATCCTTCAGTAAACCTGATCTTTCTGACGGGAAGGAAAAGCGACGCATTTGATGCCATGGCTGCAAGAGCCAGCGGCTGTCTGCTTCACCCGGTGGAAGAAGATTCTGTTGACACTGAGCTTAATGAGCTTCGTAATCCGCCCGGCAAAAGGGAAGCCAGACGCGTCTTTGCGCAGACTTTCGGCAACTTTGATATCTTTATTGACGGGAAACCGGTGACATTCAAATATTCCAGAACCAAGGAAATACTGGCTGTTCTGGTTAACAACAGAGGAGCCCAGACGACCAATAATGAGATCATCACCTGCCTCTGGGAGGATGAAGGGGATGCCCGGGCAAAGAGCTCCTATCTGAGCAACCTGCGTCAGGACCTGCAGAATACATTGACCCGACTTAAAGCCAATGACATTATCATAAAGCAGCGGGGAAGCATGGCTATCGCCGTGGATAATATAGACTGCGATCTTTATGACTGGCTCGAAAAGACAGACAAATCCCGTTACCGCTATATGGGTGATTATATGAATCAGTACAGCTGGGCTGAGTTTGTCCATGCGGAACTGGATAACATCTACTACAGTATGATCGACGAGGATTATTAATACAAAAATTTGAAAGAATACTTGTTTTCATTGGAAGTATTATTTATAATAACACTTTAAGGAGGGTAATCATCATGCTGAATATTACAAAGAATGCAAATGACGACAAACTGACCGTAGCGCTTGAGGGCAGACTGGATACAATGACAGCACCCGATCTTGAGAAAGATCTCAAGGATTCTCTGGATGGCGTAAAGGAACTGATAATGGATTTTGAAAAGCTTGATTATATTTCCTCAGCAGGGCTTCGTGTGCTTCTGTCCGCTCAGAAGATCATGAGCAAGCAGGGTGAGATGAAGGTGGTCAAGGTTAATGAAACCATCATGGAAATCTTCGAAGTGACCGGCTTTTCTGATATTTTAACACTGGAATAAAGATACTGTTTTTTGGCACAGGAGGGGTACAAGATGGCAGGCAGGAAGATTTTAGTGATTACCGGCAGTCCAAGGCCGGAAGGAAATACCAATACAATGGCAAAAGCCTTTATCATGGGAGCAGAGGCAGCGGGACACGAAGTGGAAGTGTTTGACGCGGCTAAGGCCAATGTGGAAGGCTGCCATGGAGATCAGAGCTGTTTTAAGAGAGGATGCTGCGGATTAAAGGACGACGGCGTCCGTATGAATGAACTCATGCGGTGGGCTGATCTGCTGGTGCTGTGTGCGCCGGTATACTGGGCAGGATTTCCGTCCCAGATCAAGAGAGTGATCGATCGTTTTTATCAGTTCAGCGCACCTAAGGGAAGAGCAACCTGTACCGTGAAGGAGACTTTCCTGATTTCCGCATGTGCCAACCCTGATGCCGCAATGTTTGAAGGAGTGCTGGGAACCTACCGGCTGGTAGACGACCTTCTCGGATTTACTTCCATAGGAGAACTTCTGGCACCGGGTCTTGCCGGACCTGACGCGATTGATGAAAAGCCTGAGATTCTTGAAAAAGCCGTTCGCGCGGGATATCTTCTCGGAAAGTAAGTTCGGCCTATAGCAATTGACCATGAGCGTGTGGCGCCCGGCTGCGGAAAACAGCGGACAGCCACACGTTTTTCTTGCTTTTAGGGCCGGTGACCGTTACAATCATGGTATAAAAGGCAAAGAAAGGACAGACACATGAAAAAGTATTTACGCAACGCAGTTCTTGCAGGTGTCCTGTACGCACTGCTGATTCTTTTACTGACAAATGTTGACAGAGCTGTGGCAGGTCCGAAAGGCACTGTGGTGGGTCTCTCCCATATCAACGTCCTTTTCCACAATATGACAGGTTTTATTCCTTTCTGGTATAACCTGACAGAGGTCCTGGGAGTGGTCTGCCTGCTGTTTGCCATAGGCCTGGCGGCTACAGGACTGGTGCAGCTTTTCCGCAGGAGAGACATTTTTATGATGGACAGGGAGTTCCTTTTTCTGGGGACCCTCTATATTCTGACCCTGATCATCTATATAATCTTTGAGAGAGCCTGCATCAACTACCGACCCATGCTCCTGCCGGGGGACAGATTTCCGGAGTCCTCTTTCCCGTCCACCCATACCCTGCTTTCGATGACGGTCTACGGCAGCGCCATGATTCTGATTGGCAGACTTGTCAGCAACAGGATTCTTGCGAAAACGGCAAGGATAATCTGCCTGGTCCTCTGTATCCTGACGGTAGGCGGAAGGCTTTTAAGCGGCGTCCACTGGTTTACGGATATTCTCGGCGGCATCCTGCTGGGGCTGACTCTGGTGAATCTTTACGGGCTGGCCTGTCAGATGTCCGGCGGAAGCGGGCAGGATGAAGCACAGGAGGAAGAGGCCATCCCTGAAGGCGGGCAAAACCCGGAAGAGGTAAATGATTAACTTGAAAAGCACTATAAATTGAAGTATAATTTTTACAGTAATGACATCTGTAAATTTGATTAAATATTAATCTTTAATTTAAGAAAAGGGGGAAGAAAATGGCAGATTGGAAAAACCTTGATACTTTGAAATCATTTGACAAGCTTTGTTCTTATGGGAAAAAGGTCGACATCAAGGAAGCGCTGACAGGTGAAGCCGGAGCAGACCGCGTGGCAGCATATGCGGCTCCTATGGCAGAAGGATTCAGCTTTAACTACGCTGCAAAACAGGTAAATGATGACCTTCTTGATATTTTTGCAGAGCTGGCGGATGAGGCACAGCTTATTGACAAGTATGAGGAACTGTTAGACGGTGCTGTGATCAACACAGGCGAAAAGAGGCTGGTACTCCACCACCTGGCAAGAGGACAGCGCGGAAAAGACGTTATTGCAGACGGCGTTAACAAGAGAGACTTCTATGCAGGACAGCAGAAGAAGATCAGAGAGTTTGCAGAGAAGGTTCATGCCGGCGAGATCACCAATGCGGCAGGAGAGACATTCACCACAGTTGTACAGATCGGTATCGGCGGCAGCGACCTCGGTCCCCGCGCTCTTTACATAGCTCTTGAAAACTGGGCAAAAGTGAACGACACACTGAAAATGGAAGCTAAGTTCATCAGCAATGTTGATCCGGATGACGCTTCTGCAGTACTGATGGATATCGATGTGGCACGTTCCCTTTTCATCGTTGTTTCCAAGTCCGGAACAACTCTTGAGACACTGACTAACGAAGCATTTGTAAAGGATGCCCTTGAGAAACAGGGTCTTGATCCTTCCCGCCATATGCTGGCTGTAACCAGCGAGACATCTCCTCTGGCGAAAAACAGCGGCTATCTGGCAGCATTTTTCATGGATGATTACATCGGCGGAAGATATTCCTCTTCCTCCGCAGTAGGCGGTGCAGTTCTGTCCCTGGCTTTCGGACCTGATGTGTTTGAGCAGATCCTGGAAGGCGCTGCAGAGACAGATAAGCTTGCAATGGATAAGGATATCCGTAAGAACGCAGCTATGCTGGATGCGGTAATCGGCGTTTATGAGCGTAATGTTCTGGGCTATGAGTCAACGGCAGTTCTTCCCTACTCCCAGGCACTGGCACGTTTCCCGGCACATCTGCAGCAGGCAGATATGGAGTCCAATGGTAAGTCTGTAAACCGTTTTGGAGAGCCGGTTGATTATGTTACAGGTCCGGTTATCTTCGGAGAGCCCGGAACCAACGGACAGCACAGTTTCTATCAGCTGCTCCATCAGGGAAAGACCATTGTTCCCCTTCAGTTCATCGGCTTCAGGGACAGCCAGATCGGCAATGACGTAGTGATCGAAGGAAGCACCAGCCAGAAGAAGCTCTGCGCTAACGTAGTGGCACAGATCATTGCCTTTGCCTGCGGCAAGGACGATGAAGACCGTAATAAATATTTCGAGGGCGGACGTCCTTCCAGTATCATTATTGGCGGACAGCTTACACCCAGATCTCTGGGAGCACTCCTGTCCCACTTTGAGAACAAAATCATGTTCCAGGGCTTCCTCTGGAATGTCAACAGTTTTGACCAGGAAGGCGTTCAGCTTGGAAAGCTTCTCGCAAAACGTGTACTGGCCCATGAGACAGACGGCGCACTGAAAGCTCTCAGTGATCTGATGGAAATCTGAGAAACCGAAAACTGAAAAAAGAAATCAGATGATCTGAAAAAAACCGGCAGTTTCATGAAAAACAGAAACTGCCGGTCTTTTGTTTTCCGGCAGTTTACAGGCAGTAACAGTTTATTCCGTAAGAACATCTTAATCCATATTCGATTGACCGGACAGAAGAGAATGGTATATAATATGTTATTAACATTTATGTAATACCAGCTTGTTTTTTTGCAACTTGAATACAGGAGGAAACAAGATGAAAGGAATCATTCTTGCCGCTGGAAAAGGAACCCGTTTATACCCCATTACCAAGCCTGTCTGCAAGCCGCTTCTGCCGGTTTATGACAAGCCGCTGATCTACTATTCCATCAGTGTCCTTATGCGCGCAGGTATCCGGGATATCCTGATCATTGTTCCGCCGGGGCATACAAATGTGTTTGAAGATCTGCTTGGGACCGGAGCGCATCTGGGTGTTTCGATTTCCTATGCGGAACAGAAAGTGCAGAGAGGAATCGCCGATGCTTTTATCATAGGGGAGTCTTTTATCGGTGATGATTCTGTCTGCCTGATGCTGGGGGATAATATTTTCTACGGCCCCTCCTTCAGACGGAAACTGAGAAAGATTGTAAAGGATTTTCATGACGCGGTAATCTTCGGTTACTATGTGCCGGATCCGAGACCCTTCGGTGTTGTGGAATTTGATGAAAACGGCGTGGCTCTTTCCATTGAAGAAAAGCCCAAGCACCCCAAGTCAAATTACATCGTACCGGGCCTGTATTTCTACGACAATAAGGTAATCGAGATAGCCAGGAATCTTGAGCCTTCCGCAAGAGGAGAGCTTGAGATCACTTCCGTGAACAATGTTTATCTGAAAGCCGGTAACCTTCGGGTAGAACCGCTTGGCAACGAGTTCACCTGGTTTGACGCAGGAACCGCAGACAGTCTCTATGAAGCGGCAGGCGCCATCAGAACTGCCCAGAGAAGTGGTAAGCTGATCGGCTGTCCGGAAGAGCAGGCTTTGCGCAACCGCTGGATTACAGTGGACCAGCTGCGGGATATTGCCGGTGAAATGGAACAGACCAAATACGGCCAGTATCTTTTCGGTCTGATTGACGAAATTGAAAATGATTACTGATGATGCTCAAAGCAGAACAAGACAACTGCTGGGGCAGGAAGCCCTGGATAAACTGGCTGACAGCCGTGTTGCCGTATTCGGACTGGGCGGAGTCGGCGGTTATGTTGCGGAAGGGCTGGCAAGGTCGGGAATCGGAGCATTGGATCTGATTGACTATGACACGATTGCCCCTTCCAATCTGAACAGGCAGATTCTGGCTCTGCACTCCACATTGGGTGCCTTTAAGACTGATGTGGCAGAGAAGAGGGTGACGGACATCGCGCCCGGCTGCAGAGTGAAGAAATGGAATCTCTTCTATCTGCCTGATACAGAGAAACTGATTGATTTTTGCAAATATGATTATGTTGTTGATGCAATTGACAATATTACCGGCAAACTCCTCATTATAAAAAACGCACAAGAAGCCGGTATTCCTGTCATTTCATCCATGGGGACCGGCAATAAGCTGGATGCAACGGCCCTGCAGGTGGCAGATCTTTATGATACAAGTGTCTGTCCTCTTGCCCGCGTGATGCGCCGAGAATGCCGGAAAAGAGGTATCAGGAGTTTGAAAGTAGTTTATTCCACTGAGAAGCCTGCCGTGACCGGGACTGCCGTTCCGGCAAGCGCAGCTTTTGTTCCCGCGGCTGCGGGAATGATTCTTGCAGGCCAGGTTGTAAGGGATTTGACCGGAAGATAGCGAAAAGCGCTTTTGCCCGTCAATCCGGAGGAGAACAAGAATGGAAAATTATGATGAGCAGGTCAAAAGAATCCGGGAGTTCAGCAGATTCTATCTCCCTCTGGTTGCCCCCTTCGGCAACCGCTATTTCGGAAGTGACTATTCTGTTACAGAGGCTCGGATTCTTTTTGAAATTGATGAGAATGACGGCTGTACCAGTTCTTCCATCGTGAAGACGCTTAGTGTTGATAAAAGTTATCTTTCCCGCATTTTAAAGGATTTTGAAAGAAAGGGATTTCTCTGGAAGACTCCAATGCCTTCCGACAGGCGATCCTATGAGCTTCATCTGACAGAAGAAGGTAAAAGGACCACAGCGGATATCAATGACAGAGTTGATTCCCGGATGAGGATAATCGTCAGCCGCCTTACGGATGAAGAGTGGAACAAGGTTGACAATGCATTGGATATTATCACTGATCTCTTCAGAAAAAAGGACAATCAGCCGGGTAAGTGAAACGGTCTGATTGACAAGGAAACTGGCAGACAGTATAATTTATTAAAAGAAACTTGAAATGAAAGGCAGTCTTCTTCTAATCTTTAAAGGGGATGCGGAGGCTGCCTTATATTCAGGAAAGGATAAGGTAGGGCAGGATGTATCAGGATGAGTTCAAACGTTGGCTGGAAGCGGATCTGATTGATTTTGATCTGAAAAAAGAGCTTCAGGATATTGAAGGTGACGACGAGGCGGTCAAGGATCGTTTTGCAGTAGCGCTTAAGTTTGGTACGGCAGGCTTGAGAGGAACCCTTGGTGCAGGTACAAACCGGATGAATATCTGGGTTGTAAGGCAGGCAACACAGGGTGTGGCAGACTGGGTTAAGACACAGGGCGGAAGCCAGACTGTTGCAATCAGCTATGACAGCCGTCTTAAAGGATGGAGTTTTGCAAGGGACGCAGCAGGCGTGCTTGCGGCAAACGGAATCAATGTAAGAATCTATGACGAGTTGATGCCGGTACCGGCATTGAGTTTTGCAACCCGTTATTATTCCTGTAACGCAGGTATCATGGTAACAGCATCCCACAATCCGGCACAGTATAACGGATACAAGGCATACGGTCCGGACGGATGCCAGATGACAGATGACGCAGCGGCAGTAGTATATGAATCTATTCAGAATACAGATGTTCTGACCGGTGCAAAGTATATGTCCTTTGCGGAAGGTGTTGAAAAAGGACTCATTAAATTTGTAGGGGATGACTGCAAGGACGCTTTCTATGCGGCAATTGAGGAAAGACAGGTACGCCCGGGTCTGTGCAAGACCGCAGGACTCAAACTGGTCTACTCTCCGCTGAACGGTACCGGCCTGGTGCCTGTAACACGTGTTCTGCAGGATATCGGAATCACGGACATCACGATCGTTCCGGAGCAGGAGTATCCCAATGGATATTTCACCACCTGTTCCTATCCGAATCCGGAGATTTTCGCAGCACTGGAAAAAGGTCTTGCTCTTGCAAAAGAGGTGGGTGCTGACCTGATGCTGGCAACTGACCCTGACGCAGACCGTGTAGGTATCGCCATGAAATGTCCGGACGGAAGCTATGAGCTGGTTTCCGGTAATGAGATGGGTGTTCTTCTTCTTGACTATATCTGTGCTGGAAGAATTGAAAAGGGCACCATGCCTGAGAAACCCGTTGCCGTTATGTCCATCGTATCCACACCGCTGGCTGATGCAGTCGCAGAGCATTACGGTGTAGAGCTCAGACATACTCTGACAGGATTCAAGTGGATCGGCGACCAGATCGCGGGTCTTGAGGCAGACGGAGAGGTTGACCGCTTTATCTTCGGATTCGAGGAGAGTTACGGATACCTGGCAGGCCCCTATGTAAGGGACAAGGATGCCGTAATCGGCTCCATGCTGATCTGTGAGATGGCTGCTTACTATCGCAGCATCGGATCTTCCATCAAGCAGCGTCTGGAAGAGATTTACGCAGAATACGGCCGTTACCTCAACAAGGTTGACAGCTATGAGTTCCCGGGACTTTCCGGAATGGATAAAATGTCCGGCATTATGGCAGACCTGCGCAGCGAGCCGCCGACAGACTTTGGCGGAAAGAAGATCGCTAAGGTAACGGATTATACCAAGCCCGAGGAGACAGGCCTTCCCAAGGCAAATGTACTGATCTACACCCTGGAGGATGGCTCCAGCGTAGTGGTACGTCCTTCCGGAACAGAGCCCAAGATCAAGGCTTACTATACAACCCTCGGAAAGGATCTGGAAGAGGCTCAGGCAATGAAAGACGAGCTTGCGAAAGCAATCGAGCCCATCTTTGCTTAAGCCGGATTATCAGGGCAGGAGACCGGCATCCGGTCAGGCCTGCAGATGACTGGAATATAAGACAAGCTGAGTGCCGTGGTAACCACGGCACTCTTTTTTTGATATTTACGGTTTACAAAGCAGAGCCTGATAGGATATAATAATGCGGTGTATGTAAAAAAACTAATAATTATGCAGGAAGAAGGATAGATCATGAAGATCATACTTGCGTCAGGTTCTCCCAGAAGAAAAGAACTCCTGTCCCGGGCAGGCTATACATTTGAGGTATGTGTCAGCAATGCGGATGAAAATGTAGATCCCGGAAATCCCGGAGATATGGTGGAAGAACTTGCAAGAAGGAAAGCCATGGCTGTAGCCGATGAGATCTGCGCATCCGGCCGGAAGGATACAGTGCTGGTCATCGGTGCGGACACGGTGGTGATTCTGGACGGGGAGATTCTCGGAAAACCTGAGGATGAAGAGGATGCATTTAATATGCTGACCAGATTGTCCGGCAGGACCCATCAGGTAGATACCGGCGTAGCCGGCGTTGTGATCAGAAACGGCCAGATAGAGTGGGTGACAGGATTTTCAGAGGAGACCGATGTGACCATGCGTCCTGTAAAGGACAGGGAGATCCGTGATTATATCGCCTGCGGGGAGCCCATGGACAAGGCAGGGGCCTACGGGATCCAGGGCCGCGCGGCAGTTTTCATTTCTTCCATCTGCGGCGATTATTATAATGTGGTAGGACTGCCCCTGTGCGCAGTCGTTCAGATGATCATGAAAGCTGAAACTCTATTTCAGGAAAGGATATAAACTATGGATAAGAAACCATTTGTAACAAAAGAACAGCTGGAGGAAATTGTAAAGACCTGTCCGACACCTTTTCATATTTATGATGAGAAAGGCATACGCGAGACGGCCAGGAATCTGAATAAAGCCTTTTCCTGGAATAAGGGATTCAAAGAGTTTTTTGCGGTCAAGGCGACACCGACGCCGGCTATCCTCCGGATTCTAAAAGAGGAGGACTGCGGTGTGGACTGTTCATCCCTGACAGAGCTGATCATGAGCGAGCGGTGCGGATTTGCCGACGGTTCCTCCATCATGTTCTCTTCCAACGAAACACCGGCTGAGGAATTCCGGCTTGCCAAACGGCTGGATGCCATCATCAACCTGGATGACATAAGCCATATCGACTATGTTAAGGAGATCTGCGGCATTCCGGAGAGAATCTGCTGCCGCTACAATCCGGGCGGATACTTTTCTCTGGGAACAGACATTATGGATAATCCCGGAGATGCCAAATACGGCATGACCAAAGCCCAGATTTTTGAAGCATTTAAAAGGCTGAAAAGAGAGGGTGTCAAAGAGTTCGGACTCCACTCATTCCTGGCAAGCAATACAGTTTCCAATGAATATTTCCCGACCCTGGCGATCATTCTTTTCCAGCTGGCGGTGAAGATTAAAGAGAACCTGGATATTGATGTGAACTTTGTGAACCTTTCCGGCGGTGTCGGTATTCCCTACACACCGGACCAGGAGCCTAATGATATATTTGCCATCGGCCAGGGCGTGCGCCGGGCTTTTGAAGAGATTCTCGTACCGGCAGGCCTGGGCGACGTGAAGATTTATACGGAGCTTGGACGCTACATGCTGGGACCCCACGGACACCTGGTTACAAAAGCTATCCACGAGAAGCACATTTATAAAGACTACATCGGTGTGGACGCGACTGCCTGCAACCTGATGAGGCCGGCCATGTACGGAGCTTATCATCATATTACTGTAATGGGAAAGGAAGATGCCCCCTGTGACCATGTCTATGATGTGGTGGGATCTCTCTGCGAAAACAATGACAAGTTCGCCATCGACAGAAAGCTGCCTGAGATAGAAAAAGGAGATCTCATTGTCATTCATGACACAGGAGCGCACGGATTTGCCATGGGTTATAATTATAACGGCAAGCTGAAAAGCGCGGAGATTCTTCTCCAGGAAGACGGGGGATTCAGGATGATCCGCCGGGCAGAGACGGTGGAGGATTATTTTGCGACCCTGGAAGGATTTGAATTCTAGAAAGAGACCTTCCGGACATACAAAGAAATAGTATTCAGAGAAAAGAGCGGATGATCTGTAGAATCTGCTCTTTTGCTTTGTCGTCACAATTTCTTACCTCTACAAGGATCTGGCTGTCGATCGCCGAAGAGGGATTGATGCAGTCCGAAGCCATTATGTAGTCCAGTGTGACTCCCAGCGCGTTGCAGATTTTCACCAGCGTTTCCAGAGAAACCTTTGTGTGGCAGTTCTCTATATTGCTGATATGACCGGCATTGACATTCACCTTTTGGGCCAGAGCTTCCTGGGTGATGTGTTTCAGCTTTCTTTCTCTGCGAATTCTGTTTCCGATTGTCCTATAGTTCACCTTTACCAAATCCATTCTCATCAAAGCCTCTGATTCAGATAAATCCATTTCTTATGATTTATTGTAATATTTTTCATCGGGAAATTTAATGATGCAGATAAGTATAAACTATGCATACAGATAAAGTTTTTCCAGATATAGGAAACAGGACTTTGCGAGGCAGGACGGGCGGACCGGGTGCACAGTGGTATTTTTTTCTGTCAGATGGTATAATTGCAGTAATATTTGAAATGCATTCCGGTAAAGGTGACAAATGTACCGGCCCGGCGGGAAAGGAAAGGATAAGACTATGAAGATATTACTGGCAGGCGGAGCAGGATATATCGGCTCCCACACCGCAGTGGATTTACTTGAGGCAGGTCATGAGATCGTGATCGCGGACAATTTTGACAACAGTTCACCTGAGGCAGTTGCCAGAGTGGAGGAGATCACGGGAAAGAAAACAGCTCTTTATGAGGCAGATGTCAGGGATCCCCGGGCTGTCCGGCCCATTTTCCGGGATCACCGGATTGACTGTGTCATACATTTTGCCGGTCTGAAGGCTGTGGGAGAATCCGTTGAGAAACCTGTCATGTATTACAGGAATAATATTGACACCACCCTGACTCTTCTGGAGTGCATGAAGGAAGCAGGGGTAAAGAACATGGTATTTTCTTCCTCGGCCACCGTGTACGGGGAGGAGAATGAATCCCCCTATCTGGAGGAAATGAAGCGGGGCACATGCTCCAATCCCTACGGATGGACCAAGGTTATGATGGAGCAGATCCTGACAGACACTGCCGCGGCAGACCCGGAAATGAGCGTGATCCTCCTCAGATACTTTAATCCCATCGGAGCTCACCCCTCCGGAAGAATCGGCGAAGATCCCCAGGGAATCCCCAATAATCTGATGCCCTATGTATCCCAGGTGGCAGTGGGAAGAAGAGATCACCTGACGGTCTTCGGCGGCGATTACCCCACCCCCGACGGTACCTGCCTGCGTGACTACATCCATGTGACGGACCTGGCGGCAGGACACCGCAAAGCAGTGGAGTACGCGGCAGGACACAAGGGTGTGGAGATATTCAATCTGGGAACCGGTACCCCCTACAGTGTGCTGGACATCGTTCATACTTTTGAGGAGGCATCAGGCGTTCCGGTTGCCCACGAGATCGGACCCCGCAGGGCCGGGGACCTGGCCGTGGTTGTGGCCAACGCCGACAAGGCGGCCCGTGTCCTGGGCTGGAAAGCGGAAAAAAACCTCTATGATATGTGCCGTGACAGCTGGAACTGGCAGAAAAACAACCCTTACGGTTACCGGGAGCCCGATGAGAAGGCGTGATTGACAAAAAGATTGATCTTTTATACAATGGTGAAGAATTTTTACGATAAAGACTATTCCCGGTATATATTGGAGGAGACAAGGATATGTTTGAGAGTCTTCAGAGAAAACTGGTAAATGTATTCATCTTTCTGGATCTCTTCAAGATGAAGAAAAAGATCCCGAAAGATTTCACCGGCGTGATGAAACTGCAGGACCTGCGGGTGAGGAAGCTGGTGAAAAAAGCATATAAGATTCCCTTTTACAGAAAGCGTTTTGACGAGGCGGGTGTCCGCCCGGAAGATATCCGCACCGGCGATGATCTTTCCAAACTGCCGCTTCTGACCAAGGACGAGCTCCGTACCTGGATGAATGAAGAAGCAAAAAAGAGCAAATATGACCAGTGGTTCCACGATACCACCAGCGGTTCTTCCGGCGTGCCGCTCATGCTGCTGGTTTCTCCCAGGGAGAAAGCTTACAATATGGCCAACTGGTTCCGTGTGATGATGACTGCGGGCTATAATCCTTTCCTGGGTAAGACCATGAGCAGGAAGAGTGCCCACAGTATTACAGGCGGCAGCGATACATTTCTGCAGAGGTTCGGTATCCTCCGCAGAGGCTTTGTGGACCAGTATGCCCCGGAACCCGAGATTGTAAAGCAGATTAATGCCTACAAGCCGGATTTCCTTTATATGAACAAGAGTGAGTTCATGCGGATCTGCCTCTACTGTAAACAGAACGGGGTCCGCATGGCCAAGCCCAAATACTACTGTCCGACCGGAGAGAAGATCGATGATACGGCAAGAAAGCTTTTCCGCGAGATTCTGGGCCCCGGCATCATCGATTCCTATGGCACGGCGGAGACCGGAGCAGCTATGGTGCGCCTTTTCTCCTCAAAGGAGTATGTTGTTCACAACGATTCCTTTGTGGTGAATATATATGATGAGAAGAACCGTCCCGCAGCAGAGGGCAACATCGTTGTGACGCCCCTCTACAAGACAGACCTTCCTCTGATCAATTACGCCATCGGCGACAGGGGAACATGTGAAGTCAGGAACGGAGTGCGCTTTATTACAAGCGTTCAGGGAAGAATGAATGATTTCTTCCGCTACGATACGGGAGAGGTGACAACCTTCTTTGAGATTGCGCCCATTATCGCCCACTGCGACGACATTTTCCAGATCCGTTTCATCCAGGAGACATACAAAAAGATCCATATCCAGTGTGTCCGAAACGATGAAATGTCTGACAAATCAAAAGAAGAGATCGAGGAGGATCTGACAGGGAAGCTGAACGCCAAGTTCAAGCATCCTTTTGAGATCGAGTATGAGTGGATGGATTCCATTCCGCCGGATGCAAACGGAAAACTCCGGATGATCGTATGTAAGGTTGACGACTGAGAGGTACTTCATGACAGACCAGTATGAGAGAGATAAAGAGGGGGCAGGAGAGATTCCTGCCTCTTTAATCAAACAGGCCGAAAGCAATAAGCCGAAGGCTTCTGCGGCATCCCTTAACAAGATGGCACTGACCTCCGGCTTTTTCTATATCCTGGCACAGCTTCTGGTCCGGGGACTGACATTTGTCATGACGCCGGTCCTCACAAGGATGCTGTCCAAGGCCCAGTACGGGGATATAAGGGTTTATGAATCATGGCTCATCATTGCCTATCCCACCATGTCCCTGTGCCTGTGGCGAAGTGTGGATGTGGCCAAGTATGACTTTAAGGAAAAGTATAATTCCTACGTTTCCAGCGTCCATACTCTGTCCTATATAGCAATTGCCCTGTGTTTTGCTCTGTGCCTGATCTTCAAGGCGCCGGTGCAGAAGTTCTGCTCCATGGACGACCTGATGTTCTACACCTGTTTCTTCTATGTCTTTACCTACACCAGCATGCTTTATCTGCAGCGGCGGGAGAAACAGATGCTGCGTTACAAGTTCAGCACCCTGGCTACCCTGCTGACCATCGTGCCGGGCACGTTTCTGTCCGTTTACCTGATCTACCGGGGCAGAGTGCTGGGGCTTTTCGAGCAGCTTGTAGCCCGCAGGGTCATCGGCTACTACTTCCCCCAGATCCTGGGAGGTGCCATTGTGGGCGCCGTAATCTGGATCCAGGGCAAGAAACTCTTTGACAAAACATACTGGAAGTACGGTCTTGCCTACAGTCTGCCCCTGATTCCGGAGGCCCTGTCCATTCAGATCATGAATCAGTCTGACAAGATCATGATCTCTCACATGATCGGTAAGGATGAAACCGGAATCTTTGCTCTGGCAACGACCATATCCTTTGTAATCTGGATTCTGGAAGACTCGGTCTGGAATGCCTGGATCCCCTGGCTTTATGAAAAGATATCCAGGGAGGAGACGGAGGATATTGAAGGCCCCTGGACTATCGTCATGCATGTCTTCGGTATCATTTCCTGGATCCTTGTAATCCTGGCTCCGGAGGAGATTGCAGTACTGGGTCCCAGGAGTTACCGGGCAGCAATCTATCTGATCGCCCCCATGGTAACAGGAACTCTTTTCCGCTTTTTCAGCTACTCCTATGCGGCGATCCAGAATTACTACAAGAAAACACAGTATGTGGCTGCCGGAACCATTGCAGCCATGATCGTCAACGTGATCCTCAACTATATCTGTATCCTGAATTTCGGATATATGGCAGCTGCCTATACCACGGCATTCAGCT
>JAFRFJ010000009.1:0-15064 GCA_017434385.1 Eubacterium sp.
GAAAATCCTCGTGTCACTGGTTCGATTCCGGTTCTGGGCATAGTTGATCCCGGTTCTTTTACGGAACCGGGATTTTTTATGTAAAAAGAGCCGTCTTCATCGGCTATGGCAAATAATTGTCCCGGAAATTGAGCCGGGACAATTATTTTTTCACAAAAGACCGTTAAAGGCAGTAGGTTTTTTTCGATATTAGTGTTATAATACATTTGGATTACTATGTTTTCATAAAGAATGCGTATATCGTATTAAAGATACAGCAGAAAGGAGTTGCTACATAATGGAAATGAACGAGAAAAAGTTAGAGGAAATGGTACGTCAACTGGTCAGTGAACAGGTACAGTTCGGAAATGTTGCAAGACCCAAGCCGGTAAGAGCTTCCACATCCACACCGGCATCCTGGAAGAAGGATGAGAAGCCGAAAGCTTCCGCTTCCACACAGGGATCCTGGGACAGCACCAACACTCCCGGCGGAGTATCTGCCAGAACAAAAGAGAAATGGACTATTTCCCAGATGGCAGCAGCTGTTTCCACTGTACTGGAGAGAACCGGCATGAATCAGAAGACCAGTTCTGTCTGCGAAGCTTTTGAGATGTATGACGATCCCGAAACTGATTACAGCAA
Source organism: Eubacterium sp. (assembly GCA_017434385.1). Lineage (GTDB taxonomy): Bacteria > Bacillota > Clostridia > Lachnospirales > Lachnospiraceae > Anaerobutyricum. The sequence goes on from JAFRFJ010000009.1 coordinate 622, forward strand.
ATACAATTTCTAGGATGGATAGATTCTGATGACTGTCATTACCAAGGAGAACATAATTTCATATCTGAAAAGCCGTCTGCCGGATCTGGATGATTCGAAGCCGGCAGTGATCTCCATGGTAGGGGAAGGAACGCCGGAGGAAGACGGAGACGGTTATGTGAATTTCATTTTCCGTGTCCGTACGGACAACTATGCCCTGGTCTTAAAGCAGAGCCTGCCTTACGGACGCATGACGCAGTACCCCATGGTGGTAGAGCGGAATCCTCTTGAGTATGACTGCATGAAGATATTCGGGGCCATCATGCCGGATTGTGTGCCGCGTCTTTACTTCATCGATGAGGAAAACAGCCTTTTCGTCATGGAGGATGTGTCGCACCTCAATATCGCCCGTTTCTCCCTGAACAGGAACATGACCTTTGAGAAGATGGGAGAGCTGGCCGGCAGCTTTATGGCAAAGACCGCTTTCTATACTTCCGAGTATTATCTTCCCAGAGAGAAGTTCCGCAATCTGCAGATGCGTTTTGATAACACCAGGATGCGGCGGATCATGGAAGACGGGATCTTTGTGGACCGCTTCAAGGCATCCACCGATGAGACCCTGGGTCCGGAGTTTAAGGATTTCGCGGACGGCTTCTGCAGAAATGAGCGTTACGAGACTGAGCGCTTCAAGCTTAGAAGAAGCTACATGAGCCATACGGATGCCCTGATTCACGCGGATTTCCATACATCCAACATGCTGGTGGATGACAGCCATCTGAAAGTGATTGATTATGAGTTCGCTTTCATGGGACCCTTCGGCTATGATCTGGGTTATCTTACAGGCAACCTGATTTCCCAGTACTGCGCTGCATGCTTCAGGCCCTTCCCGGATGAGAAGACCAGAAAGACTTTCAAAGCCTATCTGCTCACCACCATCAAGGTGCTCTTTGACACTTACCGGTCAACCATGATCAGTTGCTGGCAGGAGTCGGCCAAGGAGGTCTACAGAGATAAAAAGGGACTGCTCAGAGACATTCTCGGGGAAGTGATGCGGGAGGCACCCGGCTATGCCAGTGTTGTTAACTGGTTCAGAGCTACTACATCGATCGAGTATCCGGACTTTGAGACCATCGAAGACCCGGATGAGAAGAGGCGGGCGATCGTCCTGTCCCTGCTGATCGACTGGGAGATTATGTTCGCAAGGTATTCCTGGCATAGTGTGGATGAGCTGATTCAGACCATACTCGGTGTTGAAGAGTCATTTATGAAAAAGATCGGACGATGAGCCGGCGCCTGCATGGAAATGCAGGCAAAGGACCAAAGCCACTTAAAAGAATTATTATCACCCCGTATTGTCCAGTGCATACGGGGTGAATCTTTTGCAGATAAATGCAGATCAGTATACTTAGGACACAGAATGCCGCAGACATTACTGCAGACATAAAAAAGCCCGGATCACAGAAATCCGGGCAATAAAAAAGCACGAGACGGGATTCGAACCCGCGACCCTCGCCTTGGCAAGGCGATACTCCACCACTGAGCCACTCGTGCATAAATCTTACTTTATAAGTATAACACAGAAACAGGGATTGTCAAGAAACAACCCTTTCTGTGAAAGCGGGTGATGGGAATCGAACCCACGTGTCCAGCTTGGAAGGCTGGTGTTCTACCATTGAACTACACCCGCGCGGTTTCAACGAAAAATAATATATCATACTCTTATTTAAAATGCAAGAATTTTAAATCTGTTTTTATGAAGTTTTTACAGCTGTCCGGATCGTCCGGGCAGAGAAAGGATTTCAGTATTGCGCTATCTCCTTTGTGCCGTCAACGCAAAATACATACATATGAACCCGGCTGTACACAGCCTGAAAGCCTACGCTGACCGCTATTACAGCGGACAGGAAGAGCCGGAAATCCTGATTCATGAAGCCACCATCAACCAGCATGCCGATGAGATTCTCATGCAGATTTACCGGATGAAGGCGGATGTGATCGCCTTTTCCTGCTATATATGGAATTTCTCTCTGGTCCTTGATCTTGTAAGGGACCTGAGAAAGGTCCTGCCGGATACGGGAATCTGGCTGGGAGGTCCGGAGGTGTCCTATGACGGCGCGAGACTGCTGAAGGCGCATCCCGAGGTGGATCTTGTCATGCAGGGAGAAGGGGAGGATACATTTTTAGAGCTTGTGGAAGCCTCAGGGAAAAGGAGTTTTGCCGGCAGTCTTCCGGAGGCGGGGATCTGCTTCAGAGGAGATGAAGGTGAGATTATCGACAGGGGCATGGCGCCGCCTGCAGATCTGGACCGGATTCCCTTCCTCTATGAGCATCCGGAAAAGTTCAAAAACAAAATTCTCTATTATGAGACAAGCCGGGGCTGTCCCTTTGCCTGCAGCTACTGTCTTTCCTCGGTGGGAGACAGACTCCGCTTCCGGTCTTTATCTCTGGTCCGGCGGGAGCTTGCGGTTTTTCTTAAGGCCGGGGTCCCCCAGGTCAAATTTGTGGACAGGACATTTAACTGTAATAAGAACCATGCCATGGAAATCTGGAGATTCCTGTCCGAGCAGGACAACGGTGTGACCAATTTTCATTTTGAGATTGCGGCAGACCTTCTGGACGATGAGATGACAGACTTTCTGAAGTCCCTCCGGCCCGGACTGGTACAGCTGGAGATCGGTGTACAGTCAACCAATCCGGAGACGGTGAAAGCCATCCGCAGGCAGATGAATCTTGACAGAGTCTTCGCCCGGGTGGACCAGATCCGGGAAGCAGGGAATATCCACCAGCATCTGGATCTGATTGCCGGTCTTCCCTATGAAAGCTACGACCGCTTCGCGGTATCCTTTAATGACCTTTACCGGCACAGACCGGACCAGCTGCAGCTGGGATTTTTAAAAGTTCTTAAAGGAACCCTGATGGCTGAAACAGCCGCGGGATACGGAATTTTATATAAGAACCGGGCTCCCTATGAAGTATTGAAGACCGACTGGCTCTCCTATGATGACATCATCGCTTTAAAAGAGGTGGAGGAGATGACTGAACTTTACTACAACAGCGGTCAGTTTACAGCCACCCTTGCCTATGCGGTACCATTTTTCCCAAGTCCTTTCCTCTTCTTTGAGGAGCTGGCGTCCTTTTATGCCGGGGCAGTGGGAGAGCAGACCAGGAGAAACCGCCTGGACCGCTACCGCCTGCTTCGGGACTTTCTTCTTTCAGACCGGGAGTCCGCAGAAAGAAGGCCGGAGAAAGAAATAACAGACCAGTGCCTGATTTATGATCTCTACTTAAGGGAGAATCTTAAGACAAGACCGGAGTGGGCTGCGGACCTTTCTCCCTTCAGAAATCAGATCAGGGACCTTCGCAAGGGTCTGGGTGAATCCGGAGCCGGCAGAAGCCGATATCATATCGAAGTTTTTGACTATGATTTTGATGATTTCCTTAAAACAGGCCGACTCTGCACGGGCCGATATTACTGTCTTTTTGACTATGACAGGCGCAGCCCGCTGACCAGGGCCGCCCGGACAAAGTTCTTCAAAAGAAATGATTTACAGGGTTGAAAGCATGGAAAAATTGCTATAGAATAGACAGGACAGCTTCAAAAAAAGCTTGCAGAATCGAGAGGAAAAGCCATGAGATCAAAGAAAAGCCAGAAAATTGCAGCAGTGATCATTGTGATCGTGATTACGGCCATGATCGTTACGACAGTTGTATCACCCATGCTCTTCCACTAGGAGTGTTTATGAGGTCCGGCAAAGTAAAAGAGAGTGTATTGATCCGCTCCATTTTAAGACAATTACATAAGAAAAGCCCTTACGGCTCACCGGCTCCCGGTGAGGACGCAGGTTCCTTTTTGCCGGACGGGATGGAGGCAGGACGACATGGCCTGTGTACGACGAGGACAGTGGAAGGCCGGGTGCTCGCACCGGAAAGGCTGGTCTTCGGACTGGTCAATGCCATGACTGCAGCGGGCGGGACCGTCACTGCTGTCACCATTACCATCCTGATGCCGCCGGAGATGGAAGAAAAGGAACTGAAAGGTCTGATCCGCAGGCTGGACGAACTTTGCGGACTGGAAGGAATCAGCATTTCCGCCGGACATACGGCGGTCTCGCCTTATGTGAAGGACCTGATACTGACCGGCACCGCCCTGGGAAGCAGGGAGGAAGATCATGTGCCCGGAAAGCTCAGACCGGGGCTTGACCTGGTGGCTGCAGGGCCGGCGGCAATGGAGGGCACATCCATGATCGCCGCCACAAGAGGAGAGGCTCTGACTACAAGGTGTCCGGCCTCTTTCGTACAGGAAGCGGCGGACCTCTTCAAGCAGGGGGACCTGGGATTCTTAAGGGAGGTTCTCTCTTCGGAGGATGTAGTAAAGGCCCATGACCTGAGTGAGGGCGGCATATTCGGAGGCTTATGGGAAATGGCTGCCGCCGATAAGGTGGGACTGGATATAGACCTCAGGCAGATACCGGTCAGACAGCATTCCATCGAAGTATGCGAATACTTTGATCTTAACCCCTACCAGCTCCGCTCCTGCGGGAGCATGCTGATCGCCTGTGAGAAAGGAGATTCTTTAGTCAGTACCCTTTCTTCCATGGGTGTGCAGGCAGCCGTGATCGGCTTTACGACAGGGGACAATGCCAGACTGATCCGCTACGACAGCCAGGTACGCTATCTGGAACCGCCTAAGATGGACGAATACTATCGTTTACCGGATTGATAAATGTGCCGGTATGATTTAATAGATAAACGGAGGCAATCATGAGAAGAGAAATATTAAGGATGCTGGAAAAAAACAGCAGGATCGACCTGCATGACGTAGCCATTATGCTGGGTACGGACGAGACATTTGTACTGCAGGAGATCGAGAAGATGGAGAATGAAGGGGTAATCTGCGGATACCCCACACTGATCAACTGGGATAAGACGGAAGATGAAATCGTAACAGCCTTTATCGAGGTAAAGGTTACGCCCCAGAGAGGCGAGGGCTTTGAGAGACTGGCAGCCCGGATCACCAATTTCCCGGAAGTCAGGTCCATCTTTCTCATGTCCGGGTCCTTTGACTTCGCTGTTTTTATTGAAGGAAAGACCCTCAAGGAAGTATCCATGTTCGTTGCGACCAAGCTGTCTACCCTGGACGACGTAACATCGACATCCACACATTTTGTCTTAAAGAAATACAAGGATCACGGCATGATTCTGATGAACAAGCCGCAGAGTAAGAGAATGAAGGTGACACCATGAGAAATCCCCTGTCTGATAAAATCATCGGCATAAAGCCTTCGGGGATCCGGAAGTTTTTTGATGTGGTGCAGGAGATGCCGGAAGCCATATCTTTAGGTGTGGGCGAACCGGATTTCGACACGCCCTGGCATATCCGGGAGGAGGGTATCTATTCTCTGGAGAACGGACGAACCTTCTACACATCCAATTCCGGTCTGATGGAGCTGCGTGAGGCTATCTGCCGTTACATTTACAGGAAGACTGACATGGAATACGACCCCAGGTCAGACATTTTTGTGACTGTCGGGGGCAGCGAGGGTATTGATGTGGCCCTCAGAGCCATGCTGAATGCAGGAGATGAGGTCATCCTGCCGGAGCCGGCATATGTATCCTACCTGCCCTGTATCCAGATGGCTGACGGTATCCCTGTCACCATTCCTCTTCAGGAAAAGAACCGTTTTAAGCTTACGGAAGAGGAACTGCTTTCCGCCATTACCGACAAGACAAAGATTCTGATCCTGTCCTACCCCAACAACCCGACCGGAGCCATTATGACCAGGGAGGACCTGGAGCCGATCGCCAGGATCATCCGGGACAGGGATCTTTACGTAATCTCTGACGAGATATATTCTGAACTTACCTATGGAAGCGAACATTTCTCCATCGCCCAGCTGCCCGGCATGCGGGAGAGGACGGTCGTGGTCAACGGCTTCAGTAAAGCCTATGCCATGACCGGATGGAGACTGGGTTATGTATACGGCCCGGAGCTGATTATTTCGCAGATGCTTAAGCTTCATCAGTTTGCCATCATGGCAGCTCCCACCACCAGCCAGTATGCGGCTGTCGAGGCGATGAACAGTGGTCAGGAGGATGTCCAGATCATGCGCAACGCCTACAACCAGCGCAGGCGGTATCTGGTGGAACGCTTTAAGGAAATGGGACTGCAGTGCTTTGAGCCGGAAGGGGCCTTTTACATGTTCCCCAGCATCGCCAAGTTCGGTATGTCATCCGATGAATTTGCCACACGTTTCCTGATGGAGGAGAAGGTGGCTGTAGTTCCGGGTACGGCTTTCGGCGACTGCGGAGAAGGATTTTTACGAATTTCCTACGCATACTCCCTGGATGAACTCAAGGTGGCCCTGGGCCGGCTTGAGCGCTTCATCGGAACCCTGGAGAAGCAGAATCTCTTAAGCGGGGATCAGTAAAGTGGTCCATCTTGTTTTACATGAGCCGGAGATTCCGGCAAATACAGGAAATATAGGGAGAAGCTGCGTGGCTACGGGAAGTGTATTACACCTGATCGAGCCTCTGGGATTCAAGATCAACGACAAGATGCTCAAGAGAGCCGGACTGGATTACTGGGAGCACCTGGATGTCCGGATCTACGAGGATTTTGAAGACTTTTTAAGCAGGAATCCCGGCGCCCATATCTATATGGCAACAACCAAAGCAAAGAAAACTTACGCGGACGTGCATTACGAGGACGGCTGCTACATTATGTTTGGAAAAGAGAGCGGGGGTATTCCGGAGGAGATCCTTCTGGACTATCCGGATACTTCGGTCCGTATACCCATGCGGTCCGGAATCAGGTCTCTCAACCTGAGCAATGCGGTTAATGTGGTCCTCTATGAAGCTCTGAGGCAGCAGGACTTTGCGGGACTTGAAACAGAAGGACAGTTACACAGACACCGGTGGTAAAAACCACCGGTGCCTTTTTTTGTCTGTATTTATTTGCTGTATTTGCGGACGGGGTCAGCGGAAGGTCACGATGGTGACGCCGGTGTCCCCTTCCCCGAATTCGGCAAGCTTGTAGGATTTGACGAAGGACTGGCGGCGGAGGTACTCATGGATTCCCTTCCTCAGAGCGCCTGTCCCCTTGCCGTGAACAACCCGGACGGACTCAAGTCCGGCGATCATGGCATCGTCCAGATACTTTTCCAGTCTGGCAACGCCTTCATCCACCGTGTTGCCCAGCAGATTGATTTCCGGAGAAATGGTGGCGGATTTGTTGATACTGTATCGGTCACCGGACCTCCTTTTTCCGCCTGTCCGGTCTTTGCCGCTATCCTCTTTCTCAGCCTCCAGAAGTTCCAGATCCTTATAGCTTACGGTGGAGGTAAGAAAGCCCATCTGCACCACGACATCCCCGTTCTTATTGGCCGGAGATTTGACAGTACCCTTGAGGGAAAGACTGGTGACAAAAACAGGATCTCCCTCTTTGAAATCCGAGGGATCTCTGATGACATCCGCGGATTTACCTTTGTAGGAGAGCTTGCTTTCCAGATTTGACATACGCTTTCTTATGTCACTCCTTTTCGCCTCCATCTTCTTTGTATTATCCTGCAGGGGATGCTGTTTCCAGGCATTGTATTTACGGATGGATTCGTCCGCAACTTCCTTGGCCTCGGACAGGATCCGGTGTGCTTCCTCCCTGGCATCCCGGAGGAGGGCCTCCCTCTTATCCTTCATATCATCCCTGCGGTCTTCCAGAGACTTCTCCAGTGCTTCAAGCTTTTCTCTTTCGATTCTGAGCCTTTCTTCCTCTTCCTCGATCCTTGCCTTGCCTTCCTCCAGACTGTGAAGCATGTTTTCAAAGTCGATTGCAGAAGCGTCGATCTGGGACTTTGCCTGCTCTATGATGTAATCCGGCAGACCCAGCCTGCCCGATATGGCAAATGCGTTACTCTTGCCGGGCAGCCCGATGAGGAGCCTGTAGGTGGGGGTCAGGGTATTCAGGTCAAATTCAAAGCATCCGTTCTCCACACCCTCTGTTTCCATGGCGTACATTTTCAGCTCGGAGTAGTGAGTGGTCGCCGCTGTGCGTATGCCTGCGGTATGCAGGTCATCCAGAATGGCCACCGCCAGGGCGGCCCCTTCCGTGGGATCGGTTCCCCCGCAAAGCTCGTCCAGAAGGACCAGGGAATCCGGCTCCGCTTCTTTCACAATGGATATGATATTTGTCATATGGGAGGAGAAGGTACTGAGATTCATCTCGATACTCTGCTCATCCCCGATATCTGCATAGATATCCGAAAAAACAGCCAGGCGGGATCCCTCAAAAGCCGGGATAAAGAGTCCTGCCTGTCCCATCAGCTGGAAAAGGCCCAGAGTTTTTAAGGAGACAGTCTTTCCGCCGGTGTTTGGTCCCGTCAGGAGAAGCATGGAAAATGTCTCTCCCAGGTAAATGTTAATGGGAACTACCTTTTTGGCAGGGATCAGGGGATGCCTTGCCTGTTTGAGATTAATGATCCCTTCTGTATTGAAGACCGGCTCCGAGGCATTCATATCTTTGGCCAGCCTGCCTTTTGCAAAAATGAAATCCAGATCTGTCAGGATATCCTGGTTGCTCTCCAGATCCCGGGAAGCGATCTCCACCTGGGAACTTAAGGTCTGCAGGATCCTTGCGATCTCAGCCTGCTCCTTCATGCCCAGTTCCTTGAGCTCATTGTTCATGTTGACCACGGACATGGGTTCGATGAAAAGGGTGGCGCCGGAAGAAGACTGGTCGTGGATCATTCCGGGAAATACATTGCGGTACTCTCTTTTGACCGGGACGCAGTAACGGCCTCCCCTCATAGTGATCAGAGCATCCTGCAGCATGGACTGATTCTGAGTGGAATTGACAATGGAGGTCAGTTTGTTGTGGATTGACACGTTGGTCTGACGGATCTGCCTTCTGATGTCTTTGAGGGCAGGAGAGGCATCATCACTGATCTCATCGGCTGACAGGATACAAGTGGTAATCTGCCTGTGCAGAAACTCCATGGGATCAAGCATGTCAAAACGCTGGTGGAGGCTGTCGAACTGCAGGTCCTCATCCTCCGTCTCCCCGTATTCCCTGGCCTGGGCTGCCAGTGCCAGCTGTACGGCGATTTCCAGCAGGTCGCCGGCCCCCAGGCAGGCGCCGGCCTCGGCCAGACGCAGATACCCCCGGATGTCGGCCAGACCCTGCAGCGAGAGCGGTCCCGTCTTAAAAAGGCGGGACAGGGCGTCTCCTGTTTCTTCCAGAGCATTCAGTATGTCGCTGTAGTCCGACGAGGGAAGAAGCTCCCGGCACATGGCCTTTCCCATGGGGGAGGAAGCATGCGCCTCCAGAAAATCCAGGATTTTATGGTATTCAAGTGTTTTAAGTGCTTTCTGATTCATATGTTTTCTCCGGCACCCGTCAATAGCGGGCACGGAATCCTTTCTCTTTTCCTACATTGACTGTCGGGATGTCTGAAATATCCAGATGGTCGATACGGATCCAGCGGTTGCCGCCCGGTCTGCCGGAGGATAAAGCCTCGATAAAACGGCTGACCCTGTGCTCGGCGCCCTGTACTTCCATCTCCACCTTTCCGTTGTAGAGATTGCGGATCCATCCTGTCACATTACAGTCGGAGGCGATCCCGGCACAGGTGAAGCGGAAGCCTACATTCTGGACACGGCCGGACGCGATAATATGCTTTCTGATCATATACAATTCCTCCGTGAGAGGGGGACTGGCCCGCCTCTTTTTGCGGCCTCATGGTTTCCATTTCATTATATTCGAATTCCATGAAAATGCAAATAGGGAGGGAAGGTCTTTTTGTTGTCAGCAGGGTGGAATTGCGTTATTATAAATGAAAACATCACATTTCCCGAAAAAGAAACGTTAAACAGGGACCTGTCCGCATATGCGGATTAGAAAGGAAGTAACATGCGGTATATCGGAGAACTCAGAGAAGGCGACCGTGTCTCTGAGGTCTATCTTTGCAAACAGAAAGTCGTAGCGAAAACAAAGGCGGGAAAAACCTACTATTCCCTGATTCTCCAGGACAAAAGCGGAGTGATCGACACCAAGATCTGGGATCTGAATAACGGAATCGCCCACTTTGAACAGATGGATTATGTCAAGGTAGACGGAAGCGTGACCAGCTTTCAGGGAAGCCTGCAGCTGAACGTTCACAGGCTGAGGAAAGCTGCGGAAGGAGAGTATGACCAGAAAGAATACATTCCCTGCAGTCCTCATGATATCGATGAAATGTACCGTGAACTGACGGGATTTGTAAACCGGATACAGAACAGATATCTGAGAAAACTTCTGGTGGTATTTTTCGGAGACCAGGAGTTTGCGGAAAGATTCCGGGCACACTCCGCGGCAAAGCGTGTCCATCACGGATACATGGGAGGTCTCCTGGAGCATACCCTGCATGTGACAAAGCTCTGTGATTATTACTGCGGCCTCTATCCCGTGCTGAACAGGGATCTTCTGATAACAGCGGCAATCTGTCATGATATAGGAAAGCTGGATGAATTATCAGCATTTCCGGAAAACGACTACACGGATGAGGGACAGCTTCTGGGCCATATCGTCATCGGTCTCCTCATGGTGGATGAGAAGATCCGGGAAATCGAGGGATTCCCGGTCAAACTGGCAAATGAGCTCAAGCACTGTATTGCAGCCCATCACGGAGAGCTGGAGTTCGGCTCACCCAAAAAGCCCGCCCTGATCGAAGCAATGGCACTGCATTTTGCGGACAATACCGATGCCAAGATGGAGACATTTATGGAGGCTCTTGCTGAAGAAAACACAAACAGCGGAGAATGGAGAGGATTCCACAGGCTCCTTGACTCTAACATCAGGTCAACCGGTCAGTAAGACAGCTTGTTAAAGGAGAAGATATTGAAGAAACAGGATTTATGGAATAAGCCTGTGTCTCTGAGAAAAAAACAGGTCGTAACAGTAGATATCACGGACATGACCCGTGAAGGCGAGGGAGTCGGCAAATATGCCGGCTTCCCGGTTTTTGTCAAGGATACTGTGACCGGAGACCGGGCTGAGATTCTCATTACAAAGATAAAAAAGAATTACGGATACGGCCGTCTTCATAAGCTTCTTACGGCATCTCCCGACAGGGTGGACCCGCCCTGTCCTTCCGCAAGGCAGTGCGGAGGATGCCGGATCCAGCAGATCAGATACGAAAAGCAGCTTGATATGAAACTTGATCATGTCAGGAACTGCCTGGAACGGATCGGAGGATTTGATCCCGGTCTGGTGGAGTCTGTGACAGAGGGCATTATGGGGATGGAGGAACCCTGGCATTTCCGCAACAAGGCCCAGTATCCTGTCGGGACAGACAGGCAGAGGAATCCTGTCACCGGTTTTTATGCCGGGAGGACCCACACGATTATTCCCAATACGGACTGCCTGATCCAGGACCCGGTTAACGAAAAGATCCTGATGACCGTCCTCGCCCATATGAAACGTTTCCGGATTCCCGCATATGATGAGGAAAAGGGAAAAGGGCTTGTCCGGCACATTTTTACCAGAATCGGAAAGGAGACCGGACAGATCATGGTCTGCCTGGTCATCAACGGAAGCAGGGAGCAGCTGGCCGGAAGCGGCGAACTGGTCCATACTCTGCGGCAGATTCCCGGCATGGAAAGTATCCTGGTCAACAGCAACCGGAAAAAAACCAACGTGATTATGGGTGACCACACGGAAACTCTCTGGGGAAATCCTTATATAGAAGACCGCCTGGACGGACTTACATTTCGGATCGGACCACGCTCTTTTTATCAGGTCAATCCCGAACAGACGGTAAAGCTTTACGGCAAAGCCATGGAATATGCTTCCCTCACAGGCAGAGAGACTGTCTGGGACCTTTATTGCGGCATCGGCACCATCTCTCTTTTCCTTTCAAGGAAGGCCGGAAGGGTCATCGGAGTGGAAGTCGTGCCGGAAGCCATAGAAGACGCCAGAGTTAATGCGGGTCTGAACGGAATCGGCAATGTGGAGTTTCATGTCGGCAAGGCCGAAGAGATTGCTCCTGATCTGTGCCGGGATTCTGAAAACAGACCGGATGTCGTTGTCGTGGATCCGCCCAGAAAAGGATGCGACGGAACCTTGCTTGACACGATTCTGTCCATGGAACCTGAGCGGATCGTATATGTCAGCTGTGATCCGGCCACCCTTGCAAGAGATCTGAAGATTCTCTGTGCAGGAGGATATGATTTGTCAAAAGTTGCAGCCGTTGATCAGTTCTGTCACAGCATGCACGTCGAGACGGTAGTATTGATGTCTAAAGAGAACACATAAGAGGCGATGAAAGGCCTGAAAACAAGCCATTTCTCGAATTGACCTCATCATAGTTGCTCACTCAGACTGCTTGAAAAACACTCGACGGGAACTTATCTACAGGCCATTTTTCCAGAGGGTTGAGTAGGCCATTTAGATGTCGGGGGTTGAGTGCGCCATTTAGATGTCAGAAACCATAGGGTTGAGTGGGCTGTTTAAATGTCGGGGGTTGAGACGGCTATTTAGATGTCGGAGGTAAAAATCGAGATTTATGGAGATGTGAGTCGGCTTTCAGGCCAAAGGTATCGGTTTTCAGGAACCGGCGCGTTTTTAGGAAAAGAAGGCTCATTCGAGTGTCTTCGTGTGAAGTCGGGTATGAAGCTGGTTTTTTGCAAAAAGGTATTGACAGTAAACATTTTACACTATATACTATTGGTCATAACAGCAATGGATAGGAGAAAGGTAAATGGCAATAATAAAATTACCGATAGACGAATCCCTTCCGGCCTATGTCAATGAGTCCATAGTGACGCTTGAGGAACTTGTGCGAAGCGACCATTTCAGTGCGTTTGAGAAACTGACAAGGCTTTCCAAGGGTGAAATACTGGTGCTTAAGATCCTCCTCCTTCAGGGGGGAACAACAACACCGACCGAGATCAGTGAGGCTATGAACAGTACCAAAGGCCGTGTATCCGCCGTCCTGAACGCGCTGGAGAAAAAGGGCGAGGTTACAAGAGAGATTGATAAAGATAATCGCAGAAATATTATCGTGACACTCACCGATTCCGGAAGAGAGCATGTTATGAATGAGCTTCAGTCAGGGTATAGAACCATGACACATATCTTTGAAGAACTGGGAGAACAGGATTCCGGGGAGTTCATTCGGATGCTGACGAGGGTATTTAAGCTGATGAACGAAACAGACTGAACCATTGCAGGCATTGACTTGCCTGCAAAAAAACTGGAATAAAGTTTACACCGTAAAAAATTAACATGAAAAAAGGAGAAGACAAGATGGAAAAGAGAACAGTGATCGTAACAGGCGGCAACTCAGGACTTGGTTACCAGTGCGCAAAAAATATAGCAATGAAGGACAAGGATTATACGCTGGTGCTTGCCTGCAGGAACCCGGAGAAAGCGGCCAGGGCGATACAGGATATGAAAGCGGAAACGGGAAACGAAAATATCCATTCCGTGGCACTTGACCTTGCATCGCTGGATTCGGTGCGCGCCTTTAAGGAGCTTTACAAAAAGGAAAACTTTCCGCCGCTTTATTCTATCGTGTGCAATGCGGGACTCAATCGCACTCCGCTGGAATATACAAAAGATGGATTTGAGATGACCTTTGGGGTATGCCATTTGGGGCATTTCCTTCTTGTGAACGAGATGCTTGATATGGTGACTGAAGACGGCAGGATCGTTTTCGTAGCCAGCGATATGCACAGGCCTCCGATCATGATGTCGCTTACAGCACCTGCATTTACTGATGCATACAAACTGGCATATCTCGGGAAAAATGAGAAGCCGTCCGGTAAGGATATGAATCTGAGATATTCCATGGCAAAGCTGTCCAATATCCTTTGTGTCTATGAAATGGCTGACAGACTGAACGCGGCCGGAAAGAAGATCACGGTCAATGCCTTCAATCCGGGCCTTATGACGGATACGAATTTCATGCCGACGGGCAGCAAGGTGAAGAAAGCGCTGATCAGCGCGGGATCGACAATGGTGGCCAAGCTCACGAACCGCTACGGGAGTGGACTGACTTCCGGGAAGGAGCTTGCGAAAATGGTTACGGAAGAGAGCTTTGAGGGTATAACAGGGAAGTATAATGACCGGGGCACGATCGCAAAAACTTCAGAACCAAGTTATGATAAGAAGGCTGCGAAAAAACTGTGGGAACAGAGCGTGGAGCTGCTGAAGATGAATCAGGATGAAATGATCCTGTAGACGGGAGGCGCTTGTCATGGATATGAAAGAGGCTATGAAAACCAGACATATGGTTCGAAAATATACAGACAGAGCTATTCCTGCGGATATAGTAGATAAGCTGAACGAACGTGTCAGAATGAATAATGAGCTGCATGGCCTGTCCATCAGGCTTATGACAAACGATAAAACAGCGGTTCCGGGCGTGGTCAGACTGATCCTTGCAAAAGGAGTCAACAATTTCTTTATCATGGCTGGTCCTGATGGTGTGGA
>JAFRFJ010000001.1:0-90030 GCA_017434385.1 Eubacterium sp.
AGATAACGGTCCAGCTGCAGTTTCAGAAGGGCGGCAATGGGAACCGCTACGATCATGCCGACAAGTCCGCCGATCACACCTCCGCCAAGCAGGGCCGCAATCACCAGCAGGGCATGTACTTCTATACTGTTGCTGAGAAGCCTGGGATTGATAATATTACCGTCCACAAACATGAGGACTGCGATCATGACAAAGCCGATGATCATCTCTTTCCAGTTTCCTCCGGGAATACATACGATGGCTGTTGCCACATATCCGACGACAGGGCCAAAATATGGAATCAGATTTCCGAGTCCTGTGAAAATTCCCACAACGATTGCGCTGGGAACACCTACAATCGAAAGACCGGCAGATGTTATGACAGCGACGATTATCGCATCCAGGAACTGTCCCCGGATATATCCTGAAAAGACCTGGTCCACATCATCCAGAAACAGTGTCAGATCCTCATTATTCTTCTGACCTGCAAAGGCGGTGAAGACTCTTCGGAGATATGTTCCGATCCTCTGTCCGTCCAGGAGAAAATAGACGGAAAAAATGACGCCGAAGAGCAGCAGACTGAAGAAGCCGGCTATGCCGCTCACCAGGGAACCGAAGATTCCGGGAAGCTTATCCACAGGGAGTCCGATTCCTTTCATCAAATCTTTGATCAGCTGCTCAAAACCTGATACATCTTTTGATAAAGATAAAAAGAATGACTTGATCCCCTCGATACTGATCGCGCTGAAACTCTTATACATAGTCAGAATAATGAGGGCAAGCAGTATAAGGATGGCAAGCAGTATAAGGACGTAAGTCAATATAACAGCTACCAGCCTTGCCCAGCTTTTCGGCCCGCCTTTTGTAAACAGCTTTTCAAACCAGTTAACAATAGGCAGGAGCAGATAACACAGGACGACTCCGACGATCAGAGGCTTGAGTATAGCCATAAAGACAGCCCAGAGCTTGGCCCATACACCTCCGGTCAGATAAAGGAGCATGAGAGCCACCGCTGTCACAAGGACAGTTGCCCCCGCGTAAATGCTGATTTTCAAATATTTCGAGTCCGGTTTAAAATCTTTCATAGATGTCTTCCTTTCCATTAATGGTAAAGAAATCCGGAAAATGACTTTCCAAATCACTTTCCGGATCCTGAAATCTGCGGATAACAGGAGTCGAACCTGCACTTCGTAGAAACCAGATCCTAAGTCTGGCGCGTCTGCCAATTCCGCCATATCCGCTTAACGGTTCCTTTCAGTTACTGAAAGCAAACCCAATAAGTACTATATCACAAAGACGGATTTCTGTCACAGCTTTTTGTCCATCTTCAGAATGGCGTAATCCCCTTTATTATCCTTCCAGAATTTTTACTTTTACCCTGCGCCACCGCGGGCCGTCATATTCACAGAAATAAATGTCCTGCCAGGTTCCCAGCATCAGCCTGCCGTCCTCAATGATGATGTGCTCGGAAAAGCCGATAATACTGGACTTCAGATGGGCTGCCGCATTGCCTTCCAGGTGATGGTAACCATCCTCCCAGGGAACAATCTTATCGATTTCCATGATGAAATCCCGGACAACATCCGGGTCTGCATTTTCATTAATCGTCACAGCCGCTGTCGTATGCGGAATAAAAACCATACAGATTCCGTCTGTCACACCGCTCTCTGTCACAATCTGCTGTACCCTGGCCGTGATGTCCACCATCTGTGTATGATTCGTTGTTTTGATGTCGAACTGTATACTTCTCATCTTCCTCTCCTTTCAGAAATGCGATAGAACGCGGTCATGGCATAACATAGAGTCTCTATCTACAAGTATAACTGAAGCCTTATCTTCAATCAAGCATCTCTTATGCCATGAAATGCTTGTCTTTTTCCGAAAGACAACTATAATAAAATCAGTAGTAAAATGATCCATTTGAAACAGGAGGTACAAATCGATGAAAATAGCAATGGCAAACGACCATGCCGGTACATCTATGAAAATGGAAATCAAAGCTTACCTGGAAGAAAACGGTCATGAGGTAGTGGATTTCGGAACCTATGACGAAGAGTCCTGCGATCTTTCCGATTTCGTTCTTCCGGCCGCTCTGGCAGTAGCTAAAGGTGAATGTGACCGGGGTATCTTTGTAGACGGCGTCGGCTACGGCAGCGCCATGATTGCGAATAAAGTCAGCGGCATCTATGCATGTATCTGCCAGGATCCGTTCTGCGCCCAGCTTGCCAGACAGCACAATGATGCAAATGTCCTCTGCCTCGGCGCAAAGATCATCGGCGGCATGATCGCCATGGAAATTGTCAAGACCTATATGTCCACGGATGCTCTCACCGCTGACAAGTATGTCCGCCGTATAAAAAAAGTACAGAAGATCAACGACGATTACTGCCGTCCTCTTCTGTAAAAGCTATGATTTTTTAACTGAAAACTGATAACAAAAAGGCGTCTCAGTAACTACTGAGACGCCTTAACTCTTCATACTCAAGCGGGTGACGGGAATCGAACCCGCGTGTCCAGCTTGGGAAGCTGCGTCAAAAAGGCTTAACTATGCGGTTTTTACGAGAGGGTGCAACACCGGGTGTAACATCCGGCACGAAAAAAGGGGGAGGTCAAAAGCCTCCCTCTTCTCATCTAATCACCTTTTTGTATTCCTTGCAAATCGCAAGGCATTTATCTCCGAACTTACCATTCACGGCCAGTCCGGCCATCTTCTGGAGCTTCTTGACCGCCGCCACGGTCTTCTCTCCGTACATGCCGTCAACAACAAGGTCAGCATTCAAGACCCAGTTGAGGACTCTCTGGGCACGCTTAATCTGCCCTTTAAGGTTCACATTGGTCGTGATCCCATCGCCTTTGATGTACCACCCTCGCTTTGGCAGCTCTGGAAAGTAGCCAGGATAACCAATGATCATCGGCTCGCAAAAGAGGTCATGCTCTGCCTTGCGTCTGCGGACGAGGCCTTCGAGGACTCTGCCACCGGATTTATTGTATTCGAGAATCTTCCTGGCTATTGTCTCTTTGTCTCTCTTGCCTTCATTGGTCAGCTGATCAATGGATCCGATGTTATAGGCGAAGGATACCAGGGCATCAAATTGGTTCTGATTCCAGTGGTAGATCTTCTCGTACTTCTCGACCTTTGGCTCATATCTCTTCTTGATGGAATCGATCAGCCACTTCTCCGCCGTGGGCTGCGTGATCTTCAGTCCTTCTTTGATAGTCTTGCCGGTCACTGCCTTGTCGGCATTCGTGATTCCCCAGCCGATAGTCCACACGTTATTGGCATCCCTGTAAGCCGCCAGACGGCAGCCCTCAAAAGACTTAATCAGCTGGATTCCTCTGCTCGATGTTCTCATCCTCTTCCTCCGCTTCAATTGTTGGCGGCACGTCCTCTGTTCTGTATTCCACTTCAGGCAGTCCACCGACAAGACACACGATGAAAATGTAAAGCGTGGCGGATACCGCACTCAG
The DNA here is from genome assembly GCA_017434385.1 of Eubacterium sp. GTDB lineage: Bacteria > Bacillota > Clostridia > Lachnospirales > Lachnospiraceae > Anaerobutyricum. The sequence continues at coordinate 3,448 of JAFRFJ010000001.1, forward strand.
CAAGGTTGCTCTCCAGTCAATGTCGGTGACCAGTGACCCTGCCGTCCATACGCCTAAAATTGTTGTCAGGAATGTCCTTGCGCATCTAATCAATGTAGCTTTCATCCATACTTCTGTTTTGTAACTCATATCAATCTCCTTACGCTATATCCTTGTAAATGCCCTTAATGCCTTCTTTGGTCAGGAATTCCTTCTGAACGTGCTTGACCTCTTGAACATATTCCAAGGCTTCTTTCATATCGCCGTTACAATGAGCATCAGGAATACGCTCCACAGCCTTTGCAGTGGCTTCTGACAGTGCCAATGACGCATTGACGGACTGTATTAAGAGATACTGCATCTCATCCCGTATACGTTCTTTCTCCGCTGTTTCCTGCTGTCTCCTGACCCTGTCAGATTCTTTCTGCTGGTCTCTCTGTGAAATCCGTCTTTCAAGAAGCCAAAAGCAGAACCCTGTCACTGCCGAAGGGATGCTCATTGCTATGATGATTGCCATTATGTTCATCGCTATCGCCTCCTAACTGTGACCATCCCACGATATGTCTTGTTGGTGGTCGCCGTCTTCGCCAGTTTATCTATATCTGCCTTGCTGACGCCGCCGTAATTGACAAGCCAGTACTCGCCACCGTCTGGAATGATGCAAATGGAGTGGATAGGATTCCTTTGCTCCATGATCACGGCTTGACCCTTTTCAAGTGCTTCCTTCATTCGGCTGGCAGAGACTTCCCTGTAGTAAGTTGCATCAGCCTTGCCCTTGCCCAGAGCGTCAATTCCTTTGGCTACTCCCCTGACAGTGACCTTCGCCTTGACATCGCCTTTGGTGTGCTTTTTATGCCACTTGTAAAGGTCGATCGCCCACCGATGCACTCCGCAGTATTGCAAGGCTACATATTCAGCCATGAGGGAGCAACCATGCTTGCGTAAGAAGGCGTTGGAGAAATTCTTCTGCTTCGGCACCGTGATCTTCGTGCCGTCTTCCAGAACGATCTTGAGTGGATACTTTTTGTCTTTTGTTTTGATTTGTTTCATACTTGCTCCTTACTCGCTCCATGTCAGATTGAAGTCATACACAACAGATATTCCGCAGGCGTCATTATTTGTGGAACCACTCATCGCCGAGGAAGCAATATATTCCAATTCGATTCCGTTGTCCACAATAACCCAGTTAACGTTCTCAGATATGTCTTTCGGGTTATCGGCTGACCCCACTATATAATTGCCATTCTGCCTTGCTACAAGCGTTAGTTCGTTAATCACTAAATCGGGATAGCCGTAGTCTGGGTCTTCTATTATTGGAACGGAAAGCGGAATAGTGAAATGAATTGATGTCCTTCCTGTTGTTACGAACGAACCTCCGAACCATTCTCCTTTGATTCTGCCAGGCAGTGTTTCACCTACCTGATAATCACTGTGCAGTCCACCGTACCATAATGCGGTACCACCGTAGCCATAAACTCCGTTTCCCAACTCGAAATAAGGTTCGAATCCTTCTGCGTCATAAGGGTCGAGTCCGTGCGTGCTGAATGTAACCCAGTCCTCGTCTATGACGTCCCCTTTTGTTTCCTTCAGCCCCAACGTCATTTCGTCACCGCTAAGAGTAAGTGTTGATTCCATTATGCTTGAATCTTCTTGCACGGTTTCAGCACTCAGCCATGTGTCAGTTCCGAAACTTGCCACTGTCTTCCCAGATGCGTTAATTACATCAAAACTTCCCTCCGCATTGATAAACGCCTTGTAACTGCCGTTCTCATATCCGACTTCAATACCGTTAGAAACTTCCCTTATGAGTAGTTTTCTGGCGTTGGCTTCGTCTTCTGGAGCGGGTGCCCAATCGGTTGCTTTGTTGCCTTTTTCGAATTGTATATGCCGCATTTGGAATACAGCATTATTTGTTCTGTTGTAGAACTGCAAATAGCCGCTTACTACATCGCCAGACCCATTAGTTAATGATGCTACGGATATTTTTGCACCCGACATAACATATCTTTTCCATTCACCGCCAGAACTCGGAATCGTGAAATTTGCTCCGATGTACCTGGTTCGAGTCCATGATGCGCTATCCTTATCAACACTTGTACTTGCATAAACTCTGTGAATGGTGCAATTTGCCGTTGATTTATAATCGAACGATATAACGGATTCATTGCCATCATATACAGAAGCATCAAATTTGCTTGTTCTAAGTTCTGCACTCCATGCACTGGAAATGCCCGTCAGCGTTGCAACGCCATTCGATATAGTGGCATTTGTATTGGCATACCACATTGATGCCATTGTTTCTGAATCACGAAGGATGTTTCTTCCACCAATATTCGTACGATATTCATTTTCATCAAGACACCATTCAGATGCAGGACTGCCGTACTCAAGTTTTGGACAACATATAGTCAGCGTGGTTCCTGCCGTCTTTGCCAGATAAACGATATAACAAAGTGATACAGAATCGTGAGCATAATTTGGAGTTTTTGTCCACTCTATACGTGTCCAGTTTCCATCAGTAAGGGTAATATCTTTTGAGCCGCTTTCCGTTTCTCCCGATGTATCAGACCAGATTGGCTGTAATCTGACTTTATCCCCGGTAGAGCCTTTTACCCAAACGGACTGCGTAATCTGTTCTTTACGAATAGGGCATCTGTCCTGCGTGATTCCGATGCTTGAATTAGCGGTCGTTGCTGTAATAGTTACGCCTTTTGTAACAGAGGCTACGGGAGAATCCGCAATATCTTGATTATATGCAACCGTTCCTGCGTTTCCTGTTGTTCTCCATGTTCCTGATGTCCAAAGCCCATCTCCGCTTTTTAAAGTATCTGTTCCTCGCACAAGGTTCCATTTGAACGATGTTCCTGCTTCTCCGCGCTCTCCTTGCTCTCCCTGTTCACCCTGCTCCCCTTGTTCTCCCTTCAGCGCAAGGCTGTAGGTGAACTTCATGGAGAAGGACTTCCCGTCTACAGTGACAGGAACCGTCAGCACGCCGTTCTTCGTGGTCATTTCCGTAGTGACCGTGACCGTGAAGTAAGCGGATGTCGTGCCGTTACTGGTGATGCTCGTGGTCATTCCCGTTGGCTGTCCCGTGATCTCGCCGATCGTAGCCGCCATCTGGGTTGCGCCCTTGTAGGCTACTACATTACAGGTGGTGCTTCCTGCCAGTGCCGCAGAAGTTGAGCCTGCGAAGGTGTGGGATTCATTGGTGAGAATAACCGTATAGGCGTCTTTACCAGCGTCTCCTTTATCTCCTTTATCGCCTTTGTCGCCCTTATCGCCAGTATCCCCTTTATCTCCTGTGTCACCCTTTGCTCCAGTGTTACCTTTAGTCAGTGACCAAGTATAACTGGATGCCGTTGTGGGCTGTGTATTTGCCGTAGTGGTGCATACCCCGATGTAGGTGCTGCTTGAAGTCGGAGTTTTGCTGAAATTTGCGCCGCTGGAGCTTGTAGCGTAAGCAAAGTAGGTGTACCTTGTGATTCCGTCCTCACCTTTGTCACCCTTTGCCCCTGCTTCGCCCTGTGCTCCCGTGTTGCCCTTTGTCAGCGACCATGTGTAACTGGCAGGTGTGGTCGGTTGCGTGGTGGCGGTGGTGATGCAGACGCCGATATAGGTGCTTGTGCTAGTCGGTGTCTTACTGAAGTTCGCACCGCTGGAACTAGTTCCGTAGGCGAAATAGGTGTAATACGTTACGCCATCATCGCCTTTATCTCCTTTTGCTCCTGCTTCTCCAGTGTCTCCCTTATCTCCCTTATCACCTTTATCGCCTTTGTCTCCCTTGGCACCCTGTTCGCCCTGAGGGCCTTGAGCCCCTTGGTCTCCCTTGTCTCCCTTGATCAGGCTCCAACTGTAATCAGCAGGTCTCGTGCTGTCTGCCTGCGTGTGGTCGGTATAGACTCCCAGGTACTTCTTGCCGGAACTGACCGTAGTCGAAAAGTCAGTGGTGCCATCGGCAGAATTAGCCCATGCAGTATGGACATATCCGCTTGCTCCGGGCGTGCCGTCAGACCCGTCTTCTCCGTCAACAATGGTCAGAGTGTTAGTGTTGCCGTCGCTGTCTGCAATGACAACCGTGGTCGTGTGCCCGCTCTTGGTCGCCGACTGGATATAGACCGATGTGCCGTCCTCTCCGTCGGTGCCGATATAGGACTTCTGATATGTCGTATTGGACGTGTTATCGGTGTAGTTGATCACAGTCCGAACCCACAGCCATTTGCCTTTGGCGATGCTCGTGGGCACTGTGGCGCTCCAGCTGGACGGCTGCGTTGATGCGCTGTCACTGGTGCCGTATTTGATCTCTGTGGACAGGATGCCCCGGCCGTTGTCGCCGTCGTCCACTCTTGCCAAGGTAACTGTTTCGCTAGCTATCGCCAATGATCATCCCTCCTCTAGTTCTACTGTGTAGGTAACGGCCTGTGCGTTGACAGACACAGTATATGTCTTGCCGGATCCAACTTTGGTTCCGCTGCTGTTATACCAGTTAAGGACTCCCAATCCGGCAATAGCAGCAGCTTCCAGCTCAACTCCGCTCTTAAAGACCCGGGCGGTCAGCAGTGTTGAAATCTTGGTATTCTTAAAAAGCAGCCCGTTTGAGGAATCAACAGAAACGGTTATCGCATCTCCATGTTCTCCTTGTATCTTTGTCCAGGCAAAAACCGAGGGATCGCTGATTTCGACTGTCTCCGAAGTATGGTTTGCAGAAATGCCAAGATAGGCTTTCCCGGTGGACGAAAGAGAAATATTTGTTCCCTGATCGTCATCGGCATATGCAAACCAGGTAAACCATGTCCGATTGGCAGACAGTCGCTGGAACTCTGAAGCCAGTTCCAACACCTTTCCGGAAATGCCGCTGTTCTTGATCAGGAACTCTCCAAGAGTTATCGAGCATTTTTGATCAACCACGGACGTTTCCATTTTCAGCACACGGGCTCCGACATACAGTTCTCCGTTATCATCAATAACATCAACCCAGTCTCCGATCTCAACGCCTTCAGGTATGAGATCAAGCTCTATCTCGTAGTTGATCTCTGTGTCCTGCACTTTTTTCAACTCTGCTATTGCATGATTGCAGAGAGTAGACTGGGAGGTTGTATCATAGCTGTATTCCCTTACTAAATGCCCTTCACCGCTCGAAAGCCCTCTGTTTTCCCATCGATACCGGCTCCATTTCTTTACGGCTGATCTGCAGCAGAGGAGCTGACCGCTGACATAGTATTCGCCGTCATCATAGCTGTAGCCGGCCAGAGTTATAGGCTTGCTTTTCCCGGAAGGAGTTCCGCCTTTGCATTTGAATGCGGTTGCGAGGTTTGCTACGCTTCGCTTGGTAGTAATCTTTTTTACTTCTCTATTGCGCCGAAGCTTGATCCCTGCGCTCTTCCCGCGCTTCTTATATACATTGATATACTTATGGACCACTTTGAGCCCCTTCACTTTGAAGGAATATGAAATTTCAAATCCTCCGAATTCAGTGGCGATGCTTGCAAGCCTTTCAGTGACTGTTGACTCTCCGTCCCATTTGAGCTTTTTGGTTGTGTTGGGTATCTGATATGTCCCTATTTCGAATCCAGAATCATCAATGTATTTGTTGATATACCAGAGTGCGTCGTGGCTGGCATCAGCTTCAAATTCTCCCACTACCTCATTGAGCAGATCCAGCCCTGCATCCTCGGCATAGATCTCTATTGTCTGGGATTCGGTATCGATTGTTTCATCAATGATGGTATAAAATTCATTCGCATCATCGTTGCTCCGGAGGATGTAATTCCCCGCCTCACACATTTCCTGTGCTTTTAATTGAGACTCTTCTGTCCATGCAATGGTGCATTCAAAGACAGATACGCCGCTGTCGATGTCTTCGGACTTCTTGTCTTCCAAAATCATGAAAGCATTTCTGGACGGCAGGCCGGTAGCTGCCATCCCAAGGATATCCATGCCCCTGTCCGCAAAGTAAAGAATCACAGGAACACCTCCCTGTAGGTCACGCTGCAGCTTGGCTCACATTCTGTTTCCACCCAGTCGGACCATGCCACGCCGATCTGGTTTTCTCCTGGAGTCAGCACAAAGGTTTCCCAGTCGTTTCCCAGGGCTCCAAACTCAGGAACCGGTTTCCCGTTCAGGAAGATCTGCCCTTCCCGGCAGTCAGCACTAACTTCGTCCCCTGCGCTGAATTTATTGGGGATATCAACGACTGTGTCGCATGCGTCTTTTGTGAATTTAATGGAATGGCACCCGTTGTTGTATAGGCCGGCAGCGGTCCCGTAGTTATAAAATCCTACTGTTATTTCATGCACCAGAGTGCTGGCGATGTTGTCATCGGTGAAGCTCTTCTTTAACCCGGCAATATTGAAGGATACCGTCCCGCCGCTCTTTGTGATCATGGATGACAGGATAGCGGTTGTCGCTTTGGACTTTTTGCTTTTCTTCTTGTTGTACCCAAAGAAGGTGTTGTAATAAGTCAGGGCTATCGACTTACTGAAGACATCACTGCCATTGACTGTCATATACAACGTGGCCTTATCACCGGATGATGATTTAAGAATTTTGATCCCGGCAATGATCTTCCTAGTGCTTCCGCTCACATTCACAAGAGACAGCTGGAATGCTCCTTTTTGCTTCACCACGGAGCTTTTCTGACGATTGTTCTTCCAGTTGGACAAGCACATCCTCTGGCTCCAATCTACCCGGAAATTGGCTGCCCCTATAGCCCCTCCTCCATCAGCGGGTATGGTTCTTGTTATGGTCGGGCCGTGCCAGTTGGTTCCGGATCCGAATGTATTGCCTGCGACCATCTTTTTTGAGGCTCCGTCAGTCTTGATGGCCGCAGCTCCTGTTTTCGTGAAGTTTGAGCCAGGTGTTATCCCTGCATTCGCCGGCCAGTTCGAAGAGGAATATGTTGTAAAAGCCTGATTGACAAGGACCTGCGATTTGGGAAGGTTCGCTGTATCCTCTTCTTCAGGATCGCCCATCTGAATGATGTGCTCCTCGTCATCAAAGAAGGCCACATATCCGCAGTCTCCTTTACTGGTTTCTTCTCCGACAGAGCTGTTCACCCTCGGGAACGCAGCTGTAAGCACTGGATATGCAGGAGCTGTTCCGCCATAATCTATTACGATCAGGGATTTTTCGTCTGATACATGAGATACTGTATTTGTCTCTGTTGAGTATTTAAAAGGATCTAGGCAGGTGACCGTGAATTCAGAAGTGATACTGTTTCTTCCTGTCGGAACCTCTCCTAATTCCGAAGGTGATCCGACAAAGTACTTGTCAGGCTCATCAGCAAAGATCAGTTCAGCGTCAAGAGTATTCAGGATCCCGCCCAGCTGATTGAACTTCTCCCTGAACTCTTCAGGGGTTTCTGCCAGCAGCTGATAGCCGATCGTCAGTGTTCTTATCGGGAACTTTTTCGACTTATAACGGCCACCATTGACCGCTTCGCTCTCGAAGTAATTCAAGGCTTGGACCAGTGGTTCTCTGCCGGAGACATAAAGGGTCCGATACCCTTCTATTTGATTCTCGATATATTCCCCATCGATTTTCATTGCCTCCGAAGGGAGGAAATTGTTTGTCGGCAGTTCCGTAGTATCAACAAATGGATATATGCTCATTTCTTCCTCCCTTACCTGATTCCGTTCTTGCGGTTGTTCCTGGTGTTCATTTTGTTAAGCTCGTCCTCTGTATACTTTGCAGTCGCCTTGGCAACCGTTCTGCCATCCACCTGAACCGGAACGCTGATAGTGTAGTCTGCAGTTCTGTAGTAGTCGTAATCCTCCGACAGCTCGCCGGAGAAGTTTCCGGCCAATGCAGGAATATACTCGTTTGGCACATATACCATGTCTTGCGCTGCCTTCGTGATACGTTTATGCATATCATCAATTCCCATTGCAAAGCCTTCGCCAACATAATTACCAAGGCTCATAAACACACGGGAAGGGGATTTGATCTTTGCTTTTGCCCTGACTGCTTTATCTGCAGCAGCTGCCATTGCATTTGCGGCAGACCTGACTTGCGCCAACGTGGACCTCATTCCGGTAGCGAATCCGGCACCGATCATCCTTCCGGCGGAGACCGCAGCCGGCCTGCCAGCCCGTAGTTTGGCGGCCGTTGTCTTGGTCAGCAATGTTGCCGTGCTCCCGGCTTTGCCGATACTGAGTCTAAGCCCTGTTATATAACCTGTTCCTGTAGCCTTACCGCTTACGATTGCGGCCGGAGCACCTTTTCTCATCGTCAATACGATTCTTTTCACTCCGGAAGTGGTTGCACTCGTTGCCCGAGCCATGCCTGATACAACGCCGGCTGCGAATCTTGCTCCGAGGGCCGAGCTCACTCTGACTGCGGCAGCTCCTGCTCCTCTTAGAGCTGCGCCCATCCTGATGATCACTCCAATTGGAGCCAGTGATGTTGCGATTCCTGTCGAGAAGCTGGCCTTGAATCCTGCTGCTGCCTGAGCTCCAATGGAAACGAATCTTGCTACGCTTCCTGAAAGTGTTGTGATGAAGCCTTCTATGGCTGTCTGAGCTACTGCCGGCAGCTGGGCGATGCCTGTCTTCATGCCTTCTACGTAAGCAGCTCCAGTCTCCTGGCCTTTTGTCCTTGCCTGGCTAGTGTCGCCACTGGCCAGTGTATTAGCAAGCGAAGCTGAAAGATCAGCCATGGAACTGTTTGTAGATCCAGAGATATTTTCTATGCCTCCTGACAAGTCCACGCCCAGTTTGTTGGTTAGGTCCGTGGCGGCCTTGCTTACATCAGCCTCTCCGGCCTTCACTCCCTCAGCAGCACTTTTGGAGACATCCTTACCGCTCTGTTTCCCCTGGGTCTTTGCACCGGAAAAGGCGCCAATGATCTTTCCGCCAATTTTTCCTGCTGCTCCCAACAGGCCTTCAGCGATGGCTTCGATAATATCTCCGCCAAGTCCTATCCAGTCAACTGACTTAATAGCTGAAACTACGTTCCCGAACAGCGTGGGGATGCTTCCGATCAGAGTCGGAATGCTCCGCAGAATTCCTCCCAGGAGCGAAGCAATAATACTCACACCGGCAGTAAGAATCGAAGGAAGATTTGCTGCTATTGACTGAGCAAATTCTCCTATCGCTGACATAGCTCCCTGCACGATCATCGGCAGATTACTGCCTATTCCCTGAGCCAATGAAGCAAGTAACTGCATTCCTGCGGCTACAAGGCGAGGAAGGTTTGTAAGGACGCTTCTCGCAAATGTTCCGATCGCGTTGATAGCTGAAGGGACCAGTGTCGGCATCGCTGATCCAAGGCCTGAAACCAGAGCAATGATAATGTCAGTTCCGGCTGTGATTATTGCCGGGAGATTTGCTGCCAGAGTATCCAGAAGCCCTGCTGCCATTTGAGCTCCGGAGGCAATCAGCCCCGGCAAGGCGGAAGTAATACCACTTGCGAGGTTTTGAATGATCTCAGGTCCTTTTGTCTGAGCCAACGCAAGGATCTGGTCAATCTGTCCTCCGAACTGCTGATACAGAAGGCCTAGCCCGGCCAAGGCAGTTGCGACTACGGCTGCCGGCATCAGGCTCTTCATGGCAAGGCTCATCATCTTTCCAAGACCGCCTGCCATCTTTCCACCGAATTTTCCAAAAACAGATGTAATCTTGCCGCCGACTTTCCCAATTTTCCCTGTCATTCCGGAAAGTTTCTCAGTAGCGGTACCGGTCATTTTCTGAATCTTCTCGGTAATGCCCTTAGGCACTATCTTCTGCATAGCCGAGCCTGTCTTGTCGGCCATGGTTTTCATTTTCTCGAAGCTTCCCTTGGCCATCGTTTTGGCTGTGCCCAGTTTCCCGGAAAACTTATTTAATTGCTTCTCGCCGATGCTGAATATCTGGAACATCTTTGCAGCGGCAGCTCCTCCGCCAACAACAGCAAATAATCCGCCAAACTTACTGGTTACAAAGTCAATTACATCCCCGATTGACTCCAGCCCTTCAAGTTGGCCATTGAACGCTCCGAATACATTATTGACCTGTTTCTTGATCTCATCGAAAATACCGGCGATTCCATCAAGGCCAGTCGTCTTTTTTATCAGGTTATCGATGGCTGTGATCGTATTGGCCAGACCTTTAGTGATGGCAGAGCCAACGTTTTGCATGGAAGTCGCTATACCTTTTGTGGATTCTTCTGCCAGCTTAGAGAATCCGGAAATCGCCTCGCCGGTCTTTTCCGATCTTCCGTCCAGTTCGATAAACTTTTCATTGAACTGGTCAAATGTGATGGCTCCGCTCTTTAAAGCATCATATAGATCTGTCTTCGCGGATGCCCCTGTAAAGCCAAATGCATTTGCCACCTTTGTCAGGGCGACAGGCATCGTATCGAGCAGGGTGTTCCAGGACTGCTGGTCAACCTTGCCCTTGGAAAGCATCTGGGAATATTGTGTCAATCCCCTGGAGGCCTCATCTGCGGATGCTCCGGATCCAAGGAAAGCATCATTTAATGCTATGGAGAGCTTCGTAGCTCCTTTAAGGTCACCTGTCAGCAGGGCAAGGCTCTGCGTAGATTTCGCCACCTCGTCCAGTGTCGTTGGCAGCCCATTGATGCTGTCTCCTAATTTCTGTATGGAAGCCTCAGAATCTTTTGCCGAAAACCCCATCTGTTTCATCATCTTTGGGAACTGATTTAATGTATCCACACGGCTGATGGCAGCATCTGTATGGCTGGCAATCTTATCAAGCCCCTTAGTGAGCAGGCCGACTGCCTTGGAGCCGATCCCGGCAAGAAAGCCGAATCCTAAGCCGCTTTTAATGGTGCCGCCCAGAGAATTGGCGGACTTTTGAGCCGCCTCCATTCCTGCAATGAAGCCCTGGTCTCTTGCTGTCAGAATAGCTTCTATTGTATGTGTTTCAGTCATCTATATCGTCACCCTTTTCTTTCATGGCATCCATTACCCGCGACAGTAATCCGGTCTTTTTCTTTTCCTTGATGCGCTTAACGGCCTTCTCGTAGTCAAAGAACTGTTTAAACTTCTTGTATCTTGGCGTCTGTTTTTTACCTTTGCTTGCCCTGACTGCATGGTTAAGGAAGGCCTGCTGATGAGTGCGGTAATCCTGATCGACATTCTTAAGCTTCATCGCTTCGACAAGCAGATCGTAATCTGCCAGGGTCATCTCATCTACTTGTCTGGTAGATGTAAAACCCATGAACCGGAAGCAAAAGACTGCCGTTTCGCGGTAGAACTCTTCAAAGCTCTTTAGCTCTCCGGAGTCTCCTGAGTCATCTGTTCCTCCTCGATCAGCCGGATTGTCTTCTTCAATGCATTTGTCTGCTTTAAAAAATCAGTCACCATTTTGAAGAGCTCATCAATGTCCTCAACCTCTTCATCGATATAATTATCCAGGACCGCAATCGTAAGCCTGGGGTTCTGGTTTCTGTTTCCTTCAAGCAGGATCGTTTCCAGTGCTTCCACATCCTCCACGCCGGTCATTCTTCCGTAAAGGTATCTGAAGCCAAGGTCAATCGACTTACCCGGGAATCCGGCCACGGGAACCTTAGCCTGCTTGTTAACCTCCCGAAGGAAGCCCATTCCAAAATTAAGAGGATACGAAACTCCGCCTATTACTATCTCGTGCATTTATGCCCTCCTTTATCAAATAAAAAGAGAGCGGATCCGTTTGATTAGACCCACTCTCCGATCATGGTTAGTTTATTCTGCTTAGGCTCCTGTTCTGGGAGTGTCGGCAAATACATATGCAGCTGCTTCCTGCTGCTCAGCAGTTACAGTAACATTTCCATCGGCGCCCTTGCCATTGATTCCAAAGGTCAGGGAATACTCAACAAAATCCTCGGCATTTGCAGTCTCCTCAAAGGATGTCAGATATCCCTGGTAATATGTTCCGGAGAACTTGTTGTTCTGATTAGCGACCGGTGCCTCCAGGTTTGCCCTCCAAATCTCGATCAGTTTGTCTCCCAGCATTGCTGTTTTAAGCTCATCGATCTTTGTGTCACCCTTCTTAAAGATGGATGTGGACTCGATCTCAATCTCAGGCTCTCCCGGGGTACGGATCGGGCCATCCTTTGTTGCTGTCGAATCAGCATCCTTGTCGATAGACATAGAGTTCTCTGTAGTAAAGGCAAGCATGACGCCGTCTTCGGTTGCTGCCTGTTCATGTACACGGTACAGATAGACAATCTTTTTGCCCTGTACCGCCTCAGCAAAAAGCTGAAGATCAATCTTATTTTTCATACTTTTCCTCCAATAAGTTTATACTCGAGTTCGATCACTCCATGAAGGAGCGGTGTCTTTGTTGTTGAATCACTCAAGATCCTCTGATCACAGGCCCGGATCCACCATGAATAGATCCCGGTATCTGTAATGCCTCTGCAGGCTGCCTTTATGGCAAAAAGCATAGATGAAACATCGCCGCGCCTGCGGACATTATTATGCCAGACATGGACCGTCTGATAAACATTTGCAAGGATCTGTGATTTATTGCCCATATCATCTACCAGCTGGCTCTCGCCAATATAGACAAAAGGATACGGTGTATCCTCAGGCGGAAGAGCTCCGTCATATACATCGTATCCAAGTGATTCTATCGCTGTTCTTATTGATGCAAATAGTTCCTGCTGCGGATCCATGTTATCACCTACTTCTTATTCAGCAGCTTGCCCATATCCCTTAAGAATATTGTTTTTTGTGCGTTCTCTGCAGGCTTTACAAATGGCTGGGCATCCATGAAACGTGTGCCATATTCCAAATACGGGCTGTACTCAGTGGATGGACCTACGGCCGCAGTCAAGCCCCCGTCTCTGAGTTCCAGGGTGATGCTTCTCTTGGTCGTTCCGGTGGGCTTTACAAAAACCCTGCCTCGGCCGCTCTGCCATTCAAAGTGTCCTATGAAATTCGCTTTTCTCTGCATCTTACTCTGGAGCTCTGCGCCGTTCTGTTTAACAACAGCTTTCACGTCATCAATGTTTGCATTCTTGATCAGGGCTTTCTGGAGCTCTTCAAGGCCTTCGATTTTAATTCCCATCACTGCACCTCCGACACGATATAGACATCCTTATGCCTCAACGGCCTTTTATAATCAACCGAATAAAGACGGTCGCCGATGCGAATCCTGTCGAATGGCTGATCAAAATGATTCTGCAGCTGGATCGTCTTGACCCCCTGCCGGATCTCGCCGAACAGCAGTCGCAGGGTCTCTGTCCTGGTACCCGTCACAGAAGCATATCTGCAATCTTCCTGCAGCTGATCCGGACCATAGTTCCCTGTAGAGGCATCATAAGGCCCTGGTGTTATCCGTTGAAAGAATACCGGAGTATCGTACCTCATAGGAATTTCACCCGGCCTTTGCTCTTCGATTGGGAGTCCAGCCAACTGTTGATGTCGTCCATATACGGATCAAAGTCGTTCTGGCTCCATGTCATGGTCTCCCCTTCTACAGAATGGGATGACACTCCTTCAGACCCGATCCGGTTAAACCGGGCCACCGTGACTTCTGTCACGATATACGACAGGTCATCAGGAACGGTCTCTACTCCCGTACCAAGAAGAGTGATCAACCTCTGAGTTGTCATTGAATAAAGGGATGAGATCAGTTCATCCTGTTCTCCTCCGGAGATTCCGAGGATCGTTTTTATGTCATCCAACACATGTCTCACCCCTTTTTCTTTGATCCGGAAGACTTCTTGATCAGAGGACAGCCCTGAGCGTTATTGTTTCCCGACAGGGCATCTATCCTCTCCTTGGACGGCTTGATCCCGCTCCGTGGATACGGGTCCCCTTCTTCGTAATAGTGATAAATGGTTCCTGACTTCGTTTGCTTTCCGTCTTCCAGATCGTAAAAACCTTTAATTACTTTATAGCTCATTGCTCCTCCTCTTTGCTAGATATATCGGGACTCAGGCACCCGTCACTGTAGCAGTTACCTTTACAAGTGCCTTGCAGTTATCCTTGGAGATATACTGACCAGCCTTGCCTGCTCCCTGCAGAGTAGTGCCATCAAAGTCATGAGCCTCAAAAGCTCTTGCTGTCTCGATACCGGTAAACGGTACGCCCATAGCCTGAACGCCTGCGATACACAGATCCTGTGTAGCGGCTACTGCGCTATCACCACTGCCGGAAGCCTCTGTGGATGCAAATGCCTTAGTCGGCAGTTTACGGATTACAAAATCCTTAAACATGCGGACTTCATTGCGGTCGATGTTCACATCAGAGCCTTTAGCAGTTGTGGACAGGTTGTTATCTACAATCGCGTTGTAAAGGGCCGGAGTAACTGCCGCAACTCTGGTCAGGGTCTCGTCAACTTCCTGGTCAGTCATGTAGGCATCAATCTCGTTAAAGATTGCAATAGCCTGTGCACTGGTGATTTGATCAGCTGCACTGATGTTTACGGATACAGTCTTACCTGCATTGGCCGCAAGATAAGCACCCTGCTTAGCATTGAACTTTCCAGTAATACCTGTGGAGATCTTCTCCATCTCACGGGCATTGGCCTCATCGAAATCCTCATTCACAGTATGCTTATCAATACCCTCGTGGTATACCCAATCCCAGGTATAAGGTACATCAGTGTCAGTGTACTTCACCTCTGTTCTGTTGCCGAAACGGTTGGTGGAACCTGTGCCGTTGCCAAAAGCAACAGCTGCACCGGTATCATAGGCAGGTGTCCCACCGGACTCCAGAGAACCGGCAGTGACTGCTGCAGCTACATCGTTGGTCTTGATAGTAAATGCCACGTCTTTATGACTGATTCCATCAAGCAGCTGGAGCGGTGTAAAAAAGTCGCTCCAGTAAGACTTTACGGCAAACACGCTCTCAAGAATACCGTGAAGCTCCGGTACATAAGTTCTAATCGGCTCGTTCTGGTTCTCTCCTGCTGCAAAAATCTGCAGGTTAAACATTCTGTTCTTTCTCATCATACTCATCCTTTCCTGTACTTATTGGCAACACGCTCATACGGGCTGAGTTTTCCGCCATTTCCACTGTAGCTTTTGGGGGTTGTGCCCTTGGCTCTTTTCCCTTCCTGGACCTTCCGGTCTGCAAGAATCAGACCGACCAGCTTATCGACATTGGCCTTGGCAGCATCCTCATCACCGGTAACCACCAGATCAAGGAAGTCCTGGGATGCTGTAATGCCTTCCGGCATAGCTTCCACTTCTTTTGCGATAGACTCACGAAGGGCACTCGTAGCAATCTGATCTTCCAGTTCTCGGATCCTGGCGTCTTTCTTTGCGGCCTCCTGCTCCTCTTTTTCCCGGTCAGCTTCCTCGCGCTGTTCCTTGGACATCCGCTCATATTTGCGACCTTCCTCTTTCGCGTTCTCCAGGTCTTTCTCGTGGTCCTTCTGCCATTTGGCAAACTTCTTGGCAACGATGGCGTCTACATCAGCATCTGTATAGGTTCTTGGGGTACCGCCTTTTTTGCCGTCTCCGTCGCCTTCCTTATGCTTGCCGTCTCCGCCTTTGTCGCCATTCCCTTTGGTCCCATCACCTATGTCACCCTTGGGCTCGGTTCCTCCGGTTTCGCCTTCATTCTCGCCTCCATCAGCAAACAACTGAAGGTTCCAACTCATCCTCTTTAATTCATATGGCGTATAGTGTCTCAATATAAACTCCTTCCCGGCTCCTCCCGGAGCCTCCCGTAGCTTTGTCTGCCCCTCCCGGGGCTGCGGATCCACGGCCTGCCTGTGTATTAGTTACTGCACTCTGACATACTCTGGATAGCTGTTTGCTATTCCGCAGATGCCAAGAAAAAAGGAATCGACCAGAAGCTTTGATGCTTCGGACAATTCCCTGTAATCTATATCAACCATACCTGGTGATACGCTGTATGTAATTTTATCTTCTGTCAGATCCTCGATGGAGCTGATCAGGTTCTGCGCCAATATGCTCACTGAGGCGCACACGATGTCCTGTCCCGGCGGACCGGCTCCGGCATGGCCGTGGACGTGGATGCTGTTTTTTCTTATGGACATGGTGATCATTGTGCTTCCTTCCTGTGCTATACCAAAAGACATGCAGAGTTCCTATCTCATTTTTCGGATCGTTGACAGCAGATAAATCTCCGCTGCAAGGTTCAGCACCAGTAAGATTGTTATTGCGATCTGCATTGATTAGTCCTCCTTTGCGGGCATGAAAAAACCACCTTGCCGTAGCCTGGTGGTTCTATATACTTAATCAATAATACGTACCCTCTAAATAGTATACTTTACATTATATGTTCGTCAATAAGTATTGCCTGAGAAGCAAGCACATGACTCTGATGGTTTGATAGAATCTTCTGGTTTTTACTTCCATGTATTTCACTATGATAGATACTATTACCAGGAAGATATTTAACAAGTGCACCAACAGCTCGACATTGTCCAACAGACAGGCTTATTATTCTCCCTATAAAACTCTTTCTCATATCAATCATTACTTCCTGATCTGATCTATAATAACCTCTCTCAACAGATAACCCTTTTTTATCTTTTAAAGCCGCAGAAGTAATTGTCCCATCAGATTTCCAAAACATTCGCATTCTTTCAGGTGGAAAAACAGCTCTGTAAAGAGATTCATCACTCTCAAAGAAATCATCCATAAAACTTTTTCACCACCTTATCAATCTCACCTATGGAACAACTGACTGAAAACTCCCTTTCTTTTCCGTCGCTATCAATTATAAAAACATCAGCTAATTCTTTATTCGATATCTGAAACTCTAGATAGGAATTATACGGACCGTCATATTCAAGTTGAATAGAATCAGCGGCGGTTGGAAACATTTCTGGCTGAATGGATATTCCCAATATAATATCCTTTACCTTTGATATCAAGGCACCGGGAAATGCATCCGCATTATTTCCGTTCCAATTATCTGGCAAATTCTTAATCTCTTCCAACTTATCAAGATTTTCCTGTAGTCGATTAGTTATTGTAATTACATTAGATGGCAGTGCAGGTCCATCAACCCTGTAATAGTTATCTGTATTTGATGAAGCCTCTCCTATAACAGGAATTGGTTCTACATTCATAGATAAGTTGTTCATTACCGCTCCAGAAGTAAGCAGGGTAAGTGAACAGATAGTGGCTACAGTATTAAAAGCAGGAGAAGAAGTTCCTATTACTTCATTGGCCATTATTACCACCTCTCTCCACCATGATTTTATACTCTCCAATCTTTGCTTCATCTACATAAATTACTGTGGTATGAATACCTTCTTCCGAAAGGACAATATTTCTCATATCTATATTAAACTGAATGCCGGGAACACTTGATGATGCAGGTAAATTATTATTAATCTTGATTTTTGCCTCAACATGTCTGTCATTAATTGCCCCGGATGGACTGACGAAATCAAGCTTTATGTCATGCTCTTTTGACAAATCTAATCCCATAATATTGCAAGCAATAGAGAAAGAATAATTGCTGGGTATATTAACTGGTCTCAATACCTGTAATGGCATAATAATATTATGTTGAGGCCCCTTCGGCGTCGGTATAGTCTGTATAGTGTCGCAATAAGTGAATGAAGATACATAAGTCATGCCTAATGCCTCCCTCCTAATTATTTATTAATAATATTCTATCATCATTTATCCCCTATGTGAACCCACTATATATATAGTATTAGACTATCCTCCATATCTACACCTAGTGTCTATGTAAATCAATACTGCCGACTCTTAGGAGGGGCAGATAATCGCTCAAATTACACTAATAATTTCATGGTACATATATCCCTTCATAATCAAAATACAAATAACCGGGATATCTCGCTTTTTCACGAAACGCCTCAAGGCCTTCATCTCTGATCAGCTCTAACATTGTAACCAACAGTTTTTCTGTATCGGGATGGAAATACCGCCCTTTTCGTACTTTGTAATAGTAATTCAACGGCTCTGCCTGCGTCCATTTCTCGCCGCCATAGACCTTGCCGGCGCCGATCCAGTCACAGATCATCTCAATAACATACTTCCATGGTATTTTCTGAGCAATGATCTCCCCATTCTCTCCATAGTCGATCCAGTATTCCCAATGATGCGGGTTATGCCCCATATGATGTTGCCAAGCCAGGCTATAACCGCAGCATTCCTTTTCGGCTTCTATCGGACTTTTATTGCCCTGAAAGTGTTTTGCCGATGAACTGAACTCTACCGGGCTGAATTTTGACAGATCATGTGTTAATCCCTGCCATAGCAAGCCGCAGGCCTTACACTCATGGAACACAACAGCCTTATGCTTGCAGATTGTTTTGAAGTGTTTCCATCTATTACCCATGTTTTTCTCCATAGAAAAAAGCACCCTCATTGAAGGTGCTTATATTGTTATTATACTTGCATAATTGTTTATTCAACTATAGCAACCCTACCTAAAGGAATTAGTTTTCCAGGATTTACATCAATTTGAATTAATGCTGCGACTTGGTCACTTATAGATTTATATGTACTTGAATGAATGACATGATAATTATTGCCCTGAATATTAATCTCACGACATGAAAAACCAACCGGTATATCATTCCCGGTACAATATAATAGTACTTTATCATTTAGGGTAATAACATCTATCGCATTCATTGTTTACCTTTCATGAACATCGAGTTCATCTATGACATCTTCTAGCGTCTTTCCAATTTTCAACAAGCGATCTCTGGCATCTTGAATTAACAGCTCCCGATCTTTTTTTAAAAGACCCGGCGAAAATCGGGCGGCTCTAATACTGGCTTGTGCTTCATCCATCGGATCATCCTTATCTCTGCTAGTTCCTCGCATACTCGTTTCACGATGTCCTATTACTTCATGTGCTATAGCAGCCTTATATGATAGTCTCCCATTTGCCGTTTGACTTTTAGGGTTGGGATAAGCGTCTGTCCCAATCAATAAAATATCATAATCAGGATTATATCCCGTCCAATATGTATCTCTATAAGCAATACGTTCTCGAGGCATTCCGAGCTCAACTGCATAATCTATACAGTTATTAATCTGCTTTTCTGTTAAAGAATCCTGATTCCTAATGCCTCCTGTATCTACATTCATAATACCAACGCCATCATCTTTTGTCGAGATGTTTTTCGTTACATTATCATTTCCCTTGTTCCACTCCTCAAACCCCAAATCTGTCTCTCCAGCCGCCTTGGCATCCAGCCAGGCATCAAAGTCTTTACGGTCTGCAGCGGCAGCGGCTGTGGAGCAGTGGCAGTTGGGGTGCATGGGCGGAGCGTTCTCTCCTGGCATCATGTCCTCGACGCTGAACTTCTTCCCATCCAATGATCGGCAGACGGGGCAGGCATCCGGAAGCCCGCAGCAGATATATTCAAAGCGATCAAATCCGTTTCTTTCAAAGGAATCTTTTTGAGCGGCAGTTTGCACTCTGGCCATTTCTGTCCGCATTAAACGCTCCGAGTCACTCCTGGATGCTCCAAATGCTTTTCTCAGTTCCCTGGCCAACTCCCTGGGGTTCCTTCCCTGGATCAGACCGGTACGAAGCAGGCTGTCCAGTTTGCCCTTCAGCAGATCCTGATGCATCCAGATTCGGTCAGACCATTTGGCGTTATGAAAGGATGCGTTGACCAGGACTTTCGCCCTCTTTGCAGCTTCGGTCTCTGTGACTGTTTTGCCAAGAATCCCCGCCTGTCTTTTAAATTCGGAGACGGTACGATCTGTCAGCTTCTCATCGAAGAACTGCTGCATATCATTGAATCCGTCTACCAGCTCCAGCCCGATATTGGCCTTCAGGAGCTCCAGTCGGTTTACCTTCATGGTCATGTTGTAAAGCCGCATCTCGTCATTGGCTTCCTTGGAGAAGTCTTTCTCTTCCACGTACCGCTTCGCCTTCCGGGAGTACTCTTCCATATCCAGTTTAGATGCTCTCTTCTTTGCCTCCGCCAGCGAAATTCCTTCTTTTCTGGCATAACGTGCATAAAAAGAGTCGATCTCCTTTTGGATGTTGTCCATCGCTTTTTGGTAGATCGACTTGATTCTTTCGTCATATTCCTTCTGGTCTTCCAGGTTCTTTTTTCGCTGCTCTTCTTCTCGCTGGCGCCAGTAGTTCCTACTGGGCGTTATCTTCTTCGGCATCCTCATTCACCTCTGCCGTATCAGTTGCAAACATTCGCTGGTCCACGATGGACTCCTGTTGCTTTCGCTCCTCTTCCTCCATCTTCCTGATCTCTTCTTTGGGATCCGGTACATAAGACAGCATGGACAACTGTGTCTCTTTCGATACCATGCCTTCTGCCTGTGCAGCTGTCTGCGTCTCTTCCTGGACGTTTCTCGGAATATTCGGCTGGAACTTCACTTCAATATCTACCCATGCATCACTTCTTGAAGTGTTCGTCTGCAGGGAAGACCACAGCTTGATCCGCTTCCTGATCGACTTTTCAATCAGGGTATTAAAATCGCCAACGATATTGGATGTAGACCAGAGTTTGTATGCCAGGGCAATCCCGGAAGTGGCGGTTCCGAATGATTCATCAGAGATATTTGCCACCATTGCAATCTGATAGATCAGGCGTTCCACACGTGTCAGCAAGTTCTCCTGCGTCCCATCTGCAGAGGGTCTTGTCAGATACTGTACGATTGCATCCTTGATATCATCAGTGCCATACAGGTTCACCAGGCGCTTATCACGCATGTTCTGTACGTCCTCTTCCTGAACTTCCACGCCAATGATCGCAAGGATAGCTTCCGCGAAATAGTCGATATCATTGGACTTCTCAGATAGTGTATGGTTATAAAGCTCCACCAGTCCAGCTACCGTCTCATATAAGCCCATGCGTTCGTCATTCAGCTTCCACTCCACCACGCACAGTCTTGGAGCGTAAGGATTAGGAATCGGATCCAACTTCCTGCCGGCATCGAACGGAATGTTCTCTTCAGGGCCGATGATCTCTCCGCAAAGCTTCCCTTTGTGTTTTCCAGCACTGTGCCGTCCATAGCGGACTCCGAACAAGGCTCTCTTCTTCATCGTGTCATCGTAGACCACGAATAGTTCAGATGGCTTTTCTGCTGTCACATTGGTTCTTCCTTCTTCGTCCTGATACATATATTCCCAGGCGTGCCCGTATGTGCAGCAATACTTCACCATCTGGGTGTGATGCCCCTTGATCTCATTGCTTTTCTCAAAGTCCTGAATTGCCTGTGCCACATTATCATCCGGATGCATTACCTTTATGCCATTTCCATAGCCGTAACCGGAAAATGTCGTGGTCAGGTATCTCGGGAAATTCACTGCAAGCCTCCAGTCAGGTTTCCATGCTTCCTTCTCCGGTTGTCGGAATATATCATGAAAGCCTTTGTATAGAGCTTCCAGATAGTGGTATCTCCGCAGCCGGTCTTCATGCAGCTTGATATATTTTTCAACCAGCTCCATGCTGATACCGTTTTCGATCTCGGAAGGATCACAGTAAAACGGCTCCGGCAGCTGGTAAGGTATTGTATTCTGATTATTCCTTCTTGCCATTTCCATCTCTCCTACAGGTCAAAAGTCTTGATCCTGGCCTTCTGTCTGGGCTTTCTCCATCCTTCTATGCCATACCGCATTGAAGCCATGGCATCATCAAAAAAAGGAACGGGCTCATCGAGATACACGTTCCTCTTGTCGTCATGCTTCCATTTCCATTGACCGATTTCTTTTATAAAAAATGTATTGGACGGATGCACATAGATCATCCTCCGCACCGGCCTGCCTTTGGCATGTTCCGGATTGCCCTTCAGCCAGTCGATCTGTGCCTTTACGGAACCAGGCTCCTTCTGCACGGCCTGCGCACGATAGCCGGCCTTCTTCCACATCTTGATCCGGTCAGGCTCCGCAGAGTCGCACCATATGATCCTGTCTTTCGGGATCAGCCCGCTGCGGTTTGCCTCTGCGATCCACTCGGCAGTGTCCTTCTCGAATCCATACAAGCCCGGGAGCACATACACATTCCCGTCCTTCAAGCCGTATGGATATACTGCATTGGCGTGGTTAAAACCGAAATCCATCCCGCAGGCCACGTCATCATAGAATTCAAGGTCAAGCGGGATATCTCTGGCTTCCCAGTTGTGAAGTACAAGGCCTTTTGTTTCACCCCATTCACCAAGTCCATAGACCTTGTATCCTTCCGGATCGACCTCTTTCCTTCGTTCCATCCTTCGATAGTATCCCTCATCTATGAAGCGGTTGTCCTTGTAGGTACTCTTATGAGTGATCACTTCAGGATCTTCACGATCAAAAAAGGCTCCCTTGATCCAATGATGTGCCGATACCGGATTAAAGGTCATCCGGATCTGGTAGAACTGACCTTCCGGCAGCTCTCCTCGAAGACGGTCATCGATGATCTCAAAATCGGCCTGCGTCAGCTCTGTGGCTTCCTCGATCCATACGTCAGTCAGCTTCCCGCGCTTAAAGGTGATGGACTTAAGCTTCTCCCGCTGATTATCGTCTTTAACTCCCCGGAAGATGATCTGATTATAGTTTGCACGGCATTCCAACAGCATATTGGGCTGATTTATGTACCAGTAGCGCTTATAGTGTTCCCCGAACATCCGGAAGATCGCGCCCTGGAGCTCCGCAAAGGTTGAGTCCCTGTTCGTGACATCTGCCTTCCTGACACACAGGAGATTTCTTTCGGAATCCTTCATCAGCCTGAGGATGTAATGTTGGGCAGTGTCCATGCTCTTCCCGGATCCGGCAGAGCCACGCATGACAACATAGCGTTTCCTGGACCGGTCTACATCCTTAAAAACAGGATTAGCCTTTAAAGCTATATCCATCAGCCATCATCTCCGTAGTCGATCGTGATATTGAGATCCATATCCGCATTGATATCAAGGCGGTCTGAGAACATGCCCCGGGCTTTTCCCAGGAGTTCCGCCGCCTTCATTGCTTCCTTTTCGTCCGGCGCCTTTTCAATGATCTGCGTTTCAGATCTGCCCTCACCAGTCCCGACAACCATTATGCATTCCGACCTGGATTCTTTTCGCATTACAGATGTGAGATACTGCTGGATCTCGATCACATCCGCAATCTTTGCCTCCTCGATCTTTTTTAATTCTTTATCAATGGCAGCGGCCAGATACGGCTTGAATGGCAGTCTCCTGCTAGTTTGGTTTATCTTGGTATCATCCTCCAACCACTGATAAGCATGCTTGGCTGTTGACGGAGCATAGCCGGCCTTTTTGGCTGCCTGGTATGCATTCCCGCCACTGATCAGGTATTCATGCACAAAAGCCTGTTCTTTAATTTTCAGATCCACAATCTCACCTCCTCCTTACAATAAATAAGGTCGGACACCGTGGGATAGATGCCCGACCGCTGATCCACGCATGCCACCCCTTGGGGTTGACGCCCAATGACGCCACTAAAAAACAGCACAGTGTTCTACCGTACTGCCCGAAAGGAGGTTACACGGCCATGTTCGCGGGCCCAGGACAAATGAAGAAACGAGAGCTCTGCCGCAGGGGTGTGCATGGTGTCGTTAGTATCAAACAAATAAGGGACGGTATTGCCGCCCCTTGCACTCATATCGGAGAGTGTGTGCCGCTCTTCTCAGCAGAGAGGAGTTGTGCCGTGAAGAGTGTCTGATTCGCACTCTGTCACGATAACATTGTAGCATTTATTTTTTTCCCCGGTGTTGCAATAATCAGTAGTGTCCCAATTTCACAGCGACAGTATACACGAACCGGCTCTTCCATCTGGCGTATGTGGTACGGTCTGCATCATCTGGGTACCTCGTGCCATACATCACAGAGTCCCACACTCCCTTGCGGTATTCATCGGGGATGGTCGCCTTTGCTTCGTCAATGACATCAATGCGGCGAAGGAGTCGCTCCCTCTTCGATGCTTTGGCGAAAGTAGGATCGCCGATGCTTCCCTTGCGTCCTGTACCGTCTGAGGACGGCGATGCCACCAGAAGGTTCTCTGCTTCCTCGGTCATACGGTAGTAGTCACGGATCTCCCAGAGGGTCTTGTGCCATACCGCACGAGGCAGGATGTACTTGTTATTCTTGTGTCGCTGGTAGTCTCGCATTAGTGTCATTCCTTTGGCAGCGGTGCCCATTTCACTACATCAAACTCCGCATCAAGATGCCCGTGGAGGATCCATCCGACTTCCCGAACAAAGGAATCCTTCTCGATCTCGTTCATCCTCAGCCCGTCTTCTGTACGGATGTGAGCGCAGACAAGTACCTCATTGTCGTTTTCCGGTATATCATCATCCGCAAGAGTCCAGCGGAATATCTGTCCCTCAACAGCCAGGTTCTTGATGGCTGCATTTGCTCTCACGTCTCTTCGGATGCCGTAAGTGCCGATGACTTCTTCAAGGTCACTCAGGTTAATCCATAAGTCTTTCTTTTGCATTCAAGCCTCCTGATTACTCTGCCCATGTCCTCAAGGGCATTGATGGCAGCTCTTATCTGCCGGGCGAACTGTCTCTCGCCTTTGCCGGCATGTTCCCTCTCGATGTTGGTCAAGGCTGCTATGATTTCATAGAGGCTGACATCGTCAAGGGTTATCTTGCCGTCATTCACCTCTGCGATC
This sequence comes from Eubacterium sp., assembly GCA_017434385.1. Taxonomy (GTDB): domain Bacteria; phylum Bacillota; class Clostridia; order Lachnospirales; family Lachnospiraceae; genus Anaerobutyricum. Next base: position 27,893 of record JAFRFJ010000001.1, read on the forward strand.
AGTCCAATCATGGTCGTCTCCTTCCTTTGCCGCCTGTGCCAGTGCCAAAGTTATCACGCCAAACAGTGCGCCCATCATGAAACCGATAATGAATCCTAACATTCATTCCTCCTGTCGCTTGCTTTTATCGCTTGTTGCTTGGTTAGTCGCTTACTCCTCATAAAATGTGTACTTCTTTTTTCCCTCACAGTTATTCCTCCTTTGGCTGATACCTGTCATTTGCTTTTGCATCATACTTTTTCCAGACCTGATATAAGGCATATGCTAAAGCATCTCTTACGAATGTCTGTTTTTTAGCAGATTCAAACTCTTTCTTTATGTCCTCAATGGCTTTATCAAGTCTGGTCATGATTCTTCCTCCTTTGGTTGATAGGGATCAGGTAGTGGCATCCATGCAATGCACTCAATCGCTTCGTCAAATTCTTCGGAATCATATCGACCATATTCCGCAAGCCTATTGTTTCTATCATTCCTGTTCACCTCTCATATCTGCTCCGCAGTTAGGGCAGAAGTTCATATCAACATCACCTTGTAAAACATCGAGCCATTTTCCACATTCTGAACACATCCAACTTACATCTCTACTGTCTATCCACTTCCCCTTCCGCTCTGACCTTGCGGCAGAGTTTTCCTTTATCGCCCTAATTGCTAACGACAACGCATGGTATGCCAGACCTTCTTTTTCATCGAAGCACGAAAACCAGCTTCTCAATTCTGACAAGATTTCTATAGCACTTTCGTCCCCGTGCAGTTCAATCTTCCGTTCTGGCTGTGCAGATGGCAGTCCTTCCAGAATGTCCTGTATTTCATAAAGCAACCTGTAGTCATATCCGCTATGGTCACCGCCATATTTTCTTGTTTTTTCTGAAAGTCCGAAAGCATCAATCGCATCCTGTCTGCTAATCAAATCCTTCATCTTTGCTCTCCCATCTGCTGTATTCGTAGCACTCTCGGCACTCTACCGCATAAGTCCCATAATGCTTGCAGGTAGTACATCGTGCCTTGCCTAACTCTATGGTTTTCAATCTCTTGTAATCCCTCAGCCAATCAGCAAGCTGCCTGTGGTCCTCAGCACATTCCTTCACCGTGCATCCTTCCGCCACTTCAATGCAGTGCCTGATTGCATCTTCAATCGTCAAGCGATCAGTCCCTCCTCTCTCATGCAGGCAGTCGGCACGTCAATGCCGATCTCGTCCCTTACTGCCTTGATCATGTCAGCCCAGTCAACAAGACCATCTGACAGGCAATCTGTTTTCAGGTTCCAGCGATCAATGAAATCTGTACACCGCTTCTTGCCAAAGCCGAACTGGTCATGCAAGACCATCAAGGCCATGCACATGAAGCTTTCGTACATGCACCACTTAATCGGGCCGAGCGCTTCTGTCATCTCCTTGGAAGTAATCGCCAGCTTAATGGGCATCCTCCCTCTCTTCTTGATCTCGCCATTTATGATATTGGCAGCCTTTTCCTCCCCTTCGCTCTTCAGGAGCCTGTAGGCCATGTCAAGGCCCTGGTCCCGGCCCCGGTTGTATTCCTTCATTTTGTTTGCCAAGGTTCGCTCCTCTCTTTACTTTTGTAACCCTGTAACTTTTTGTAACCATTTTTGTAACCGCCAAAAACCGCATGGTTATGCGCTCTAATGGCATTTTGGAAGGCCCGGTTACAAAGTTACAAAAATTTTTCGCCTATATATATAGAAAAAAATATTTTTAGTCACTAAACTTTTTTTCTTGTATATATATAAAAACGCTGTTGTAACTTGTAACTTTTGTAACTTTTGGACCTGTTTCTACTTATCATTAATGTACCTCTATTCCAGCCAGATAAATGGCACGTCCTCGTCTTCCACGTCCATGAATCCGTCACCTTCTTCTGGAATTATGAGCCAAACCCCTCGGAATGATTTCCCATCCTGGTCTTTCGCCACCTTTGTCGGATTCCCCAGCGAATCACCCTCGATCTTTCCGGACCGGAGTGCCCAGGCCAGGAATGTTTTCCGACTATATCCCTCAGATCTGCAGAGGGCATTGAAAGCCGCATTGAAAAACACGGCACATCCATCTTTCATGATCCCCCACTGCTCAATATTAGAATCCTTGTCAAACCTGGCGGAATTCATCCGGATTTTATCAATCAGAAATTCGTAGCAGCGTTCATTGTCGGAAACCTCGGAATAATCCGTCAGGAGGTCTCGCACATCATCAACACGCAGATTATTACTGTCTTGAAAGAGATAATCTGTTGCCAGCTGATCCGCGGTCAGAATGACGGCAACAGCATCTACCTGTTTCTGCATCACATTGTCGCCACTCAGCTGATCACGATACTGATTGAAGATGCCGGGGATCTCATCCCGGTGTTCCAGGACTATTTCAATGAACCTTTTCCCGGCAAAGCCATAATTCAGCTTCAGGAGATCTGCCGTCTCGGCTGGATTCTCGAATACATCTCTAAGGCATTCGACTTCGATGATTCTGTTTATAGCTCCGCCCTGTGACACATAAGACGCAAGAGGGCGTTCTCCGTTTGTCAAGAAGCAGCAGGACCAGTGATTCTCACGATTCAGCCCGAGAGCCTTGTTGGACCGCGACTTCCCTTTTCCGGAGCAAAGATCATACACAACAGCCTCGAAATTCATCTGGATCCGCTGGGACGTCTTGGACGTATCATCCAGGATCATTGGCAGATTATTGAGCACATCCGCGCGAGCCTCAAGGGCCACGTCCGTGCTTTTGAAGTCGCCGATGTATTGGCTCTCTGCCGGGTTTGCCCAGACAGATGCAGCAAGCATCAGCGTTACCGTCTTGCCGCCTTCTGTTTCTCCGTAGAGGTCCACGAAAAATGGCAGCTGCCCGGTCAGGGGAATCAAGGCGCTGGCAAAGGATGCCGCAAGCATTATCCTTGGCTCATGCCGTCCGGTCTCTCGGATCTGTCGCACGTGGTATAGCCAGGCCTCCAAACTGCCGCGTTCAGTGATTGAATTGAACAGGTTTTTGAACCTGGCATCTCCGTCAAATAAAAGCCCGTCTGTATATGGCATAAACTCATCGCCATGCCATCCCAGCTTACTGGTCGACTTACTGACCTTGATATCGTTGTCGTTCAATGTATCGACATCTGACAGGTATCTGACCAGGTTCCTGGCATTCTCGCTGTTTACCGCAACTCCATAATCAGCAAGTTGGATTATCTTTTGGGCGGAGGCGATCACTCCCTTCTTGACCTTCATCTGTTCCCATCGTCCGCGGCGCTTGAAGGCGATCACGACATATTCTTCACCAGTCTCCACGTTGCGCATCCGTTCAACTGGAATAATGGGATGAGCGCATGCAGACACTTTTCCGAATCTAGGATCTTCAATGTAAATACCGCCTTCGTGGGCGATCCATGGCCCGCATTTCATTTCGGGGTAGTCAATGGAGTCGAAATTGGTGTAGTGTTCTTTCAGGACCTGGGGCTCTTCTTTTTCCCCTTCCCTCCTGGCCTTCTCCATCTGCTTGGCCAGCCGTTCAAATGCCTTGACAAAATCATCAAATTCCTTGGTGAGCTTCAGCTCCTTGGCCCGGAGCCTCATCTTTGTGAGTACCGCCTGGCGCTCGATCGTGTTGCCAATGTCATATACTTGAGTATATGTTTCCGGCAAGAGCAGTTGTTCCTGGGTCAGTGTCCTGATATCTTCATCATTCAAGTCGGATCACCTCCACATCGTAAGGGACCCCGGTTAGCTCGCTATGCTTCACCATTTGGATCTGGAGGGCATTGTAGACCATGCCCCAACCACCAGACAGAGGCTCCAATCTTGGCAGGATCTGCCGATACATATCAATCAGGTCACTGTTTTTGGCCATAGCAGCTCTTGTCGCTGCGGCCTTTTTCTCTCTGTCTTCTCGTGACGCCTGGCGCTTATGTGCGGCATATGCCCGCGCAAACCCAGAGCTTTTGCTGCCCTGGATTTGGGGCCTTTCATATTCACCGCCAAGCTCAAGATATGCTTCTTTGAAGGAAATCCCATCCATGGACATGATGAAGTCAAATATATCGCCATGGGCACCGCATCCGAAGCAGTAGTAGGAATCTGCATAGACCTTCAGTGATGCCCCTCTGTCGCCTTCATGAAAAGGACAATGGATGAATCCGGCTCTGTTAGGCTGGAATCCATACTTTGCCACGATCTCCATCATGGACACGTTTGCTTTTATGTCTTCTTTTGTTCGCATAACAGCCGGATGATCTCCTTTCCCGTGTTTTCTTTGTCACAAAAGGCATACTGGACCCCATACTTCCTTGCCATCGTGACAAGGATCTTGTACAAGGTCTTTCCCGTCATCGCCTTGGTGGTCTTGGTGACCCATTCCCCGTTTTCTTTGACGCGCCTTTTTAGTCTTGGATTGACCCAGTACCTGACATCCTCCAGGTCATAGATTGGATCTCCATGCTCCACCAGGATGATCAGCTGGATGCCGTTTTCCTGTGCGCGGATAAGCTCAGCCCTGAATCGTTCGTGATCCTGACAGATATTGCTGCATACTTCCGTCAGGTTCTGCTTCCGGTCAATGATCAAGCGAGGATTATCCAGGCTCATATAGTCGCCGACAAACAATTTACTCGAATAATGCCGGACATCATTCTCATCGAATGTCTGCAGGATCGTTTTAATGGCGCGGGACTTTTCTCTCGTATCTACTTGGATTGTCATCAGATGAATGGGAGGTCATCGCCTGCATCGTCCGGGACATTCATCCATTCGTTTTTCGAATCCGGATGTCCTCCGGGCTTCTGATTGTTCTGATCAGACGATCCGCGGCTCTCTCCAAACTCCACCTCCTCCGCTACTACATCGGTCGTGTAAACAGTAGTGCCATCTTCTTTTTTGTATGATCCTGTCTGAATCCGTCCGACAAGATTGATCTTCATCCCTTTATGGAAGTATTTCTCCAGGAATTCCGCTGTCTTTCCAAAAGCCACCACGCCAGGGAAATCAGCATCCGGTCCGTTCCCGTCCTTGCTCTTGAATCTTCTGTCCACTGCGACTGTAAAACGTGCGATTGAATTCCCTCCGTTCGTATAACGGACATCAGGATCCTTTGTCAGTCTTCCGGTCAAAACAACCTTATTCATTCTTTGCCTCCTCTTCTTCCTGCTTGGATTTGATTTCTTTCAGGCGCTCATTTGCATTGGACAGCATCTCCTCTGTCATCTCGGAGAGTTTCGCCACGCTATATAATCCGCAAACGAAGGCGGCGCTGATTCCTTCGGCCTTCAGCTTCTTGGCAAATGCCACGGCCTTGGTCTTTCCGATCGGCTGATTTTTGATCCTTTCGATTTCATCCTCGGGCTCCGGATCAGGATCCTTTGCCTTGGTTGCCTTTTTCGTTCTGGTTGTCATTGTGTGATACTCGTCCGTGTCAGCATCCTTCGTATCATCCAATAAAAAGAGCCCACTGAGGGCATACTTTCTTGCATAGCTGGAGGCCGTTCCGGTGATCTGTGAATCATCCATCCCTTTTTTGGTGGAAGCCTCTCGAGCATAAGCCGTGCAGTCAACAGTTTCTTTGCTCTCGATGTCCATCAGAAGGACATAGGCCCTCACATATACTCGGTCGCCAACCAGCCTGACAGAATCCTCCATAGTCATTGCAAGGCCGTATTTGGCTAACAGGGGCTTTACTGATTCGCATATCCCTTCAAGGTTCCTGTATTTGTATTTCCCGAAAGAATTATAAAGGTTCTTCGGGGCCTTCAACTCTGTCTGTATATGCATCAGCTTTGTGCGGATGCCGCTGCCTCCTTCAACCATTCATTTCCTCCTTCTCGTAAACGATCCTGTCCTGTGATTGCAGGATGATCTCTGATGCTACTTTCCCGACAGACAGCGATGACGCGTTTGTGATGTCGATCAGCGCGTTGTATGCTTCTACTGTCAGCCTTACAATGGGCTGCTGACCTGGCTTGCAGTATGGGATTGTCCTGCCAGGAAGATGGACCTTGCCGTCCGATTCAATGATCTTGATGTCCATCATCATGCCCCCTCTCTTATCTTCCTCTGAGTGCCATATAAGGGTCGCCACCCTTGGCACTCTTTTTTTTTATAGCAATTCATAATAAATCTTGTTTTTGGGTCTCGGTTTGATCGTCAGGAGCCTGCCTGTATGGACTCCACAAAGGCATTTAAGCCCGTTGAGCTCCACTACCCTATACTTGGTAGCCTTCCAGAAGTTATCCTTCTTGAGGAGGACTACCGTGCCCACAGGCAGCTCTTTTATCTCTTCTACGGATAAAGGCTTTCCCATTTACTCTTCCTCTTCCGGCTCCTCCGTCTCTTCCATCAGGCCAAAGCTTGTTTCCACTTTCCCGATGTAGGGGACTATGGCTGTAATGATGTTGGCTGCCTCGTCTCTGTCCTTGACGTTAAATCGAATGTGATCATATCCCTGGGTAATAGTTAACAGCATTCTATATACCTCCTATATTCGTACATACACTTGTCGCAGATCCAGCCGATCGTAGGCTCATAAAAAGCCACGTTGTCCTGTATGTGTTCTCCGCAGACCTTGCATATCGGCCTGCTTCTCAGCCAGCGTTCTGCTTCTCTTTCGTGTTCCATAAAATCTCTGTACGGATTATCCGTCCTCATATACTCCTTTCCCTCGATGCCCTCTAGTGGACGGGCGGCTGGCAGTGATCTATCAATAACAAGAAGGTAAGGGCTAACATTTAACTATGGAGTGTATAACCGCCCATCCGCTGCAGGACACCGAGTATTTGTTGGTAGTTAACGGGTCATGAGCATGAATAAATTCCATGCATGGACAGTCCCGTCCACATTATTAGCGACCACATCTGCCCAGCTCAGCAACAGCCAGACAAGAAACGGAGCGCAACATCCGCTCAGGAATGTCATTATCCTATCAGTCATGTTTCACCTCCTACAGTATTTTTGCGTTTCTCTTCAAGGCCTCGGCGACCTCCGGCACAAAGTACCGATTGCCGATCACCTCAAGCCCCTCAAGATATGTCCTCTTCACCCGCTGGGCGTTCTTATCGCCCACGAGCTCTGCGATCTTCGACAGCTTAATCAACGGACTGCCGTTGTTAGCTCTGGTTATCTCCTTTGCCAACTCCGTTTTTGTCATCTTTGTCCACCTCCTCGTAGTGCCAGCCCTGTCTGTCTTTGATTTCGTGCAGATGGCCGGTGACGACACCTCTGAGCATCTTCTTCCTTCCGCTCTTGACCACCCACAAAAGACCTGTCCGGCCTGTGCTTTCCCTGACGAGTCTGACATCGGTGCCGACAGGGAGTTTTTTGACCTGTGCCGCTGTGAGTATTTTCATAGGTCTCCTTTCTGTGTAAACTTTCGTTTTATGCAAGTTCTTCCTTAAAAAAAATACGCCCAATATCCTCACCAGATAAAGACAAAGCCTTCGCAAGCTTCTCAATGACGGAAGCAGAGGGCTTGGCCTTGTTGTTTAAAATGGCTCCAATAGTGTTTCTGTCCACTCCAGAACAAGAAGCCAAATCAACAATGGTGTGAATATCGGCGTCAATCATAGCTTTTCTTAATTCATTTGAGTCTATGCCGTAAGACATTAAAACGATACCTCCTTTCTGAAATCTTGCATTTTACGCAAGTTCAATATAGCATGGAGGCAGATTCATGTCAAGCATTTTGCGAAAGTTTTTTCTATTTATGCTTGTTTTTTCTTGCATTGTACGAAAAATTACACTATAATGACAATACAAAAAGGAGGGTAAACAGATGAGCAACAAAATCAGAGAAATAAGAAAAAGAAGAAACATGACATTAAAACAGGTTGCGGACAGGCTTGGGGTCACAGAATCAACCGTACAAAGATACGAATCTGGGAATATAAAGAATTTGAAATATGAAACAATGGTTATGCTTGCCGACATCCTTACATGTTCTCCAGCAGAACTTATGGGCTGGGTAGGCTCCGTCACTTTACAGACACAGCGCACCCTCCGCCCCGATGAATCCAACCTCCTTGATGATTACAATGTGCTATCCGACATCGGCAAAAATAAAGTCACCACATATACCAAAAATCTCCGAGATGTCGAAGAAGCTGAAGCCTTTGTTAATGCCGCCCACGAGCGGAATGATATAGATGCAACCGAAGAAATGTTCCAGAACGATGAGGACATCATGAATGATGAAAATTTCTGAGGGTAGTTTTTCAGACTTTTAATTTGCTATCCTGTAAATGACCGCTGACAGCAGACTGGAGATGAATGACATGACAAAGTACGAAGTTTTACAGGAAGAAGCATATAAAGAAGGGCTCATCGTCAAAGAAAAGCCTCTGCAGGCACATGACGGACGCATTAAAGACAACAGGGTAGCCATCAGGCAGGACATCCCCACATCCTCCGAGAAGGCCTGTGTGCTCGCTGAGGAGCTGGGACACCACTACACCAGCACCGGGAACATTCTTGACCAGTCGGATGTTTCCAACCGCAAACAGGAGCTCCGGGCAAGAAGACGGGCCCATGATCAGTTGATCGGTCTGCAGGGGATCATTGATGCTTACGAGGCCGGCTGCCGAAGCAGATCGGAAGCAGCGGAGTTCCTGGGAGTGACCGAGGAATTCCTGCAGGAAGCCCTTGATCAGTACAGCATGCGGTACGGATCCGCTGTAAGGCTGTGCAAATATGCAGTTTATTTTTATCCGGTGTTGGGAGTGTTTAAGGGGATGTGAGGAGAAAAAGGAGCAGATCAAGGCCGCTGCGGCTGCTGCCGGCATGAGTATGAATGAGTTCATTATTTCGGCGATTGAGGAGAAGTTGACAAGTCTCGAACTATAGAATAGTAAATGTTGTCACGCGTACATTTTCAAACCTTTTAAGACATTTTTGAAAGATTTGTAAATTATGCCAATAGAATATTTTCCAAACATATGGTACAGTATGTGTACAAAAGCTCCTAACATGAATTAAATCATGTCGGGCATGCCATCGTCCCGAGAGCAAGGACATTAATAAAACGGCTCAATGGATGACTTCTCTCCGTAGAGCGCGGAGAGCCTAAATAAAAGAAAGCTCAATGGATGACGCCCTCTGTACCTGCGTACAGGGGGTGTTTTTTTGGAGGCATTATGAAACTTATCATTTTATCAGAAAAATTCTATAAGATATACGGTTCAAAGAAGGAAATACTCAAAAAAGAAAACAGGCCATATATTTGCCTTTCTGTTCAAATTGATCAGAAAACTTTTGCTATACCTATAAGACACAATATCGGCCACCCATTCTGTTTTTCCACATTAAAGCCCGCAGGCCTGGATTACACTAAGGCGGTTGTAATCGAAGACCAATCTTATATTTCTCCAGACAAACCATGGATTGACTCAAAAGAATGGAACATAATAAAGAAAAATGAAAATAAGATTTTTTATCAATTTAGGAAATACGTTAGGCAGTACAAACGTGCGCTAAAGCACCCTGACAATCCGCGTAGCAAAGCCTTATTAAAGTACAGCTCGCTGCAATATTTTGACGCTTGAATGCCTACGCGCCGCAACAAACAAACATCTTAAAAACCGCATAATTAAGCCAACCATTACCAATGGGAGGTGAAACAAATGAAAAAATACAAGATAACCAAATCCTTCACCTTTGAAGGGAAAAGGTATTATGTCCATGCGGACTCAGAAAAAGAGGCCATCCAAAAGATGACCAGGAGGCAGATAGAATTGGAGCAGGGGCAGGTAACCTATGACGGCAGCATGCTCCTCTCCCAATGGGCCGAGATCGCCCTGGCCACTTACAAGGCGGATGTGTCGGAAAAGACCCTCGAAGACATCCGGATCCGGATGAACAAGCATGTCCTTGCAGAGCTGGGGAAGTTTCCGATCGGCAAGATCAAGCCTGTTATGTGCCAGAACTTCATCAACGGCAAGAAAGGCTTCTCTCAGGAGTACATAAACAAGATCTATCAGGATCTGTACTTCCTGTTTGAGAAGGCGAAGCAGAACCACATGGTCTCTGAGAATCCGGCAGAGTTCATAGTCCGTCCAAAAGGCTATACTACACACAGGAGGGCCCTCACGGCTAACGAGCGCACCCACCTCTTCAAGGTATGCGCTGACAATCCCAGGTTCCTTCCGTTCCTTGTCATGCTCCGCTGCGGATGCCGGCCCGCAGAAGCCCTGGCGATCAAGCACGGCGACATCTCTGTGAAGGAGGGGATCCCCTATCTGCATATTAGAGGGACAAAGACGGTCAATTCTGACAGGACTGTGCCGATGCCTTTTGATCTGTTCACCAGTCTGTCAAAAGGATCCCCGTTCGAATATGTATTCTTATCAGCGAACGGACAGCCCTATACCAGGTCAGGCTACCAGAGTCTTGTCAAGGCTCTCAAGAGGGCTATGAACATTTCCATGGGCGGACGGGTCTACCGGAACAAACTGGTCCCGCCCTATCCGCTGGCAGAAGACTTCGTTCCCTACTGTCTGCGACATACCTACTGTACTGACCTGCAGAAGGCAGGTGTGGATGTCAGGACCGCTCAGAAGCTGATGGGCCATGCTGACATTTCGACTACTGCCAACATCTACACGCATCAGGATGAAGAGACGTTGAAGGCTGCTGCCATACAGCTAGGGTGCAACAGTGGGTGCAACACTTTTATGTCTAAAAATGGCTGATTTTGTCCATGATTATTGCAGAATCTACCAGTTTTTGGGCAAAAAGAAAAACCCTGAGAACCGCATAAATAAAGGCTCTCAGGGCAATTTACAAATTCAAGCGGGTGACGGGAATCGAACCCGCGTGTCCAGCTTGGGAAGCTGGTGTTCTGCCATTGAACTACACCCGCAGATCCGGATGAATCGGAATCATGCCGCCGTTATAAAAAAAAAGACCGAAGCCTCTGCTGCGACGGTAAACTGGACTAGCTGGATTCGAACCAGCGAATGCAGGAGTCAAAGTCCTGTGCCTTACCGCTTGGCGATAGCCCATCGCTGCCGGTAAAAAAGAACCGTTTTCCAGCGTAACCCGGACGAACCGGAATAAGGTGGGTAGAGGGATTCGAACCCTCGGCCTCCAGAGCCACAATCTGGCGCGCTAACCAACTGCGCCATACCCACCATACGATACGGGAATCTCAGGATACCCGCATCCCAGCGTGCCCGAAGGGATTCGAACCCCCGACCCACGGCTTAGAAGGCCGTTGCTCTATCCGGCTGAGCTACGGACACGTATGAACACATCAATATGCAGTTCTCTCTGCTTTCGCAGAAGCGGGTGATGGGAATCGAACCCACGTGTCCAGCTTGGAAGGCTGGTGTTCTACCATTGAACTACACCCGCGCAGTCTCGGGGTGACAAGATTCGAACTTGCGACCTCTTGATCCCAAATCAAGTACTCTAACCAAACTGAGCCACACCCCGTTATCGTGCGGCACCAGTGCGCCGACAAATGCTATTATATAACACCGTCTGACAATTGTCAACAATTCTTTCCACCCGGAAATCAGACCGCAGCACCGCCGTTTCAACGGGTTTCGGCGGTACTGCGGCAATCTGAAAATACCTCTTAAGCTTCCTCAGCGGGAGCCTCTTCTTCAACAGGCTCTTCCACTTCTGCTGCCTCAGCGGCTTCTGCTGCTTCAGCTGTCTCTACAGCTTCTGCTGCCTCTTCGGCTACCTCTTCAGCTGTCTCTTCAGCTTCGATCTCGTCAAAGAAGTCATCATCAAAGTCATCATCGAAATCATCATCAAAGTCATCCAGATAATCGGGTGACAGATACTTGTAGACAAGAGCTGCGATTCCGGCTACAGCAGCAATTGCGCCGATGATTGCAAGAATCCAGAGCACTTTCTTTGCCTGCTCATCTTCTTTCTTGGCGCTGATGAGTTCGGACAGCTTTGCTACACCCCACAGATCATCAAAACTTTTCATGTCATATTTCCTCCTATGTCATAAAAATCCTGCCGGCACAATCCCGGCTTTCCATTAAGATTATAGCATGATTTGCTATGGTTAAACAACTGATTTCTATAATTTGTCAATTTCCTCTTCTCAGGAATCCACCCGCCTGAGCTTGGCAAAAGAGGCAAACATCCGCTTCTTTCCGACTCTGTCAAAATCCACGGTCACTTCATAGTCGCGTCCTCCCTGCCTGATCTCCAGAACTGTGCCCTCTCCGAACTTGATATGACGGACCCGGTCACCGCTGCTGTAGTCGGGCGTGAAAGACTTCACACCCTGGAGGTCGGACAGTTTCACCTGCTTCTTCCCCGTGCTCCTGCCGATCCCGAAAGCGTAGGACCTCCGGTCACTCCGTCCGGTCCGGTAAATATCGGAAGATGCCTTCTCGATCCTGGCGTCCAGATACTCCTTGGGTATTTCATCGATGAAACGGGACCGCCTGTTATACTGCTGGCGTCCGTGGACCATCCGCGCCGAGGCCGCGCTCAAAAAGGCTCTCTGCTTTGCCCGGGTAATTCCCACATAACACAGTCTCCTCTCCTCCTCGATCTCAGAGGGATCTCCGGCAGATGCTGCTCCGTAACCGGGAAAGACGCCTTCCTCCATACCGCCGATAAATACATTGGCAAACTCCAGTCCTTTGGCATTATGGAGAGTCATCAGCAGGACCTTGTCATCACTGTCGTCCAGGTTGTCGATCCCGGCATTCAGGGTATAGAGATCCTTCTCTGCCAGGAAGTCTGTCAGGTTGGGATCGTCCGCTTCATCCTCATAGTAAACGATGTCATTGTAAAGCTCGTCTATGTCAAGAAGCCGGCTCCGGGATTCGTCCGTCCCCTCCATCTCCAGTTCCTTTCGGTAACCGGTCTTCTCCAGGACCATGGTCAGCAGATCGGAAATTTCATGACTGTCGCTGTAATCTCTTAAATCTCTGATCAGGCCGGCAAATGTACGGATCTTGGAAAGGGCTCTCTCGATGCCGGGCACTTCCCGGGCGTTGAAAATGACATCCATCAGGTTCATGTCATGTTCAAGAGCATAATCCGACAGGCGGTTGATCGTTGTCTGGCCGATACCCCTTCTGGGCACGTTGATGATCCGCTTCAGGGCGATATCGTCCCGTCCGCTGTCGATCACCTTGAGGTAACTCATCAGGTCTTTGATTTCCTTTCGGTCATAGAAGCTGATACCCCGCACAATGGTATAGGGGATGTTCTTATGTTTCAGCCTCTCTTCAAAAACTCTGGACTGGGCATTGGTCCTGTAAAGGATAGCCATGTCCTTGTAGGGCGTCCCTCTCATATGAAGGAAACGTATGGCTGATACAACGCCTTCCGCCTCCTCGTACTCATTGTCATACTCTTTAAAATGTACCAGCTCGCCTGTATCATTCTCCGTCCACAGACGCTTCTCCTTACGCTCCGAATTGTGAGCGATCACCTCGTTGGCCGCCTGCAGGATATTCTTGGTGGACCGGTAATTCTGTTCCAGACGTATGACCCTGGCTTCAGGAAATACCTTCTCGAAATTGAGGATATTGTAAATATTGGCCCCGCGGAACTTGTAGATGGACTGGTCATCATCACCCACAACGCAGAGGTTCCTGTACTTTTCAGCCAGAAGGCTGACCAGGAGGAACTGAACCGTGTTGGTATCCTGATACTCGTCGATCATGATATAGCGGAAACGCTCCTGATAATCCTGTAGGACAGCCGGATACTTTCTGAAAAGTTCAACACATTTGACCAGAAGATCGTCAAAATCCAGGGCATTGTTGTCAAAAAGCCTCTTCTGGTATCTTTCATAGATATCGGCGATCTTCAGTGTACGGTAATCATCTGCCAGTTTCTCCCGGTAGTCTTCCGGTGAAAGGCATTCATTCTTGGCGGATGAGATAACAGCCAGGATTCCTTTCTCAGGGAACTGCTTTTTATCCAGATTCATCTCCTTGATAACTTCACGCATCAGGGTCTGCTGGTCACTTGTATCGTATATGGTAAAGTTTCTGTCATATCCAAGAAGATCGATATACCTGCGAAGGATCCGGCTGCATGTGGCATGAAAGGTTGCGATCCAGACATCCCCTGCTGCATATCCCAGCAGGTCATCCACCCGCTCCCTCATTTCCTGGGCCGCCTTGTTGGTAAATGTAATTGCCAGGATATTCCAGGGCGCTACGCCCTTTTCCTCTATCATATAAGCAATGCGGTGGGTCAGGGATCTGGTCTTGCCGGAACCGGCCCCCGCAAGCATTAAAAGAGGGCCTTCCGTACAGAAGACCGCCTCTTTTTGCTCAGGATTCAATGTATCATAAATCGTCATCAGATAAGCTTCCTTCCACAATTGGAGCAGAAGTTGGCGCCATTGGTCTTTGTTCCGCAGTCAGGGCAGAAGTTGGGGACCGCCGGATTTGCAGGAGCCGCTTCTCCTGCAGGAGCCTCTGCCGCCGGTGCCGCCGGCGCAGGTGCCGGAGCCGGTGCTGCTGCCGGAGCTGCCTGCTGAGGCTGCTGGGGATTCTGCATCTGGTTCATCATCTGCTGGCCGAGGAGGATTCCCATCTGGGCGGAAGCCATATCAGTCGCCATGGAGCCGCCTCCCCCGTTGCCGTTTGCAATACTGTCTGCCAGTGAAATCTGGGTGTATTTGCCTACATCTCCGATCATGGACTGGCCGGCAGCCTTGTTAACCATCTCCTGTACTTCTTCCGGATAGCTTACGGAATTAATCTGGAATCCTGTCATAGTCAGGCCGATCTTTACAAGTTCCTTATCCAGGTCTTCCATGATTCCTGCTGAAATCTCCGGAGCGTAAGCCTGAAGATTGAACATATCCTTTCCTTCTCTTACCATCCAGCGTAAGAGCAGAGGATCAAGGGTGGAGAGAACACGCTCTCTTACTTCCTCAGTAGTGTACTGTTTCTTGATGCCTGCCACCTTGTCGATCAGCAGCTGATAGTCACCAACCTTGAACTGGAAGGTTCCGTTTGCCCGGATGGGCATACCGCCCGGAAGAGCGTTGCTGGGCAGGTTCACGGCATGTTTGGTTCCCCACTTCATAAGGAATTCCTTGGTGTTTACAAAGAGAACTTCTGCCTTCATGCCTGTCTTGAAGCCGAACTTGAAGCCCTTTAAGGCAGACAGGAAAGGAATGATGTCGGACTCTATGTCAAAGTTTCCCTCATCCTTAAAAACACCGTCAATCTTGCCGTTATAAAGGAAAATCGCGTCCTGTCCGGGACGGATGATCAGTCTTGATCCCTTCTTTATCTCAGAATTATTCCATTTGTAAAAAATCACGTCATCACGATACTCTTCCCATTCAACCACATTTGCAAGTTGATTGTTCAGTATACCCATTTAATCCTCCTTCCCGCGGCATCACTGCCGCTAAGGCTTATAGTGCACAAAAATACATAATAATTATACATGAACCGCCCGTGATTGTCACTTGTTTTTAAAGGGGGTCCCGGAAATTTGCTCTTGATATATAGTAACAGAAACTATATAATACAGTCATCATAACACGGGAGGAGACTGCATATGGATTTCAATACCAGCGATTTCGTTGATAAGATCATTCATTCTGAGGCGATCTTGCCGGAAGACATCCCCAATATCGGATTATATATGGATCAGATCACAACCTTTCTGGAGGACAGATTAAAAGACTCCAGAAGGTATCCTGACGATAAGATCATGACCAAGACCATGGTCAACAACTACACCAAGGCTCACCTGCTCCCTCCCTCTGACAGGAAAAAGTATTCCAGGGAGCATGTCCTGCTCCTGATCATGATCTATTATATGAAAAATGTCCTCTCTATATCTGATATACAGACAATGACGGAACCTCTTACCGGAAAGTATTTTCCAAAAGATGAGAAAAGCGGCATTTCTCTGTCGGAAATCTACCGTCGTTCATTAGACAGCATTATCGACAGCCGGGAACAGATGACAAAAGACCTGAGCGATCTGTGGGAGGAGACTTCAAAAACTTTTGATACGGACGGACTTCCCGAGGAAGACGCCCTGTATCTTAATGGACTTGCCTATGTTTACAGACTCAGCCATGAGATCTATATCCGCAAACAGCTGATCGAGAGGATGATCGACAGTTACCGGCAGTCCCTGCCGGATGAGAAAAAAGGCAAAGAAAAAAAGCCTTCCAGGAAGGCTCGTTAACAGTTTCACTTATGATAAGATCCTGCCGGAGTTTTACTCCGGCTCTTTTTTTATACGGTCCAGTACCAGGTCATAGCCGTCCGTACCGAAGTTAAGACTCCGGTTGACCCGGCTGATCGTGGTGCTGGAAGCACCGGTTTTTTCCACAATCTCCTGGTAAGTCATCCCCTGCCGCAGCATACCGGCAACTGCAAAGCGCTGCGCCAGTGACAGAAGTTCATTGGCCGTACACAGATCTTCAAAGAAGGCATAGCACTCTTCCTCGTCCGCAAGGCTGGCAATCCCCTCCATCAATCTGCGCGTCTCTTCATTCTTTACTTTTTTACTCACCGGATCTCACCTCTGATAATCTTCTATGTCAAATGTGTAAACTTTCTTTCCCGTCTTCCAGTCCAGCAGAAAGAAGGCAGGTTCAATCCTTCCGTCTTCATAAAGATCAAGGACGGCAAAGGTAGGGCCGTGCGGTTCAAACTGTCTGGGCCTGTCGATGCTTCCGGGATTGAGCATGGTGACATTCTCATCTTTGAACACATGATATGCCGGCCTGTGGGCATGCCCGAAAAAGACCAGGTCAGCTCCCATCATCTGCGCCCTTTCAATCAGGTCACCGTAGCCCCAGCTGATACCGTAACGGTCACCGTGGGTGACCAGAGCTACATGGTCCCCCATTTCGAAGAGTGCCTCATCGTCTCTGCTAAAATAAAAATCGCAATTGCCCCTGGCAACATATACCGGACATCCCGCCAGTTCTTCCAGGGCGTCCGGATCGGCCTCGATATCGCCGCAGTGGATCACCGCTTCAATCTTCCCCCGAAAAGACTTTATCACCTTTTTCAGGTTTCTCATACTGCCATGATTGTCGCTGACGATCAGATATCTTTTCACCATGTTTTTTCTCCTGTTCAGATAATACCTTATAATAAAAGAGTACCCCCTCACGGGTATCTTTGTCAAATCCTTTTGCCGGCCCACTTGATTTCACCGGGTAAAATCACTATACTCTTACATAGAACGCAGAATGCTTTCCAGTTTATTTACATCAGACAGGGCAGATGCCGGCAGCTTCCGGCAGCCCGGGGAGGACATCATGATATCCTTATCAGCGCCGATTGCAGTATTTGATTCCGGTCTCGGCGGAATCTCCGTTTTACGGGAGATGGTACGCCTGATGCCTGAAGAAAACTATATATATTTCGGAGATTCTGCCAATGCTCCATACGGAACAAAAACCCTTGACCAGGTCAGGAGCCTTACGGTCGGCCATATCACTTCTCTGATGAATGATTACGGTGCCAAGGCTGCTGCCATTGCCTGCAATACAGCCACCAGTGCCGCGGTAAAAACCCTGCGGACAATGTACCCGGATTTTCCTCTGGTGGGAATTGAACCGGCCATCAAGCCTGCCGTCCTTTCCTGCGAAAATCCCCGTGTCCTGGTAATGGCAACGCCCATGACCCTCAAGGAGGAAAAGTTCCATCTTCTGGAGCAGCAGTTTGATTCTCTGGGCCGGATTTACTCCCTGCCCTGTCCCGGACTCATGGAGTACGTGGAGCGGGGGATCACTTCCGGTGAGGAAGTGACATCCTTCGTGGAGAATCTCCTGGCCCCCTACAGGGAAAAGGATATCACGGGAATCGTCCTGGGATGTACCCACTATCCCTTCTTGAAAGATGTGATCCGGAAAGCTGCCGGAGACCATGTCCGTATTTTTGACGGCGGGGAGGGGACTGCCAGGGAGCTGAAGAGGCGTCTGACTGTCTCGGGCAGAAAGCAGACAGATCTCTCGGTAAAAGGCACTGTTACTTTCTTAAACAGTTCAGAAGATCCCGCTCTCCTGGAACGGTCCAGGGCACTATTCACCCACGGGACCGCCATGTAGTCTTTTACAGGATCTTCTCCATCCCGGTCTTCTGGGGGACAAGGCCGCATTTTTCATAAAAACTCATAGCCGCCGGATTGCATGACCAGACATTCAGCGTCAGGTTATAGCACCCGGCTTTTTTTGCGTAATCAGCCACATAGTTATAAAGGGTCGTGCCGATCTCCTTCCCCCGTAATTTCTCATCTACGCAAAGGTCATCAATATAGAGTGTTTTCCTGTCACAAAGTATATTATCCCCTCTGACCTCTTCCATGACACAGAAAGCATATCCCAGCACCCGGTCATCTGAATCCGTGCAGACAAAGACAGGTCTGTCATCATCGGCAAAAATCTCCCTGAGCTGATCCGGCCTGTATTTTGTGGAATCGGCGCTAAAGAGGTCCGGTCTTCCTCTGTGGTGTACCATGCCCACCTGCAGGAGGAGGTACATGACTGCTTCCGTATCTCTGTTTTCTGCCCTGCGGATCTTTAAAGCCGCAGGATCCTGTATATTCTTTTCCATCCGGATTTCCTTTCCTGAACAGCTCACATTTGGGACAACTCTATCATTCAGCCAGATACTCCCTCATGGAATCCATCAGGCGGCGGGCATCCTCAACTCCCTGCTCATAGAGCTTCGTCAGCTTTTCCTTGTCCTTCTCCAGTCTTCCTACCTTCACTTCATGTTCCGGCCTTATGATGAAGACGCGGCCTGCCTTCTCTTCTTCTTCCAGAAATGCCAGCGTCTCATTGTAGGAAATGTGGCGAATCTCATTGGCATTCAGAAATTCCCGGCAGCCTCTGTATCGCAGCCTCAGCAGCGGCATGACGCTGTTGGGTTCCTTCCTGTAAGAAGCATCCCTTGTCAGGACCACTACATTTTTCACATTTCCGTCCTCCATGGACTTGCGGATAGGAATACTGTCCGAGATTCCTCCGTCAAGATAATAGTTTCCGTGGATCGCGATGGTCCGCGAAATCAGAGGAAGGGAAGCCGAAGCCCTTACCACCCACATCTGCCTGCGGCCGTCCCGGACACGGATGTATTCCGGCTCGCCGGTTCTCACATTTGTCACAACGGCATAAAGCTTTCCGTCATATTTCTCAAATGCGTCATAATCAAAGGGGTCCAGCACATTTGGAAGCTGGGAATAAACAAAATCCGCTCCGAAAAGATCCCCTGTCCTGATCAGGCTCTTTGCGCTGCAGTAGCGGGGATCATCCAGATATTCGGTATTGACCCGGAACGCCCTGCCGCGCTGACCCGACATGTAGCTGCAGGCATGGCATGCGCCCGCAGATACGCCGTATATACTTGAAAATGCTACATCATGATCCAGAAATGCATCCAGTACGCCTGCCGTATATACACCGCGCATTCCTCCGCCTTCCAGGATCAGTCCTGCCTGATATGTCATAGTTACACCTGCTTTCTTTATAGTAGTCTCTTGTATTTCCTGTATCTGTCTTTTTATCTGTTATTATCCCTGTCCCGGCAGTCACCGGGGTCATCCTGTATGATCTGTTCCCGGCTAAGCTCACTGACCGGCTCCCTTCCTGCCCGCTTCGCCGCAATCTGTTCATAAAGCTGGCTGCAGCGAAGATCCGTTTCAAAAAGATCTCTTTCCCGGGAATTTCCGGCAAAAAGAGCCCGGCCTGCCGCCGGCTTCTGGATTACGGCTGCCGATGAGGCTTCTCTGATCCGCCGCAGCAGGGGAGCTGCCGTCCGTCTGAAGCCCAGTACTCTTATATAAGGGAAGATCAGGCTGTTAGACCCGGCCAGGAAATCATACTCCCTGATCCGGAGAAGGCAGTGAAGAAGGGCCCGCCTGAGGGCACTGTCAGTCCGGTTTCTGCTGTGCAGAAGGCAGACCGTCTCTTCCAGGGAAAGTCCGGGCCGGTAAAGGCGGTGCATTCTCCTCGTCAGCTCCGGATCCATACCGAAATAATTGCCGATCGTCTCCTTATCGAAGAGATAGATGTAGTCCAGCAGAGGCATGAGGTCATCCCATGACACAGTCTCTCCTCCGTGAAAATGTGCAAGAAAGCCGGAAAATCCTTCTCCCTGGGACCTGACCAGTTCACTGTCGGCCAGTCCTTCCTTCAGATGGCGCCGTATGCCTGTGGCGGAAGGATAACTGCTGTCTGTCTTCAGGTCATGAAAAGAAGCGCCAAGGCGGGGAACTGCCAGCAATTCAAATCCTGTCTTCAGGGCCCGTGAGGCCTTTATATACTCTAGACCCAATATATGATTGGGTTCCTGGAGGATCAGCCGGATCCGGCCGCCTTTCTCTCCGAATATGGCTGCCGCTGCGTCCGCACGAGCCGTCGGATAATTCTTTCCTGCTTTGAGTCCTTCCTGCAGAAGCCTTCTGTAGTCATCGGGCTCCTCAAGGAAAAGCTCAGCCAGGGAAGCAAGCTCCTCTGCTCCGGCCCATTCCGTTCCGAAGGACAGCAGGTCCACCACACCCAGAGAAGCCAGGAGTCCAATACCTGCCCGGGCAAAAAACTCCGCGCTGGCGGTAGCATAGGGGACCGGCAGTTCAATGACCAGGTCAGCGCCTCCCGAAAGGGCCATCTGTGTCCTCATGTATTTATCTGTTATGGCCGGTTCGCCGCGCTGTACGAAGTTCCCGCTCATGACAGCCACTACATAGTCAGCCCCTGTCAGCTGTCTGGTCTTTTCTATGTGGTAGCGGTGCCCCGCGTGAAAGGGATTGTACTCCGCTATGATTCCCGCTGTTTTCATGCTTCCTCCTGTAGTCTTATAGTATTTTACAGGTATATAATGTAAAAAGTATACTCTTTTTTCCCTTTTGCCACAAGCTTTCCTTCCTCTTTTCTGACATGCAAAATGGCAAAAAAATATCGTTTTGGACATTTTTCTACAGTCTTTTTATAAATATTATTTCATTTGTCAGTAAAAACTATTGTTAAAAATAAGATATTCCTATTCAAACAAAAGAAAAACCCCTTGATTCTGAAACATATCCTCTGTATAATAGTAGCGAAATCTTAAAATCGCGGAAATTGGTTTTCTTTCAGAAGCATATCAGGCCATTCCGTTACAAGTGACAAAATTTTAAAGGAGAATCGTACAATGAAAGTATTAGTTATCAACTGCGGCAGCTCTTCTCTGAAATATCAGGTTATTGACTCCCAGACAGAGCATGTTCTGGCAAAGGGTCTCTGTGAAAGAATCGGCATCGACGGCGTGCTTACCTATCAGCCTGCCGGACAGGACAAGATCAAGTATGAAGCAGCAATGCCGGCACACAGACAGGCAGTCGAGCTTGTATTAAAGCAGCTCACAGATCCTTCCAACGGCGTTCTGAAGTCAATTGACGAGATCGATGCAGTTGGTCACCGTATGGTACACGGCGGCGAGAAGTTTGCCTGCTCCACATTACTTGACGAGGAAGTTCTCAATACAGTAGAGGCTCTTAATGATCTTGCTCCTCTTCATAATCCGCCCACACTGGTCGGTGTTCGTGCCTGCAAGGAGCTCCTGCCCTCTACACCTATGGTAGGCGTATTTGATACTGCATTCCATCAGACCATGCCGCCCAAGGCATACATTTATGCGCTTCCCTACAGATATTATACAGATTACGGTATGCGCCGCTACGGTTTCCATGGCACATCCCACAAGTATGTGGCAAATCGTACAGCACAGATCATGGGCAAAGATCCCAAGGATCTTAAGATCATCGTATGCCACCTGGGCAATGGTGCTTCCATCTCCGCAGTAGACGGCGGCAAATGTGTGGAAACATCCATGGGTCTTACTCCTCTGGAAGGTCTTGTAATGGGAACCCGTTCCGGCGATATCGATCCTACCTGTATCGAGTATATCGCTCATAAGGAGAATATCACTCTTGAAGAGACCCTCAAAATCATCAACAAAGAGTCAGGCGTCCTGGGTATTTCCGGCGTATCCTCCGATTTCCGTGATCTGGAAGAGGCTGCTGATGAAGGCAACGAGCGCGCTGCTCTTGCACTGGATGTCTTCTGCCATCATGTAATCAAGTATATCGGTTCCTATGTGGCAGTTATGAACGGTATTGACGCAATCGCATTTACCGCAGGTATCGGTGAGAACGCTACCCTGGTACGTGGAAAAGTTATGAACAGCCTCGGTTTCCTTGGCACCAGCCTGGACGAAGCAGCTAATAACGTACACGGCGAGGAGCGTATGATTTCCACAAAGGATTCCAAGGTGAAGTGCTTTGTTGTTCCGACCAACGAAGAGCTTGCCATCTGCCGTGACACTGTTGAGATCGTAACAAAAAAAATCGTTGAAGATACCGTAAAAGAAGTAATCGGAGAATAATTCCCCTCTCCCGCGTCTTTTATGATTCAGCTATGAAAAAAGGAACATCCGGCCGGATGTTCCTTTTTTGTTTCATATGATTGATTTCTTAATCTTTGTGGGTCATATGGATCAGGGCTTCCTGCATGATGTCTACGATATGCTCATCATCCAGGGAGTAGAATACATTCCTGCCCTCCCGTCTGGCTTTGATCTGGTGCATGTTGCGCATCACAGCCAGCTGGTGGGACACGGCCGACTTGGTCATGTCCAGCAGTACGGCGATATCGCCGGCACACATTTCCCTGTCCATAAGAGCATACAGAATCCGGATCCGGGTCCCGTCTCCAAGCACTTTAAAGAATGCCAGGACCTTTGAGAGTTCCTCCTGACCGGGCATTCCCTCTCTGGCTTTTTTAATTTCCTCCGGGAAAAGGGCCTCCGTATCTGTTCCTTTTGTAGTCATCTTATCTTCCTCCTGTATGTCTGACCGGAATATGTCACAAGCCTCTGTCCTGCCCGCCGCCTGCCCGCCTGCAGCTTGACGGAAGACAGGCAGATTGGGTACAATTAAGCTGTTCATTCACTCATGATTTAAAGTGAAGGAGGCTCTATGAAGCAGTCATTTCAATTCTATGCCACATGCAGCCCTGACCTGGCAAAAGAGCAGGTCCTGAAAGATCTTTTAAAAGCCGGTATGACCGGAATATGCCTGAATCTTACAGGGGATCCTTCCCTGAATGCGGATCTGGCTGAACTGATCTTCCGGTCGTCCCGGTCCATGCGCATAGTTCCCGAATTCCTGGTCCGGATCACCCGTGTCCCCGGGGAAGAATCCTCTATCGACCGTCTCATTTCCGGACTTGAACCTCTCCTGCCCTTCGGTCCGACCGGTATCCTGCTGTCCGGAGTCGAAGACCAGAAGACTCTCATCCGGTGGAATAAGCTGCTCCTGGCCCGGAATCTGTCCCAGATCCGTCTGGCAGCCGGTATCAGCAGCCTTAAAGGAATTGACAGTCTCATGCATTTGCTGCCATGGTGCCGCCAGGTTGTCCTGGAGCGGAATCTGCTGGCAGACAATGCTCCCGCGGCCAGTCTTCCCGTCCTGCAAAAAAAAGCTGCCGCCGTCTGCAATGCCGGCAGGACAGGCCTTACGGTCTGTGATGCTTTTCTTCCGTCCCTTCTGGGAGGTTCTGAAGCGATACCTGCGGAAATAAACGACGCTGCCGCTGCAGTTTTCGACGGGTCGGCAGGAATCATGCTTTCTGAAACTGATGCCGAAGCAGGCTGTCTTATATCTGTCATGGAACTTCTGGACCGGATCGTATATGAAGCCATGCGCTATCGTGATACGGGAACCGGTCTCCCCTTCTCTCTGTAGAGAGGCTTTCCGTTCAGCTTTTATATGAACTGATTTCTTTCCGGGCTGTATTCATAGCCGATCTCGGCCAGTTTGGCGCAAAGCCGCTCCCGGTCCACATCAAGGTCTTCACATAAATGGTCAAGATCCGGGTAAAAGTCTCTTAGTTTTGTATTGACCACGCTGAGCAGGATCACCGGGTCATTAGGAAGCATTTCCATAGGGGTCCTCCCTTTCCTGTGCTTTCGTCTGTAAAGCTTTTCTGCGTAAGATTATACCAGTGACTTTTCCCTGTTTGCAATATTGATTTTGGCATGATTCTGTAGTATTCTGTAATTTAGTGATTTTTATCAACTGGAGGATATATGATGAGCAAAAGCAAAGTATGGAAGTTCGGGAGCGATGTCGATACCGACCAGATTATCAGTTCACAATATCTGCTCCTTCCGACAATCGACGAAATGAAGCAGTATACATTTGAGGCGCTGGATCCCTCTTTCGTGGAAAAAGCCGGCCCCGGAGATCTGATCGTGGCAGACGAGAACTTCGGATGCGGGTCTTCAAGAGAGCAGGCGCCGAGTGTCCTCAAAGCGCTGGGCATCAAGGCTGTGATTGCAAAGTCCTTTGCCCGGATCTTTTACCGTAATTCCATCAATATCGGTCTGCCGGTCATTGTCTGCAAAGACCTTTATGACCAGGTGGAAGACGGCTCAGAGGCGGAGCTTGACCTGACAGCCGGAACCGTGAAAGCCGGCGGGAAGGTATTTACCTGCACAAAGCTGCCGGAATACATGCAGAATATTTTAAACGCAGGCGGTCTGATCGCTTCGCTGAACAAGGAGGACTGAGTCTATGGGTATGACAATAGGAGAAAAGATCATTGCCAGAGCAGCCGGTGTGGACGAGGTCAGACCCAATGACATTCACACGGTAAAGCTGGACCGTATGATGAGCAATGACGGAACCACCCATCTCACAGTGGATATGTTCCGCACACAACTGAAAAATGCAAGTGTAGCAGACAAAGATAAAGTGGTATTCATCATGGACCACAATGTGCCGGCGGAGAACGCCAAGACAGCACAGGCCCATCAGAAGATGCGGGATTTTGCCGTAGAGCATGGCATTGCCTTATATGAAGGACAGGGCGTATGCCACCAGATCATGATGGAAGACTATGTATGTCCCGGCGAACTGATCTTCGGCGCGGATTCCCACACCACCACCTACGGCGCTCTCGGCGCTTTCGGAACAGGTGTCGGCTGTACAGATTTCCTTTATGCCATGACGACGGGAAGCTCCTGGGTCATGGTACCGGAGACCATTCGTTTTAACCTGCATGGCAGGCTGCGTCCCGGCGTATATGCCAGGGATCTCATCCTGACCATCATCGGTGATATCGGCGCCAACGGCGCCAACTACAAGATCATGGAGTTTGCCGGAGACGGCGCCCATGCTCTCTCCATCAATGAACGGATCGTCCTCTGTAACCTGACTGTCGAGGCAGGCGCCAAGGCGGGCATCTGCGAGCCGGATGAAAAGGTTGTCGAATACTGCAGTGCTCACGGCCGCCAGGCAGTCCACATGTTCAAAAGTGACGATGACGCGGAGTTTGCTGCCGTATACGAATACGATCTTTCCAAGATTGAACCCGTTGTCGTTCGTCCTGATTTTGTAGATAATTTCGCTACACTGGCCCAGGTGGCGCCGGAGAAAATCGCCATCGACGAGGCCTTTGTAGGTTCATGTAATAACGGAAGACTGGAAGATCTCCGGGCAGCGGCTGATGTGGTCCGCGGTAAAAAGATCAG
Organism: Eubacterium sp.; assembly: GCA_017434385.1. Lineage (GTDB taxonomy): Bacteria > Bacillota > Clostridia > Lachnospirales > Lachnospiraceae > Anaerobutyricum. Next base: position 53,372 of record JAFRFJ010000001.1, read on the forward strand.
CCCCCATGTACGTTTCCTGGTTGCTCCCGCTTCAAAAGCAGTCTATATCGATGCTCTTAAAGAAGGGATCATCACCACACTGATGGAAGCAGGCGCAATGATCATGAACCCCAACTGCTCCGTATGCTGGGGCAGCTGCCAGGGTGTCATCGGACCGAATGAAGTTCTGATTTCCACCGGTACCAGGAATTTCAAAGGCCGTGCGGGTGATCCCAGTTCCAAGGTATACATGGCCAGCGCGGCAACAGTGGCGGCGTCCGCTGTGGCAGGCTATATCACCGGAGCTTCGGACCCTGTCGTGAAAGGAGCATGACTATGAAAGAGTTTACCGGCAAGGTATGGATCCTTGGCGACGATATCGATACGGATATCATCATCCCCACAGACTATCTGGCACTGCCTACCGTCGGTGATATGAAAAAGTATGCCTTCTCCCCTCTCCGCCCTGAACTGGCGGACCTGATCGGAGAAGGTGACATCATCGTTGCGGGCAAGAATTTCGGTTGCGGCTCTTCAAGAGAGCAGGCTCCTGAGATCATCAAAGAACTCAAGGTTTCCTGTGTTATTGCCAAATCCTATGCCAGAATCTTTTTCCGCAATGCCATCAACAACGGGCTTCTCCTGATTGAGAACGATCAAATCCAGGATCTGGTGTCCGAAGGAGACCTGCTGACTGTAAGACCGGGACAGGCTTTGATCTGCCGGGGCCAGTCCTACCCCATCCTGCCCCTGCCGGAAAACCTGACCGAAATTCTGCAGGCAGGCGGCCTGGTCAAGGCAATGCAGAAGCTGAACGGCGTTTTGGAGGACTGATCTATGGGAAGCACATTAATAGAAAAGATCATACAGAAAAATACGGGACTGGAAAAGGTTGTTCCCGGCCAGATCGTAACAGTGAATGTTGACCGGGTGATGATCCACGATATTTTCATTCCCTTTGTTGCGGAAAAGTTCAAAGAAATGGGATTCAGGAAATTATGGGATCCCGAAAAAGTTGTTCTGATCTATGACCACCTGGTTCCCGCCAGCGCTGTGGAGGATATACGCCACTTTAAGATCGGCGATGCATTTGCAGAGGAGTACGGACTGGTACATGTACACCGCAGTGACGGAATCTGCCATCAGCTCATGACAGAAGCAGGCTATGCAAAGCCCGGTGATATCGTCTTCGGCACGGATTCCCATACCACCACCTACGGCTGTGTAGGATGCTTCTCCTCCGGAATCGGCTACACGGAGATGGCTTCCATCCTGGGAACAGGAAAGCTCTGGGTTCGTGTACCTGAAACCATCCATGTCCGAATTGACGGAAAGCTTCCTGAAAATGTGATGGCTAAAGACGTGATCCTGCGTCTTCTTGGGGATCTTAAATCTGACGGCGCTGCCTACAAGGCTCTGGAGATCAGCGGTTCCGCGGTGGATGCCATGAGCGTGGCTTCCCGCATGACCATCTCAAATATGGCTGTAGAAGCAGGCGCCAAATGCTGTCTCTTCTTGCCTGACGAAAAGACTTGCGACTATTCCGGTGTATCCATGGAGGATGTTTCCTGGATTCATGCCGATGAGGACAGCATTTACTGCCGCACCATGACATACCGGGCAGAGGATTTTGTGCCTGTGTGCGCATGTCCCTCCCAGGTGGACAATATCAAAGATGTGGCCGAAATTGCCGGTACCGGGCTGGATCAGGTTTTCATCGGTTCCTGTACCAACGGTCGTCTTGAGGATCTTGCAGCCGCTGCCGCCATCCTTGACGGAAAGCAGACAAAGTGCCGCCTCATTGTAACTCCGGCAAGCCGCAGGATTTATATGGAAGCGATCGAAGCAGGATATATGGAAATCCTGGCAAAGGCAGGTGCTATCATAACACAGCCCGGATGCGGTCTCTGCTGCGGAAGAGCAGGCGGAATCCTGACTGACGGTGAGACAGTCCTGGCCACTAACAACCGGAACTTCCTGGGACGGATGGGTCCCGCAGGCGTCAATATATATCTGGCTTCACCTGCTGTTGCCGCAACGTCGGCCATCTACGGTGAAATCACCATGCCTGAAGCATTCTAATCTGTTAGTCACCATAAGTTAAAACATAAAGGAGTAACATCATGACAATTCTGGAAAAAAGAAAACTTGCACCCGAGAGAGACGAACATCTTGAAAAAGGAGAATTCACTGTATTAAATGGCGAATACTCCAAGAACTTTAACGTGTATGTTGTGGGCGAAAAGCATGAGGAGGCTGTTGATTTCATTAAGGTTTCCCTGGACCGCTCCACGGACAACGTCTTAGGTTTCGGAATCAAGATGGGCTGTCAGAAGCGTTTTAACTGTATCGTGTGGGATGAGGAAGATATTCCCGAGCAGTATCGCGTAAGCTGAGATTTCTTTTTTAAAAAACAAAGAGGCGTCGCAGTAGCGTTCTCGCCCATTATGTAAAGATGGTCGAATCGTAGCTGCGACGCCTTTTTTGCTATTTAAAACCCCTCATATTCAATCATAATCATTCTTTTCTTGATTTTTGATGGACATTCAGGAATGCATGTCATGTATATTTTGCTCTTTGGATATTTTGATGGTACATTTTCCTGATTTTTCATGTATAAATCGTATCATCGTTGTATTTAGTCATATTCTCCACTTTCATTTTCATGGATAGCTATGTAAAAGGTTTCTTTTGATGGAAAGCTTCCTCAAAAGCATGAAAAATCCCGGCAAAAACACGAAGAATCCAAACAAAAACCAAATACGAGTACAAAAAATTTCAATAAAACACCAAGGCGGCGTCGCAGTTACTGCGACGCCCCCTTTTTTATCTATTCTTTACAATGTCCTTTTGCCTTTATCACTTCGATCACGGAATCAACGTATCTGTCACATTCTTCCATGGTCTCTGCCTCTACCATGACACGGATCAGAGGCTCCGTCCCGCTTTCCCTTACCAGGATACGGCCGGATGAGCCCAGGTCTTTTTCCACATTCTCTACCTGTTTTACCACATCCGGGTCATTCTGAGCATCAGGTTTACTCTTTACTTTCACATTTTTCAGCACCTGCGGATAGATTTTTACCGGAGCTACCAGGGCGCTTAAGGACATTTTCTTTTCCAGCATGACTTCCATGATCTTGATGGCAGTCAGTATTCCGTCTCCGGTGCTGGCATATTTGCTGAAAATGATATGGCCCGACTGCTCGCCGCCGATCCGGTGTCCGTGCTGCATCATGTTTTCGTACACATACTTGTCTCCCACGGCTGTCTTCTCATAGTCGATCCCGGCCGCATCAAATGCCTTGTAGAGGCCGAAATTTGACATGACCGTAGTGACAACTGTGTTGTTTAGCAGTTTTCCCCTGTCTTTCAGATAGATACCGTATAGATAGAGGATCAGGTCTCCGTTTACCACATCTCCGTTCTCGTCCACGGCAATACAGCGGTCCGCGTCACCGTCAAATGCAAATCCGGCATCCAGATTCTTTTCCTTCACCAGTGCCTGCAGGTGCTCGATATGGGTAGAACCCGCATCCCGGTTGATGTTGATTCCGTTGGGTTCTGCATTGATTACAAATGTTTTGGCTCCCAGAGCGTCAAATACGCTTTTTGCGATCATCCATGCGCTGCCGTTGGCACAGTCCAGGCCGATCCTTTTATCTTTATAGGATCTGGTTGCCAGAGAGATCAGATAACCGATATAGCGGTTACGACCCGCAGCATAGTCCACGGTACGCCCGATCTTCTCACCGGTAACAAAGGGAATCTCGAACTTTCCGTCGATATAGTCTTCAATTTTCAGGATGGTTTCCTCATCCATCTTCTCCCCTTTTTCGTTGATCAGCTTGATGCCGTTGTCGTAGAAGGGGTTATGGCTGGCGGAAATCATGATACCGCAGCGGAAATCTTCTGTCCGCACTACATAGGAGACACTGGGAGTGGTGGTTACATGAAGAAGATAGGCATCTGCGCCGGATGCGGTCAGGCCTGCGGCCAGAGCATATTCAAACATGTAGCTTGATCTTCTTGTATCCTTTCCGATTACAACCCGGCATCCTTCTTCCTGGCTGAAATACCATCCCAGGAATCTTCCCACCTTGTAGGCGTGATCAACAGTCAGTGTTACATTTGCTTCTCCCCGAAAACCGTCTGTTCCGAAATACTTGCCCATACTTCTTTCTCCTTATATCCTATAAATACTTATTATCCTCATCTTATCCCTTAAGCCGGCAAGCCGGCCGGGCAAAAAAGGCCCGCCGCAGCAGGCCTATTAAAACTCTCAGTTTTATTCGTGTCTTAATGCAACGATCGGATCCAGGTTAGCTGCCTGTACTGCCGGCAGGAACCCGAATACAAGCCCGATCAGTGTGGAGAAGGCAATGGCAATAATGATAGCCGGAATACTGATGGCTACCGGGATGTTCATTACCTTGGAAATCACCTCAGCCAGGATGATACCGGCAATGGTTCCCATGATACCGCCTGTACTTGTCAGAACGGCAGCCTCAGTAAGGAACTGGATCATGATCCGGTTTTTCCTTGCGCCGATGGCTTTCTTCAGTCCGATCTCTCTTGTTCTTTCAGTAACTGATACCAGCATGATGTTCATTACGCCGATACCTCCTACGAGAAGGGATATGCAGGCAATCCAGATCATCATACGGTTTGTTGTATTACTGAGCTGATCTGTCTCAGAAGCATTCTTGGACAGATCCTTGACACGGTATTTAATTGCCCCTGTTCCCTCTGTGTTGATCTGATCATTCAGAATCTGGGCGGCTTCTTTTCCGACGCTTCGCATGGCATCTGTGGACGCTGCCCGCAGTATTACATTCTGCGGTTCGTCATATTGGCAGACCATAGGCCAGCAGGTGTCAGGAATCAGCACCATACCGCTGGTTTCATTTTCATCAGGAGAATAAGCATAGTAATCCTCCACAGTATTGATCACCGGCTGAAACTGGGATGACTCTTTCATCTTGGCGATGACTGTAAAAGGTTCTCCCTTAATATCTATCGTTGCGCCGATAGGGTTATCTTTTCCGAAAAGGCTCTTTGCGGCTGTCTCATCAAGGATGGCAACTTTTCTGAACTTTTGGTAATCAGATTCCAGAAAACCTCTTCCGGCGGTAATCACATAGCCGCCGGCATTAATGTAGTGTATGTCAGCCCCGATCAGGTTTCCGCCCTGTAAGGATGTACCGTTATTATAAACAAAGTCAATATTGGTTCTTCTTACATAAAGGCTGACGTCTTCCACATCATTGATGGCAGCCAGACGGTCTCTCATACTCTGATCAAAGACCTGAAGACCCTTGGGGATGCCCCCTTCCATGTCATGCTCATAATCGCCTTCCTCTGTAAGCCGGACGTTTACAGTGTTTGTTCCCGAGCCGATCAGGTTTTTCTTGATCTGCTCGTTACTTCCCTGAATGATCGAGACAATAGCAATGATTGCCGCGATACCGATGATGATACCCAGCATAGTCAGGAAAGACCGCATTTTATGGGACCAGACGCCTTGAAAAGATAATCGTATGTTTTCAAACATTTTCTGTCCCCTTTCTAGTAAACAATCTCGTTAACGTCTTCAGAAATCTTTGTTTTTGCGCCTTCCTTTACTTCCTTGCCGTATGGGAAGGCTATATAATCATCCTCGGTGATACCGGAAATGATGGTAATGGTCTGGCCGTACATGACTGCGCCGGTTTCAACATAACGCTTCTCAAGTTTCTTCTTCTTTCCCCGGACATAGACATAAGATTTAGATCCTTCATCCCTGACATAAGCCTTAGGAATGGAGATGGCATTTTCATCGGCTGTTCCCATGGAGACCGAATCATATGTGATATCCAGTGTCGTGCCTGCTGTCAGGCCTTCGGCATCTTTGATATATGCTACCACCGGGTAAAGCGAACTGTTGGGATTACCACTTGCTTCCACGGAATCACCGGAAATCGGGTAATCGGAAATCTCCGTAATCTCTGCCTGATATTCCTGCTGCGTTTCCCAGCTGGTGCAGGTAAGAATTCCTCCTACTTTTACGGAATCAAGGTTCATCTCGTTTACGTATGTCTTTACATACATGCCTTCTGCCGCCTTGATGATAATCACCGGAGAGCCGTCTTTGGGCATGTCCTTTTTCTTATATGCCAGAACGACGGTTCCTTTGATCTTGGCTCTTACGATGGAATCTTCCACCTTCATCTTTGCCTCTTTGTAGGCAATCTTTGCTTCCTTGATCTCCGTCTTTGTCTGGGCTATATCTGCCTCTTTGTCATCGATGGCATCTCTGAGTTCCTGGCCTGTAAGAGGCTCATCGGAAATATCCTGATCGTCGGAAGATGTATCGCTGTCATCCGAACTGCTGCTGCCGCTTCCACCTGAACCGGAGCTCTTTTTCTTAATGGTCACATCCTCAGATACTTTCTCTCCGTTCATCTCAGCGTGAACTGTTACCTTGGAAGCTGTCTCCCCGCTTCCCACCTTCAGGGTGCTGCCATCCATCTTTGTGGCATTTGCCTTCTTGCCGGTAACAGACCATCTGACAAACTGGCTGTCGATCATGACATCGTTGAGAGAAGCTGCATATCCGGCTTTTTCTCCCTGTTTTAAACTTGTTACCGCAACGGTGCCGTCTTTATTGTAAATCTTCACGGAGTTGGGTGTGTAGGCAAGTTTGCCGATGATATCGCCCATTCCGTATTCCTGGTCATCCTGGATATCCACGTTGGGCTTCATGCCTGCCGTGATGATCTGGGTATTTTTGATATTGCCGTCTTTATCCACCCACTGGAAGACAACGTATTTATAAGCGGCCTCCTTGTCATTCAGGAGGTTATCGACTGCTTTGAGGGCTGAGCCGGTAACTTTGCCTTCTTCTGCCATTTCGAAGTAGCAGTAAATCTGGCCAAATGTGTCAGAACCGGCATCCTCACCACTAATCTCGGAAAGGAGTGTATAATTGCCCTGGCTGTCTTTCTCATTATCTCCGACAGCCTGGTCCTCTCCGCCTTCTTTCTGGTCTCCGCCTTCTTCTCCGCCTTCCTGCTGCGTACTGCCTTCTGCCTGGGTGGTTGCTTCCTGCGGCTCACCCGTGTTCTCTTCGGCCTTTACATCCAGGCTTAAGAGTCCCACAAAAGAATTATAGAGAGAGTAGGCGGATGCTTTTCTGGCTCCATAGAAACGTTTCAGACTTCCGTCTGTATCATCTTCGTCTCTACTGTTGCGAATGGTGCCGCTGTAGCCTCCCTGGGTCTTGATCTTTCCGTATTTTTTCAGCTCTTCCAGCTGCTTTTCCAGAACCTCCAGATTCAGTTCTTTTGCTTTGATCTGCAGTTCCTGAAGCTGAAGATCAAGTTCCTCTTCTTCAGCGTCATATTTCAAAAGCTTATCGCCTTTTTTTACCTTATCGCCTTTTTTAACATAGACTTTCTTTACACGCGCGTCGGACTTCAGCCTTACCTCCTGTATGTGGTCAGATGATACCACGCCTGACAGCTGGGATTCGTAGCTGTAGAATTCCGCTTCATTTAACAGGCTGACAGGATACACATTTACTGTGGCTTTATTTCGGCTTCTCGCGAACAGGAAGGCTCCGATGCTGATCGCTATGACCAGAAGCAGGGCGATGATCGGAGCAACGATCTTGCCGGCTTTACTTTTCTTAGCCAATCGGATCCGCCTCCCTTCTTTCGTCCTTGGTTATCTTTCCGTCAAAAATGTGCAGGATTCGCTTGGCATTCGAGGCAATGTTGGCGTCATGAGTGATCATGATGACCGTAACGCCTTCACTGTTCAGCTGCTTGAACAGTTTCATGACCTGAATACCCGACTTACTGTCCAGAGCACCTGTCGGCTCATCCGCAAGAATGATCTTGGGTGAATTGACCAGAGCTCTGGCAATGGCAACTCTTTGCTGCTGTCCTCCCGACAGCTGGTTGGGACGGAAATGTACTCTGTCTTCCAGGCCCACTTTTTTTAAAGCCTGAAATGCGATCTTCCTGCGGTCTTTAACGGAAATGCCTGCGTAACTCAGAGGCAATGCCACATTGTCCAGTGCCGACTGCTTTGACAGAAGATTAAAACTCTGAAACACAAAACCGAGTGTTTGCAGTCTTACGTCCGAAAGTCTGTTTTCACTGTAATTGATAATGGATTCTCCCTCCAGAAGATATTCACCTTTGGTGGGGCGGTCCAGGCATCCGATCAGATTCATCAATGTCGTTTTCCCGGAACCCGAGGGGCCCATAATCGCAACATACTCTCCCTCATCCACTGTCATATTGATGTCTGTAAGAGCCGGTACTACAATGGACTCCTGATAGTAGTCCTTATAAATGTGTTTCATCTCCAGAAGCATAGTTCCTAGACTCCTCCTCATTCTGCCGTGTTGTTTTCCGGCTCGCTGAAATCCTCTGCCTCGAAATCTGCTTCACCGGTGTCATAATCTACACCATCAGATGTTTCCTCTTCAATAAACGCGTCATCATCGTAATCTGAATTCAGTTCTGTTTTCATTCCTTCGCGCAGGCCTTTGGCTACAGGAGCGATCTCATCCTCTCCTGTGATACCGCCTGTGATCTGGTAGCGTTCGTTCTCTTCGTCGTATTCTCCGACTGTGATCTCACGTTTCTCAAGACGGTGCCGGCGGTTAGAAGCCCACACATAATATCTGCCTCCGTCCTTCTGTACATAGGAGCTGTTGAGCCATACCCCCTGGGAGGGATCGTCCTGGCCGTTGTCCACCTCAATGATCACATGCTGACCCATCAGCAGGCCCTCATCGGATTCAAGTTCTATGTAGAAAGGATAACTGCTGACAGAACCGGTCTGAATTGTCTCTCCGTCTCCGTCCACATAGCTTTCGGAGTCGCTCTGCTTTTCAGAATCTGCCGTTGTCTCGTCAGTCCTGATTTCGGATATTTCTCCTCTCCATGTAGAATCATCCACACGGGATCTGACGATCACTTTTGTTCCGACCTCAAGAAAGGCCACATTGGACTCGTTGATCTTGCCCGAAACTCTGTAATCGCCGATGGCGACAATTACCATATAAGCGGTATCCGTCTCATCTGATACCGGAGTCTCCTCTGTTTCTTCACTGGCACTGGGCTCGCCCAGGGACTTGTTGATCTTTCTTACAAGTCCGTCCATCTTACTCTTTACAGTCGCGTCTTTAATATTCTTCTCAATCCTCTTGATTTCTTCCTTGGCCGACTTGATCGTAAACTCATCTTTACGGATTGTTGTCTGCGCGGTAAGAATCTGTGTCTGAAGCTCAATCTTCTCGCTTGAGCTGGCGTTCTTCAGATCGGACTGATATGTTTTGATGTCTTTCTCAAGCTGGGTTATCTCATTCTGCGCCTGTTCCAGTTCCAGCTGTTTCTTATCTTTATTTAAAGAAAGCTCATTGGTGTCATACTTAAACAGTTTGTCTCCCTTCTTGACCTTGTCGCCCACTTTGACGTAGCACTTGTCAACGGAGAGTTCGCCGTCCAGAGTGATATTCCAGGTTTCCTGGGTCTCTACAATACCGGTGTAGCGGTTGTTCATTCCCAGAGTGTCGATGTTTCCTTCCACCAGGTCTGCAACAGATTCCACATAGACGGTTCCTTCCACGCCGCCTCCCAGATTTCTTCTTATAAAGAAGATTGCTGCGATCAGCAGGACTAAGACCGCTGCGACAGCCGCGGCAATCTTGGCTGCCGAACCTTTCTTCTTGGGACGGTCCAGATAAATGATATCATCATCCGTCAGGCGGTCATCATCGGCTTCTTCGTCGGCCTCTTCATATTCACCGTCATATTCTTCGTCGTACTCTTCGTACTCACCATCATACTCTTCGCCGGCCTCTTCGTACTCACTGCCGGCCTCTTCGCCGGTCTCTTCATATCCTCGAACAGACTCTTCACCGGCCTCTTCATATTCACCGTCGGACTCCTCATCGGCTTCATACTCTTCGTCTTCGTATTCCTCGTCCTCGTATTCGCCGTCTTCGTCCTCGCCATAAAGATTGATGGTCTTTTTTCTGCGGAAGAAGGAGAAAAATCCGCCCTTTTTCTTTTCTACAGGAGTTTCTTCCTCCTCCTCAGCGTCCTCTTCTTCTTCATATTCATCATCGGCTTCCTCGCCGTCTTCATATTCGTCGTCTTCGTACTCATCATCGGACTCGTACTCGTCGTCAGTCTCTTCGCTGTCGTATTCGTACTCGCCGTCTGCTTCTTCGTATTCGCCGGTCTCATCATATTCGTCATCGGCTTCTTCGTCAGCCTCTTCGGCCTCGATTTCGGCTTCAGGCTCTTTTTTCCGGAAGAAGGAGAAGAATCCGCGCTTTTTCTTTTCTACAGGAGCTTCTTCCTCCTCCTCAGCGTCCTCTTCCTCTTCATATTCATCATCGGCTTCCTCGCCGTCTTCATATTCGTCATCATCTTCGTACTCATCGTCTGCTTCTTCGCCGTCGTCTTCGTACTCGTCGTCTGCTTCTTCGCCGTCGTCTTCGTACTCATCGTCTGCTTCTTCGCCGTCGTCCTCATACTCGCCGTCAGCCTCTTCACCGTCGTCCTCGTACTCGTCAGTCTTTTCCCCGTCCTCTTCGTACTGGCCGTCAGCCTCTTCATGGTCGGCTCCCATATATTCCAAAAAGTCCGTATTGATATCTTCTTCTGCCGGACTTTCCTCTTCATCATATAAGGCCTCATAAGCTGAGACCTCTCCATCATTGCTCTGGCCGGTAGATATAGTGATTCCGTCCGGTTCGTAATTTACTTCTTCATATTCGGAAACCAGATCATCATCAGTTTCTCCATTGTATGTATGTCCATTGTCAGGTCCATTTTCATTTGAGTCTTCAGAATACACCTCTGTAATCTTGTCGTCTTCCCGGGACGTCTCGAGTTTCTCGAAAGCATCCTCTGTTGCCTCTCTGGTATTCCTTTTCCACCAATCGCCAAACATCTGATAACCTCCTGATGGTTGCTGTGTGTTGTCTTAGTCAACCGTTTCCCGTTCCCGCCCGCTGAGAAAAGAACGAGAAAAAGGATTATTTGCCAAAATAACAAACTAATATTCACACTGTATGATACCACAAAGAGGAAAAAAAATCACCCTTTCGGGTGATAATTAAAGAAATATTCACATTTTTATAATAAACGAATCCGATCTATTGCGATTTTTGTATCATCCTTATTACCAAATGCTGTCAGGCGGAAGTATCCTTCTCCGCTTGGTCCGAATCCCGAGCCCGGTGTTCCGACTACAGCTGCCGAAGTAAGAAGCCTGTCAAAAAAATCCCAGGAGGTCATCCCTGCAGGGATCTTCATCCAGATATAAGGGGCGTCAATACCTCCGTATACTTCATAGCCGCAATCCGCCAGTCCCTTCCGGATGACACGGGCATTTTCCATATAGAGAGCGACCTGTTCTTTAAGCTGGGCTTTCCCTTCCTGACTGTAGCAGGCAGCGCCCGCTTTCTGGATAATATAGGGAGCTCCGTTGTATTTGGTTCCGTGTCTTCTGGCCCAGAGGCTGTGAAGACTGACTTCCCCGCAGCGTATTGCCTTCGGTACCACCGTGAATCCCAGTCTGGTTCCGGTAAAGCCGGCATTTTTTGAAAAGCTTCTTATCTCTATGGCGCAGGACTCGGCACCTTTGCACTCATAAATGGAGTGGGCTACCTGGTTCCGGCTGATATAGGCTTCGTAGGCGGCATCATATATGATTACCGCGCCGGTCCGCATGGCATAATCCACCCAGGCCTGCAGCTGGTCCTTTGTCAGGGTTGTTCCCGTCGGATTGTTGGGGAAACACAGATAGATCAGGCCGGGATCCTCATCCGGGAATTCCGGGAAGAAGCCGTTTTCAGCCGTGCAGGGCATGTAGATCACCCGGCTCCATGTTCCGGCCGCCGGGTCATAGTTTCCTGTACGTCCGGCCATAACATTGGAATCCACATAGACGGGATAGACAGGATCGCAGACAGCAATCCGGGTATCCTGACTGAATATTTCCTGTATATTGGCGCAGTCACATTTGGCGCCGTCGCTGATGAAAATCTCGTCCGGGCTGATACTGCAGCCTCTGGACCTGTAGTCTTCCTCTGCGATCGTCTCCCTGAGAAATGCATAGCCCAGGTCCGGGGCATATCCTTTAAATGTGCCGGGGGAAGCCATCTCATCTACGGCTTCATGCAGGGCGGAAATGATGGCCGGCACCAGAGGCAGGGTCACATCGCCTATTCCCAGGCTGATCACCCTGCGGTCAGGGTTGGCCTCTTTAAATTCAGCAACTTTTTTTGCAATACCGGAAAAGAGATAAGAGCCCGGCAGTTTCAGATAGTTTTCATTCAGCCTATACATAATCTTTCTCCTTACAGATACAGTTCTCCGTCAAAAACAACTTCTGCCGGTCCGGTCATATAGATCAGGTTCTTTTCCCTGTCCCACCGGATCTTCAGGTCACCGCCCAGAAGGTTCACGGTAATCTGGTCTTCCGTGAGCCCGTTCAGGATACAGGCCACCGCCACCGCGCAGGCGCCGGTTCCGCAGGCAAGGGTTTCCCCTGCCCCTCTTTCCCATACTCTCATCTCTGCCCTGGTCCGGTCCAGGACCCGGACAAATTCCGTATTCACTCTTCTGGGAAACATGATATGGTTTTCAAATTCCGGACCTGCAGTCTCGATATCCACATCTTTGACACTGTGATCCAGAAAGATCACCGCATGGGGATTACCCATGGAGACACAGGTCATATGAACCTGTCTTCCCCTGATTTCGATGGGGACATTGACCGGCGGGTCCATGCTGGTCTTTACGGGAATCAGGGCAGGTGTCAGTATGGGTTCTCCCATGTTTACCTCTACCTGACAGACTTTCCCGTCCGACACAAAAAGCTTAAGTTCCTTGATTCCGGCAAGGGTTTCCACTGTAATTTCTGTCTGATCTGTCAGACCGTAATCATATACGTATTTTCCTACACAGCGGATTCCGTTGCCGCACATTTCCGCTCTGGATCCGTCTGAGTTATACATATCCATCCGAAAATCTGCCTTGTCTGACGGGCAGATCAGGATCAGACCGTCAGAACCCACGCCGAAATTTCTGTTGCTGACCCGGCGGGCCATGGCTTCCGGTTTCTTTATCTCCTCTTCAAAGCAGTTCACATATACGTAGTCATTTCCCAGTCCGTGCATTTTGGTAAATTTCATAACTATACTCCCCCGTCCACATCTGCTCTGTTTTCAGATAAATATTTTGAAGGATTGACCTTGCAATTCTTTCATAATATACGCTTATCTTGCTTACTTATTACTTTTAATGAATAAATATTAACACAGTAATTCACATAAGGCAAGTATGTCTTACCTACTTGCCCGGACCGGAAAAACATGATATATAATCAGACAGGAGGAAAAACCATGATTCAGGAAAAAAGCGGCAGAAACAGACAGAAAATCAACTGGCAGAAGGCCTTGGACGGGATCCTGGACCGGATCACAAAGGAGGGGCAGAGGCCCTCTCTCTTCCTGCATGTCTGCTGCGCTCCCTGCAGCAGCTATGTTCTGGAATATCTGGTCCCCTATTTTGATATCACTGTTTTTTTCTATAATCCCAACATTACCCCGGAAGAAGAATATTTCAAGAGAAAGGAAGAACTGATCCGGCTGATCCGTGAGGCCGGTCATCAGGATCACGTAACTTTCAAAGAAGGGACCTATGACCCGTCCCTCTTTTTCGAGATGGCAAAAGGTCTGGAGAATCTTCCGGAGCGGGGCGAGCGCTGCCGGCGCTGCTATGCTTTGCGGATGCGGGAAGCGGCCATAATGGCTAAAGCGGCAGGCGCGGATTTCTTTACTACCACTCTCTCCATCAGTCCACACAAAAATGCCGACTGGATCAACGAGATCGGTCTGGAACTGGAAGCTGAGTACGGAGTGAAGCATCTTCCTTCTGACTTCAAAAAAAAGAGCGGATATCTCCGCTCTATCGAACTATCCAGGCAATACGGTCTTTACCGCCAGGATTATTGTGGTTGTGTATTTTCCAAAAAAGAAGCCGCTTCTAGGCTTTCTTGACAAATTTGTGTTCGCAGTTGGGGCAGGTGATTTCCACCATGCCCTTTCCTTTTGGCACCCGGAGCCTCTGATTGCATTTGGGACAGGTAAAGAAACGGAAATTCTTTCTCTGTTCTCTCTCTGTCTTTCGCTCCTCTCTTGCCTGCCTCTTCTCCTCTCTGATCAGGACCCGTTCGGAATCTTCTCCCGGAAAAAACCTGTCCACAAAGCGGTCGTTCTCCAGGGCCCGCCTGTCCTTTGAGCGGGAGAAAAACCTGAATCCGACGATCAGCAGGGGAATCAGTGAAATTGGACTGAATCGGTTGAGAACCGGCAGAGGAACCAGACTCATTATGAAATTCAGAAGAAGGGAAAGGAGAAGCAGACCGAAGGACAGGGCATCCATACCGTAGATTTCTGAAAAGAATCCCTTTACCCTGTCTTTTGCCTTTTCAGTTTTCTTTGAATCCATTCTGTCATCCATAAGTCAATCTCCTTATCAGCCGGCCTGTCCTTCTACAGACCGATCACGGCCAGCACACCTGTACTGGCAGCCATCATGATTATACCTGCCAGAAGCACTCCTCCCATGGCCGCAAGAACGCTGGACTTAAAATCCATATTCAGAATGCTTGCAGCCAGTGTACCCGTCCATGCACCGGTACCGGGCAGGGGAATTCCTACAAAGAGCAGAAGGGCAAGGAAAAGTCCGTTGCCCGCCTTGGACATCAGCTTCTCTCCGCCGCGCTCTCCCTTTTGCATACAGTAGCGGCAGAAGCGGCCGGGAATACCCGGAAGCTGGCTTCCCATCTCCAGCACCTTCCTTGCAAAGAGGAAGATAAAGGGAACCGGCAGCATGTTTCCTACAATTGCCACGGCGTAAGCCGGCAGAAGGGGAAGGCCTACCACCTGGGAATAGGGAATTGCGCCACGCAGTTCAATCAGCGGTACCATGGATATAAAAAACTCTATCAGATAATATTTCAGCATAAATACTCCTTTTGACCGATCTATCTTACAGCAGCCTGCCCCGTGTGTCAAGCCGCTATCCTTTACTGTCAGTTGCAGGTTTCCTCTAATAAATAAGGAACATCTTTCTCTACTAATGGCGCAGAAGGGACTGGCGCATTACATTAATAAACTCTTCGTTTGACCGGGTCCGTTTGAAGAAATCCAGGATCTGTTCCATATTTTCCTCCGCCCGGTTCCCGGACATTTCCCTGTGGAGGGCGTAGACGATATCTCTTTCCTCCCTGGTCAGCAGCAGGTCTTCCCGCCTTGTTCCGGACCGCTGGATATTGATGGCAGGAAAGATCCTCTTCTCGGCAAGCTTGCGGTCCAGGACCAGTTCCATGTTGCCGGTTCCCTTGAACTCCTCAAAGACCACATCATCCATCTTGCTTCCCGTTTCCACCAGGGCCGTGGCCAGAATGGTAAGGCTGCCGCCTTCCCTCATGTTTCTGGCAGATCCGAAAAACTTCTTGGGCATGTAGAGAGCTGTGGGGTCCAGTCCTCCGGACAGGGTCCGTCCGCTGGGCGGAACGATCAGATTATAGGCCCGGGCCAGACGGGTGATGCTGTCCAGCAGGATCACTACATCCTGCTTATGCTCTACCAGCCTCTTGGCCCGCTCCAGTGCCATCTCCGCCACCCTGCGGTGATGCTCCGGCAGTTCGTCAAAGGTTGAGCTGACCACTTCGGCGTTGGGACCTTCTATGGATTCACGGATATCCGTGACCTCCTCAGGCCGCTCATCGATCAGAAGAACGATTACTTTCATATCTTTCTGGGTCGCGGCAATACTTTTGGCGATCTGCTTGAGCAGGGTGGTCTTTCCTGTTTTGGGCTGGGATACGATCATTCCCCTCTGCCCCTTTCCGATGGGTGACAGCAGATCTACCATCCGCATGGAGACAGAACATCCCGGCGTTTCCAGGCGGATCTTCTCGTCCGGAAAGATGGGTGTCAGGTCTTCAAACTTTCTTCTTTTCTGTGCCTCATAGGGATTAAAACCATTGACAGACTCCACGTAAAGCAGAGCGCTGTAGCGCTCATTCTGAGTCTTGATCCGGATATTTCCCGTCAGCACGTCTCCGGTGCGCAGATTAAATCTGCGGATCTGGGAAGGCGACACATAGACATCGTTCTCTCCGGGCAGATAATTGTCGCTTCGGATAAACCCGAATCCGTCTGCCATGACCTCCAGGACTCCGTTGGCCATATCACCGCTGTCCAGGCTGGACAGGCTGGCTTTCATGCGGTTTCCGCTGCCGCCTTCTTTCTCACCTGTATCCGGCAGACTTTTTTCTTTCTGCTTTTCTGCGGCCTCTTCCCGGTCCTTTACCGGGACATCTGCCTCTTCCCGGTCCTTTGCCGGGATATCTGCCTTTTCCCGGTCATATTCTTCGAGCTTCTCTATCAATTCACTTTTTTTCAATCCTGTAATGCGGGGAATCCCCCTCTGCTTTGCTTCATCCCGAAGCTGCTGCAGTTTCATTTCGCTGTAATCCATCACTATGGTCCTCCTTACAAACAAGGTTATATTTATAAATGGACATCCCGGATCCCGGATCTTTTGGCATCCCGGATTGCTTTTTTATCTACTTTTATAATCTGTACGGTGAAATCTGCTTCACGAACATGAAGCACTTATCTGAAATGTTCTTCCACATATTAACACATTCCCGTGGAATGAGCAAATGGATTTATGGCCTGACAGGCCATCCGGCAAATGAAATTATTGCAGAAAGTCTGTGTGAATGATAAAATAAGTGTCTGGAAAGGAAGAAGACAAATGAATGAAAAACAAAAAGCTCTGGAATTACACAAACAGTGGCAGGGAAAACTGGATATCACACCTAAGTGTTCAGTAAATACCGCAGAAGACCTGGCAATCGCCTATACACCCGGCGTGGCGGAACCCTGCAAGGAAATCGCCTGGAACCCCGAGACGGCTTATACCTATACCATCAAGTCCAATACCGTAGCTGTTGTCTCAGACGGCAGTGCAGTCCTTGGACTGGGTAATATAGGTGCTAAGGCAGCCATGCCCGTCATGGAAGGAAAGGCAGTCCTCTTCAAGGAATTCGGAGGTGTCAATGCATTTCCCATCTGCCTGGATACCCAGGATACCGATGAGATCATCGAGACAGTTGTCCGGATTGCACCCGCTTTCGGAGGCATCAACCTGGAAGACATTTCCGCTCCCCGCTGTTTTGAAATTGAAGAAAGATTAAAGGAAATCCTTGATATTCCCGTATTCCATGATGACCAGCACGGCACGGCCATTGTTGTCACGGCGGGGATCATCAATGCCCTCAAGGTAGTTGACAAAAAAAAGGAAGACTGTAAAGTCGTGATCAACGGAGCAGGCGCAGCCGGCATGGCCATCGCCAACATGCTCCTGACCTATGGTTTTAAGGATCTGATCATCTGTGACAGCAGGGGAATCATCTGCGACGGTGACCCGGGACTTAACTGGATGAAGGAAAGGATGGCTAAGCGTACCAACCTCTCCCATATGAAGGGTTCTCTGGCAGATGCCATGAAGGGTTCCGATATCTTTATCGGCGTATCAGCCCCCGGCATCGTAACGGGGGAAATGGTTTCCTCCATGAACCGGGATTCCATCCTTTTCACACTGGCCAACCCCATTCCCGAGATCATGCCCGACCTGGCAAAGGAAGCCGGAGCCAGAGTTATCGGTACCGGAAGATCGGATTTCCCCAACCAGGTTAACAACGTACTGGTATTCCCCGGTATCTTCAAGGGGGCCCTGGAAGGCCGCGCGGAGCGAATCACGGAGGAGATGAAACTGGCAGCAGCCATAGCCCTCTCCCGCCTGGTTCCCGAGGACCGGATCTCGGAGGAGAATATTCTGCCCCAGGCTTTTGATCCCGGTGTGGCCGAAGCTGTCAGCGAGGCAGTCAGAGACCACATCTGACAGAGGAATACCATGGACCGGTATCGGACTTTTGCCTCCTATATCAGGGAGACATTTAAGGAACCTTTATATAAGATCTGTATCGATGGAGGATTCACCTGTCCCAACAGGGACGGGACTCTCTCCTCGGGAGGCTGTACATTTTGCAGCGGAGGCGGCAGCGGTGAATTCTGCAGCGACCGGGCTCTCAGCATCCGGGACCAGCTGAAACAGGGCCGGGACCAGACACGGGCCAAGCACAGGGGCCGCTATATCGCCTACTTTCAGGCCTTTACCGGCACCTATGCCCCGGCGGAAAAGCTGGAGGAAATATACAGGCCTGCCCTGGAAGATCCTGATGTGGCGGTTATCTCCATCGCTACCAGACCGGACTGCCTGCCGGACCGGACTCTTGATCTTCTGCAGGATATGAACCGCAGGAAACCGGTGTGGGTAGAGCTGGGCCTGCAGACCTGTCACGACAGGACTGCCCTGATGATCAACCGCTGTTATCCCACAGCCCTTTTTGCAGATGCGGTGGAAAAACTCCATGCACGGGGAATCCGGGTCATCGCCCACCTGATCCTGGGACTGCCGGAAGAGACGGAAGCCATGCAGCTTGAAAGTGTGGATTATATCAATGCTCTTCCTGTTTCCGGCATCAAGTTTTCCATGCTCTACCTGCTGAAAGGTACTGTCCTGGGAGAGCAGTTTCTCCGCAATCCTTTCCCGGTATTCACACCGGAAACCTATACAGATACCCTTCTGGCCTGCATAAAAAGGCTCCGGCCCGACATCGTCGTCGAGCGGATGACCGGTGACGCTCCCCGCCATCTTCTCATAGCCCCCCGCTGGCACATGGGCAAGGGAGAGGTACTTAACAGGATCCGCCATGAAATGAAAGTGCTGGATATAAGGCAGGGAAGCGACTGGATGATTTACTGACAGAGGATGAATTATGTCTGAGCAATCACTTCTGATCTACAAGTTAATGATTTTATATATGCTGGACAATGTGGATTTCCCCATGACCAACTCCCAGCTGAGCGAGTTCTTCGTCAGCCACGGATACACCACATACTTCCAGTTTCAGGAAGCGGCCAACGAGATGACTGACGGCGGTTTTCTGAGAGCCGAAGTCGTCAGGAATACGACCCGCTACTATATGATGGACCGGGGCCGGGAGGCTCTGTCCCTCTTCACTGACAGTATTCCCGACGCATTTAAGGAAGACATCTTAAATTACTTTGCGGAGAAGAAATACCAGCTTCGCAGAGAGGTAGAGATCACTGCGGACTATTATCCCCTGAAGGGGGGAGAGTACATGGTGGAGGCAAGCATCAGAGAAAAAGGAAGCCTGCTCCTCTCACTCTCACTGAACGTGGTGTCAAAGGAGCAGGCCGTTCTGGTCTGCGACCGCTGGAAGGAAACCAGCGATGAAGTATATCAGTCTCTGATCCGGCAGCTCCTGCTGTAAAAAGGAGCTGTCATTTTTTTATTTCTCTTTCCAGGGTATGCCGCTGCGCTTTGCAAACTCTGCCGCATCGCTGCCTGCTTTACAGTGAAGAGTGACCCTGTAGACTTTTTCATCATCGACGTATTCCGAATCAAAAGCACCGTTCTCAATGTTCAGTACGGAATCCGGTATATAGACATCTGTCACTTCGGGTGTCTGATAAAATGCAAATACCACGATGGTCTTAACCCCCTCCGGCACCTTGACGGTTCCTTTCCTGTTTGCCGGGCAGCAATAGAATATGCTGCCGTCTGCTGAAAGAAGCATGCCGTCCTTCGTACTGAAAAAGCTGTTCTTTTTATCAACCTCAAAGTTGCTGATCTTCAGGCCGCTAAAAGCAGATCTGCCAATCTCTTTGACAGAAGCCGGCAGCTTAAGGTCGGCAACATCCGGCGGTTTTTCATCAGTCGTAGTATTCGCGATATTGAGGAATGCGCAGGATCCGATCGTCTCCACTTTCTTGCCCATGGTGATCTGGGTGAGATGATCCAGAGATCCGAAAGCATCGTCCCCGATCTTTGTGACCTGGTCCCCGATGACCACTTTCTCAAGGCCGGTTGCATAGAAAGCTTTTTGAGGAATCTCTTTCAGATTATTGAAAACCGGCACTTCTTTCAGGTTGGAGCAGGACTCGAAAGCAGACTTGCCCAGAGAACTGATCTGATCACCGCCATGGACTGCAGTCAGATTATAGCAGCCCTCAAAGGCCGCATCCTCAACAGACTCCAGGGAGTCAGGCAGTGTCACTTCCGTAAGATCAAATGCTCCGGAAAAGGCATCTGCGCCGATGACTTTGGTCCCATCCGGCACCTGATAATCTGTTTTTTTATCCTCTCCCGTATAGGGATTAATCTTATTTGCCGGGAAATAAACCAGTGTCGTCCCGTCGGCATTAAAGAGAATTCCGTCCCGGGCTGAAAATGATCTGGAACCTTTTTCCACACTGATCTCTCTCAGGGCTGACATATAGGAAAATGCTTTTTTCCTGATAGTTGTCAGGGTCTTTGGCAGAACCAGCTTATGGAGTAAGCTGGATTGTCCGCTGCCCTCCTCGTAGACCGTAGAGTCTGTCTCCGGCTGAATGCTGTCCTTTCCGTTTCCCAGAATCGTGACTTTTTTCCCTTTTACTTTCTCCGGTATCACCAGTGTCTCATCCGAACCCTTGTAGGACACCAGAGCCGCATGGTCCTTATAAAGATCGAAAGTAATGGTACCATGGTCGGTTTTCACAGTCTGACTGCCCCCGGCTTCTTCTCCCGCATCCATTTCATGATCGTATGTAATGTCATGTTTTTTTGCATATTGCTCCGCCTTGGATCCTTCATTGCAATGAATGGTGATCTTGTAGATTTCCTCATAAGTTCCGTCCGCTTTCTCTTCTCCAAGACCGTAGGGGAAGACATCATCAGGAATCCGGCTCAGGGAATCCGGCAGTGTAAACTGGGTTTCATCAGGATAATCCTTGAAAAGCCGGTCTGACAGTCCGATCACACCTTCCGGAATCTTTACGGTTCCCTTGATTCCCATGGGTGTATAGAGGATGGTCTCCTTCTTCTTATTGGTTATAAAACCTCCGGCTGACGCATAATTCCTGTTGCCCTTTTCCACCCGGAAGGCCCCAATGTTCAGTACATCAAAAGGCCTGCTTCCGATTCTGGTCACACCGGCAGGGATGACGACCTCCTTAATATAAGGACGCTCATCAAAATCGCCATACAGCACAATATCTCCAAAGGCCTGTCCTCCCAGCTCTTTCAGATTCTTCGGAAGCACAAGACTTTTGATGTTGCCGCAGCCGAAGAAGGAACACTCTGCAATTGTCTCCACACTGTCAGCAAATGTAATTTCTTCTATATTGGTATGTCCGAAAGCCCCGTAGCCTATTGTCAGGGTTCCGTCAGGAACAGTATATTTCTTTCCTTTGGCATTGGGATACTGAATCAGTGTCTTTCCGTCCGCCGAGAAAAGAACCCCGTCCTTTTCCGTCACTGCCTTATTCCTGCCTTTTACACGGATTGCTTTCAACTCCCCGCTTTCGCCAAAGGGTATGGCGCCTACCGATTCTATGCCTGCCGGAATTTCGGCTTCCGTCAGCAAAGTGGATCCGAATGCTTCCCGTCCCAGTACTTTAAGGGAATCCGGCAGGTCGATCTTTGTGATTCCACATGCCTGGAAAGCATAGGAACCGATTTTCTTCAGATTCCTGCCAAACTTCACGGATGTCAGACTTCTGATTCCGGAAAAAGCTTCCACATCAATCTCTTCCAGACTGTCGGGAAAAGTCAGGCTGATGACTGTATCAGCCACCTTTTCTGTTTCTTTATCATAGAATACTCTTTGACCTACAGAGGTGACCGGACATCCGTCCACTTCCTCCGGCAGGGTCAGTTTCTGATCCTCTCCTTTATAATTGATCCAGCGGGCTTTCCCGTCTGCCAGTTCAAATGTCATGCTTCCTTTCTCAGTGTCAACTGTCCTCTCGGCAGTCTTGTCCTGCTCCGGAAGATCTGTAATGTCAGAGCCGTGAACCTGGCCGTTAACATCCTGCAGAAGCAGCTGACAGACAAAATTCCTGTCAAAACTTGAAGCGGGAAGTGCCACAAATCGGAAATGAGCGTCGATCGGCTCTGCCTGATAGAGATAACCGCCGGATTTCCACTCATAGAAAGGCTTCATATGCCCGTTATCTTCCCTGGTCGGCGTCAGGATGCTGCCGTTTACATTCAGGATGGAATGGTATCTGCTGACATCCACCCCGTTCTTTCCTCCAAGGCCTATACCCTCTTCCTTAAGGTTGATGCTGGTTATATCGACATGGCCGTCCCCTGCATCCATCCGCATGTTAACATCTACGAAGGGATCTTCGTGGGGATCAAGGTCATTGAAATCCTGTCCCGGTGACAGATAGCAGGCAAGTGTCTTAAAGTCAGACCCTTTTTCATCGGTCTGCGTCTGCTTGATCGTCCAGGGCGAGCCGCCCCGTCCCGAATCGGTCTCAACTGTAATGAGCCGGGGATCTGCCGGCACATGGACCACACCCTTTTCATCCGGTTCTACCCGGATCTGGGAGGTCGTGATCAGATAGCCGCTGCCGGATTTCTGAAGAATAGAGTAATAAGCGCCGGAAATCATATCTGTCTGCTCCGGCGTCAGCTTCATGGTCAGCTCTTTCTTCGTGACTTTCCAGTCTTTCAGGGTCCAGTCCACCTTTTTGATGTCCAGCCAGGAGGACGCGTAATTTCTTATGAAAGATTTATATGTATCCGAAACGCCGACAGAGGAAAATGCTCCCTTTCCCACTTCCTTGTAAAGGTCTATGTTGTTGCCCGGAAAATAAATGGAGATGCCGGAGGTTTTTTCCACATTGGAAGACTCGCTGACCACCATCTTTCCGATGGCAGTTTTCAGGTCTTCTGTCTCCTGGGGGAAGAGGTCTGAAAGCTCATCACAGAGGCTTCCCAGGTCGATCAGATCATAGCCCTGACCTTTTCCGTCCACTGTGGCAAGGCCGAAATATTTGGCTTTCTCACGGCATTTGCTGATCTTGGCATACTCTCCCTTACCGATCTTTCCGTCAACTCCCTTTAAGAGCTTGTCAAGTCCTGTGATCAGGTCTTCTGTCGCAGAAAGATCCATGGCCGATAAGGTGGCATCAGGATCTGAGAACTGGGTTTTGCTGGCCTCATAATAATCCCCGTAGGATTTGACGATACTTGAGACAATCTCCTCTGTGGACGCCTGTCCGTTTACATTCTTTAAGAAACTGTAATCCCAGCCGTCACCGGCTTCGATCTCCTCGGAAGCCACCAGGTAAGCGGCATAGTCTTTCCAGAGGATGGCATTTTCCACCGATCCCATCAGGCAGGCGTCAAAGCCCACCCAGTCCAGTTTCTTCTTTTTGGCAAAGGGTGTTTTGTCCATACCTTCCTTTATTTCGCCGAGGAGGAGGCTGTCATAGTTGAACAGTTCATCACTGCCGTAGCCCCAGAGAGGTCCCCCGCCGTGATCCCAGCATATCAGGGCATAATGGTCTGCCGGATAGTTTTTGACCGCGAAATTAATGAAGGTGGAAAATGTATCCGCCACGCCCATATCTGCACTGGCCTCTGTCTGCGCAACGATCCTCTGATCCTGTTCCCGGCCCATGTCAAGGACATTGTTGCAGGTGCTGGGGATGCTGCTGGTCCATCTCTGACTTCCGCCGGTGTATACAATGACATTAACCTTGCCGGAATCATAGCCGGCTTCCGTGATTTCCTTAAGGTCCGCGGACGCTGCCCCGAACTGGCTTTCCAGATTGGATCCCACCATATAGATCATAATGGTATAATCCTTTTTCCCGGCGGGAAGATTCTTTCCTTCCTTTGTGACCGCCAGTTCTTCCGAACCCTTTTCATAAGTCTGATTTTTCATGGCCAGAGCCCGGCTGTATGCGCCGCCCTGGTCTGTACCCTGAACTGTGCCCTGGTCTGTACTGCCGCCGTCGGCTCCGGTGCTTTCTTCCACGGCTCCCTTTCCCGGACCGCCGGAGAGTCCGCAGCCTGTCAGCGCCAGGCTGGCCGCCAGGAAGAATGCTGCCGCCGCCCTGACTGCGGCCCTTCTCTTATTCCTGCTCATATCTTTTCTCCCTACCGTCTTTTCGTCTGTGCCTTATGTTAAAAACCCTTATGTTAAAAAGAGGCCGGCCAGAGCATCTCTGACCGGCCATCATTTACACTTTGTCTATGATGTCTCTGTCTTTTATAAACAGTCTTTACTGACCGTACCTTGTACCGGTAGCTTCCGGAGCAAGTTCAACTACATTTGCCTGCACCTGCAGATCAGGTACCTCGTTGGCACGGATATGAACACACTCGCCGACCGGTGTAAGCTGGCACTTTCCGTCGGAGCTGGTGTAAGCATAGCTGGAATCCGGCACGAAGTGACGGATCTCCTGTGTTGTCAGCCCGAACATATAGTGCTGGATCTTGTTATAGTATTCCGTATTTGCTTTTGCTTCCTCGTAGTAAGGATAGCCGTCTGACCCTGGCGGAATGGCATGCTCTAAGTTGCCCATGTCATCCCAGGTGGAATCCACTTCGTACCAGTCGCCGTCCATCTTTACAACATTCCATGCGTGGCCGCCGCTCTCGGATTCGGAGCTGCCGCCAAGACCAAGGATTACGGAAGAATCAACGCCCGCCTGGCCCAGAAGATAGGTGTAGGCAGCCGAGTATCCGTCACAGACCGCATAGTGCTCCTGGCCCTTTCCGTTATCTACAAGGGCGCCGTAAGCTGTATGGGCAAGGCTCATCCTTGATTCCGGAGAGTTTTCGTTCTCCAGGACATCGTAATCATAGATGACCAGATCGATCAGCTTATCATGGATAGCCAGAGCCTTCTCATAATCGGATCCGTTCATGTCGATATCCGAGAGGAATTCATTTACAGCATTGTTGAAGGCAGTCATCTGTGTCTCAAACTCTGCAAACGGCTCGTTCATATGGAAATAGATCTTGTAAGAAGTATCGGTTTCCTTGATGTAGCTTACGTCAATGCTGGCTTCACAGCCGTTATAGAGCCAGAAAAGCTCCGGATGGTCATACATAAGACCGTAGTAGGAACGGAAATACATGCGGATGAATTCTTCGCCGTTAGGATCCAGTTCCGTGTAGAAAACGGCGATATTGTTGGTATCCTGAGGATCCTGTGCCACCTGGTGCATGGCATCATACATTCCCTGAGCATCTGCATCCATCTGCTCGTAATAATAGAAATGCTGTGAATTGTTGATCAGGAGCTGCTCTTCTCCCAGTGCCGGCTCATAAGCCCGCATTGCCTTATCGGCTCTTGCTGCATCCGCCTCAGAATACTCTTCCGTATCCTTGTCTTCCATCACAAAAAGTCCGCCCGTCGGCATGTTGCCGGCATTGAGAACTTTTGCGTCACCTTCGGATACATCCACAGCCTGGGTGCTTGCAGTTTCTGCCGGAGCCTTGTTTGCAGCGCCGCCGCAGCCCGCAAGAACGGATGTTGCCGTGATCACGGCCGCAACTAGGACAGCCAGTTTCTTTCTTATCATATGTCCCCCTCCTCTGTCTCCTCTTAATTATTTAGTCATAATCAACAGAAAATGATACATTTTGTCTTTTTTATTGTATCATTGAAACATAATTATGACAAGTCGGGAAGGACATACTCTTCCATAAGAGCCCAGATTTCCTCTCTTCCCTGTCCTGTCACGGAGGAGAAGGGAATCATGGGCACACCTTCAACAACCTTCAGCGTATCCCGGATCAGCTTCATCTGTTTTCCGACCTGGCTCCGTTTGATCTTATCAAGCTTGGTGGCAATGATAGCCGGTGAAAAACCGTTACTTAAGATCCATCTGTACATGGTCACATCGTTATCCGTCGGTTTATGGCGGATATCGATCAGGAGAAAGACCATCCTGAGCTGGCGGGATGTGTGCAGATAGTTTTCGATCATGGGCCCCCACTTGGCCGTCACGGATTTGGACACCTTGGCGTATCCGTATCCGGGAAGGTCCACGATATACATCTGCCTGTTGACATTGTAAAAATTGATGGTCTGGGTCTTTCCGGGCTGTCCGGATGTCCTTGCCAGCCTCTTCCGGTTGACCAGACAGTTGATCAGAGAGGATTTTCCTACATTGGATTTGCCGGCAAAGGCCGCCTCCGGCAGCCGGTTGTCAGGCAGTTTGCTGGTAATACCGCACACTGTTTCCAGATTGACTTCTTTGATGATCATTCTTTCTCTCTCTTTCTCCCGGATCCGGATTTACTGCTGCTTTTCAACAAATGCTTTCCGGATCACGTCGTCCATGGTCTCCACATAAACAATCTGCATATCTCCGGTAATCTCCTCATCCAGGTCCCGTATATGGCGGCTGTTCCGGCCGGGCACCAGGACTTCCGTGATACCGACATTCTTTGCTGCCAGCAGTTTCTCTTTAAGTCCGCCTACAGGCAGGACCTTACCCCGGAGAGTGATCTCCCCTGTCATGGCCAGGTCACCCCGGACCGGAATCCCGGTAATGGCTGACAGCATGGCCAGAGCCATAGTAATACCCGCGGAGGGTCCGTCCTTGGGAACAGCTCCTTCCGGTATGTGAAGATGGATATCATGCTTTTCAAAATAGTCGGCTTCCACATCATAGGCGGAGGCTGCCGACCTTACATAGGAAAGGGCGATCTGGGCTGATTCACGCATAACGTCGCCCATCCTTCCCGTCAGTTCCAGCTTTCCTTTTCCGGGCATGGTGCTGACTTCTATGATCAGGGTATCCCCGCCCACACTGGTCCATGCCAGGCCGCGGACCATGCCGGTCCGGGGCGGTGTAGCAGCATCGTCTTCCTCAAATGGCGCGATTCCCAGCAGGTCTTCCAGATGGTCCTCCGTAATCTGCCAGGTTTCCTTCCCTTCCACCAGCCTGCGGGCAGTTTTGTGCATGAGCCGGGCGATATTACGCTCCAGGCTCCGCACGCCGGCCTCCCTTGTGTAACCGTGGATCAGGGCTCTGATCACCTCATCGCTTAAGCTGACCTGGTCGTCCTTAAGTCCGCTGGCCTTTCTCTGCTTGGGAATCAGATATTTCTGGGCTATGTGAATCTTTTCGTTTTCCGTGTAGCCGGACAGTTCTATGATCTCCATCCTGTCCCTGAGGGGCGGAGCGATGGGAGCCAGATCATTGGCAGTCGCTATAAAGAGCACTTCACTCAGATCCAGAGGAACTTCCAGAAAATGATCCCGGAACCTGACATTCTGTTCTCCGTCCAGGACCTCCAGCAGGGCAGATGCCGTGTCCCCTTTATAGTCACTGCTCACTTTATCGATTTCATCCAGGAGCATGAGGGGGTTCTTGACCCCTGCCGCCCGGATGCCCTCGGCGATCCGTCCCGGCATGGCTCCAACATAGGTCTTTCTGTGTCCGCGGATTTCCGCCTCATCCCGGACGCCTCCCAGAGAAATGCGTACGTATTTCTTGTTGACCGCTCTGGCCACAGATCTGGCCACAGAAGTCTTACCGGTACCGGGCGGTCCCACCAGACAGAGGATGGGCGTCTCCGGATTCCTGGTAAGAGACCGGACAGCCAGATAATCCATGATTCTGTCCTTGACTTTATCAAGTCCGTAGTGGTCTTCCTCCAGGATCTCCATGGCCCGGTTCAGGTCTTTATTGTCACGGGATGCCTTGTTCCAGGGCATCTCCAGCATGGTTTCGATATAGTTGCGCATGACGGTGCTCTCGGCAGCCACGCCCGGAACAGCCTTGAAACGGAGTATTTCCTTACGGATCTTTTCTTTTACTTTAGCGGATGCCTTGAGCTTTTCAAGGCGCTCCATGTATTCATCCGCCTCGGATCCGATATCGGCCTCTCCCAGTTCCTCCCGAATCACCTTGATCTGTTCCCGCAGAATATAATCCTTCTGGTTCTTATCCACACTGACCTTGACTTTGCGGCTGATCTCATTGCGCAGATCACTGATCCTGGTCTCACGCTGCAGCCAGATCATGAGCATCTCCGCCTGTTTCTCCGCATCCGTCTCCTCCAGAAACTCCTGTTTTCTGACAAGTTCAAAAGGAAGATTGGATATGATCTCGTTCATAAGAGGAAGGAAAGCATGATCCTCCAGAGCCTTCTGGATTCCCGGACTTGTCATGCCCGGATTCCTGGAAAGGAAATCATCCAGATATTCAACCATCATGCGGAAGAGAACCGTTTCCCTGTCTCCCTCGGGTATATTGCAGGGTTCCAGATCTTCGACCTCGGCGATCAGGCAGTTTCCGTCCTGATTCAGAATCTTATGTATGTTTACTCTCGAAATGCCCTGGGCAAAAACCCTCAGCGTACCCTGGCCGCCTTTTACCATCTGCAGGACCTTGGCAACCGTGCCTACCCGGTAGAGCTCATCTGTGCCGGGATTCTCATCCACAGCGTTGATCTGTGCGGTCAGGACGATCATCTGATCAGCACTGACAGCCTCCTCCAGAGTCCGTATGGACCGCTTTGAGGACAGCTCAAACATAGCTGCAGTGTCAGGACAGACGACCCTGGCCCGAAGGGGCAGAAGGGGAAGTTTTCTAATCTCCAACAGTTTTCTCCTTTCCCTGCGGCGGATCACAAGCCGCAGGCATCTATGTGCAAGAGGCCGGTACAGCAGGACGAATCGCGCGTCCCGGTACCGGCCCTAATAATCATTCTTTGTCCGGGGACCGGTTATCCGGTCCTCAGGCAATCTCATTATTGTTCTTTTTCACTCTCTTCTTGACGGCAGACTTCTTTGGTGCCGGTTCCGTATGATAGGTCAGAATCGGAGGCTCCAGGCCTTCCACCGCCTCTTTGGTGATCGTACATGTCGCGGCCAGTTCATCTGAAGGAATCTCATACATCTGTTCCAGAACAACTCCCTCCATGATGGACCGCAGGCCTCTGGCCCCTGTATTGCGGGCAATGGCTTTGGCAGCGATCGCCTGCAGAGCATCCTCCGTGAAGGAAAGCTCCACACCGTCCATTTCAAAGAGTTTCTGATACTGTTTGACCAGAGCGCTCCTGGGCTCTGTCAGAATCCGGATCAGGGCTTCTTCATCCAGAGGATTCAGGGATACATTGATGGGAACACGGCCGATAAACTCCGGAATCAATCCGTATTTTACGAAGTCTTCCGGAAGCACCTGGCGCAGAAGCATTCCCAGATCCTTCTTTCTCTGTTCCTCTATATCTGCCAGGAATCCCATGGACTTCTTGCCGATCCTGTTCTCAATGATCTTTTCCAGGCCGTCAAATGCGCCGCCGCAGATAAAGAGAATATTGGTCGTATCGATCTGAATGAACTCCTGGTGGGGATGCTTTCTTCCGCCCTGGGGCGGAACAGAGGCAACCGTTCCCTCGATGATCTTCAGCAGTGCCTGCTGAACGCCTTCACCGGATACATCCCTGGTGATGGAAGTATTCTCGGACTTCCTGGTGATCTTATCGATCTCATCAATGTAGATGATTCCGGTCTGTGCCCGCTCAATATCGTAATCTGCCGCCTGGATCAGCTTTAAAAGGATATTCTCCACATCTTCGCCGACATAGCCGGCCTCGGTCAGAGCGGTGGCATCCGCTATGGCAAAGGGTACATTCAGCAGTCTTGCCAGCGTCTGGGCAAGAAGGGTCTTGCCGCAGCCTGTGGGACCGATCATAATGATATTGCTCTTCTGCAGTTCAACGTCATCCCCGACTGCAGAAAGGATTCTTTTGTAATGATTGTATACAGCAACGGAGAGTACCTTCTTGGCATCATCCTGTCCGATGACGTATTCATCCAGGAATGCCTTCATTTCCTTAGGCTTGATCAGGTTGATATCCTGATTCTCCTCAATGACATCCTCGAACTCATCCTCGATGATCTCCGCGCATACGTCGATACACTCGTCGCAGATAAATACGCCCTTGGGTCCGGCAACCAGCTTGCGGACCTGATCCTGGGACTTTCCGCAGAAAGAACACTTATAGTGCTTTCCCGCATCAGAACGTGTTGTCATAAGCTGTCACCTCACTAAGCTCTCTTTTCCACTACGATATCGATCAGACCGTACTCTTTGGCCTGCTCGGCTGTCATGTAATTGTCACGCTCCGTATCCTGTACGATCCGCTCATAGGGCTGGCCTGTGTTGGCGGCCAGGATCCGGTTGAGTTTCTCCTTTGTGTGCAGGATATGCTCAGCCACAATTTCAATGTCGGTAGCCTGTCCCTGGGCACCGCCCGAGGGCTGATGGATCATGATCTCGGCATTGGGGAGCGCCAGTCGTTTTCCTTTTGTTCCTCCCGCAAGAAGGAATGCGCCCATGCTGGCTGCCATTCCCATGCAGATGGTGGACACGTCGCATTTGACAAACTGCATTGTATCATAGATGGCCATACCTGCGGACACGGATCCGCCGGGGCTCATGATATACAGGTTGATGTCCTTTTCCGGGTCCTCAGCCTCCAGGAAAAGAAGCTGGGATACCACCAGGCTTGCCGTTACGTCATTTACCTCTTCGCCGAGGAAAATGATTCTTTCTTTAAGCAGCCTGGAAAAAATGTCATAGGATCTTTCTCCGTGGCTTGTCTGTTCAACAACATAAGGTACTAAACTCATAAATCCTCCTCATAAGTCAAATAAGGATATCAGGGGTGCTGAAACAGTCCGGAAACCAGGTTTTTGATTATTCCTCTTCAAAGGCAAGCTCTTCTGTGGGCTCGGTGACCACTGCCTGGTCCAGAATAAAGGCGATTGCCTTCTGAACAGCGAGATCCTTCTTCATATTCTCTTTCTCAGCATCGCCCATAAAGGAAGCGATCTGATCTGCCTCCATCTGATACATGGAAGCCATTCTCTCAAACTCTTTCTGAAGATCTTCGTCGCCTGCCTCGATATTCTCAAGATCAGCGATCTTCTCCAGTACCAGACTTCCCTGGATCCTCTTCTCTGCATCCGGTCTCATCTGCTCGCGTACGGCATCGAGATTCTGTCCGGAATACTGCATATACTGCTCGAAGGAAAGACCCTGATAGGAAATTCTCTGCTTAAATTCCTCAACCATCTGGTCTACCTGGGACTCGATCATTGCATCCGGGATATCCATCTGGGACTTCTCAACGATCTGTGCCAGAAGAGCGTTCTCCATTGCATTCTTTGCGGTTTCTTCCTTGCCGGCTGCGATATTGTCGCGAATGCTCTGTTTGTATTCTTCAAGGGAATCGAACTCTGTCGTATCCTGTGCGAAATCATCATCGATCTCGGGAAGCTGCTTCTCCTTGATACCAAGAACCTTTACATGGAAAACTGCGTCTTTACCCGCAACTTCCTGGGAATGGTAAGTCTCGGGGAATGTTACTTCCACATCCTTCTCATCACCGATCTCCATGCCTACCAGCTGGTCTTCAAATGTATCGATGAAGGAGTGGGATCCGATCTCCAGCTGCTGGTTGTCAGCTGTGCCGCCGCTGAAAGGAGCGCCGCCGATGGTTCCCTCATAATTCAGGGTGATGATGTCGCCTTCTTTAACGGGTCTGTCCTCAATGGCAACTTCTCTGGCGTTCTGGTCCTGTGCCTTCTTAAGCTCAGCTTCGATCTCCTCTTCTGTTACCTCAACGGAATCCTTCTGAACCTCCAGGCCCTTGTATTCTCCAAGCACTACTTCCGGCTTTGTTGCTACTTCTGCAGTAAAGATGAAGTCCTCACCCTTGCCGATCTGGACAACATCGATCTCCGGACGGGAAACGATATCCAGTCCCGACTCTTTTGCTGCTGCTTCGTATGCTTCCGGCATCAGATCATTGGCTGCATCCTCGAAAAAGATGCCTTCGCCGTACATTTTCTCGATCATATTCTTGGGTGCTTTTCCCTTACGGAATCCGGGAAGCGCGAAAGCTCCCTTTCTCCTGTTGTAAACCTTTGTCGTAGCCTTGGCAAAGTCTTTGGCATCCACTGTGATCGTAAGCTTGGCCATATTATGCTCTAACTTTTCAACCTGTACACTCATGATTCCTGTATCCTCCTTCATGTTTCCTTTTTCACTTTTCACTCATATATACGTAAATGTATTCCATATAATACGAATAGAGCAGGTGCTGAAAATCCATTTTCTCCTATTAGCACATTTAGGCATTATATCATGATAGAAAAACTCTGTCCACTCTTTTTTCGCTTTCGTATATGTTTGAAATATACAAGAAAACTATAAACATTTTTCGTGCATTTCAGCCTCTTTCTTAGTATAATCTAAACAGGAAATTCTGTTTAAAATAGTATGTTTCAAGGGGGTTCTTATGTTTATTACAAACGATATTAAGTATGTCGGCGTGAATGACCACCAGATCGATCTGTTTGAAGGACAGTACAAGGTCCCGAACGGCATGGCATATAACTCTTATATCATCATGGATGATAAGGTTGCCGTAATGGATACGGTTGATATCAATTTCGGCAGCGAATGGCTGATCAATATCGAGAAGCAGCTCGGCGGACGCCGGCCCGATTATCTGATCGTCCAGCATATGGAGCCGGATCATTCCGCCAACATCGCGGATTTTATGGAATATTACAAGGACGCGCAGATCGTTTCTTCCGAGAAGGCATTTGCCATGATGAAGAATTTCTTCGGCACGGATTTCGAAGGCAGAAAAGTCGTTGTTAAGAATGGCGACACGCTCCGCCTGGGCCATCATGCCCTGATCTTCGTCGAGGCGCCCATGGTCCACTGGCCGGAAGTAATCGTAACCTACGACGTACTGGACAAAGTCCTTTTCGCGGCAGACGGTTTCGGCAAGTTCGGCGCCAATGATGTGGAAGAAGACTGGGCGGATGAAGCCCGCCGCTACTATATCGGTATCGTGGGTATGTACGGAGATTTCGTACAGGCTGTCCTGAAGGTGGCCGGCGATCTGGATATCGCCTGCATATGTCCCACCCACGGCCCTGTCCTCAAGGATAATCTGGGATATTATATCGATCTTTATGATAAGTGGTCCTCCTACACACCGGAGGAGGAAGGTATCGTGATCGCCTACACCTCCGTATACGGCCACACAAAGGAAGCTGTCATGCTCCTTGCCAAGAATCTGGAGGCAAAGAAAGCACCCAAAGTAGTTGTCTATGATCTGGCAAGGGATGACATGTCAGCCGCAGTCAGCGACGCTTTCCGCTACAGCAAGCTGGTGCTTGCCACCACGACCTATAACGGAGGCATCTATCCCTTTATGCATGACTTCATCCACAGGCTGGTGGAGCACAAGTTCCAGAAGCGTACCGTGGCTCTCATTGAAAACGGATCCTGGGCACCCCAGGCAGCCCGCCTGATGAAGGAGATGCTCGCTCCCTGCAGCCGGATTGAATTTACAAAGAATAATGTCCATATCAAGTCTGCCCTGAATGAGCAGAATTATGACGAGATGGAGAAGATGGCTTACGAGCTCTGTCAGGAGTATGTTGAGCATGATGATGAGCTCGCTGACAAGAATAATCTGAGCGCCCTTTTCCGTATCGGTTACGGTCTCTACGTGATCACCACAAAAGACGGTGACAGGGACACAGGCTGTATCGCCAACTCTGTTGTACAGCTGACCAACAGCCCCAACCGTGTGGCTGTTACCCTCAACAAAGCCAACTTCACCCACGATGTGGTCCTGTCCACAAAGAAGCTGATCGTCAACTGCCTGTCCACGGAGGCACCATTCTCCGTCTTCCAGAACTTCGGTTTCCAGAGCGGAAGGGACGTGGACAAGTTCGCAAACCAGCCTCTGCTCCGGGCAGGCAACGGCCTTGCATACCTTCCCAGGTATATCAATGCTTTCATGGCCCTGAAGGTGGATGCCTGTGAGGACTTCGGAACCCACACCATGTTCATCTGCAGCATTGACGAGGCAAGAGTGATCTCTTCCAAGGAGACCATGACTTACAACTACTATCAGGAAAATGTAAAACCGAAGCCTGAGGCATCAAAAAAGAAAGGTTTTGTATGCAAGGTATGCGGATATATCTACGAGGGTGATGAACTGCCCGCAGATTTCATCTGTCCCATCTGTAAGCATCCGGCATCTGATTTCAAGCCCCTGTAGGGTCCGGCTGCTTTACTTTTCAGCATGAACTCCAAAAGCCGCGCTTCTTTTTGAAGCGCGGCTTTTTTATGGAGAAGGAAAGTGATTTTAAGAATTGTTTATTCTGTCAGCAGATGCAATTACAGGATATGCTTTCCGTACATTGCATCCTGCTCTTTTCTGAGCTTGTAGATCAGAGTATTCTTGTCAAGGTCTACCATATCATATGTGATCAGGTCACCCTTCTTACAGTCAACTTTCATGACTGCATTCTTGTTGATCAGACCGAAAGGTACATAACCCTTCTCTGTAGCTTCTTTCTCTGTGCAGATGGAACCATGTGTGGTGTATCCGCCGATTCCGTCCAGGTGATCTCCTGCCTTGAGGTCGATCTTAGCTCTTGTGATACACTCTGCTACCAGACCGTCCTTGGCTACACATGTAACTTCGCCGTCGATAACTGCCTTTGCAACAGTGAGAGGAGTCTCAAGGTTGCACAGGTGATAGGGACGATAGAGGGTCCATAAGGGTCCCGGTCCCATGCTGTGGTAACCTAACTGGTAAGCGATCTCTTCGTTCGGAGTGGAAACTGTGACAAATACGCCGGGAGCGATTCCGTTTACATACTCAACAACACCGTGCTTGTTCAGGATTCCGCCGTCTTCCTTTAGCTTGAAGATCTCATTGAGTTCCTTAACGCCTTCTGTTCCGGGAGCTGTAGCAGGGCCGTGTCCGCCGATTACATCCGGAACAAGACCTGTGTAGTTACACATAGCTGTCATCTCAACCATTGTCTTTGTGCCGTCCTTAAATGCGCAGAGCATTCTGGGGCTCATCTTACGGCGTGTAGCTTCCTCTAATACTGTGTCGGGGTTGCAGTCATAGTCAAGTTTGTTGTTCTTGCCTTTACCCATAACCTCAACCTTGAGGCCCATAGCTGTTGCGAAGCAATAGAGTTCCATAACGGCACCGGGCTCGTCTCCTGCGGAACCTGTGTAGATAACGCCGTGATCCTTGGCAAATTTGTCAAGGTAGGGTCCGATAACAACGTCTGTCTCAACGTTGAGCATTACAACATGTTTGCCGTTCTTCATAGCATCTGTAGCAACCTGTGCGCCTACATCCGGAACACCTGTACAGTCGATGACACATTCAACGCCTTCTGCCTGGGAAATAAAATCAGAGTTCTCACATGCAACATATTTGCCTGCAGCGATTCCGGCATTTGCCTCTTCGATGGTGTTTGCCACAACGATATCTTCGTCAGCAACTCCTGCATACTTGAATGCCTGAACTGCGTTGTCAACCTTAATATCGGAAACGATGGCCGGAGTGATACCTTTCATAAGGACCATCTGTGTTACCATACCGCGTCCCATCTGACCTGCGCCTACGATACCTGTCTTAATAATCTTGCCTTCTTTTTCTCTCTGCTCCAGTTTCCAGTTCATGTTTAACATGGTTTTTCCTCCTGTTTGAAATAAATATATGGATTAATCAGTAAAGTGCTTAATAAATTTCTATCCGGTCCCCGATTTTCAGGGAATCCTTAGTGATCATTTCGCCTTCCAGCATGATGCAGCCCGGCCGGTAAGCTTCGTCTCCTCCACCAAAAGCCAGGGTGCAGTGACCCAGTTCTTTTAATGTCTCCGGTGCCTCATCACCTACTGCTGTGATCGTATACACATTTGAGCCGAGCATCAGCACATCCCCTTTTTCAGGTTTGGCAAGCAGTTCCGCCTCAGTGTGAAGGATGGCAAGTTCCGCCAGTTCCGGCGGGGCCTCCTCGTTAAAGATAATTACAAAGTTCATGGGCATCCCTTCGCCCAGGAATTCAAATGCCATAGGTCCGAAACCGGTAATCTCTGAACGGTATTTCATCTGTGCCCTCCTTGCTTATTTTGTCTCAAAAACTTTAAAGTAATGCTTGAGGCAGTCGTTCATTCCCTTCTGGAGAGCGGTACGCAGGCTGCGGTAATCCTTTGCGTCCGCCTCGTCAGCCGACTTCATTGCCGCCAGGTAGAGGTCTGTGAAGATGTTCACCTTGCAGATCCCCTCTCTTGCGCAGCGGTTGAGGTTGTCGTCGCCGGATCCTGATCCGCCGTGGAGTACCAGGGGTACATCTGTTGCCTGACGGATGCCTGCCAGTGCCTCAAAGCTGATCTCCGGGACTGCCTTTGCCTTGTATACGCCGTGGGCCGTACCGATGGAGATGGCCAGGGAATCACATCCGGACTCCTGTGCGAACTTTGCCGCCTCTTCCGGTGTGGTATATAAGGTCTCTTTGTCGTCCTCGTTGAAATTGCTTGCCACATGGCCGATCTCTGCCTCTACGGTCACGCCGCGGGCATGGGCGTACTCCACTACTTCCTTCGTGGTCGCCACGTTCTCCTCGAAACTCTTCATGGATGCGTCGATCATGACTGAGGTGAATCCAAGGTCGATGGCCTTCTTGCAGGTCTCAACGCTCTCGCCGTGGTCCAGGTGGAGGACGATGGGGACGGATGCTTCCTGTGCGTACTTCCTTCCTACCAGGGCCGCGTCCTCAAGGCTGATGTTGTCGCCCAGATGGCTCTCTGCCACTGCTACGATCAGGGGCAGGCCGCACTCCTCGGCTGC
>JAFRFJ010000010.1:0-32477 GCA_017434385.1 Eubacterium sp.
AAAGACCGCTCTTTCGCTTCTCTTTGAATTGAACGTTCAAGGTTGTTCTGTTATTTCATTGTCAAAGCGCAAGTCCGCTTTTCGTTGCGAACTTCCATATCTTATCACAGAAAAAAACCTGTGTCAAACACTTTTTTAAGTGTTGTCACAGGTTTTTCATAAGTCTCAATTTTCTTCAGGCAGGATCAGTTTCCTGCTTCCGTACTCATTTCCACTTTTTCCGGTATCTGCGGCTTCTTTTCAGTCTCGGATGACCAGAAGCGCAGATGCATATCCGCCGTCTTGTCCCGGAAGATTATGCGGTAGGCTCTCCATCCCCTGATCGGGATAACAGCCTGTATGGTTCCGCCGTCCAGGCTGCCCTGATAAATAATCCGGCCGGATGTACTGAGTATGGTCAGGACATTTCCTCTGTAGGCATATATCTCGCTGCCGTGCATTTCTATCGTCTCATAGTTCATATCCACTTTCAGGGACGTGGTCTGTGAGCCTCTGCTGTTATAGAGAACAAGCTCATACCGCCCTTCGGGATCATCACTGTTATCCAGGACAAATCCTATTTTCCCTTTGCCGGAAAATACACTTTCGATCGTCCTGTCAAACTCTTCCCGCGCAGTTTCCGTCGGTTCGGCAGATACTCTGTAGAAAAAGGCAACACCGTCTCCCACTGCCACCAGAGTATTTTTATTGAGGAACTCCAGCCTAGGGATCATGATGTCATCGTAATCAAAGCCGGCAGACAGCTCTTCCGCCTCTGCGGATTCCTCGGCCGGCACCTCAAGGCTCAGGTCATAGAATACCACAGAACTTTTTGTCTTCATTCCGTTAATCTGAAAAAAGCTGACAGCCAGTCTTGTTCCGTCCGGGGAGATGGCCGCGCTCATGGGAAAGCCCATGTCTCCGACCGATGTCCTGAATTCCGCTACCAGGGAGAATTCTTTGTCATATACCTGAAGGTAGGAGTTCCGCTCGCCGCCCAGTATGACTTCCGTGATCCCTGTATCTGATACGGAGGCTGATACAAGGGGATACTTTAAAGTAAACCTCTTTACCTCGCCTTTGCTGTCAAAGAGCATGATCGTATTGCCGCCCCGGTCTCCCAGAAGGGCATAGTTCTTTGATGTAACCACAAAGGGATGAGAGCTTGACACCGGAGAATTCCACTCGGCGGTCCCCAGCTTTTTCTGATACTCAATGCCATTGGTACTGTATTTTATGTAACCTTCCGAAAAAGGAATATAGGATACATCACCGTTCTCTTCCGCGTCGCTGACATTCTTAAATACATAGTATTCACAGCGGCTGCCGTTGACCAGAAGCAGAATGAAGAGGGCAAAAAGCGCAACCCCCGCGGCAACAAAGATGCGCATCCTGTTTCTCCGGATGCGGGATCTCTGGAACCGTCTCAGTTTTTCTTTTTTATTTGTGAACAGTTCATAATTATATATTTTATTTGCCATGTCTCCGTATTCAGGAGTGTTTCTCCTCAAAATCTTTCATAAATGCGACCAGCTTTTCCACGCCTTCCAGGGGCATCGCATTATAGATTGACGCGCGCATGCCTCCCACGCTTCTGTGTCCTTTCAGATTCACAAATCCTGCCTGCTCTGCTGCAGCCACAAACTCCGCATCCAGGTCCTTGTCCCCTGTGACAAAAGGCACATTCATCAGAGAACGGTCTTTCTTTTCCACGGTTCCCTTAAAGAGGCTGCTGCTGTCAAGGAAATCATAAAGGATTTTTGCCTTTTTCTCATTGTGTTCCCTGATGGCTTCCAGTCCGCCCTGTTTTTTCAGCCACTTAAACACTTTGCCGCAGATATAGATTCCGTAGCAGGGCGGTGTGTTGTAAAGGGAGTCCTTGTCTGCCTGGGTCTTGTATTTAAGCATGGTCGGTGTACCTTCCATTACATCATCACGGATGAGATCCTCACGGATGATCACGATCACAACACCTGCCGGTCCGACATTTTTCTGTACGCCGCCATAGATTACGCCGTACTTTTTGACATCAACCGGCTCGGAAAGGAAGCAGGAAGACACATCTGCCACAAGGGTCTTCCCTTTTGTATCGGGAAGCTGGTGGAACTTTGTTCCGTAAATTGTATTATTCTCACAAATGTACACATAGTCCGCGTCATCATCGATCGGCAGGTCGGAACAATCCGGAATATAGGTAAATGTTTTATCTTCGGAGGATGCGATCTTGACGGCTTTTCCGTACCTGGATGCCTCCTGATAAGCTTTCTTTGCCCACTGTCCGGTGACGATATAATCAGCCACACCGTTCTTCATGAGGTTCATGGGAATCGCGCTGAACTGCTGGGAAGCTCCTCCCTGCAGGAAGAGTACTTTATAGTTATCCGGAATATCCATGAGATCACGGAGATCCTTTTCCGCCTCCTTGATTATGTCGTCATATACCTTTGAACGGTGGCTCATTTCCATTACGGACATACCGCATCCGCGGTAATCAAGCATCTCGTCTGCTGCTTCTCTCAATACTTCTTCCGGCAGTACAGCCGGACCTGCTGAAAAATTATATACTCGGCCCATCTTGTGTTTCCTCCTGATTGTATTATTTCTGAATATTTATTATACAAATTTAAAAGATAATTGACAATGATTGTTTTATACAAAAATAGCAGGAATAACATTTGCTTTCCTGCTATTTTTTATGAAATCATCTTTTTTGTATAAAAAAGGCCTTCCTAAAAATCAAGATCCGCGTCTCCCGCTGCTTTCCAGGGGCTGTCAGGTGTGTCGACTTTCATCTGATCCTCAGATGAAGGCTCTGACGAAGGTATATATACGGGTCCGTGTTCTTCTTTTCCCGACGGCGAAGCAGGTGCAGGCCCTGCAGGCGGCGGAGCCGCCGGCCTTCCTGCTGCCGGGGGCGGAGTTTCCGCATCCGCATCTGTTCCCCAGAGTTTTGATGTGGAGGATGGCTTTTCTTTTCCCCCGACCGGCTCTGCAGGCGTCACAGGCGGCTTCTCCGGCACCGGAGCTGCCTCAGGCACAGGTATTGCCGGCGGCACTTCGGATACGGGCGGCACCGTAGGCGCGTCTGCTCCTCCTGCCGGGAATACAGGCATATCAGGAAGGGGGATATCTACCGGATCCATCTTCACCGTATGGCTTCCTGTATCACTGCTTTCTGCGGCAGGCCCCGGCTCCCAGACGCCAACGGGCTTTGCGGCAGCTGCCGCAGCAGGTTTCTTTGCCCCGCATTTGGTACAGAACTTTGCGACCGGCCGCAGAACAGATCCACAGTTAGGACATACCCAGGGCTCGTCGCTTTTTTCCTCCGCACGTTCAGGCACGAATGAAGGTTCCGGAAATCCGCTTCCGTGAGCGGGTTCCGGTCTCTCAGGCGCCGGCCTTGCAACTGCTACCGGCGTATCGTCATATGCTTTGCCCGCAAGAACCGTATTGAGGTCAAGAATCCCTATAAGGGAAAGGATGCTTAGAACAGCGATTATAAAGCAGAAGAGCAGAGTCATGATAAAGCCTCCGCCAAGCTGCACATGTACCATGGAGGAAAGGTCGAATCCTCCCATGGAAAGTTCTTCCCTGATTCCCTTGAGAAACATGGCTCTGCAGAAGAACCAGATGATAGTATCCACAACAGCCAGAGCAATATTGATAATGGCCAGTGTCTTTCCCTGCGATTGCCCGATCAGATTCAGAACAATCATGATCAGAGGAATAAAAAGTGTGATCAGAAGGACGATCGTCCCGTCAAGATGATATCCTTCCACTTCAAAACCGAAGATCAGGTTTAACATGCTGATGGATCTGGAAAGTTCTACCCCCATTGCCTGTATGGATACCTTCAGGGCTGCAGGGAAGATACAGATACATAAGAAAAAAGCAAGGACACAGACTGCATGTCTTATACATATCTTAAAATTCAATTGGTTCACTCTCCTTTCAGTTTCTACCACAGGTCGCTGTCATCAGCCATTTTCCAGGGATTGGACGGATCAAACCCGCCCGGATCCTCTTTCTTTTCCGGGGCTGTTTTTATTTCTGCTTTAACCGCAGTCTCCGCGCTTTCCCCGCAGAGACAGCGAAATACCTTTTCCATGTCCCACCTTTCTTCCGGTTCGGCTTTCAGCATTCCTCCGATCATCTCCCTCAGATGGTCTTCCAGAGAGGGAGACGGAAGAATTTCCTGACCGTCCAGGACTGCTTCACACGCATAATCGT
Source organism: Eubacterium sp. (assembly GCA_017434385.1). GTDB lineage: Bacteria > Bacillota > Clostridia > Lachnospirales > Lachnospiraceae > Anaerobutyricum. The sequence goes on from JAFRFJ010000010.1 coordinate 4,210, forward strand.
ATTCACCGGTGTCGAATTCCGGCAGGCTTCCGGTCAGATACTGGTGGAACAGAAGACCCAGGGCAAAAACATCCGCCTTGGTCGTAATCTTTACATCTTCCCCGAACATAAATCTTACCGCTTCGGGCGCCAGGTAAACCTGGTCTCCTCCCAGGTCGTCACTGGCATCCGGCGGATCCGACTCCAGGAAACTGCAGTCAAAATCTATGATCCGGGTTACGTACTTTCCTTTCGCAGTCCTTTTAATAAGAAAGTTTCCGGGCTTCACGTCCGAATGCACCACATTTGCCCGGTGTAAAAGCATCAGGCTGTGCGCGGCGCTTTTCAGTATCAGCATCCGGTCCTCCATGGGAAGGGATGTGATACGCTCAATATCGATTCCTTCATTGACCACTTTGGTCATGACAATATAGTAACGGGATCCTGAACGGAAGAATTCCCAGATCCTTACCGCACCGCCGTCCGACGCCTCATTGATGGCCCGGTAGAGTTTTTTCTTGGATTCTTCATAATCCTTGCAGATCCGGATCCGCTCGTCACGAAGCTCGGGTGACAGGGCGTTTTCCTCCGGGTAAACAGGATCCACGAATTCCTTTAAAAAGTATTCATGTCCGTAGCGCCGCACAAATGTCCATTTGCAGAAGCCTGCATTCTGGTTCTGAAGCGGCTGGAGCAGCTCATATCCGTTGATCATCTCGCTCATGATTCATTCTCTTTCTGCAGATATCTTTCATATCCGGTCCGGTAATCCTCCCACAGAGCAGCCGTAAATGTCTCTGTGTCCTGTCTGTTTTCTTCCCGGCATCGGGAAAGAGGCTCTATGTACCTGTTATAGATGTACCGGGTCCGGCCGGCATATGTTTTTTTCAGCTTGCGGAAATCACCATGGTAAAAGCTCATAAGTCCCATGGCAAAGTCGTCGCCGGCATATTCCGTAAACCAGGCCTTCAGGTTCTCCTTGAAACGGTCCGGCCTGCCGGCCCTGTCCAGGGACGAGAGTATCACATACTCAAAGTCCATCGGTGTCGGAAAATAACCGAAGCAGCCGTCCGTCGCGGCAAAAATCAGAGTCGGCCCTGAAATGCGGAAGCTTTTCGCGTGAAGCTTTACTTCCTCATCAGATGACAGCATGTTGGTCATCACACCGTCATCATAGAGATTGGCAAGGGCATCCTGACCGTCAAGGTCATCTTCCGTCAGCTGGGCCAGCCCTTCCCGGTCCATCAGATAAACCCTGGAATCGCCCGCCCACATAATATGAACAAGAATCCCTTCCGGGTCTTCCTGGGCGTAGGCGATTGCTGCAGTAGTAGGAAAGCTTTTCACCATGCTGCCCATGATCATCCGGTTCCGGTCGCTCTTTTCACTGCACAGGGAAAATGCTTTTTCAAAGGAGGTTTTCAGGCTGTCCCTCAACTGGACTGCCGACCGCCAGTGGCCTTTTCCGTTCTCGTGATACCAGTCACACATGGCTCCGCTCAGGCAGCGGGAAGCAATATAGGCTTCCGTATGTCCGCCGAATTCCTCATGAATCCTGGATCCCGCGCCGCCGCTGCCGTCAAATACCGCCACGGCCGCGGACTGTCCGTCCAGGGGATCCGCGCAGCAGTAAAAGCTGTCTTCGCCCTTTCCCTCCACAGCCTCTTTGTGAATCAGAAAGAGAAAATCATATTTACCGGCAAATGTATTCACTGAATGTTCTCCTTGTATTCTGGCTGTCAGATTGAATTACATATTGCATTCAGAATCTGGTCATAATCATAGTCTTTAAGTCCGGCCCCTGCCTCCGACTCATACTGGATTACATTATTCCAGTTATCACGGATGGTGGTCCAGCTGTCCTTGCTCGGGGTGAAAAGAAGCAGTCTTTTTGCGGACTCGTCCATCAGACCCTGTGTCTGCCTGCTTCCCCACCACTTCGTCAGCTCGTCAAAATCCGATGCCATTTTGGAGGGATAGTTTGACGCTTCCTTTCCGAATCCCAGCTGGTGGGTTCCGTCGTCGGACCATACCACGATCACGTGTCTCTTTTTCATGGTTTCACGATTCCATTTGGAACGCATGGCAAAGGCAAGCGCTTCAAGGCCGTCCTCGGGGTCATCCCCTCCGCCTTTTGCAGTAATGCTCTTCACACAGGCCTCAAATTCCTTAGTCTGATCCGGCAGACGGAAAAAGTCGGTTGTGAGCATGGCATCGGCCCGGTCATAATAATAGTCCCGGAAAGCGATCACGCGGATCCTGAACTCCTCGACATGCTTATTCTTTTTGGCCATGATGTTCTGAAAATCCTGATAGAAATTCAATGCGTTGTTCTTTACTGTATCCAGGATCGGATTCATACTTCCGGTCGCATCGATACAGAACACCAGATCCACTCCATATGTAAAACGATAGTTACTGCCCATAAGCGCTCCTTTCTCTTGTGCTGAATCTGTATCGCTTCATTATATATAAGTTGTCATCAGCATTTTTCTCTTTTATATCTCGTCTCTGGATTCCGAAAAATCTATCTCCTCTTCCAGTTCCTGTTTCTCCTGGTCTTCTTTGCTATTGTCTTCTTTGCTGTTGTCTTCTTTACTCTTACCCTTTTTCTGATTATTATCTTTTGTCTCTTCCTCTGACTCTTTTTCCTGGCGGGCGGCTTCTTCCAGCTCTTCCTGCGCGGCTTCCGCTTCCCGTCGCCACTCCTGCACTTCTCTTTTCAGTTTATGATTGGTCTTTCTCATTCCGTGGATCTGAAGCAGCTGTACAAAGGAAACTATGATCAGGATCCCGCAGAGGATGTAGGGCAGCAGTCTCAGACGGTCCTCTCTTTTCTGTTTCTGTGCCTGTCTCTGCATCTGTCTGTGTGCCTGCCTTTGCGGCCTTCTTATCTCCGGCGCCGCTTCACTGTCAGGGGGAGCCGCCTGAATGACCGGATCCTCAGCCGGCGGAACCATTCCCGCCTGCGCTGCTTCCTCTTCCGGCCTTTCGTCCTTTTTATCTGAATTGATTCCCCAGAAACCACCGCAGTACTCGGTTGCGGTCACCTCATGTCCGCATTCCGGGCAGGCTCCTGCTCCGGGGCGTATTTTCCTTCCGCATTTTTCACAAAACATATTCAACCTCTGTCATTTCTCTCATTACAAACTGCGCATCTGCTCTCTTCCAGCCTGTTTTCCGTCTCACAGTATCCGCACACCCAGACAGGGTATTCGCGGGAATACTGATATAATATATCAATATCTTCGGCAACAGCCGGCTCATTGTTTTCCGGTTTTTGCAGGCCTCCTGCCGGGGCCGGTTTTTCAGTCGGCGGAATTATCCCTCCTGACGGACCGTCCGGCATCTTTCCGGGAACGGGTACCGGGTCCGGCCTTTTCGGCAGGGGACGGGACGGTCTGCCGGATGATACCGGTTTCTTTGTTCCGCTCCTGACCGCGACAAAAGCCATACAGGCCGAACTGATCAGAAGAAGGATTATAATAATGATCATTACATTCATAAGCAGGACTCCTTAAATTTTCTCGCAAAAAAACTATATTCAGTGTATCATAGTTTTATAGAATTTTCTATGACTCAGGAGGATAAGATGAGAATATGGTGTAAGCTGATAAAAGATAACCGACTTTTGAAAGACCTGCTTGTGGAGGAAAATGATCCCTCCATGACACGCACCATGAAGGTCTACGCCTGTCTGGAGGAGGCCTGCCATGAAATGGATCTGGAGAAGCCCCTCTGGCTCGAAAAGAACAAAAAGGAATTCCTCCGCTATGCCGGAACAAGGTTTGACCGGGACAGCTTTATCGAGGCAGTTGATTTTGACTATATGGATTTTCATGTCATCGAGGAGGACTACTGATTCTTTGCGACACGGGAATCCCTATTAAAAAAGGCCCCGGGACGAATCCCCGGGGCCGCTTTTTTACCGGTCAGGAAGTCTGGGGAACATTTCCTCCAGGAGATGTGTAGTATGCTCGACAGCTTTTTCCGTAAACTCCTCAAAGTCTCCGGAGGCGCTGTCATCCGCATTGTCCGAGATTGCCCGGATGATCACAAAAGGAATCCCGTTCAGATAGGCGGCCTGTGCCATGGCTGCTCCCTCCATCTCGGCACAGAATCCTTCAAATGTCTTTACCAGCTTGTTTTTCACTTTCCGGCTGCTGATAAACTGATCCCCCGTCACCACTCTGCCGACATAGCAGTTCACATCGGGATTTACCGCCCGGCAGGAATCCTTTGCCAGCTGCACCAGATCAGGATCCGCCCGGAAAACGGATTCATCCATATAGGGAATGACTCCCTTTTCAAATCCCAGGCCCGTAGCGTCCATGTCATGCTCCACCGCGTCACTGGAAATAACAATGTCTCCCACACGCATTCCTTTTTTCAGAGCACCCGCCACTCCTGTATTGATCAGTGTGCCTACCTTATAAATGCTGGCAAGGATCTGGGTGCAGGCAGTCATGTTGACTTTGCCTACCCCGCATTTGACAAGTACGGTATCTTTTCCCCAGAGTTTTCCTTTATAAAATGTCATAGACGCGATTTTTTCAGTCTCCACTTCCTCCATGCAGCTGATCAGGGCCCTGATCTCACTGTCCATGGCGCCGATTATCCCTATACGAGTCATATATCTTTCCTCCTGTGATGATTATCCATTATAACACGACATGCATGGCCGGACTACGATTCTTTGGATATTCCCTCTTCTTTTCGTCATTTGCATCTACCCATCATCAAAAAAAAGTGCTATACTTTTTTCAGTCTGTAGGGAACTCACGGAACCGGAGTTTCTTTACCAAAGCATTATTAATCAGGGGAGGCAGATATTCATGAAAAGAATCGTATTAACAGGTGGCGGAACAGCCGGGCATGTCACACCCAATATGGCGCTTATGCCCTCACTCAGAGAAGCGGGGTTTGACATTCAGTACATTGGTTCCAAAAACGGTATTGAGAGCCGGCTGATCTCTGATATCAACATACCATACCACGCCATTTCCTCAGGCAAGCTCCGGCGCTATTTTGACCTGAAGAATTTTTCTGATCCTTTCCGGGTTTTAAAAGGTTATGCCCAGGCTTCCCATCTGCTGCGGAAGCTGAAACCGGATGTCGTCTTTTCCAAGGGCGGATTTGTGGCTGTGCCAGTGGTTCTTGCCGCAAAGAGAAGACATATCCCCGTGATCATTCATGAGTCGGATATCACGCCGGGCCTGGCCAACAGAATCTGCATTCCTTCCGCCGACAAAGTCTGCTGTAATTTCCCGGAAACCATGTCCCATCTGCCGGCTGACAAGGCGGTACTGACAGGCTCCCCCATCAGGCAGGAACTTTTTAGCGGCAGCAGGGAAGAAGGCCTTTCCCTCTGTTCTTTCACGGACGAGAAGCCTGTTCTCATGGTAATGGGAGGCAGCCTTGGCTCCGTTGCCATCAACCAGGCTGTACGCGGCTGCCTTGATAATCTCCTGGATCGTTTCCAGATCATCCATCTGTGCGGAAAAGGAAATTATGATCCCTCCCTGGAAGACAGAGCGGGATACAAACAGTTCGAGTATGCAAAAAAGGAACTTAAACACCTTTTTGCGGCCACAGACCTGATCGTTTCCCGGGCCGGGGCCAATGCGATCTGTGAGCTCCTCGCCCTTAAGAAGCCAAACATCCTGATTCCCCTCCCCGCATCCCAGAGCAGGGGTGACCAGCTTCTGAACGCTGCTTCCTTTGAGAATTCAGGATACAGTTATGTTCTCCAGGAAGAAGAGCTGACCGGGGAGACACTGCAGAAGGCCATTCATTATGTATACGACGAGAGGGACGAATATATCCGCGCCCTCAGTGAAAGCAGCCTGAACCGGGCCATACCGATCATTATGGACCTGATCAGTCAGGCCGTAAAAGAGGACCCGCCGGAAGACGGATCCGATCTCTGATTTCCGAATATTTCTGAAAAGGAGTTGTCTGACGACAACTCCTTCTTTTTTATCTAGACTAAAGACATTTCTATATGCAGTTCCTTTTCATTTGCCCTGACCAGAGATTTGCTGCCGGTGATCAGAGGCATCATGGGCGGAAGATGCCCGATATCGGCATCCATCACAAGAGGAAGATTCCTTTCCCCGAGAATGCCCGTCACGGCACTGTACTGGTCCAGTCCCAGCATTTCCTCTCCGTAATGATAAGGGCGCCCGATTATGAATCCGGCGGCATTGTCAAACCAGCCTGCGCGGGACAGCTGCCAGAGGGCACGCCGCACTCCCATGGGGGTCAGGTCGCAGGATTCCAGGAACCAGATAACGGAGTCCTCTTTGTAGCGGTCCGCAAACTCCCGGACCCTGTCGTATACTGTGCCGCATAGGATGGACAGGGTATCCAGACATCCTCCCAGAAGACGGCCTTCCATCACCGTCTCCCCGCCGGGCGGACAGATGTAGCGGGACTTTTCCGTTATATTATAGGAGGCAAAGGGATTATCTTCCGTTTTAAGGCTCTCTTTCTCCCATCCCTTATAGCCGGACACGGACCTTCTCTGCCCGGTCAGGATCTCCATGGCATCATAAAGACTCCTGTGCCAGGGATCCATGCCGAAAGTTGCGGCACAGGGGCCGTAGATAGCTGCCGTATCGCAGAGTGTCGGAAGCAGAAAGGTCAGATTGGTATTGTCCGAATAACCCATAAACCATTTTGCCGGCGCTTTCCTGATTCTTTCGAAATCAATCTCGCCGATTGTCTCACACATGAGTTCTCCTCCGCCGCAGGAGATCAGGACATCTGTATCATCCCTCTCATACCAGTCCGTAAACTCCTCTGCGCAGGCCACGGGACTATTACTGATACCGATCCCGCTGCCTTCATAGGCATTAGGCCCGGGCAGGCTCCTGTAAGACATTTGTGCAAATACTTTCTGCGCCCGGTCAAATCCGCTTCTGTAGGGTTCGATATTACATCCGAAAGAGGGCGCCACAAAGCCGATGGTCCCGTCTTTTTTCAGAAATTTCCCGTATCTCATAGTCTTCACTCCATTCTTTTTATGTAATTATATGCATTTTGCACAGAATAATCATATCCCGTTTAGCTAATTTGTCTGATTGTCCTGTCACCAGGACTGGAGCACCCACAAAGTCCTCTATAATTTTTACAAATCAATGCTGTAATTGTTACAAAATATTCGTGATTATTTTTGTAATTATTACAGAATTGTTAACAGATTCTTGACAGTTGTTAATAATTATAGTAATATGTCCAATGTCAGCACACATTACTAAGTTACAAAAAAGGAGATAGCTGTGAAAGCGATTAAAAAATTTGAATTAAAAGCAAGTCTGATAATACTTATTTTCGCGTTCAGCTTCCTGTTTATCAATTCGACAGTAGCGCATGCAGAAGAAACACAGGAAACAGAAGCTGAAGCGTCTACAGAAATTAACACTTCTGAGACAGATACCGAACTTACCGAAGAGGTTCCTGCAGAGGAAGAGCTTACCGAAGAAGAGATCAAAGCTCAGAAACTTGAGGAATGGTATGATGTCTGTACTGAAGTCGGAAAGATTTTAAAGAAGAAAGGCTTCCGTTATTCCAACGGCGGAACCAAGAAAACTCTGGCCAAGGGCATCAAAAAAGGAAGAAAGTGCAACTGCGCACTTTATGTTTCCTGGTGTCTTCAGGAATACGGCGCCATCAGCAAGGGTAAATGCTTCTATGTAAAAGGAAGCGGCAAGCTCAGCAAATCCCTCGGCAAAGGCGTAAAAGTTATCCGTTATTATAAGAAAGCCAAAAAAATCAATCTTAAGCCCGGTGACGTTGTATGCTTTACCACGCCTCATGCCTGTATCTATGCCGGTAAAAACAGCAAAGGCAAGCGAGTGTGGTTCGACCAGGGCAAGGTTGCTACCAAGGGAAACCGGAACGGCGCCAAATACAAATCTTATGGAAAGCGTACCGAGAATTATCTCAACAACCGTAAAGTTTCCTATGTAATCCGCATTAAGGATTTCAATTAAACAAATATCGTTAAAAATCAGAGGAGCAGATCAGATCTGCTCCTTTTTTTATTTCATGATCCGGTCGATGGCATCGATCATTGCCGCCCGCAGGCCAGCATGTTCTAAAGCGTCAACTCCCCGGATCGTGGTTCCCGCCGGTGAACATACCATATCTTTCAGGACACCCGGATGCTCTCCGGTCTCCAGCTGCAGCCTGGCACTGCCCGCGATCATCTTGGCTGCCATGGCATAGGCGTCTTTTCTGGCTATACCGTATTTTACACCCGCATCTCCCAGTGCTTCGATGACCATGTCAATAAAAGCGGGACCGCATCCTGTAATAGCGCCTGCTATTCCCATCAGGCGGGAAGGTATGCTGCGCACCATGCCGAGAGCGCCGAAAACTCTTATCCACTCTTCCCTTTCTTCGGCCAAGAGGGAGTTCTTTTCCTCAAAGAGGAGGACACCTTCTCCCACCATGACCGGCGTATTGGGCATAATAAACTGAAATCTTGTCTCAGGAGGCAGGAGGGGGGCATAACGGTCAAAATCCCATCCCGCAGCAATGGAAAGCAGGGCTTTCCCTCCCAGCAGAGAGCCGATCTGATCAAGAACCTCTTCAATCTGATAAGGCTTACATGCCATGATCAGCGTATCACAGTCCCTTACCATTTCTTTTATATCTTCAACAGGAACAAAGCCGATCCGGTCCGCATTCCTTCTCAGCTTGTCATAGTGGGGAGCGTAGGCCAGTATATCCTGCCCTTTTGCAAGGCCTTTCCCGATCATCCCGGAGGCGATCGCCGTGGCCATATTTCCCATGCCGATAAAACCTGTTTTCTTCATAATTCCACCTCCTCGACCTTTATTCTATCATATTTCTCCTGTCAGCATAGCAAAATCTTTCAGCCCTGTCATTGTATTGTTTTTTCCTGCATGGTATGATGCAGTTAACATTCCGAAAACGAGGTGAAATGAATTGGAATCCAGCAAGTCCCCGGAATTACAATGGGAACCGGCAGGCAAAGGAAATCCGGCAGCAGGCATCAGAATCCTTAAAGCCGGCGGCCCGGACCCCGATATAGAACTGCCTGACAGAATCGACGGTCAGCCTGTTACCGAAATCGGCCCCTACTGTTTCGCCAGGACTTCCGTCAGATCCGTACGGATCCCGGATCCTGTAACAGTTCTTCATAATGGGGCATTTTACAACTGCAGACAGCTGGAGAGTCTTTCCCTCGGTCCCCTGCTTACCGGCATAGGCAGTGATGTTTTTACCAACTGCCGTCTACTTTCCCGTCTGACCATACGGGCCGGTCACAGGGAGAAGACAGGGCTTCCGGTCCTCGTGGAGCGCATCCCGGACAGTCTTCTTGTCCGTTTCGAAGACAGGGAAGGAAGGGTAACTGCCTCACTCTTTTTCCCGGAATACTATGAATGGCTCGATGAGATTGCGCCGGCCCATCTCTTCTCCCGCTCCATCAACGGGGTGGGATTTCGTTTGAGAAAGGCCTTTACCGACTCTGTGCCTGACTACAGTAAATATGACAGTTTTTTTGAAAGCGCCCTGCGCACAGAAGAGCCGCGTCTTCTGGTCCGGTCTGCTCTTGTAAGACTGACCAGTCCTCACGATCTTTCTCCAAAGGCGGAAAAAATGTATAAAAGCTGTCTTAATGATCATTATCCGGAGGCTTTTGACATGGTCATCAGGGACCGGGACCGGCATATGCTGGATTTCCTTCTTAAGACAGTAAAGCCCGGACCCACTGACAGAGCGCAAATCCTCTCCCTCCTCAGGGAGGCAAAGTGGCCCGAAGGAAGTGCCATCTTCCTGCGCGGTATGCGAAGTGCCGGGCCGGAACCGGACTTTTCCTTTGACTGAAATACTCATTTTCCTGAAAGAATCCTTCTTACAGAAAGGTTTTTATTATGACCCGGCAGACATCCCCCTCTTCATGGGAAGAAGAAATGTGTACAAAAATCCTGTCGCTGACCGGAGACGTGCTCTATATGGATTTTCCCTATTTTGACGCCGCTCTCCACCAGCTTTCATTTGTGATCATGGACAATCTGACCATGACTGCCACGGACGGAGTCCGCCTTTATTATCCCTCCGGCCAGATTATCCGGCTCTTCAGGAAAAATCCTGTCTTTTTACAGAGGGCATATCTGCACAGCCTCCTCCACTGTCTTTTCCTGCATCCTTTTCTAAGGGGAAAGCGGAAAAAGCCCCTGTGGAATCTGGCCTGCGATATTGCCGTGGAGCAGCTTCTTGACACATTTGACCGGCCTTCCGTCCGCCGGATCCTTTCCGGCATCCGAAGCAGTTTCTACCGGGAACTGGAGTCGGAAAATGTGCCTCCCTCTGCCGCCGGAATCTACCGCCATCTTTCCGGCAGGGGCACGGAAGAGCTTAAGGAGCTGGCAGCCGAGTTTATCACGGACGACCACCGCTTCTGGCCCGAAGATGGCCATAAAAATCCCCGGATGCAATCTGTCATGCAGTCCTGGCAGCAGACGGCAGCCAGGTCGCGGCAGGAGCTGGAAAAAAGGGGCGGAGAGCAGAGTGGGGAGTCTTCCTCACTGCGTCTGCAGTTTGAGTCGGCCAGGCCCGGGCGGCCCTATGCGGATTTCCTCAGAAAGTTTACCGAAGTCCGGGAGATCATCCGGCCGGATCCTGACGAGTTTGATCTGGCCTACTATACCTACGGACTGTCAATCTATAAAAACATGCCGCTGATCGAACCTCTCGAAAGCAGGGAGGCCCGGCAGATACGCGAGTTCGTTATCGTGATCGACACAAGCTATTCCACCCGGGGCAGTCTGGTCAGGCAGTTCCTTAAGCGTACCTTTGATATCCTCTCGTCAGGCGGTGACTTTTTTGAGAACAGTCACGTCATTATCCTGCAGTGTGATAATAAAGTGCAGGCCCGGCATGACATCAGGAGCAAAGAAGATCTGGAAAGTCTTTTCTCCTCCTTCAGCCTGGAAGGCGGAGGCGGGACGGACTTTCGTCCGGCTTTCAGCTATGTGGACCGGCTCAGAAAAGAGGGTCAGCTGACCAGGCTCAGAGGCCTTCTTTATTTTACGGACGGCCAGGGCATTTATCCCGCAGCCGGCCCTGACTATCCGACAGCTTTTTTATTTGTAACCCGGGACCCGGAGCGGCAACTGCCTGCCTGGGCCATGAAAATGGAATTAGATGAGGAGGATTTCCAATGATGAACATCAGAGAGGCCAAGGAGGATATAATCCACACCGTCCGAGCCTATCTTTCAAAAAACCAATACGGCCAGTACCGGATCCCCCGCAACAGGCAGAGACCCATTCTTCTGATGGGCCCGCCCGGCATCGGAAAAACACAGATTATGGCCCAGATCGCTTCTGAATGTGAAATCGGCCTGGTCTCCTACACTATCACCCATCACACAAGGCAGAGTGCCGTGGGACTTCCCTATATCGAAGAAGCCACATTTGACGGAATATCCGGTTCAGTCACCCGCTACACCATGAGTGAGATCATTTACAGTATTTACCGCTACATGGAAGATACCGGACGCCGGGAAGGCATACTTTTTATCGATGAGATCAACTGCGTTTCCGAGACCCTGGCTCCCACCATGCTCCAGTTTCTCCAGAACAAAACCTTCGGAAATCAGGCCGTGCCCGAGGGCTGGATCATCGTGACAGCCGGAAATCCCGCCGAGTTCAATAAAAGTGTACATGAATTTGATTTTGTAACCCTGGACAGGGTGAGAAGGATCGATATCAGCGCAGATCTTGACGCTTTCAGGGCTTATGCAAGAGAAATGCACCTGCATCCTTTCATCCTGAGCTATCTGGAACTCTCACCGAAGAATTTCTATCTGACTGAAAATGATGTCGACGGCCTATCCTTCGTTACCGCAAGAGGCTGGGAAGATCTGAGCTACCTTGTCCGGGCTTATGAAGAACTGGGCATCGGAATCAGCGAGGAAGTTGTGAAGCAGTTCCTGCAGCATGAAGAAACAGCCCGGGATGTGGCAGTATACTATAATCTTTACCAGACATACCGGGATCAGTACGATATAAGAAAGATTCTTAACGGCCGGGTGGCCCCGGAAATGTATGCCAGGCTGCTCCACGCTCCCTTTGATGAGCGTTCCAGCCTTGTCAGCCTTCTGACAGACGGCCTCCATCAGGATGTCCTTAAAGCCATGGAGCAGGACCGTCTTACCAAAGATCTGTACGCATTTCTGAAGGATTACAGGCAGGAGCTGCCTGAACAGGGGGCTGAAGGCGGACGTTTCCGCACTTCTCTGGAAGCCCTGAGAAAAGAGCATGCAAAAGAGGAAAAAACAGGGCTCCTGACTCCTGCGGACAAAAAGCACAAAGCCGCCCTTGTCTCCCGCCTTGACAGCTGGATTCCCGACCCTGCCGGGGAAGGGCAGGCTGCTTTTTCCATGATGCAGGAGCAGTTCAATAAAGAAACCGGTTTACGCCGGGACCTGCTCAACCTGGCAGCCGATGCCATGTCCCATGCATTCTCTTTCATGGACACCGCTTTCGGGGAAAGTCCCGAAATGGTAATCTTCGTAACGGAACTTACCATGGATCCGGTCATCTCCCTTTATATTGCCGAATACGGCAGTGAAGACTATGAAAAATACAGCAGCTCTCTTCTGATCGGCAGCCGCCGTGCGGACCTGCTCAGAGAATTAGACAAAAGCGAATAAGGCATGTTATGATAGAAGCAGCAGCAAAGGGGGGATTCAAATGAATACACTGACTATTTGTATGTACGGAGCGGCAAGCGACCGGATCGACCCGGTTTATTTCAAAAAAACCCGGGCTCTGGGCCGCGAGATTGCCGGCAGAAAACACAGACTGATCTACGGAGGAGGCGCCAGCGGCCTCATGGGTGCCTGCGCAGAAGGCTGCCAGGAAGTGAACGGAACCGTGATCGGAGTCGTCCCGCATTTCATGCGCAGCTATGAAAGACTCAACGACAATTGCACAAAGCTGATACAGACGGAGAATATGGCTGAAAGAAAGCTGATTATGGAAGACACTGCCGATGCCTTTATCATTGTTCCCGGCGGTATCGGGACTTTGGACGAATTCTTCGAAATCCTGACCCTCACAGAACTGGGACGGCAGTCAAAGCCGATCCTTCTTTATAATATTGAAGGCTTTTTTGATCTCCTGATCGCACTCCTGGAAGACGGTATCAGAAAGGGCTTTATCAACAAAAAGGTCAGAGACCTCTATATTGTCAGCCACGATCCCATACAGGCACTGAACCTGATCGAGTGTGCTGTTCAGGAAGAGAACTGAGCAAACAGATGATATAATAACCGAAAAAAGCATGAAAAAAGGATGCCGTCGGGCGCTGGCATCCTTTTTTTCATTGTTCATTTGTTGTTAAGGAGAGGAATTTCCTTTAACATCCATAGAATACCCTTCCTCTCCCTGCTTGTCAATCTTTTTGTATCAAAATATTCATCTTTTTTTCAATTTTTTTTAAATCAGATACAACATCTAGTATCTTCATCCCGAATTACTTTTTATAGTAAACCTTGATCGTTACTCTCTTTACGCCATAATGTCTTGCAGTTTTGTGAGACTTGAAATAGACGTCGATCTTGTTTCCGCGAATGGCGCTGCCGGTATCCTCGGCATAATAGGTTTTCCCCTTCATAATGATCTTCGATCCCAGAGGTATCTTTCTGCGGTCTACCGCAAGAGTCCTTCCCTGTTTGGGTCGTTTACCGGAAGCTGTTCTGGGATGTCCCGGGCCGCTGCATTTTCTGCAGTTACAGTAACCTGTTGCCCTGACGCGTAATGTCTTGGTATGTACTACCTTGACTTTGCAGGTTGCTTTGATATTGGTGCCCTTTACAGTAGCAGTAATCTTAGCCGTTCCCACTTTTTTTGCTTTCACTTTTCCGCCGCCGCTGACAGTAGCAACCTTTTTGTTGGAAGACTTCCAGGTAATCACGGCATCACTGTCCAGTCCGCTTTTATTGAGCGAAAGCTGTTTACTCTTTTTTTTGTTCAGTTCAAAAGTTCCTTTACTGAAACTGATCTTAGCATCTTCAGTTGTTGATAAGTTCTCGGAAGCAAATGCAGTCACAGGCGCTGCGAATACGGAAAATGCCAGGCTCAGGACCAGCAATACGGATAATAATGATTTTCGATTCTTTACAATACAATGTTTTAACAACGAAAAGCCCCTCCTTTACATCTATTTAAAACTATTGTATCATAAACTCCCAAGTCTGTTAACAATTTTAACAATTTTGTAATATTTTCGGATTTTGAAAGAGTTCTCCCGCATAAATCACTGCCAGAATCAGGCCAAGAACTACCACCAGTTGGCTGCCCTGTTCTGTTTTTACAGTAATTCTCGTATCTGCAGCCAGCTCATCTTCTGCACTTTCATTGCTGTTCAAACGGGCACTGCCTGCCTTCATCATCTTCTGATACTGTTCGTAATAGTATGCCTTGCGCGCCAGTGAATAATAAGCCTTCCTGTCACCCTTGATCCGCATCTTTTTCCCCTTGCGCAGAACCGGTTTCAGTACCGATCCGTCTGACTTCCTGACAAGCTGCAGATATCTTGCGATGCCGTCCGCTTCTGCTTTGGCAATCTTCTTCATCTTCTTATTCGAACTCAGGTATGCATGGAAGTCATAGTCATTGTCGATAAAGGCCCCCTCCACAAGGATACTGGGAAGGTTATTGTACATGCCGTTACGGACGATGGCATAGTAGTCTGCAAGAGACCCGTCCTCGTAGCGCTCCCCGATGGTTGAACGCTTACGGATCACGCCATGGTAATCCAGGCCGATATCCTCCAGGCACTGCAGGATGCTTCTTGCGAGTCTGGTACTCTCTTTAGCCTCTTTTTTATGCCAGCTGCCGATTACCGGTGTGATCACACTGCTGCCCGAATGGTAGAGGCAGCTCGGATCATAAGCATCAAAATGTACACTCACCAGAAGATCGGCTTTTTTTTCGACGGCAATGGTAGTACGTTTGTTCTTATGAACAAATCTGTCATCTGTCCTGGTCAGGAAAACTTCCACGTTTTCGTATTTTTCCAGTTCTTTCTTTATATATTTGGAAACCTTGAGGGTCAGATCTTTCTCATTTTTACCAAAACCATATGCGCCGGAATCCTTTCCGCCATGACCCGGATCTATGGCAATACGGATCGTCATATCTTCCTTATTAAATGGTTCCGGAGCCTTTTCCTGTTTCTTTTCTTCGGCTGCTTCCGCTTCCGCCTGACTGTCCTCCGCTGTCTCCTTCTTATCCATTCCCGCACTGATCAGGACCGGAGACAGGACCAGGGTCAGGAAGAGCAGGCTTCGCAGTAAATTTTGCTTTTTTAGAATTCTTTTCATCTGTATCATCCCTGTTTGCTTTGCCTTATTCTAATTATTTAGTATTTGTTACAAATCTGTTAAGACAGTCTGCCGAGTATTATATAATAAATCTCAAGAACTTTCAACTGTATTATTTCAGACAGTAGATATTTTTTTTGTTTTCATGTATACTATATCTAGTCATATTTTATATGGTATGATCTGTTTTCATACTAGATAGCCATAGGAGGTTCGTTCATGAAAAAAAGAAGCAAGTTGTTGATTTTTATCAGTTTTATCCTTCTGCTCACAGCAGGAGCGCTCATAGCATGCACTATTCTCTATCTGCTCAATAAGCTGCCTATATCAGATCAGTATCAGGCATTTGTAGAGCGTTACGGAACAGTCCTGTTTGTTTTCATCTTTATCCTGTCTGTCTACAGACTGATCACGGCAGTGATGGGACTGATCGCCAAAAGGATCAAAGTGCTGATGCTCATGTCCATGATCGACATGCTGATCTGCTTTGCCATCACCCAGGTATTTGGCATGGGCTTCTCCGGTATCTTTCTGATGGTTTTTCCTGTTCTCTTTGCCTTCGGCGCTTTCCTGAGTGATGATGTCAAAGATCCGGAGCCGGTTCCCCATCCGAAGAACCCGACGCCCATGATGAAAGACAGGAATAAATCAAAAAAGGCCAAGAACCCCAACGGTTCAGGCAAGCCCAAAGCTCCTGCAAAGCCAAAGAAGCCGGTTGAAAAGCCCGCTGTTGAAGTAATACCCACAGAGGCGGAAGACCCCTTGCAGGCAGCTACTGAGATGGAATCGGAAATCATCGTAGAGCCTTCGGTTGAGGGACCTGAGGCAGAAGACCTCCCCTACTGGGATTCTCCTTCCGATCCTGAAGCATAACTTAAAACAATCGCCGTCTGTGACGGTATATAGAAGATCCAGGTCAGGAGGGCACAGACTGAAAAGAGCCTTTCATTCTGCAGACCGGGAACCATGACTGTCAGTTCCCTGAGCCCCAGGGAAAGGTCACATCCCAGGAAAAGGATCATTCCCTCACAGAAGTATAAAAGCTCCAGGCTCCTCCTTTCGCCATATCTCTTTACGGCATCATATGCATTATTGCCGAGAAGCGATATGTCAAGGGCAGCAGCAGCCGTCAGGAGATTCAGATATCCCGTGATCCGGAGAAAGACAAAAAGAAGGCCGAAGGCAAGAAGTCTTCGGGCAGTCTCCTTTTTTCCGGCTCCAAGATAAAGGGTATAGATACCCTGCACTAAACAAAAACATATTACACCGGTTTCCATATTTCCGCCTTCCGGAAGCAGCACGCGTCCGCCAAAGACAGGTCCCCGGGGACAAAGAGTCAGAAAATAGTCCGCGACGGCTGTCATAAGAAGAGCTGCGGGAATATGGAAATCTTTTGCGGTCTTCCTGATTCCCTCTTCCCGGATCCGGCCCAGGGCCGGGATTCCGCCCGCCGCCAGATTGACCAGCACCGCCGTGTACATGATCCTGCTGTAAAAAGCATACGGCGTCCTGGCCATGGCAGTAAGGATCATGACATAAAGGACGGCCGTCAGAGCCAGATACAGGTAAAGCAGTTTCCTGTAAAAAGGATTGAGTTTCATGCGTAATCACCACCAGAAGAACCGGAAAAAGACCCCGGCAGACAGGCTTCGCCTGCTGCTTATTCTTTTTCTGGCTCTTTTTTTCATTTATTATTGTCTGATCTATTCTCTGGTCAGCGCCGCCCTGGTTCCGTCCTTTATGCGGACACTGCCCATGTTTGAGACGATCACACAGAAAAGTCTGGACCAGCAGGTCCATTCCGATACAATCACCGAGAATCTGAAAAGAGGCAGGGACCGTTTTGCCGAATGGAAAAAGACCTGTCCCCAGGAAGACCTGTCCATCATGTCCCATGACGGATACCGTCTGGCAGCCAAAGAATTTGACTGCGTATCGCCAGCCCACCGCTGGGCATTGCTGCTTCACGGCTATACAGGCGTCAAAGAAGAAATGTATCCCTATGCCTACTGGTACTTCCATCAGGGATTCAACACTGTGGTGCCTGATCTGCGGGCACAGGGGGAAAGCCAGGGGGATTTTATCGGTATGGGTTATACCGATCATTATGACTTGAAGGGCTGGATCCGCCTGATCCTGGAAAAAGATCCGGAAGCATCCATTACAATTCACGGTCAGTCCATGGGCGCCGCCGCGGCACTGATCCTGACAGGAGAACCGGATCTGTCCGGCCATGTCAAGGTGGTCATATCGGACTGCGCCTACACGGATGCCTACTCCATGTTCGGAAGCAAGGCCACGGAATGGTTCCACCTGCCGCCCTTTCCCTTTGTGGACAGTGCCTGCCTGATGCTGAAAATGCGAGGCGGCTACGATCTCCGGAAAGCATCCCCCATTGAGGCCGTAAAGAAAAGCCGGACGCCGACCCTCTTTATTCACGGAGACCGGGATGTCATGATTCCCTGGCAGATGTCCAGAGACCTTTACAGAGCCGCTGCGTGCGACAAAAAGCTGATCATCACCCCGGGTGCCGGTCATGCCCAGGCCCAGGTCGTAGATCCTCATGCTTACTATCAGGCCGTATATGCCTTTATCGAAAGCCACGGCGGCCTGGAGCCCACCGGCAGGGACATTCCCTGACCGGACCGAAAGCTTTATTCAAGGCCGAACCACTCATCGATTCCAAGCATAATGTTCATATTCTGAATCGCGGAACCTGACGCTCCCTTTCCAAGATTATCAAAAAGTGCCGTCACCGTCGTATGGTCTTTATTACCGCATACGACCAGCTCCAGCCGGTTGGTGGATGCCAGCCGGTTGGCATAAAGGGTGGACGGCGCTTCTTCATATTCCCGTACCGTCACAAAATGCTCTCCTGAATAGTAGTCCTTAAGCAGGCCGCAGATATCCTCCGCAGAAGGTTTCCCTTTCAGAAGACTGTTATGAAGCATGATGGTGGAGGCCATTCCCTTGTAATAGTCATCCACCACAGGCATGAATACCGGCGGAACAAGAAGTCCCGAATACTTCATGATCTCCGGAAGATGCTTATGCTTAAGCGTCAGGCCGTAAATGCCGGGCGCATACAGTTCATTTCTTTTATCCTCTCTCTCATAGTCGGCGATCATCTTCTTTCCGCCGCCGGAGTAACCGGTAAGGGAATAGCAGGTAAGAGGATATTCTGCCGGAAGAATTCCAAGTCTTACCAGGGGCGCCGCCGATGAGATGATACCTGTCGCATGGCAGCCGGGATTGGCAATTCTCTTCCCGGTCGCAATTGCTTCCCGCTGGTCAGAGGACAGCTCCGCAAAACCATAAACCCAGCTGTCATCTGTTCTGTGGGCTGTGGAAGCATCGATCACCCTCACGCGGGGATCATCGATCAGTGCAACTGCCTCTCTGGCTCCCGCATCCGGCAGGCAAAGAAATACTATGTCCGCCGCATTCAGGAATTTCTTCCTTTCCTCCATATCATGTCTTTTATCTTCATCAATCCTGAGAAGTTCCAGATCCTCCCTGGATGCAATTCTGTCATAGATCTGCAGCCCGGTAGTTCCGGCCTGTCCGTCAATATATACTTTCGTTTTCATATTCCTGCTCCTTACCTGATTATTATTGGTCTCTCTTCTGTCGGGCTAAAAGAAATCTTTCTTACTATATCAAAAGATCAGGCAAATCTCAATCAAATAAAAACAGGGCACCCTTCCGGATGCTCCGAAAAGGTACCCCATTAAAAGAACTTATTGCTTATGGGTTAATTATTTCTTATTTGAGAATGTTCTTTCCATACATTGCATCCTGCTCTTTTCTGAGCTTGTAGATCAATGTATTTGTGTCAAGGTCAACCATATCATAAGTGATCAGGGTGCCCTTCTTAACATCACATTTCATCTTTGCGTTGCGGTTGATCAGACCAAACGGTACGTAGCCCTTCTCAGTAGCTTCCTTCTCTGTACAGATGGAACCATGTGTGGTGTATCCGCCGATACCGTCGATTGTCTGTCCTGCCTTGAGGTCGATCTTAGCTCTTGTGATACACTCGGATACAAGACCGTCCTTAGCTACACATGTGATCTCGCCATCGATAACTGCCTTTGCAACAGTGAGAGGAGTCTCAAGGTTGCACAGATGATAGGGACGATAGAGGGTCCATAAGGGTCCCGGTCCCATGCTGTGGTAACCTAACTGGTAAGCGATCTCATCGTTCGGAGTGGAAACCGTGACAAATACGCCGGGAGCGATTCCGTTTACATACTCAACAACGCCATGCTTGTTGAGGATTCCGCCGTCTTTCTTCAGTTTGAAAATCTCATTGAGTTCCTTAACGCCTTCTGTTCCGGGAGCTGTAGCCGGGCCGTGTCCGCCGATTACATCCGGGATCAGTCCGGTGTAGTTGGACATAGCAGTCATCTCTACCATTGTCTTTGTGCCATCCTTGAATGCGCAGAGCATTCTGGGGCTCATCTTACGGCGTGTAGCTTCCTCTAATACTGTGTCGGGGTTGCAGTCATAGTCAAGCTTGTTGTTCTTGCCCTTACCCATAACTTCAACATTGAGGCCCATAGCTGTTGCGAAGCAGTAAAGCTCCATAACGGCACCGGGCTCGTCTCCTGCGGAACCTGTGTAGATAACGCCGTGATCCTTGGCAAACTTGTCAAGGTAGGGTCCGATAACAACGTCAGTCTCAACGTTCAGCATTACAACATGCTTTCCGTTTGTCATAGCATCTGTAGCGACCTGTGCACCTACGTCCGGAACACCTGTAGCATCGATTGCACACTCAACAAGATTAGCCTGAGAGATGAAGTTGGAGTCTTCACATGCAACATATTTGCCTGCTTCCATTGCTGCGTTTGCATCTGCAAGAGTCTTTGCGACTACGATATCGTCATCGCTTACACCGGCATACTTAAATGCGCCAACTGCATTCTGAACCTGGATATCGGAAACAATGGCCGGAGTGATACCTTTCATCAGAACCATCTGTGTTACCATACCACGTCCCATCTGTCCGGCACCTACGATACCTGTACGGATGATCTTGCCTTCTTCTTCGCGTTTCTCAAGCTTCCAATTCATATTTAACATAAAAATTAAGCCTCCTAAATTAAAGAACAAAAATATAGGTCTTGCGATCCTTCCTGCAAAACCCGGTTCCTCCCGGGTTCTGCGGAAAAATCATCAACAATTAACTGAATCAGTAGATCTCGATCCGATCTCCTACTTTAACGGAATCTTTTGTAAGCGGTGTGCCTTCCAGCATGATGCAGCCGGGACGGAAAGCTTCGTCTCCGCCGCCGAATGCCAGCGTACAGTGGCCAAGCTCTGCCAGTGTGGACGGTGCCTCATCACCTACTGCAGTGATCGTATATACATTTTCACCGATCATAAGGATATCACCTTTTGCCGGCGGTGCGATCAGTTCTGCCTTGGTGTGCAGAATTGCCAGCTCAGCAAGTTCCGGGGGAGCATCTTCATTGAAGATAATCACGAAATTTAAAGCAAGCTCTTCCTCAAGGAATGCAAACGCTTCCGGACCGAAGCCTGTTATTTCTGACGTATATTTCATATTGCTACCACCTTTTGATCAATCAACTAACTGTATTTTAGTAAAGTCCGATACTGAAAATAAATGCAATGATTACGGAAAGAGGTCCGGTTACCATTCTGGAGAACAGAACTGCAGGTACACCATACTCGATTGTCTCGGGCTCAGCCTCTCCGAGGGATAATCCAACAGGTACGAAGTCGCCGCCGACCTGGCCGTCAATAGCGAACAGAGCCGGAAGTGCATACTGAGGCGGAATAGCGCCAGTAGCGAACTGAGCACCAAGGAGTGTTCCTACAACCTGTGCGATAACGGCACCGGGTCCGAGGATTGGTGACAGGAAGGGTAAGGAACAGATGAAACAGATCAGGAGCATTCCCGGAAGGCTTCCGCAGAACGGTGCGATCGTGTTTGCAATAACATTTCCAAGTCCGCTGGCACTGATGATACCAAGGATTGTAGCTGTGAATGCCATGAAAGGTAAGATGTTCTTGATTACCATATCGATGGTGTCACGGCCTGCCTGGAAGAACTGTCCTACTACATAGCCGACAGCCTTACCGATTCTGGTAACGATGTTTGTGCTCTTTCCTTCGTTAGCTGCAGCGATTTCCTGCTTAGCCTGTGCTTTTGTCTTGGGGCCGTCAGAAACGGGAGCTGCTGCTGTCTTCTCGGGAGAGATATATTCGCCGGCTTCGCCGAGAACCTCGATGCAGTCTTCCTTTACGTCGGATACATAGATATCCTCTGTGATGAACTGAGCAAGGGGTCCGGACTGTCCGACCGGTGTAAGGTTAACGGTGTAGATACCCTTCTTGGGATAAACACCACATCTTGCTGTGCCGCCGCAGTCAACAACTGCTACCATGATCTCCTCATCGGGAAGATTGGTTTTCCAGCCGTCTACTGCCTCGCCGCCTGTAAGCTCTGCGATTCTCTGGGAAACGGGATCGATTCCGCCGCCTGTAACACTTAATACAGTATGACATTTGTCAGTCGGAGTGATCACTAACGGGCCACCCCAGCCAGTATTTCCTCTGCTGATTTTAATTGTTTTATACATATCAGGACCCCCTTATTCTGCTGCGTTACCGCGGGTCATAACAGCGTAGATTCTCTCTGTCAGAAGACCACGGATCAGGATAACAATAACACCAACGATAAAGTAACGTACAGCAAGTCCGCCTACGGAAAGACCTGCGTCCTTAAGGCCCTGTGCGATTCCCATGTATACGAAAAGCTCACCTGCATTCGCATGCGGGAAAAGACCTGTGATAGGATGTACAAAACTTACACATGCATCGTAGTATGCGGGTTTGTACTTCTCATCAACAAAACGTCCGAAGGTGTAGCACATCGGGTTAGCAAGGAAGAATACTGCCAGGATCGGGAGAAGGGTGTAACGAAGAACAGCAAATCTTGTGATCTTCTTTGCGAAAGTTTCAACCCTCTCCGTACCAACAAGCTTGATGATTGAGTTAACGAATACCATAAGGCAGACAACCTGCGGGATGATACCTGTTACCCATCCTGCGAAGGTCGCTCCACCAGCTGTAAACAGACTGATAAAAGCCTCAGCACCTTTTGAAATAATTTCCATAAGTAACCTCCTATTATTTCTACAATAAAGTGATATATACACAAGGGATCGTGCATCACGAGCCTGCCACCGCCGGATGGGCCCTATTTTCCGGCAGGTGATCTTACATTATAAAATGTTCTGCACATTCCGCTAAATGTATCAAAGTAATGACTGTCAGAACAGCTTTTTCTTATTTCCCCGCTGTTCCATGTGCTTTTCCTGCTCTCTGGTCAGCTCCCGGTCAGTGAGCCTCACCTCCAGAGCTTCCAGTGCCCGGATATAACCCTGGTGCTTTTTGAACTCTTTTTTATCAAAGTCCTTGGTTATCTCTATAAAATCGAAAATGCTTGTCCCGACCAGAGGCCTGCCCAGGAAGCTGTCGACCTTTTTGAATCTTGCCAGGATGGTGCCGCCCTGCATGACCTCGGCTGCGGTAATGATACCCTCACTGTCACACGCAATGATCGCGACGTGGCCGTTCATGAATCCGCCTCTTTTCTGTCCCATGCCCACATTGCCGAACTTGTGCATTCTGCGGACCGCTTTCTGATAATTTTTGATCTGAAAATATCCTGCTATGGACTGCATGATAAAAAGCACTGCCATAATAAGAAGCAGGATTGAGACTCCACTGAGCTGCGGCATCCTTTACCTCCAATGTAATTACTTTCGTAATTCTTTAATTCTTAAGACTTTTTAACTTTCTGGTTACTTATGATACTATCACATATTTTTGTAATTACAAGATATTTGTTCTGAACATAAGACTAAGTTTATAATTCACACAAAAATTCTTGAACATTTGTTTCAATCGTTTTTTCAGGAGAATGTTAATTTAAACATTTGTTCAGCATAAACTGTAAATATAACCTAATTTAATTAATAGTCAGATAATTAACAAAGTTTGTCTAAAAATTATCACTCTATTTTTTCTTTATATTTGTGATACAAACCGCAAAATAAAAGAGGGCTGCAAAGAGATAACCAATCTCCTAAACAGCCCTGCACGATATATAGTCTTTTTCCTTATTCGCCGACCAGT
Source organism: Eubacterium sp. (assembly GCA_017434385.1). GTDB lineage: Bacteria > Bacillota > Clostridia > Lachnospirales > Lachnospiraceae > Anaerobutyricum. The sequence continues at coordinate 27,731 of JAFRFJ010000010.1, forward strand.
TTTTCAGCCATCTCGGCATTGGTGATCAGTATGTTGATCAGACCGCCCCGGATCGCTCCCTTTACGGCGGTCACCTTTTTTTCACCGCTGGCAATGCCGATTCTGTTTGGCACTTTCTTCATCATTCTGAAAGCCATGGCCGCCACCCTGTCATTAAAGGAACAGAAGTTTTCCGTATTTCCGTCCTTGTCAAAAAACTTCAGACAGATATCTCCCACGGCGCCTGCCTCACTCAGGCGGTCCAGCTCGTCCTTCTGGGCATAACCTGCCTTGATCAGGGTATGGTCTGCCCTTTCAGGAATACCGATTCCCACCACCATAACATTGATCTTCCGGAATTCATCGAAAATGAAATTTACTGCCTTCTCCTGCAGGAAGTACTCCATGACAGTCTTGTCGGAGAAAACTGCAGGTGACAGGAACTGGGTGTAAGTGCCTCCGAACTTTTCCGAAAACTGTCTGGCAATGGCATTACTCTGAACATCGATTCCGTCTACGGTACTTCTGCTGATGCCGCCGACCATGGGAACGAACATGAGATTTTCCTTGCGGACAAATGACCGGTTGGTCTGAACCACATTGTTTAAAGTGTGACCCATGGAAACGCCGACACAGTCACCTTCCTTAAAGAAATCCGCGAGAAACTCGGCGGCTTTCCCGAAGAGCTGGGACACGGCCTCGCTCTTCGTGTCCAGGACACTGTTTTCCACGATGACGACATCCTTCATGCCGTACTTGGTCTCCAGCTTCTTCTCCAGTTCTCCATAATTGTAGGAGGCAGGATTATGGAGCTGAATCTGCACAATACCCTGCTGCTTTCCCTTCTGGAGCATTCTGACCACAGAAGACCTTGACACTCCCAGATATTCTCCGATCTGTTTCTGGTTCATGTCATCTTCATAATAGAGACTGCATACTTTGTAGATCAGCCTGATATCATCGACAATTTTCTTCATATTTTTTTATCTCCGGTTTACAGATCGTCCTGAAGATTCAACACGTCAAGAATTGCCTTTCCATAGGCCGGAAGATCCGGGGGTCTCCTGCCGGATACGATATTTTTGTCTATCACAACCTCCTGGTCAAGCCAGGTCGCGCCGGCATTCATCATATCATCCTTGATACCCGGAGTGCTTGTCACAGTCCTTCCGGAAAGAATACCTGCCGAAGCAAGGACCCAGCCCGCATGACATATTTCACCGATTACCTTTCCATCCTCATTCATTTCTCTTACCAGGTCCAGTACTTTGGGAAATCTGCGCAGCTTGTCCGGTGCCCATCCGCCCGGTACAAGTATTCCGTCATAGTCTTTGGAATCCAGGTCAAAAAAGGACAGTTCCACCTGACAGGGAACCCCGTACTTTCCGTGATAGGTGCCGGGTTTCTCTGCCGCGAAATCCACCTGAATCCCTTCTTCTCTAAGCCTCATGGCCGGGTACCATAATTCCAGATCTTCAAAATCCTGGCTGACAAGAGCTAATATCTTTTTCATACTCTCCTCCTTATATCTGATCAGCTATCCCTTATATAATGTAGAAATGTTCTGTATAAAAAGCCATATATATTATAACATAAAGGCCGGTCAAAGATACACAAATATTTACTCTCTGATGACAGCCTCTTATCTCATTTTTCTGCTATACTAAGATATATAAGAGTAAAGTTATCGTGACAGTCAAGGAGTTTACTATGGAGAATAATAAAAAGTTTAATTTCCGGGAACTCATGGCCATTGTATCTACCCTTCGCGGCGAGAAGGGCTGCCCCTGGGACAAAGCCCAGACCCATGAGTCTCTGAAGCCATATACACTGGAAGAAGCCTATGAAGTCAATCAGGCTGTGGCGGATCTGAAAGCCACAGGAGATCCCTCCAACCTGATCGAAGAACTGGGCGACCTTCTCTTCCAGATTCTTCTGCAGGCCCAGGTTGCCGAAGACAACGGGGAATTTACCATGGAAGATGTCATTGACTCTATTTCCCGCAAGATGATCCACCGCCATCCCCATGTGTTCGGCGGAAAGACCTACGACAATTATGAGCAGCAGCAGACGGACTGGGAGCGTATTAAAACAGAAGAACACGGACAGGCCTCGTCCTCCCCAAGGGCTGAATTTGACGCGGTTCCCGCCGCTTTCCCCGCCCTGATCCGCGGGCAGAAGATCACCAAAAAGGCCGGCCGCCGGCAGCTTATATCCATGGAGACTGACGAAATCTTTAAGGACATGCTGACAGCCCTGATCGAACTCATGGCTTGCAGCGGAAGAAGTGAGGACAGTGCACTCCTTTCCTCAAAACTGGGAGCACTCCTTTTCCAGATATGCCGTTACAGTGCCAGTTACAGCCTGTCAGCCGAAAATTCACTTCTGGAAGCTCTTGACCGTTACATAAAGAAATACTGATCATAAAAAAGTCGCGAAAGACCTTTTACCGGTCTTTCGCGTTTTTTTATGACTTTTATCCGCTCCTGTCAGTTCTGTCCGTGGATTTCCTCCGCCAGGCAGTTGCAGAAGATTCTGTTGTAGTGAAGCAGTCTGCTCATATCCCGGACCCCCATCCGGTCAACAACCCGGCTGAGGATCTTCCTGCTGCGCTCCAGCTCTTCATTCAGCATGGCCAGGCCCTTTTCGGTTATTTCAAGAGTGACATACCTGTGGTCTCTTCTGTTGTTCTTCTTACAGATGTAGCCCTTTTTCTCCAGATTATGAAGCATTCTGGAAACCGCCGGTCTGGAAAGTCTCATTTTTCTTCCCAGGTCAGAGGGCATAATCTCCTGACCGTCTTTCTCTGCCCTTCCCAGCATCATAAGAGTAGTAAACTCCCCTGCCGGAATCCGGCACATCTGCTGAAAATGTATCCCGACTCTTCGCATCAGCAGGAGAAGGTCTATGTAAGTATTCTCATCCGGTACATTTGTCGGATCATTTTCCTGCCGATTCAGTTCTTCCTTTTCCAATTTCCTCTGCTCCCACATTTAAAGCAGCTCCACAACTGCGTCACTGCGGTCATTAATTGCTGTATACTTTTTATCCGGCGCCACACTCATATATGCAGGACGGATGATCTTATCACAGTTGATCAGCTCTTCAATCCGGTGCGCGCTCCATCCCACCATACGGGCCACAGCGAACATAGGTGTAAAGAGCTTATCCGGCAGGCGAAGCATCCTGTACATGAAGCCGCTGTAGAAGTCGATATTAGCACTTACACCCTTGTATATTCTCCGTTTTGCCGTGATGGTCTTCACCGCCAGCTTTTCGACACGGGCATAGAAGTCGAATTCGTCCTCGATTCCCTTTTCTCCTGCAAGCCTCTCCACATACCCCTTGAGAATCTGGGCACGGGGATCGGAAATGGAATAGATAGCGTGTCCCATGCCATAGATCAGGCCGCTTCTGTCAAAAGCTTCCTTATTTAATAGAAGAGTCAGGTAATGTACGATCTCATCATCATCTTTCCAGTCCCGGATGTTCTTTTTCATATCATCGAACATCTGAGCCACTTTTATATTAGCGCCCCCGTGTTTGGGCCCTTTCAGAGATCCCAGAGCGGCAGAGATAGCCGAATAGGTGTCTGTTCCCGACGATGTGACTACGTGGTTGGTAAATGTGGAGTTGTTACCGCCGCCATGCTCCATGTGAAGAACCAGGGCGACATCCAGCACGTGGGCTTCCAGGCTGGTATACTTTTTATCCGGGCGCAGGATCCGCAGAATGTTTTCCGCAGTGGAAAGCTTCTGACTGGAATTGTGGATATAAAGGCTCTTTCCTTCCAGATAGTGGTTGTAGGCATGATATCCGTATACTGCGATCAGGGGCACTGTGCTGATCAGCTGCAGGCACTGGCGCAGGACATTGGGAATGCTGGTATCTTCTGCTCTGTCATCATATCCGTATAATGTAAGAACACCTCTCTGCAGGGTATTCATCATATCTTTGCCCGGCGCTTTCATGACTACGTCCCTGACAAAATTTGTGGGAAGAGTCCGGTAACTGTTAAGAAGGGCCGCAAACCTCTTTAAGGATTCTTCCTTGGGAAGCTCCCCGAAAATAAGCAGATAGGCAATCTCTTCAAAGCCGAAACGCTTCTCGCTGACAAAGCCGTTTACCAGGTCATGTATGTCGTATCCTCTGTATTTCAGTTCTCCGTCGATCAGGACCTTTTTCCCGTCGACCATCTTGGAGGAATTGACTGTTGAAATATCCGTAAGTCCGGCCAGTACGCCCTTACCGTTCTTGTCTCTCAGTCCTCTTAAAACATGATAATTATCATATAATCCGTCCGGGATCTGACCGTGCCTCATACACACCCGGGCAAGTTCATGTACTGTGGGGCTCACCCTTGAATAATCATTCATAGAAACCGCCTCCTGTTTCGCATATTTATTAATTATAGTGTTTATAATTAACTATGTTAATTAGCCACGTTAATCATTCTAGCAAAAAACGTCTTCCATGTCAAAAAAACCCCAGATAAATCTTGACAATTCCGGGCATAGAGTTTATTATCAAGGGCAAGAGGCACTAAATTAATTTAAAAGTACATTTGTTTCTTATCAATTTATATTTTTTCGCTAATTATTGCTTAAATAATTCATTTGTAAATGAGAGGAGTGCATACGATGGCAAAAGCAAGAAGTCCCTTCCTGATCGTAAACCCCAAATCCTACTTATATGGAGAAAAGAGCCTTGCCCTGGCCAAGGAAGTCGACAAGGTGGCAAAGGACGTCCCGGACCTGCAGATGTATTT
>JAFRFJ010000011.1:0-118468 GCA_017434385.1 Eubacterium sp.
AAACTCGATCTCATACTCAAGTCTTCCGTCATCTGTATCCAGGTGAACCTTGGTAAATGTGATGTCGCCTTCCGCAACGCCTGCGTCAGTGATCGCGATCTGTTTTGCCTTATTCTCTGAAATGGTTCCTGCCGGTGTAGCTGCGAATACGGGTGTAGCTGAAAGTGTAAGTGCCATTGCTGCGATTGCTGTTGTGATCATAATTTTTCTCATTGTTCTTCCTCCTTTAAAATTCCCTTTATTTATTATTTCTTTTGCCTGTCGGCGTGTCTTAAATCTTACACCCATAATCTATCACAGCATATGTCACAGAATTGTCACATGGATTATAAGAAAATCTGCGAAAAAAAGGGAGCTGACATCACTTATAAAATAATGTCAGCTCCGGCTCTATTGTAGAAAAATAGAGTTGATACCAATTTAATTCTTTAATGCCAGGCCGTCTTTAAATGCATTGCCGACCCGTTCGGTCACTTTGTAGTAGCCGTGAGTATAGGGATCAAAGGCGATGGCATTGATCAGGGACATATCGATCTTCCCGTCGACCATGACACTCTCATCAGCGGTGACATTTACAACTTTTCCGATGACGCCGCAGCCGTATTCATTGTGCTGGTACTCTACGAATTCACACTCCAGGCAGACCGGGAACTCATTGATGACAGGGGCGTCGACTGTCTCGGCCCTGCCGGCTGTCAGGCCGGAAGCGGCAAATTTATCGGGGTTCTTATTGCCTGACTCTACACCGAAGTAGTCTGCTTCAACGACGTGAGCAGCGTCAGCCAGACTTACGGTAAAGGCGCCTCTTGCCTTGATGTTCTTTACGGTCTTGTGGGTCTCGGTCAGATTTAGGGCGACTGTATCCCTAGCCTGCATGGTACCCCAGGCAGCGTTCATGACATTGACGCTTCCGTCTTCGTTATAGGTAGCGACCATCAGTACCGGCATGGGGAAGATTCCTTCTGTGATTTTTAATTTTGTTCTCATAAATGGTCCCTCATTTCTTTAAAAGTATGTTGACGTTAAATGCTGTCTTTAATATAATTATAATCAGTAATAGAAATTATTCAAGTACTGACATTTTTGAAAGGTACTATCTTAAAGGAAAGTAAGAATGATCAAAAACTACATTGAGAATGCGAATTTCGAAGAAACCGGCTTCAGTTATACCCTGTCGCTCATATCCGGGAAGCATAAGATGGTCATACTCTATTGTCTGATGGAGTATGAGCCGGTCCGTTTTAATGAGCTCAAGCGTTATCTGAAGAAGATTTCCGACAAGACACTCAGCAGTAACCTGAAGGAGCTGGAGGCGGATCAGCTGATCGTGCGGACCGAGTATCCCCAGATTCCGCCCAAGGTTGAGTACAGGCTGAGCGAGAGAGGCAGGTCCCTGATGGAAGTGCTGGACCTGCTCTGTGTCTGGGGAGAGAAGAACAGGATCGACAGAGGAGGAGAAAGTCTATGACTGATGCAGATTCCGGCAGCAAAAGTGAACTGCCTGCCGGCTTTTTCGGAGGAAATGAACCAGTTGAGGCTGCCATAGCAGCCTTCAATGAAGACAGGAATCCCGACAGACTCATGGCTGTCCTGGAGGCCATCGGAGAGAGGATGGAAGAAGACGGACAGTTCCTCTATCCGGTCTACAGGAATGAGAATGAAGAAGGCTATCAGATGATGGCCGTGGAGATGGATGATGGCAGTTATCTGCAGGCAGCCTTTACTTCTGTGGAGGAATACAGAAAAGGTCAGCCGGGAGAACTTATATCTAATTATATAGATGTGTTGCTGGAGACGGCTGCCGACAGCGGAGACGGCTATATCATCAACCCCTGGGGCCGGTACTTTGTCCTGCCTGCCGATCTGATCGCCATGATCCTGAAGATGGGACAGGAAAAGAAAAAGGCGGGGAGGCAGCTTAAGCCTCAGGACCTGGAGGACGGCAGCATGCTTAAGGAAGCCATCCACACATTTGCCGGACACAGGACAAGAAGAAATCTTCTGCGCGTTCTGGAGATTCTCCGGGACAGCCTGGTCTGGATTCCCTGCAAGGCAGTTTTGACTGACGGGGATGACGAAGCAGTCCGGCTGGAGCCGGATATCCTTAAGAAAGGTAAAGAGTATTTCTTTCCGGTATTTACTACTATGGAAGATATGGGAGAATACGGAGAGCATTTCTCCAAAACCCGGAACCATTTCCTGGAGGCAGTGGCTCTGGCAGAAAACAATGAGAATAGTGTATCCGGGATAGTGATCAATGCCTTCTCGGAAGCTTTTGTACTTAAGAGCGATTTATTCGAAACAGTAAAAGAGATAGAGTCCGGATTTAGAGCCGGCGGAGAGGAGAGATAGAATGAGCCAGTCCAGAAAAGAGAAAAAAACAGCCCGCAAGCAGGCCGCCATGGTAAAGAAGGAAACAAAGAAAAAAGAGCGCAGAAGATGGCTTCTGAAGAACGGAATTATCCTGGGAGCCCTGCTGCTGCAGAGGAGGAGAAACAGGGTATAATTGGGTTTTTGTCGGGACTCTTTATGCTCCCGGGTTAGATTTCCATCAATCATTAATTAAAACTGTTTCTTACATGACAGTATAAAAAATCTGTCCATCAAAATATAAGTATACTGATTTTTACATGACGTTTTTTGCCTGTTTCCATCAATAGAGACCTTTTACATATCTATCCATGAAAATGAGAGCAGAGAATATAACCAAATATAATGATGATATGTTTTATACATGAAAAACTGCAAAAGTATACCATCATAATGATCTAAAGATAAAAGTATACATGACATGTTTCTCTGAACGTCCATCAAACATCAAGAAAAGAATTCTCATGATGGAATTTAACGGGTTTTAATTAGCAATAGAGGCGCCGGCAGTTACCATTCGTCCATCTTTACAGATTGGGCGAAAAGGTTACTGCGGCGCCTCTTTTTACGTATCCGGAAACCGGATTTTATTATTCTGTGCCGGTGACAGCTTTATTATTCTGTAACGGTGACAGTATAAGTGGCTTCAGCGTCTCCCATCATGTCGGTGATCTTTATGGTGCATGTTCCGGGTTTAACTCCCTCTACCACTCCGTAATCAAGCAGTTTTGCCACATCCTCATCGGAAGACTCATATGTGAGGACGGGGCTGCAGGGAGAAGGTGCCAGTGTCAGTTTCATGTGAGCAAGCTCTCCCACTTTGACAGTAAGCGTTTCCTTCTCCGGCGTAACAGATGAAGGCTCCGGCGGATCCACTTTGTCCGGATCATAGAAATGGATTGTATAAGATTCCGCTTTGCCGGAGGGGACTGTGGCGGTGACAGTGAGTTCTCCGCCGGCACCCTCTTTAAAGAGGACTGTACCTCTGGAGTCGACGCTGGCTGTATCGGGATCGGAAACCTCCCAGTCTACAGTGCTGTCCTGGGGATTTTCAGGCGAAAGCAGATAATGGGAATCATATGACTCTGAGTCATTGGCAACCCATACATCATCCAGTTCAAAGAAGACATCTTCAGCAGTGGTGGCGTCTTCTTTCCTGACAAAAACAGCTTTGGCAGTCACATCCTCCCCGGATGCGTATCCGTTCGTCACCTTATTTCCCTTCTGGTCATACCAGCCTGTGAATAAGTAACCGTCCTTTTTGGGGTCTTCCGGTATATCATCCGGATTTAAGCCTCTGTTCCTGTGGACAGTGACAGTGGAGATAACCTTGCCGTCCACCTTGAAAGTGACATTGATATAGACCTTTGTAACTTCATCTATATGATCGTTGATCCAGGAGGCTCTCTGTTTAAAGAAATCCCTGAGAATTTCGACCTGGTCTTCCAGGCTTCTGTCATCTTCATCACTGCCCCAGACATCCTTGTTATCTTCCCAGGACTTTTCTGTCTCCTCCTTATAGCGGTCGAGCACCCCGCCCGGACGGACGATTTCATCGATGACGGCCGATAATTTCTCCCACTCTTCCTTCAGTGTTTTCTGGTATTTGGGGTCGTAAGCCCGCATATAGTCAAGCCATGGCATGTCAGCGACTCCGAAGCTGTCTCCGTCATAGCCGGGGAAGCAGGTCTGGTCAAAGTCCCAGAGGGGTCCCCAGAAGAGTTTGCCGTTTCTCTTTTTGAAGAGATAGGTACTGGGTGTGATGAAGGCATCCGCGTTGATCGTTACTTCCTGGATCCACCAGTAATCGGCTGCTGATTTCAGATCCATATACTTACTGTAATGATTTCCTTTGGCATCTTTCATGCCTTTATTATAGATGGCATCTTCCAGGTTCTGTATATAGTCGCTGATATAGGTCTTCTGTTCCGGCGCGCCCAGCTCATCATCGGGGTCGTCGCTTTCAAATACGGGGTTCTCTCCCTGAAATCTTATGCCCCGGGCAGTTTCAAATGTATTGCCTTCGGGTTCAGTGGGATATGGCGCCATGGCCAGGAGATAACCGCCCGTGATCTCAGGATCGCCTGTGTCGGAGGGTGTCAGCTCATCAATATTCACCCGGTTCTTTTCCACCCTGATGTGTTCGCCGAGCATGTAGGTTCCCATGTACTTGCCGTTGACCACCAGGTCAACAGGAAGCATTCTGGGGGTAAATTCCATACCCAGCCGGCTGCCCATATAGGAAACCAGCCTGTTTTTCATGGAACTGCCGTCAAGGTAATTGGCCAGGAGTACCCAGTGTTTACTGGAGCCCATGCCCAGGAGGTTTTCCGCATCCTTGAGCTTGATCTTGAAAGGCTTTTTCGGGAGGGTCCAGGTGGAGTTGCCCCTTCCCCTGATATAGGAGAGCTTGAGATCCTCCATATCTTCCAGGACTACATCGCTGTAGTCTCCTTTATAGTTATCCGGCACATCGATGGTAATGGTTCCTTTGGCCTTTGCCGAATGGTCCTCGCTTTCCAAAACCTTTGCAAAATCGTCCGGGTCTGTTGTGACTGAGACAATGGGGATTCCGTTATCTTTGATCTCATCCGGTATGTCTGACCCGGCCCTGACTTTTCCGGCCGGGATCAGGACTAATACCGCAAAAAAGAGGCAAAGGAAGGGAATAATCAGATTTGATCTTGTTTTCATTTAAAAATCCTCTCTCTTGTGGTGTTTGTAAATATTTACTTAAGTATAACACAATATCTGGATTGTGGAAATGTTTTACACAAAGGACAGGATAATGGTATAATCGAACATAAGAAAATGTATTAAGAGGCAGAACTATGCGAATAAAAAAATGGATGATTATAGCCCTGGCACTGGCAGTCCCCATGCTCATGGCCGCCTGCAGCCGGAACAATGAAGAGGCAGGAAAGGCGGAGGAGGAAACAGGGACTTCCTACAGCCAGGAAGCGGTTAAGGCAGTTTCAGAAGCGGCAAAGGCCGGCAGAGCAGTCTTCATGGGGGCTTTTGAGACCGGGGGCAGCAGGATAAAAGAAGAGGCAGAGAAGGTCAGGAAAGAGGCCTTCCGGGCACAGGTAAAAGAGATGGAGGCCGGCACCGTTCTCAGCGAGGAAGATCTGGAGGGAATCGATACAGAAAATCTCTTCACATCGGAGGAGATCCCGGACCGGGTCTTCGAGCGGATGGAAGGGGTATCCTTCGGCCAGGGCTGCGTGACCCCAAGGGACCAGCTCCGCTATCTGAGAGTCCTCCACAAGGACTTTAACGGAGATACCTGCATCGGTGAGATCGTATGCAACAGGGATATTGCCGAGGACCTGATTTACATTTTCAGGGAGCTTTACAAAGCGGACTATCCCATAGAGAAGATCCGCCTGGTGGACGACTACGACGGGGACGATGAGCTGTCCATGGAGGACAATAACACTTCCTGTTTCAACTTCCGCCCGGTTGCCGGAACAGGCCATCTTTCCAAGCACGCTTACGGGAGGGCGATCGATATCAATCCCCTCTATAATCCGTATATTACATCTTCCGGCTATACACCGGTCAATGCGGGAGATTATGTGGACCGGTCCGCCGAAAATCCCTATAAGATCGATGAGGAGGATCTCTGTTACCGGCTGTTCAGGGAAAGAGGATTCATCTGGGGCGGCAGCTGGAACAGTGTGAAAGACTATCAGCATTTTCAGAAAAGCGAATAAAACGGCAGACTCTTAAATGTGTAAAAGGGAGAAAGATATGGGAGGAAACAGAATCGACTTTAAACACTATCTGGCCGAGGAGCTGGAGAAATATAACGGAGTGGCCTTTCCCGTAAAAGACGGAAGTTTTCACCGCCTGATTACAAAAAAGGCGGATGTAAAAAGCCTCCATCCCAATCCGGATGATGAATTCTGCTCTCCCGAGATCGGGCCCAGCTACAGGATCATTTCGGAGTATGAGGCAGAGTATCTGGACGCGATGAGGCGGGGCCAGTACTACTACAGCGGAGAGCCGGTCATTGTGGAGAAAATGCATCCCGACGGTTACATGATCATGAACGGCCATCACCGCTGGGCGGCTGCCGTAAGGCTTGGCCGGAAAGATATTCCCGTAAAGATCGTTAACCTGACCCAGAAGGAGGACATCAAGCAGATGCTCCGTAACTCTGTCCATGAAAGAAGGGTTACCATGGATCTTGACGAGGTGGTCTTCTGCACGGGAGAGGATATGGAAGCGGAAGCGCCTTTGCCCGCGCCCTGGGACAGAGTTTACAAAGAGAAGCTGCGGCGCGGTATTCCCGCCCTTTTCAGATATCTGCGGAAGAACGGATTTGATATCTGGGTCTATTCGTCAGAATACTATTCCTTCGACTTTATACAGAATCTTTTTAAGCGCTACCACGCCGATGTCACCGGCGTAGTGACCGGAACTGCCAGAAAGACCGGTCTGAAAGCGGCGGATAAAAAGAAGGTAGAAGAAAAGATTGCCAGCCGCTTTCTCTACACAGTACACATAGATGACGGAATGGTCCTCAAGATCAACAGCAGGACAAAGGACTTTGAAGACTATGAGCTGACCGGGCCCCGGAAACGCTGGGCCAGGGAAGTCATGGAGACCATCCGGGATAACATTCTGGACAAGTGATATAAGACAGAGCAAGGGATTTGCCGACCTTTTGCGGAGGTCAACCAGGTGACAGAGAAATGAATCGAGTATATGCTGAATTATTTATAACATTTGCCAAGATCGGCGCCTTTTCTTTCGGAGGGGGTTACGGGATGATCCCTCTGATCGAAAAGGAAACCGTCGAAAATAAAAAGTGGGTCAGCGAGGAGGAACTGCTTGACGTGATCGCCATCGCAGAGTCCACACCAGGCCCCATCGCCATCAATGCGGCGACCTTTATCGGCCATAAGGCCGGAGGACTGGCGGGTGCTGCCTGTGCGACGGCGGGGGTGGTCCTGCCTTCTTTCATTATCATTTCCGCCATATCCTTTGTGCTGCAGGCATTTCAGGAGCTGAAATGTGTCCGCTATGCCTTCATGGGCGTCCGGGCCGGCGTGCTGGCCCTGATCCTGAAAGCCCTCTGGTCCATGTACAGCCAGTGCAGCAAGGACATTTTCTCCTATGCAGTCATGGGAATGGCTTTCCTGGCAGTGGCCTTCCTTGGCATAAATGCCATCATGGTCATCATTGCGGCTGCCCTCTGCGGCATAATCGTCAGCCGGGTAAGGATGGTGAAGCCATGATCCGGGCCGTACTTTTTATCACATTTTTCAAAATAGGACTTTTTACATTTGGCGGCGGCTATGCCATGCTGCCCCTGATCCAGAGCGAAGTGATCGCCCACGGCTGGCTGGGCATGGACGAGCTGATCAACTTTATCGCGGTCAGTGAATCCACACCCGGACCTTTCGCGGTCAATATCTCAACCTACATAGGCATGGTGACCGGGGGGCCGGCAGGGGCTGCCTGCGCTACCCTGGGCGTGATCCTGCCCTCCTTTATCATCATCCTGATGGTGGCAAAGTTCTATGACCGGTTCAGGGAAAGCAGGCTGGTTTCCGGCGCCATGACAGGTCTGCGGCCCACCGTGGTGGGCCTGATCGCGGCAGCCATCCTGTCCGTGGGACAGGACGTATTCTTTCCGGATGGCTTTGTCAGTTCCGTCGGCTTATATATCAGCATAGGCATATTTCTTCTGGTTTCTTTTCTGGCCTTCAGGAAAAAGCATCCCATCTTTCTGATCGGGCTTTCGGCCCTCCTGGGCATCCTGGCCGGTTACGGACTGAATCTGTGAGGAAGTGCTATGCAGGCAGGAGAAGGGAAGGTATAATGAAAGAGAAGAAGGAAATCAAAACAGTTATATTTGATATAGGAAATGTCCTGATGACCTTTAACTTCATGCCCTACATCAAGAGACTCCTGGGGAATGACCAGGTGATCGAAAATGTGATTGGCGCCCTCTGGGGAACCGGCTACTGGGACCAGCTGGACCTGGGTATGGATGCGGAAGAGGTCTTTTCCAGAATGATCCAGGCCCGGCCGGAATACGAGGAAGAGATCCGGAAAACCCTGGCAAATGTAAGGGACTGCATGGGCCGGAAGGACTATGCCATAGACTGGATCAGGGAGCTCAAGGAAAGAGGCTATCAGGTCCTCTACCTGTCCAACTACTCGGAATTTATCATGGATGCCAGGCGGGAAGTCCTGGATTTTCTTCCCTACATGGACGGCGGAATCTTCTCCTGCAATGTAAAAGTGATCAAACCGGACCCGGAGATTTTCCGTCTCCTGTGCGACAAGTACGGGCTGGACCCCGGGGAATGCGTATTTATAGATGATAATAAGGACAACATAAAGGCAGCAAAAGCATTTGGGCTCAATGCCATTCATTTCACCGGCTATGAAGAGGCCAGGGAAGAGCTGGAGCAAATGCTTGGAAATAATAAATAATCAGCTGTAAAGCATGAATAATCTTTTGTAAAAGAAAGGAGATGCAAGATATGGTAAGAAAACCGATTCTTCAGATCAGAGAGGGCCTCGGACACGGAAAAGGACCGGCTGAGGTACATCATATCGTACCCAAAGAAGATCTTTACGGACACGGAAGAATGTATGCTAAGATCGTGCTGCCGCCCGGCTCAAATGTAGGCTGGCATCAGCATGTCGGCGAAACAGAACCCTACTTTATCCTGGAAGGAGAAGGAATCTTTACAGACAACGACGGCAGCAAGACAAATGTATTCCCCGGAGATGTCTGCACGATCCTCCCCGGAGAGTGGCATTCCCTTGACAATGCTTCTGATTCTGAACCCCTTGTTTTTATGGCACTGATTTATAATGACTGATAACAATAAATAGCCCGGACAGATTTTCTCATGGAGGGGAAATGTCTGCCCGGGCTATTTTTTCGTTTGGAAAAAGAGACTTCCTGAGGACTAATCGTCCATATGATCTACGCCATATCTTGCCTCTTCTGATGTGAACTTTTCACCATATTCTGATGTCAACTGCTCGTAGATGCCATCGGATGACATATCCATGGTTTCACGATAGGACTTTGCCTTTTTAGCTGCGTTTTCTTTCCAGTTGGCTTTCACATGATCTACAGCATATTGTGCCTGCTCTTCAGTGAACTTCTCACCATATTCAGAAATCAGCTGATCGTAGATTCCCTGCTTGGACATGTACATTGTATCTGAGTAGTCTTTAGCTTTTGCCAAAGCATTTGCGTTCCAATCAGCATCCACATGTTCCACAGCGTATTTTGCTGCTTTCTCATCATAACCTTCGCCATAGTCAGAGGTCAGCTGATCGTATATACCTTGTTTTGACATGTGCATAACAGATGAATAGCTTTCAGCTTTGTTCAGAGCATGCTCATACTCTGCAGGTACATCATCTTTTTTTGCTTTGGTTTTTTGCTTTGAAGAGGTTTCTTTCTTTGCTTCTGTTGCAGCTTCCGTGCTGACAGTTTCAGAAGACGCCTGCTGTTTTCCGGAAGAATCTTCTTTATCACTGGAGCCGCCGGACATCATGCCCATCAGAATAATAACAATAATTACCCAGAACCACCAACGTTTAAAAATCGGCTTCTTATTCTTTCCTCCACAATGGGGACAAGTCTTTGCAGAAGCAGCAATTTCTTCACCGCAATGAGAACAGGTGATGATTTTCTTTTTTGCCATAGTACATCAAATAGAGAAACATAGATGTTTCCCATTTCCTCCTTCCTCAATAATCTGATATGATTTTATCACTATTGAGAAAAGATAAAGAATGCTGACAGCATCCAATTTCGTGAATGATAATTAAGACAATGGCAGATAATCTTTTGATTTCAAAAACTCATTAATGTCCTCAACGCTTGTGATACCGTTATTGATGCAGACAATCATGGCGGCATCTCTGCCGTTTTTGGAATAAAGTATTCCCTGCCCGGCTATTTTAAGTACTCTTTGGATTTCCCGATAGGACATATCCGCTCCCAGACAAAGCGCTATGATTTTATCTCTGCCGGGGTTTTTCTTTCGACCATTTAGAATCTGGTAGGCATATTCTCGTGAAAGCATGCTTTTTTCAATAATTGCTGCCGGAGATAAACCGTGTCTTGCTATTTGCTCATTAAAATAAGAAGATATGGTGTATTCAGGAAGAATATTCTCGTCTTCTATGTATGAATCATAATCAGAAACAGATGTCTTCTTCAGTATTTCATCAAGCTTATCAGTATTAATCTGCCTGTTCATTTTATTTCCTCCTCGCTGTTTGCATCTTAGTATATCGGTGATGATTTCTTTTGTAAATAATTAATATCGTGTATAATGTAGTCAGCAATGAAATGCGTAGTGAATCGAAGAGGGTGCAATAAAATGTCTGTGGCAGATGCTAATCAGGATTTCATGGAAGATTATGAAATCCTGACAAATCTATCTTTAGACAGCTCTGTTCTACTAATCAGAAATAAGACTTCAGGAGAATTGCTTGTCTGTAAGATGAAAAAGAATTACAACTTAAAAATCATGGAGTGCCTGAAAGACGTCTGTATACCCGGAATCCCCAGAATCTATGATTTCAAAGAAGAAGATAATATGCTTCTGTCTGTTGAGGAGTTTTTCCATGGCAAAACACTGGAGCAAGTCCGAAATGAAAAAGGTACTCTGTCGGAAATAGACAGCCTGGCCTATATGATTCAGCTATGTGATATTCTTCAGAGGCTGCATAATCTGCAACCGCCTATCATTCATAGAGACATAAAGCCGGAGAATATCATACTGACAAATGAAGGATTCATTAAGCTGATTGATTTCAATGGGTGTAAAGAGGAAAATGTAAGCAGTAAGCAAGATACAGTCATGTTTGGCACACATCAATATGCAGCTCCTGAGCAGTATGGCTTTGGACACTCTGACCGGAGAACAGATATCTATCAGGTCGGGGTTACATTGAATGTGCTCTTGACCGGTAAGTATCCGATAGAAGAGACATATAAAGGCCGTCTTGGACGTGTAATCAGTAAATGCACCGCTTATAATCAGAATGAGAGATATCAGTCTGTGGAGCAGCTTTCCCGGGTTTTGAAAACTTTGCATCGAAACCTTATGGAGCCTGAAAAAGAAAGTATGCAGAAGACAAAGGAGAGCAGCAAATGGCATAAAAAGGTAGCAGATTCCTATGCTCCGCCCGGATTCAGATCTCAAAATTTCTTAATTAAGTTTCTTGCTGCCGGATTATATATCGCATTCTTCTGGCTGTTTGCTACTATGCAAATAGAGGACAGCATGAATCCGGGGCAATATCTGACGGGGTGGAAGCTTTTTCTTGAGCGGGCTGTTTACATAATCATAGTCCTGTTTGCCGTGCTGCTGCTTGGGAACTACAGGGGATTATTTGATAAACTGCCGGGAAATTCCTTTTTTACGAGATTGATATCTTCAGTAATTGCAATTGTGATTTTTACTTTCATAATCATAATAATCATGATGAAGATTGAAGGAGTATTGTAATCAGCATTGGTTATTCTCCACCCTATGTGGATCTGCTGATTAAGAAACAGAAGATATGAGTAATTCTTACATCATAAATATAGCGCGGCTGGTGAATCAGTTATCGCGCTTTACTTCTTTTGTACAACAGATGGACGGTCATCCTGGGTTCATCAGTTTTCGTAACAGCACGGGCTTCCTGGCACGTGAGGAAGACTATAAGTCCAGGATTGCAGAAGAAGCCCGTAAAGAGTTGAACTATAATAGCTGGAAGGAATCCTGGATTGGAACAGGCAAGATCGCAAACTGTGTCAAACGAGCGATGAATAAGGCTGTAAATCTTGTTAACAAGAACCAACAGGTCGACTTTAAGAATCGACTCGATCCGAATCACTCACAATTCCGTCAGGAGGCGGAACGCGTTCTATTTGATATTTATAGAAATGTTTCAATTGAAGAATCAGTTTCTTTTGCAAAGGCCATAGAGATATTTGGCGCCAAATACGATACCATCGCATTTCTGTTTTTTATTAAAGATGATTCAAGGTTTTTGCCAATCAGCCTCGGCCATTTTGATAAAGGCTTTGCAGCGCTTGATATCGATTATTCAACTTCATACCGCTGCGGCTGGGAGAACTATCAAGGCTTCATAGAGATTATCAAAGAGATACGTAACGTTATGGAAGATATGCTTCCGATGCAAGGAAAACCGAGACTGATAGATGCTCATTCGTTCGTTTGGGTTATTCAGCAGGAAAGATTTAAAGAATGGAATCCAAATGCCGAACAAAGTATACAAATTGAACAAGCAACAGAAGAATATATTACAAGTGGGGTTTCCGGGTCAGGCGGTCGACGAGCTGTCAATTCGAGTACTTTTATAAGAAGTGCCGATGTCGTGAAAGCAACGAGAAAACGTGCTAATGGTATGTGCCAGCTCTGCAATCGACCGGCTCCTTTTATTGACAAGAAAGGGAATCCCTATCTTGAGGTACATCATATAACTTGGCTCTCCCGAGGCGGAGAGGATAGTACGGATAATACGGCAGCGCTTTGCCCAAATTGCCATACTCGGATGCATATCTTGGATAAGCCCGAAGATGTTAAGAAGCTTAAAGCATCTGTAGCGACAGGCCAATAGTAAAGCAGATTTCTTTGGTTGGCCCGCTCGTTTTTTCTCTTTAAACTGATAAGATGATTAGTGGAACATAAATAACATCAACAGAAAAGGTTATATTTAGCCGGCAAGTCAGTGGATGACTTGCCGGTTTTCTTTTGTAATGGATAATCAAATCTTGGGCATTATAAAAGGTGACAAGCTATTGTTCAGGTTTCGCAAAACAAATGTTCCCGTTATGAGGGTAGATTATGGGACAAAATAAAAAATAGAATGGTGAGTACAAGGGGCAAGTTAAATGTGATTTAACTTCAGATTGGCAAAAGAACAATACAAAAGAAGGAGAGGAGAAAGAATTATGAATAAACTCTATTTTACAATCACAGGAACAAATTACAGATATGGCAGCGAATTCTTCGAACCAAAGATGAAGGTAAAGCTGGTCAAGGAGTCGGATAATGAATTCGACCGGGAGGCGATCAAGGTTGAAATGGAAGGTCTGGGCCAGGTGGGCTATGTGGCCAACAGCCCTCGTACAGTAGAGGGAGAGAGCTACAGCGCAGGCCGCCTTTACGACAAAATCGGGGATACAGCAGAGGGCACAGTCCTTTATGTACTTACCAAAGGCGTGCTCTGCTATGTGGACGTGGGATGTGAGGGCGAGGAAGACCGTGAATAATGACTTTTCATAACATTTTTTTAGTCAGATGGACAGGTTCTGTACAGGTGGTTTTTGTATAATAAAATACTTAACTTACAGACCTGCATTTATGATGATGCACTCATTATCAATGCAAATGTTTTTATACTAAGGAGGAGACGCACTATGAAAAAATGGATGATGATGTTACTGTGCTGTATGTGTATCAGTCTGTTGGCAGCATGTGGGAGCTCAGGTACTGAAGAGGCAGCCACTGAGGAAAAGGTCTATCTGGAGGAATCCCAGATAGCGGACCTGTTCTCTCATCCGGATGATTTCAAAGGGAAATATGTAAAGCTTAAAGGAGAGATCTTTACGGCTCCGGAGAAAGATGGCGATCTGACAGCACTTCAGATCTGGTATGATCCGGTGAATGCCGAGAACAATTTCCTTGTCTATACGAATTCCAGCGAGACTTTCAATCAGGAAGATTATGTATTCGTAGACGGAAAGATTGACGGAACCTTTGAAGGAGAAAACCTCATGGGAGGTACTGTGACGGCACCAATGATCAAAGACGCAACTGTAGAAAAGTCCACATATATGGATGTGATGGTTCCCACACTGAAGTCAATTGAGCCGGCGGCCAAAGCCGAACAGCATGACTTTGCCATGACTGTTGACAAAGTAGAGTATGCAGAGAAGGAAACGAGAGTCTATGTGACATTGAAAAATGATCGTGATGATACCGTATCTGCAGGTGTCTACAGCGTGAAGATCATCCAGGACGGAAAACAGATTGCTCCTGATGAGAATTCATCTTCCAGCTATGACGGACAGTATCCGGAACTTGATTATGACGTACAGCCCGGCGCTACAAGCAACGGCATCATCGTGTTCCCGGCAATCGACCAGGAAAAGGACTTCACATTTGTCATGCCTGACAACTACTGCGATGATTTTAATACCGAGTTTAAGGATTTCAAGGTTGAAATCAGCGCGAAATAACAGCTGAGAATGCTCCCTGCGACAGCAGGACAGTATAAACGGAGGGATACCATGGATAAAAAAGTCGAACGCATTATCAATATCTACAACAGAATTATCCTTGGCGAAGTTATCTCAAAATCGGTGGAGGCAAGGCGATTTGCAGTAACGGAAAAGTCAATTCAGAGGGATCTGAACGATATCCGGACTTACTTTGCCTCTGACCGGACCTCCGGCAGACAGCTGGTGTATGAAAGGAAGATGAGAGGATACCGGATGATTCAGAAGAATCCTGATACTCTGACCAACAGTGAGATCCTCACCGTCTGCAAGATCCTTCTGGAGAGCAGGTCGCTGGTCAGGGAAGAGATGATGCCCATCATTGATAAACTGGTAAAAGGCTGCGTGCCCTATGACCAGTATCAGAAAGTCAGCCGGCTGATTGCCAATGAGAAATACCACTATATAGAACCCCATCACGGCAGAAAATATGTAGAGATGATGTGGGAGATCGCCACAGCAGTCTATGAACACAGGCTGCTGCGTATACGTTACAGAAAGCTCAAAGAATCTGAGCCCGTCAGCCGTCTGGTACAGCCGGTGGGGCTTATGTTCTCTGAGTATTATTTTTATCTGTGCGCATATATCTGCCAGAGTGAAGAGAATCCCGACTTTCCCAAATATGATTTTCCTGCAACATACAGGATTGACCGGATCGACAGTTATGAGATCCTGAAAGAGCACTTTACAATACCCTATGCGAACCGGTTTGAAGAAGGGGAATTCAGAAAAAGAATCCAGTTCATGTTCGGCGGAGAGCTACGGAAGATTCGCTTCAAATATACAGGCTTAAGCATCGAGGCTGTCCTGGACAGACTGCCCACAGCGGAGATCGTAGACCATGATGAGACCGGGTGGACGGTGGAGGCCGAGGTGTATGGAGATGGAGTGGAAATGTGGATCAGGAGCCAGGGAGAGAATGTGGTTTTAGTCGCAGAATAAAACTATTCTGCTGTTTAAACTGCGTTCTTTTTATTAAAAAACTTCTATGAAACAATAAGAATTAACACAATAGAAGAGTCCTTGCCATTATCATAAAACATAGTTTTCGTGATGCAATTATGGTATTATATAACTTGGGCATTTATATGTAATGCCAACGTGAAAATAGTGCTCCTTTTATAGAATAAACCGGAGGAAACAGTACTAATGGCTGAAAACGTAATGGAAAGCCCCTATAAGGGCTCCGGACAGATTACGAGAGAACAATTACTTTTTTATGAGATGCGTATTACTGCAAAGGTGTATCTCAGGAAATTAAACAAGAAATCGATAAATACTGGTATGTTTATGCTAATGATTTAGAATATGGTTTTATCGCAAGAATTACAATATTATCAATGTATGATATAAAACCGAATAAAGAAATAGCATTGGCTGTAATAATGGCTATAAAATCGGCATATTATAATGCTGCTATGCCGGATAAGACCGTATTTACAACGATTCTTTCATATTCAGGAAAACTTAGAGAAGAAACAGGGTTTAAAAAGAGCAAGAGTCATTTTTTAAAAATGATAGGATATGAACAAGTATGCATTATGGGAGAACAAGAAATGCTTCGGAACTTGGAATTATCTTATAAAGATGAAATGAAGTTTATAACATACAATACATTTGAAGAACTGGAAGAGAAAGTGTTTGGATTATAAGGCACTTCAAGGGATTACAGAAAAACAGTGTATAGGGTGGCACACATGAACCAAGGAAAAAATCCGGAGTCTAATGTACTCCTACATTTGAACTCCGCTTATAACAACACCTTAGACATCGAAGGCTTCTCCCAGATGATGAAGGATCCTTCATACTGCTACAAGTTTTACTGGCTGGAAGCGATTGTGGATCTCATTTCCGAAGGGGTCAGCCAGGCGACTTTTGATACGGTCATTGATGAAATGATATGCAATGCCTGGTATTCCGTTTTGGAGTTTCATATTCATTTGAGCGGTATGCAGGCAGATGGTCTGGTCAGAGACGGACTTGAGCGGGCGGTACTTCGGCTGAAAGACTTATCGGATCTTCCGGCTAACGCATCCAAGGTCGAGATTAAAAACGCTATTAAAGAGCATAATACCGAACTGAAAACGGCAAAGGAGCAGCTGACCAACATGGTCCCCTATCGTGCCCTGGCAGGTTTTTTTGTCAAGGCAGACCGGAAAGTCGACTGGGGGAGTGTGCGTCGTATAACGGAGTATATCAGATACATTAATCAGTCTGTGGCTGTATTACCCTATGTCTTGGGAGACAGCAGCAGGCTGAAAAAAGAGATATATTTTAATCCCCAGTGGATGGCCATGATTCAGGACAACACTGTTAATATTCTGGGCTGGATTCAGTATGAGAAGGTCAGATGGCTGCAGAACAATAACCCGGAAGTGCCGGGCTTAATCTATAAACTGGCTCCCATGGATGAAAAGATGCGGAAGCTGAACCGTGTCAGAAAACTGTGGCAAGGTGTTCTGGAACTACGGGAAGTCAGAGATGTATTTACTGGTAATCCTGTACTTCCAAAGAAGTATGATGTGGATCATTTTATCCCCTGGTCATTTGTCATGAATGATGAACTGTGGAACCTGATGCCCATGGATTCTTCTTTAAACTCATCGAAAAGCAACCGCCTTCCCAAATGGGATCCCTTCTTCAATCAGTTTGCCCAGAATCAGTTTTTAATGTATGGACTGATTCATGATAACAGTAAGATACATAAGCTATATGAGCACTGCTATAAAGACAATCTCCATTCCATATGGGCCGGGCAGGAACTGTATAGAAAAGGGAATACCAGAGATGAATTCTTTGGTATCCTTGAGAAGAATATGAGACCGGTATACGATTCAGCCAGAAGGCAGGGATACGAGGTCTGGCAATACTGTTAATATAGGAGCTGTTCTTATGACACAGTGGAATATTCGAAATCTGAGACCCGATGAAACGGAATTATTAAAAGACTTTCTCTATGAGGCGATTTTTATCCCGGAGGGGGTTGAGCCTCCGGATAAGTCCATTATTGAGAATGCAGATTTGGCTCTTTATTATGAGGACTTTGGAACCGGCCCTGCTGACAACTGTCTCCTTGCAGAGGCGGACGGTAAAGTAGTTGGGGCTGTCTGGACCAGAATCATGAACGACTATGGTCACATAGACGATAAGACACCCTCTTTCGCAATATCCTTATATAAGGATTATCGGGGAAGAGGTATAGGAACTGATATGATGTGCAGGATGCTGACATTGCTGAAAGAAGAGGGATGGAAAAGGGCATCACTGGCAGTACAGAAAGCAAATTATGCGGTCAGGATGTATGAGAATGTAGGCTTCAGAACCGTTGACGAGAACACGGAAGAATTCATCATGGTATGTGACTTGTGAGAAGGACAGATTGGGATTTGATTTCAAAGGGGGACGAATCGGCAAGATGTTGCACAATACATATGAACGAGGCTGGGATAAGAAATATACCCAGGAGGAAGTAAAACAGGTTTTTGTGGAGGCTTATGAAAACGGACTGCATGTAGCCTCACAGGGTAAATGCGCCGATTACATCCCGGAACTGGCCAAAGCAGACCCGAGCGCTTTCGGGATATATGCCCTTGATGATCAGGGACGGAATCTCGCCCTTGGTGATGTGGATACACGTTTTTCCATACAGTCCATATCGAAGGTGATCAATCTGGCAATCAGTCTTAAATACAGGGGCTTCAGAGACACTTTCACCCATGTCATGATGGAACCGTCCGGAGATTCTTTCAATTCCATTCTTAAGCTGGATACCAGAAGCAACCTTCCCTTTAATCCTATGATTAATGCGGGGGCCATTCAGGTCCTAAGTGGTTTGACGGATGAATTCAGCTTTGAGGATATGATGCAGTTTTCCAGAGAACTCTGCATGGATCCGGACATCTGCCTGGACGAGGCGGTTTACCACAGTGAATATGAGACAGGAGACCGGAACCGGGCTATCGCTTACCTCCTGAAAAGTAAAGGAGTTCTTCAGGCTGATCCTGAGCGGACTTTAGATCTTTATTTCAAAATGTGTTCCCTGTCCGTCACGGCCAAATCACTGGCCGGACTGGGTATCATACTTGCCAACGGAGGCGTGAATCCCTTCACTAAAAAACATTGGCTGGCTCCCGTATATGTACGCACTATTAAGAGCATTATGTTCACATGTGGAATGTATGATTTCTCCGGCCAATTCGGCGTCAAGGTGGGCATACCGGCAAAGAGCGGCGTGGGCGGAGGCCTGGCCTGCGCCGTAAGAGGACCCTACGGAATCGGTCTCTACGGGCCGGCCCTGGATCAGTACGGCAACAGCGTGGCTGCCGTAAAAGCCATGGAACACATTTCTCACAGGCTTGGCCTGCATGTGTTTGAATATGAAGAGTGGGCAGCTCATTAGTTTATATACAGGGAGGAAAGCATGGATTTACATTGGGAAGACGGTTTCACAATCAGCACCGACATTGATAAGGGAACAATAGTCATCAATGCAAACCGGGAAGGCCTGCTTTCTCTGGCCGGCCATCTGAGAGCTCTTGCGGAAGAGCCTGCCGGCAGTCATATTCATTTTGATGAATATAACTCCCTTGAAGAAGGATCGGCAGAATTGATTGTCGTGAAGACCGGATGAACCATAGACTGAAAGGATCATGAGTCGTGGATATGAAACATTTTTACATGGAGAGAGGACAGGGAGACCCCCTGATTCTCCTTCACGGAAATAGCGAAAACTGTGAATACTTCCGGGGACAGATTGATGAATTTGCCAAATATTATCATGTGTATGCCATCGACACCCGCGGACATGGAAAAACACCGAGAGGCGACAAGCCTTTTACCATCAGACAATTTGCAGATGACCTCCTGGCTTTTATGGATGATCACCATATAGAAAAGGCTCATCTGCTCGGCTTTTCGGACGGCGGCAATATTGCCATGATATTTGCGATTCGCTATCCCGAACGGGTTGACCGCCTGATTTTGAACGGGGCCAACTTAGACCCGGGTGGTGTAAAACGGTCCGTTCAGATTCCCATTGAGATAGGATACCGTATTGCAAAGAAGTTTTCTGCTAAGAGTAATTCCGCCAGACGCAATGCGGAAATGCTGGGCCTCATGGTCAATGATCCAAATGTCGGTCCGGAAGAATTAAAGAAGATAAAAGCAAGGACTCTGGTCATTGCCGGGACAAAGGACATGATCCGTGAAAAACATACCCGCATGATTGCGAAATGCATTCCGGACAGTCAGCTTGTCCTGATTAAAGGCAGTCACTTTATAGCTGCCGGGAATCCCGGGGAATTCAACTCTGCCGTGCTGAATTTTCTGAAGGGATAATCTCTTTGTTCCTGGAAAAAATGATACAATATAAGAGGTAGCTATGATGAAGCAATACATAGTTGATGCATTTACAGATGAGCCTTTTTCAGGTAATCCTGCGGCTGTCTGCGTGATGGACAGCTGGCCTTCGGAAGAGTCTATGATGAAGCTTGCCATGGAAAATAATCTTTCCGAAACGGCTTTCATTGTAAAAGAGAGCCGGGGCTATCATCTGCGTTGGTTTACGCCGGGAACGGAGGTGGAGCTTTGCGGCCATGCAACTCTGGCGTCCGCCTTTGTAATACTGAATTACTATGAGCCGGAAAGCGATACTGTTACCTTCGACACCTTGAGCGGTCTCCTTACGGTGAAGAAAAAGGACTCTCTTTATGAGATGGATTTTCCGACATATGAATTGAAGGAAATCCCGGTGACGGACGATATGGAGAAGGCCTTTGGGGTCCGCCCCATTAAAGCAGTACTAGGCCTGGACCTGATCTGTGTATTTGAAACGGAGGACCAGGTAAGAGCCATGCAGCCCGACCAGGATATGCTCATGAAAATTGAAGGACGACTCCAGAATGCCACGGCAGCAGGAAAAGATGCAGACTGTGTGTCAAGAAGCTTTGCTCCAAAGCTGGCGATCGCGGAGGATCCTGTATGCGGTTCTGCCCACTGCCAGATAGCAGACTACTGGGCAGGAATACTTGGAAAGCAGGAAATACATGCCTATCAGGCATCCGGGCGTGGCGGACATCTCTACTGCCGGATGCTTGAAAAGGGAAGGATCAGCATAAGCGGCCAGGCAGCCCTGGTGGCAATATCAGAAATTGTGGCAGAACTTTAGAAGTATGGAGGGATACAGATGCAGCATGAATGTAAGATCACAGTATTAGAAACAAAAGTATTCCCGGAATTACAGGAAAAATACCTGGCTGATCCAAAGTCAGGACCCTGCCCCTGCTTCAAGGCAGGGGACACATTTATTTTAAAAAGGACACCCGAGCAGGATGATTTCTATCATCTGATGAACGGAAAATTCTGCGGTGAGGCATGGGATGCCATCAGCCGCTACGTTTACGCAGCCCTGCAGGGCGGTTCTATCATGCGTAAGTGGACCAACGATGACCGCATGATGATTGCCTGCTGCAATGACGGAACAAGACCTGTAATCTTTAAGATTGAGCGGATTGACATACCGGAAACAGCGGAAGAGGAAGAGTGGCTTGCCGGACAGGATTTTACCAACAGCATAGAAGATGCCTATACAGGCTGACTGAGAGGGACAGAACAATGAAGCAGATAGAAATGAAACCCTGTACGATAGAGCATCTGGAAAGATACGGCGAAATTTACGCGAAAGCATTTTCCGGAGAACCCTGGAATGACCCTTGGAAAGCTGAGGATGCTATGGTTCATGTCAGAGAACTCCTGGAGACGAAACAGTCTTATGGTCTTGAGTATGTAGTCGACGGAGAGGTGGCCGGCTTTATCCTCGGTACTTCCATGCTTTTCCATTACGGAAGGACATTTGAGATCAATGACCTGGCGGTCCATCCGGATTACCAGCGTCAGGGGATAGCCAGAAAACTTATGGATGCCTGCCTTGCAGATATAAAGAAGCAGGGAATGGTCGGAGTCCATCTGATCACGGCGGCAGAAGGAATCCTTCCGGCCTTTTATGAAGAGTACGGATTCAGGAAAGAAAACCATGTAATACTGATGGGACTGGAATTATGAAATACTTTAAAATCATTAAACTAAAAGACGGCAGAGAGTGCTGCCTCAGAAACGGAACGGAAGCTGACGGCCGGGAGGCCCTGGAAGTATTTAATCTTACCCATGAACAGACAGATAACCTTCTGACTTATCCGGATGAGAGTACATTTACAACGGAAGAGGAAGGTCGTTTTCTGAAAAACAAGACGGAAAGCGACAGGGAAATCGAGATCCTTGCTCTGGTTGACGGGAAAGTTGCAGGTCTTGCGGGGATTGAAGCAGTCGGCGGCTTTTCCAAGGTCTGCCACAGGGCTGACTTCGGCGTCAGTATAGACCAGGCCTACTGGGATCTCGGTATAGGAAAGGCCCTGCTTGAGGCCTGCATCGAGTGCGCCGGAAAAGCAGGATATGAGCAGCTGGAACTCAATGTAGTAGCAGAAAATGAAAAGGCCATAGCCATGTATGAGAAGGCCGGCTTTGTGGAATTCGGGAGGAATCCAAGAGGATTCAAATCCCGCCTTACCGGTTACCAGGAATTAGTTCATATGAGAAAGGAACTGTAAATCAGGAAAGGAAATACTATTATGAAATCAATTACCTTATACTTTTCCAGCCACCATGGAAACACAAAGAAACTGGTCGATGCCATTGCCGCAACAGGTGTGGAAACCCTCGATGTTTCCAAATCGACAAAGTTAGATTTAAATGATTACGATATCATCGGCATCGCTTCAGGCATCTACGGAGGAAGCTTTGGGAAGCCCATCCTTTCTTTCCTGGAAAAGAACCTGCCGGGAAATAAAAAGGTTTTCCTCATCTATACCTGTGCCAAGAAGCTTGGCCACTACACCAATGCGGTCAGGAAGATTGTCGATGCCAAAGGATGTCAGGTGATTGGAGACTACTCCTGCCCGGGCTACAATACATTTGGACCCTTTAAGCTGGTGGGCGGCACGGCCAAAGGCCATCCCACAAAGGAAGAGATCGAAGCAGCGGTGGATTCCTGGAGAAACATTTGCACAAAAATTCCCCCCTCTTCGTACTGATAATACAATTGTAGCAGAGGGCAAACCGTGATAAACTTAGTATAGTGCGAAATGTTTTTTCTGCACGGATTGCGGGGTTTATCAAAGGAGGAGTTTTCATGCGAAAGATTATGTTCGTCGGCCGCAGTGAATCGGGAAAGACTACGATTATGCAGGCTATGAAAGGCGAGAAGATCGTTTATCATAAAACACAGTATATCAACCATTATGATGTGGTGATCGACACACCCGGAGAGTATGCGGAGACCAAGGAGCTGTCCTCGGCTCTGGCTATCTACGGCGCCGAGGCGGACGTGATCGGCCTCCTCATGAGTGCTACGGAGCCCTACTCCCTCTATCCGCCTAATGTCGTATCGGTCAGCAACCGTGAGATCGTGGGTGTTGTGACCAAGATCGACCACTGGGCGGCGGACCCCGAGCAGGCGGCAGAGTGGCTCAGGATCGCGGGCTGCAAGAAGATTTTCTATACCAGCGCTTATACAGGCGAGGGAATCGCTGATATCCTTGAGTACCTCAAAGAGTCCATCGATGTTCTTCCCTGGGAGGAAGCCAAGGCTGAGTATGACAAGATCGGATACGGCCCGGGTGAGAGCGACAAGATGACCAGAAAGATGGAGCGTGCACTGTCACTGTAATTTACACAAGTATGCATGTATGCAGAATGATTTAACAGGAGAGCAGGCATGTTCAGACCAATGAGACGATATAAGCAGCAGATCAGCCGGGAGGATTGCATCCGCATCCTTAAGGAGGAACCGAGAGGCGTCCTTTCCATGATCGGAGATGACGGCTATCCTTACGGGATCCCTTTAAACCACTGGTACTGCGAGGAAGACGGCAAACTGTATTTTCACGGCGCGAAGACGGGACACAAGATCGATGCCATCACCGCCTGTGATAAGGTCAGCTACTGCGTCTATGACCGGGGCTGGCGGAAAGAGGGCGACTGGGCCCTCAACATTAACAGTGTGGTCGTATTCGGGAGGATCAGACTCGTGACCGATATGGAAAAGGCACGGGAGATCGCGACCGGCATTTGCCACAAGTTCACAGACGACGAAGATTACATACAGAAGGAGCTCAAGAGTGCTTTATCCAGGGTACAGTGCCTGGAACTGACACCGGAGCATATGACCGGCAAGCTGGTAAATGAATCCTGACCCGGATACCCATGATAGAGTAAATGTCAGGGATCTGAAAGAAAAGGAGATTGGATCATGATCAAATTCGCGCATTTCAATTTTAATGTACTGGATCTTGAAAAGAGCATCGCATTTTATAAAGAGGCCATCGGCCTGGATATCGTCCGGGAGAAGGAAGCCTCTGACGGCAGCTACAAGATCGTATTTCTGGGAGACGGAATTACAGGCTTCCAGCTGGAGCTGACCTGGATGCGGGACCAGAAGGAACCCTATAATCTTGGAGATGAAGAGTTCCATCTTGCCTTTATGACTGACGATATGGACGGATTCCACGCAAAGCATGAGAAGATGGGCTGCATCTGCTTTGAGAATCCAAAGATGGGTATCTACTTCATCAATGACCCGGACGGTTACTGGATTGAGATCGTACCGGTACGATAAGAGGAATTTCAGGAGGCGCAGCCAGGCTGCGCCTTCATTTATGTATAGAGTAGAAAGATAAGGGGGACAGGGACATGAAAGAAAAACTGTTGAATCTGCTGGAGAAACGCTGGTTTGCATATATGCTGGCCACCTGCTCCGCCGTATTGCTGTATCTGATTTTGTCCCACATCAGCGGTATTCTTGGCTGGGCAGACCGGGTCCTTGATCTTTTCGCGCCTCTGATCGTAGGGGCGGTTCTGGCTTACCTGCTCAACCCTCTTGTAAGGATTTTTGAGAGAGTTTTTGAGAGGGTCCTGAAAAAGGAAAAACCGGCCCATCTGATTGCTGTGGCCCTGTCCGTCATCCTCCTGCTTGCCCTGGTCGGCGGTCTCTTTGCCATCATCATCCCCAACATTCTGACCAACCTTACTGCCCTGGTGGGAAGCGGGGAGATTTCAACGACCTATTACCTGAAGTTTATGAACTTTATAGAAGGTCTTCTGGAGGAATCCGGCATAAACTTTGACCAGATATTTAAGACAGTAAGCTCCGGTATTGCCAAAAATGCCGGCAGTGTGAAAGAACTCTGGGCCAACATCACCATGATCGGTTCGGCCATGGGAAATTTCATGATCGGAGCCTTGCTGGCAGTCTATTTCCTCCTGGAGAGGGACCTGATCGTCAGGGCCATCACCAGGCTCAGAAAAGCCCTTCTGCCGGAAAAGATTTATGAGAGGAACAGCCGTTTCTGGAGACACTGCGATGAAGTCTTTATCCGTTACATCGGCTTCAGCTTTATTGACGCAGTGATCATAGCGACCGCCAACATGGTTTTCATGGGAATAATGGGTATGCCCTATGTGGCTCTGGTTTCCGCTGTAGTCGGCATCACAAATCTGCTGCCTACCATCGGCCCGGTCATCGGCGCTGTCATCGGCGGCCTGATCCTGGCTCTTAACAATCCTTTTTATGCCCTGATCTTTCTGGCATTTACCCTGGTCCTGCAGGCCCTTGACGCCTATGTGATCAAGCCCAAGCTTTTCGGAGATTCCATGGGAATTCCACCTTTCCTGACCCTGGTTGCCATTATCCTGGGCGGGAAAATGTTCGGTATTGCCGGTATTTTTCTGGCCATACCGGCCATGTCGGTAATTCATGACCTTTACAATAACCAGCTGCTGGTACGCCTGGAGGCAAGGAGAGAAAAGGAAAATGCCGGCGGAAAGGAGGAACTGACAGATGAATCAGACCAGTAATGACAGAGATTTAAAATGGGCGGTCCTGGGCGCCGGTGTCATAGCCAATGAGATGGCGGCAGCCCTTAAGATGATGGGAAAGTCCCTCTATGCCATAGGAAACCGCACCCATGAAAAGGCCCTGGCCTTTGCCGAAAAATACGGTGTGGAAAAAGTCTATGACCGGATCGACCAGATGTTTGAGGACGAGGCTGTTGACATTATCTATATCACCAGCCCTCACAATACACATTTTGCATTTATGGAAAAAGCCCTCAATCGTGGCAAGCATCTTCTGGTGGAGAAGTCCATCACACTGAACAGCCGGGAGCTTGACCGGATGGCAGACCTGGCTGCCGAGAAGGGCCTGGTCCTGGCGGAAGCCATGACCATATGGCATATGCCAATCTACCGGGAACTCTGGAAGATTGTGGAAGAGGGAAGCCTGGGCAGGGTCCAGATCATGACCCTCAATTTCGGAAGCTTTAAAGAGTACGATATGACAAACCGCTTCTTCAACATGGATCTGGCGGGCGGGGCCATGCTGGATATCGGCGTCTATGCCCTTTCCCTGGTAAGAAGCTTTATGGACGAAAAGCCCGACCAGGTAGTCAGCCAGTGGAAGCCTTCTCCCACCGGCTCTGACGAGCAGGCGACCGTCCTCTTAAAGAATCCTTCCGGCCAGATGGCAACCGTAGCCCTGTCCATGCACTCCAAACAGCCCAAGCGGGCCATGATCAGCCTGGAGAAGGGCTATATAGAGATCATGGAGTATCCAAGAGCCTGTCAGGCTGTGATCGTGGATGCCGGGACCGGGGAGGAGAGACGCATTTCCTCAGGCGAGACCGGAAAAGCCCTTTATTATGAGATGGCTGATATGGAAGAGGCAGTTAAGACCGGAAAGG
Organism: Eubacterium sp.; assembly: GCA_017434385.1. Classification (GTDB taxonomy): domain Bacteria; phylum Bacillota; class Clostridia; order Lachnospirales; family Lachnospiraceae; genus Anaerobutyricum. Next base: position 26,449 of record JAFRFJ010000011.1, read on the forward strand.
CGGACCGCATGCGGCTTGCATGGACAAGAGATGTCATGGATATCATGACCGGCCTGCGCAAGGACTGGGGTATGCGATATCCCGGGGAGGAGTGGTAGAAAATGCAGAAAACAGGCTACGCCTACGGTGAAATATTCTTTGACAAATACAGGGAACTGGAGAGACTGGTCCAGCAGAAGTTTGACCGTGAGCTCAGGGGAAGTTCTCCCATCTATTATCTGATCCACAAGCCGGGCTATGAAAAGTATTCGGCCAAGCTGGAATGCTGCCGGGAAATCCGCAACCTGATCAGCCACTATCCCAAGGAAAAGGGTGCCTTCCCCATTGAACCCTCTGTGGAGATGGTACATTTTCTGGAAGAACTGATCTACAAAATGTCCAACAGGCCAAAATGTACGGATGCGGCAGTTCTCTTTCGTGATATGTACTGCCGGTCCATGGAGGACAGTGTGGCGGATACCATGACGGTCATGCGGGAGAGGTCTTTTAATCACGTTCCCATCATGGACAGGAAAAAGGTGGTGGGCATCTTTGATACCGTTTCACTCTTCCATTATCTGGCCGACAGAAATCCGGAGAGCCTGGAAAAGCTGACCTTCGGGGATATCAGGGATTATCTGGGTCTGGAAGGAAGGAAACGTGAGATTTTCACCTTCCATCATCAGTTTACATTCCTGGATGAGCTGCAGGAGGAGTTTCAGAGACAGTACAGGAACGGCAAGAGGATTGCCGTCGCCTTTCTGACCCACACGGGCAGACCCGAAGAGGACGTGATCGGCATGCTGACAGCCTGGGACGTTCTGGGTAAACAAAGGTAATTGGGAAATAATAGATAAGTTTATGCTTTCCAGACCATATCGGAAAATGGTATAATACATATACAGACATTTAAGGGGGACTGACCGCGCATCTTTTTTATCTGATACGTGGTCAGTTTAGTATCATGGAGGTATAAAGGGTATGAAAAAAGTGCAATCGACCTGCAATTTCTGCGCGATCGACTGTAATCTTGACTTCTATGTAGAGGACGGGAAGATTGTGAAAACCGTTCCTACCAAAGGCTACCCGGTCAATGACGGATTCAGCTGCATCAAGGGCCTTTCCCTTTCCAAGCAGCAGACGACAGTCAAGCCGGATGCCCTGCCCAAGATCCGCCAGGCGGACGGCAGCATGAAGGAAGTCTCGTGGGATGAGGGATTTGCCCATGTAGCAGGAAAGCTGAAAGAATTGCAGGAAAAGTATGGAAGGGAGAGTGTGGCAGGTATCAGTACAGGCCAGCTGACCCTGGAGGAGTTTGCCATCTTCGGTCATGTGATGCGGAACTATCTGCAGACCAATGTAGACGGCAATACACGTCTTTGTATGGCTACGGCGGCCGTGGCTCACAAGCAGACACTTGGTTTCGATGCACCGGGTTATACACTGCAGGACCTGGAGCTGTCGGACACCATTATTTTTATCGGTGCAAATCCGGTAGTGGCCCATCCCATCGTTTGGGGCAGGGTACGCAACAACAAGGTGCCCGGGCACAAGATCGTCGTGATCGATCCGAGAAGGTCAGAGACAGCCATGAATGCGGATTACTGGTACGGTCTTAAGCCCAGGACAGATCTTGTCCTTTTCTACACCATCGCCAATATCCTGGTGGAGAATGACTGGGTAGATCATGCATTTATCGAAAAGAGTACCAGCGGCTATGAGGATTTTGCCGCATTTGTGAAAGACTATACCGTGGATAAATGTGTGGAAGTGACAGGTTTAAGCAGGGATCAGATCCTGGAACTTGCCGGCCTTATTCACAATGGCAAAGCTGTATCTTTCTGGTGGACCATGGGCGTCAACCAGGGATACGAGGCGGTCCGCACCGCCCAGTCCATTATGAATCTTGCCCTGATGACGGGAAATGTAGGAAAACCCGGAACCGGCGGCAATTCAATCACCGGCCAGTGCAACGCTATGGGATCCCGTGTATTCTCCAACACCACCTGCCTGCACGGGGGCGGGGATTTCGCGGATCCGGCAGAGAGGAAACGGCTGGCTGACATTATCGGAATCGATGAAGATCTGATTGCCAAAAAGCCTACCATTCCTTACAACAAGATTATCGAAGGGATTAATGAAGGCGCTATCAAAGGGCTCTGGATTCTCTGTACAAATCCGCGCCACAGCTGGACCAACAATGAGACATTTGCCGAGGCGGCAAAGAAGCTGGAGCTTTTCGTAGTGCAGGATATTTATGACAATATTGAGAGCGCGGAAGACGCCACCGTTTACTTCCCGGTAGTTCCGGGTATTAAGAAGGCCGGCACCTACATCAATCTGGAGCGCCGTATGTCGGCGATGCGTCCCGTGCTGGAGCGCGGAAAGAACGAAATCTCTGATTACGAGTGTATCCTGGGTGTGGCAAAAGCCCTTGGCATGGGTAAGGCCATCGAGCGCTGGGAGACGCCTGAGCAGTGTTTCGATATGCTGCGGGAGATTTCCAGAGGAAAGCCCTGTGACTTCTCAGGCGTTAAGTGGGATGACCTGACTGATTCCAAAGGCCGCCAGTGGCCGTATCCGGAAGGCAGGGAAGCAGAATTTGCAGATGATCAGAGACGCCTCTACGAGGACGGCGTTTTCTTTACACCTGACGGCAGGGCCCGCTTCCACTTTGAAGAGCCTCTGCCCAATCCCTACGTACCAAGCGAAGAGTTCCCGCTTGTATTTAACACGGGAAGAGGAAGTGTGGGCCAGTGGCATACCCAGAGCCGGACCAAGGAAGTTAAGTTCGTGGAAGATGTCAGCGTCAAGAAGGCCTACCTTTTCATGAATAAAGAGCAGGCAGAGGAAAATGACATTCATGAGCTGGACATGATCCGCGTATATTCCGTCAACGGACAGAATGCGGATTTCCTGGTCAAGTTGACAGACAATGTTCCCTATAATCAGCTTTACGCTCCCATTCATTATATCGAGTGTAACAAGCTGACGCCTTCCAATTATGATAAATATTCCAAAGAGCCCAACTATAAGGGCGCAACATGCAGATTCGAAAAGATTGCCGACGCGGCACCGGGTATATCCTGATCAGGCGGAGAGGAGTGTAGATTTATGTATAGAATCAAAATTGACCGAAGCCGCTGCATCGGGTGTCTTACCTGTGTGACAGCGTGTGTCGTCAGCCATGAGACCGAGAGCGGGGACGCCAGAAACCGTGTGGTCATTGACAGTGAGACCCGTCCGTCTCCCATCTTCTGCAGGCACTGCAACCGTCCGGAGTGTGTTTATACATGTATGACGGGGGCCATGAAGAAGAATCCGGAGACCGGTTATGTTACTTATGACAAAGAACAGTGCGCAAGCTGCTACATGTGCGTGATGTCCTGTCCTTACGGTATCCTGAAGCCCGACAGCATCACTTTCCGGGAAATCATGAAGTGTAATATGTGCGTGCACAGGAGCGTGGACGGCAAAACCGCTAATCCCATGTGTGTGGAAAAATGTCCCATGCATGCCATCACACTGGAGGAGGTGCGCCTATGAAATATGTAGTTATCGGATCTTCCGCAGCAGGTGTTAACGCAGTCAGAGAGCTCAGAAAAAGGGACAAAGATGCGCAGATCGTCCTGATCTCCAAGGATAAGGACATTTATTCCCGCTGTATCCTTCATGAGTATCTGGCAGGAAAGAGAAGTATTGAAAGACTTAGATTTGTAGAGGCGGACTTTGAAGACCTTTACCGCGTAGAGTGGATGAAGGGAGTGGAGGCTGTCGGTCTGGACCGGGAAGGCAAAAAGGTTATTGTGGACCGGGGAGAGCCGGTTTCCTATGACAAGCTCCTGATCGCTACGGGATCCCACACATTTTTCCCGCCCATCAAAAATATGGCGGGTGCCAAAAACATGATCGGATTCCGCAACATTGATGACATCGAAGTGCTGAAAAAGGTGGCTCGCGATGTTCTGGCCTCCGGCGGCAGGAAAAAGGTGGTCGTCCTTGGCTCCGGTCTGGTCGGTATCGACTGTGCCACAGGATTTCTGGAGCTTGGCGTAAAAGTGACCCTGTGTGATTTTGCCGGCTGGCTCTTAAATAAGCAGCTGGATCAGAGAGCAGCGCAGACTTATATAGATGCATTTGAATCTGAGGGCGTGGAACAGCATTACGGTGTCGGTGTCAATGAGGTGATCAAAAACGATCAGGATGAGATTACCACGGTAGTATTAAGTGACGGTACCGAGCTTCCCTGTGATTTCTTCGTAGTGACGGCAGGTGTCCGCTCCAACGTGGAATTTCTGGCGGACAGCGGACTGGAACTCTCCCGTTTCGGCCTGGTCTATGACGAGGCGGGCAGGACCAACGATCCCGATATTTTCGGTGCAGGTGATGTGTCCGGTTTAAGTCCCATCTGGCCTGTGGCTGTAAAGGAAGGTATGATCGCCGCTGCAAATATGGCGGGAGAGAAGGCTGCCATGACGGATTTCTTCGCCAGCAAGTCCACCATGCGCTTCCTGGAGATTTCCACCATGTCCCTGGGCGAGGTGAATCCCAATCTGGAAGAGGATCCTGAAATCAAGGTGGAAACTTTTGATAAGAACGGCGTATACAAGAAGATCGTTCATAAAAACGGAAAGATCATCGGTGCTCTCTTGCAGGGCGACCTCGCCTACGGCGGTGTCCTCCAGCAGATGATCGCCCGCCGGCTGGATGTGCGAAAAGTAAAGAAGCCTCTGTTTGATATTGATTATTCAGACTTTTTCCATATCAAGGATAACTTTGAGTTCTCCTATGATGAATCATACACAGGATAGGAGGAACAAAACTATGTTAGAAAGATTAGAAAGAATGCCGATTCCGGCAGTGGCAACCACCCTGAGTGCCCTGACCATGGCAAATGTCTATGGAGGCCTGGGCTTCATCTGGTTCCGCTGGCTGGTTATGCTCTGCGGTACCCTTGTGGTCCTCGCCTATATCGTCAAGTACATCCGCTATCCGCGGGCTGTCCTGATGGATTACAGCCAGACCATTCCCTGTAGTCTCTATGGCGCATTTTCCATGTGTCTTATGATTCTGGGAAGCTTCTACTATGAGATGGGGTTCGGACCCGGCAAGATAATCTGGGCGATCGGTGTTGCCTATCACTGTGCTCAGATCATCATCTTTACCATACGGCATACATTTGCAAATGTGATCTTCAAGAGGGATTTCATCCCCATGATGCCCAGCTGGTATGTAACCTACAACGGATGGATGGTTGCCTGTGTAACAGGCGGAGCTATGAAGGCGGGTCCCGTACTTAAGTTCATCACCATTTACGGATGCATCATCTATCTGCTGCTTCTGCCCTTCATGATCTGGAGACTCTTCAATGTAGAGATCAAGGCTGCCGCCTACCACACCATGGCAGTCCTTCTGGCACCCTGCAGTCTCTGTGTTGTCAGCCTGATCAATGTATACGGAAGCCCTAATCCTCTGCTTCTGGGATTCATGTACATCTGTGTTCTGGCAAGCCTGGCATTCATCCTTTATAAGCTTCCGGACTTCTTCTCTTTCGCTTTCTATCCGGGCTTTGCGGGACTGACCTTCCCCATGGCCATCGGTGTTGTTGCGACAACGAAAATGGCCGGATATCTGACCGAACACGGAAACGAGAAGCTTGGCTTTGCCTGTACACAGCTGGCGGGTCTGCAGATCTTTGTGACTTCCATGCTGGTATGCTATGTAAGCCTCATGCTGATCCGGCTTCTGATGAAAAAGGAGCTGCGCGGCTAGAAACAAAATACAGACGGGGATTAGCCCATGACTGAAAATAAAAGCACAAAACAAATGAATATGAGTGCGGCTGTCCTTTATGGCGGCAGGAGCCGGAGGATGGGCACGGATAAAGGAAAACTGCAGGCGGGCGGAGGAATGACCTTCGTCCGCCTTCTTATCAGAAATCTTTCTTCTTTCGAAGATTTCTGGCTGTCCACGGGCCGGGAGGATCCATGTCCCGGCCTTTGCGTCTCCCGGATTTCAGACCGCTATCCCGACGCGGGCCCTCTGGCGGGACTGGAAAGTATTCTGACGGTATGCCGCCATGACATGGTCTTTGTGACAGCGGTGGATCTGCCCTACGCAGACTCGGAACTGGCCCGGGAACTCTATGTCATGATGGAGAAGGAGCCGGATCTGGATGCCATTCTGATGGAAGACAGCCGGGGAAGAAAGCAGCATCTTCTCGGCATCTACAAAAGACGTGTCCTGCCTGTCCTGCGGGAACAGCTGGACCGGGGAGACCTTACTCTTCGTGACTTTCTGGCCCGGATCAGGGTCAGATATGTTAAGGCAGACCGGGTGACGGACGGGGCTGTAAAGACCCTGACCTGCAATACAAGGCAGGAGTATGAGAAACATTTCGGGCAGACCGCCGGGACCTTTCCGGAGCCTGCGATTCCGGTCATTTCAGTAACCGGCTGGTCCGGCAGCGGCAAGACGACCTTTCTGGAGCGGCTTTTGCCCTGCCTTAAGGAAGAAGGTCTTAGAGTGGCCTGCTTAAAGCATGACGCCCACCACTTTGATGTGGACCGGGAAGGAAAGGACAGCTGGCGTCTCACTATGGCCGGCGCCGATATGACGGGGATTTTCTCAGAGGAGAAAGCTGTCTGGATGGAGAACCGCAGGCTGACCCTGGAAGCCATGCTGGCCTGCGTCCATGATGTGGACCTGATCCTTCTGGAAGGAGGCAGCCTGACAGATTACCCCAAAATCCTTGTTTACAGAGAGGAACTGGGGAAAGGACTCCGGGTCCCGGCAGAGGAATGCCTGGCAGTCATCAGTGACGACCGGGTGGAAGGCGCTCCGAGACAGTTCGGATTTGACCGGTCCGGGGAAGCAGCCGCCTTTATCTGTGACTGGTGCCGGAAGAGAGCAATACAGGAAGACAAATGATCATTTCTGAAAGGATACAAAAAGATGGAGAATAAAGCGAACATACTGGTCCTGGGCACTTCAGGCGCGGGAAAATCCACACTGATCAATACCGTGATCGGCAGGGAGGTTGCCAAAGTCGGTATCGGCAAGCACATCACCGAAGAGATGCAGGTTTATGAATCGGACGACCTGAATTTCAGACTGATCGACAGCCGGGGTTTTGAGTTCAATTACTGGAATACCAGGAAGACGATCAAGGATATGCGGTCCTGGCTAAAGGACGGTCTTCAGGACAAAAAACCCAGGATCCATATGCTCTGGTTCTGTGTGGATGCCACATCCAGGCGCTTTTCCAGACAGACGGTAAAGACCCTGGAAGAGGTTAAGAAGGAGTGGAAGGATGTTCCCATCATCGTGGTCCTGACCAAGTCCTTTTTCCCGGCTGAGGATGAGGATAACATCCGGATGGTGGAAGAGACATTTGAAAAGTTTGCCAAAAAGACAGGAAAACCTATTGCTGTTATTCCGGTCCTGGCAGAGGCGCCCAAGGGAGAAGCTATTCTGCCAAGGGGCATTGAGGAACTGATCTGGGTGACCGAGGAGAATCTGGATGAGGCTATCCAGGATTCTGACGAGGCGGTCAGAAAATATGACATCAAGTATAAGAGGATGAAAGCCCACGCCCTGACCCTGGCGGCTGCCACATCGGGTTCCATTATCGGGGCGGTTCCCATCGACTTTCCGGACGCGGTCATCCTGACACCTCTGGAGGGAGGACTGATCACGGCCATTTCCAGAATCTATCAGCTGGACCAGTCGGCGGATAAGACCAAGCAGCTGGTGACAAGGATCGTGGAGGCGGGTACGGTCAGCATGATCGCCAAGACCACATTGAACCAGCTCAAGCTGATCCCCGGTCTTGCCAATATCGCAGCGGATGTCCTCAACGCCATCGTGGCCGGTTCCATCATCCTGGGAATCGGGGAGGCCTCGGCCCTGATCATGGAAAAGGTCTACAAGGGCGAGGTGGATCAGGAGGATCTGGACTGGGTCAACAAGATTGTAGAAAGTAAAATGGGCACCATCGTATCCAAGGCGGCGGAAGTGATCGCCGTATCGGAGAATGGTGCCGGTGCAGGTGCTGTCCTGAAAGCTCTTTTTAAAGCTACCAAAGATAAAAACTAAGAGTATTGTTCTGTAAGTCTTTTGATTTCTTCTTTCATCTGATCGATAACGGTGTCCGGGTCTGTGATCCGGATACCGCTTCCTAAGGATATGATCCAGCCCAGGAACTGTCTGCTGACGGCGACCCGGACCGTGGTGCGGAAATGATCCGCATCCGAGGGAACGATAAAGATATCCTTTCCGAACCGGTCGATGATGACCCCTGCCAGCTCATTTTCCGCTTCCAGGGTGACATTTACCTCTGTTCCGCCAAACATGCCGAAAAGGCTTCTGGTGTATTTGGGCAGGTTAAATGCCCGGAATTCTTTCTTGCCTTCCCTTCTTTTCTTTATAACTGACATGTTCACCATCTTGTCCACGCGGTAATGCTTAATCAGGCCGCTTTCCGCGTCATATCCCACAAGATAGTAATTCTCATCATCCCACATCAGGCTCCAGGGACTGATCTCATACCATGCCCCGTCTTTGCGCAGCTCCATTTCCTTATCCACATTCCACTGAAAGTAGTGAAACTGAATCTGACAGTCCGAATTGATCGTCTCATGGATCATATCCACGTTGTAGAAGATGGTTTCATTGGGGGACTTAACCCTGCCAGCTATGGTTACCTGTCTGTGAAGCTTTTTTGCCTGATGGACACTGACCAGGCTCTCCAGTTTTTTGATCAGCTGCTCAGACTTCCTGTCCGTGATGAACTTGGCAGACTGGACGGTATCTACCAGAAGCTTGAGCTCAGGCAGCTCAAACTCCCGGGAAGCCAGGTGATAGTAGCAGCTCCTGTCCCTCTTTTCACTGATGATATCCAGACCGAACCGGTCAAGCTCCTCCATGTCCAGGTAGAGAGTCTTGCGGTCCGCGCTAACATCATAGGAATTCAGTCTCTCTATGATTTCGGCGATGGTAAGGCCGTGGGACTCATCTGTTTCTTCCATGAATATCTTAACCAGATAAAGCATCTTCAGTTTCTGGTTTTTTCCCTTTGCCATGATCAATCCTCTCTTTCAAAAAGCATCCCTCTTCTGCTTAAAAGATATCACAAAAAAAAGTGACTGTAAACGGCGGCGGCCGTTCAAAGGGTAGAATTTGGGACAGCTAAACAGCTAGTATAGGAGTAACAGGAGAAAGCGAAAAGTCAGTAAAGAATGGAGGTAAAGCATGAAAGGATATTATGTAAGAGACGGATATATGGGTTACGTGGACGGAAGCTATATGTTATTTGCAGATGAGAGTGATTACAGGGACTATGTGAATGACTGAAGAAAGCAGGATGCTTTCGGATCCCGGAAAGGAGATGTGTCTTATGGAAATACTTTTGTTTCTGGTCTTTTTTGTCGGCGGCGCGGTCATAGCGGCAAGCCAGGGAGATTATACGGGTCTCCGCATTATCGGAAAGGTTCTTTATCTGGGCGGAGGTACATTTCTCATGCTCTATCTGGCGGCAGCCTGTGCAGGAGCATTCAACGCAGTCTGAGTCAAAAAGAAGTATTGAACAGGAAGGAAAAATGCATTACTATTTTCTCAGGGGGATCCCCCGTGAATCTGTAGAAAAGCAGACATCTGCAGGGAAGCATACATCTGTAGAGAAGCATACAGGAAGAGAAGATAGCCATGAAAGAGTTTCATTCGGAAAAAGAAAAGCATAATTATTACAGGCGCCTGTCCGATGACCAGAAGATGGAAGCCTTTGCCGGCATGCTGGCCGACGCGGACTACGCGGTCTTTCTGGGAGGAGCCGGCGTATCCACGGAGAGCGGGATTCCGGACTTTCGCAGCAAGAACGGCCTGTATCGCCGCAAGAACCGGAAGTTTTCAAAGTACAGGCCCGAGTACCTCTTAAGCTATGACTGCCTCAAGAAGGAGCCGGAGGTCTTTTTTGATTATTACAGAAGCCACATGGACGTGCGGAAGGCAGAGCCCAATACATGCCATAAGGTCCTTGCAGACCTGGAGAAGTCGGGCCGCCTTGCCGGCGTGATCACCCAGAACATAGACGGCCTCCATCAGAAGGCCGGAAGTCGTAATGTCCAGGAAATCCACGGAACGATCTGGGGTGACCACTGTATGTCCTGCAAAAAGCATTATGAAGCAGGATTCGTATTTGACAGTCCCGATCCGGTGCCTGTCTGCCCTGCCTGCGGCAGGATGGTACGTCCGGATGTGGTGCTTTACGGGGAGTTTCTTCCGGATGTGGCCTACCGCAATGCCATCGACATGATTGGCAGGGCGGACCTGCTGATCATAGGCGGGACTTCCCTCGAGGTGGGCTCTGCAGCCCAGCTGGCCCATATGTATCACGGGAGGGACCTTGTGATCATCAATAAGGGAAAGACAAAGATGGAAGGCCGGGCAGACCTGGTATTTCATGACAGTCTGGGAAAGATATTCGGACAATTGCAGTAGAAAGTGTGTGTGAAAAGTGAAGACAGACATAAAAAGCGGCGCCGCAGTAAGGCTTTCGTCCATTCTGTAAAGATGGTCGAATCGTAACTGCGGCGCCTTTTTTTACTGCTGGCGCCTTTTTGCTGCCGGTGACTTTTTTTACTGCCGGCGACTTTTTGCTGTTTAAAAACCCGGTAAATTCAATCATGAAAAGTCTTTCTTTACTTTTTGATGGACGTTTAGAAATTCATGTCATGTATACTTTTATCTTCGGGCTATTGTGATGGTATACTTTTGCGGTTTTTCATGTATAAATCCTATCATCATCATTTTTGGTTATATTCTCAACTCTCTTTTTCATGGATAGATATGTAAAAGATCTGCATTGATGGAAACAGGAAAAATATGTTATGTAAAGATGTACTGCTCTAATATTTTGATGGACAGATTTTTTATACTGTCATGTAAGAATCTATTTTAAATGATGATTGATGGAAATTTTTTCCAATCGCACGAAGAATCTCGACAGAAACACAAAAAACTAACAGGAGCGCGAAGAGTCTCGACAGAAACACAAAAAAGCGGCGCCGCAGTAAGGCTTTCGTCCATTCTGTAAAGATGGTCGAATCGTAACTGCGACGCCTGCGTCTTTTTAATTCAGTAATTTATTAACTGTTTCTTATAACTGGGGACCTGCTGCCACCAGGGCTTTGCCTGCCTCGTTATACTCGTATTTTGCGAAGTTCTTGATGAATCTTCCTGCAAGGTCTTTTGCCTTCTCATCCCATTCTGCCGGATCAGCGTAGGTATCTCTGGGATCGAGGATCTCTGTTGCCACGCCATTGAGGACTGTCGGTACTTCAAAGTTGAAGTAGGGGATCTTCTTGGTCGGAGCGCCCTTGATGTCACCGTTTAAGATAGCATCGATGATACCGCGGGTATCCTTGATGGAGATACGCTTGCCGCTTCCGTTCCATCCGGTGTTGACCAGGTAAGCCTTAGCACCGCTCTTTTCCATTCTCTTAACCAGCTCTTCGGCATATTTGGTCGGATGCAGCTCCAGGAATGCCTGTCCGAAGCATGCGGAGAAGGTCGGTGTCGGCTCTGTGATGCCTCGCTCGGTTCCTGCAAGCTTTGCCGTGAATCCGGACAGGAAGTAGTACTGGGTCTGCTCCGGTGTCAGGATGGATACAGGCGGCAGCACGCCGAAAGCGTCAGCGGAGAGGAAGATAACGTTCTCTGCAGCGGGACCGTGGGAGATCGGCTTAACGATCTTCTCGATGTGGTCGATCGGGTAGGATACACGTGTATTCTCAGTCACGCTCTTGTCGGCGAAGTCGATCTTGCCGTTCTCATCCAGAGTAACATTCTCCAGAAGGGCGTTTCTCTTGATGGCATTGTAGATATCAGGCTCGGATTCCTTGTCCAGGTTGATAACCTTGGCATAGCATCCGCCCTCGAAGTTGAAGACGCCGTTGTCGTCCCAGCCGTGCTCGTCGTCACCGATCAGGAGACGCTTGGGATCTGTGGAAAGGGTAGTCTTGCCGGTTCCGGACAGTCCGAAGAAGATGGCGGTGTTCTCGCCGTTCATATCGGTGTTTGCGGAACAGTGCATGGAAGCGATACCCTTAAGGGGCAGGTAGTAGTTCATCATGGAGAACATACCTTTCTTCATCTCGCCGCCGTACCAAGTGTTCAGGATTACCTGCTCACGGCTGGATACGTTGAAGACTACAGCTGTTTCGGAGTTGAGGCCCAGCTCCTTGTAGTTCTCAACCTTTGCCTTGGAAGCTGTGTATACGATAAAGTCAGGTTCATATACAGCCAGCTCTTCCTCGGAAGGTCTGATAAACATATTCTTTACGAAATGTGCCTGCCATGCCACTTCCATGATGAAGCGGACAGCCATTCTGGTATCGGTGTTGGTTCCGCAGAAAGTATCCACTACATAGAGCTTCTTGTTGGAGAGCTCTTTGATGGCGATATCTTTGCAGATTTTCCATGTTTCTTCGCTTGCCGGATGGTTGTCGTTGGGATACTCGGGTGTGGTCCACCATACAGTGTCTTTGGACATCTCGTCCATGACGATGAATTTATCTTTGGGGGAACGTCCGGTGTAAATACCGGTCATTACATTTACAGCACCCAGTTCGCTGATCTGGCCTTTGTCATAGCCTGTCAGGGAAGGATCCATCTCATCCTCGAAGAGCTGTTCGTAGGAAGGATTGTAGATGATTTCCTTTGTTCCTGTAATCCCATACTTGGTTAAATCAATGTTTGCCATTATAATTCACTCCTTTTTAGATTAACTTTTTTGGCCTATTTTGAGATAATACCATATTCTTTCAATAGGGAAAAGACTTTTTTTCTTTCATTATGCTTTTACAGGCCTTTTGAACCTATGTTATACTGATAAAAATGACTTAAACGAGGTATATAAATATGAAACCGATTATCGGCCTGACACCTTTATGGGATGATGATAAAGACAGTATCTGGATGCTGCCGGGATATATGGACGGCATCGTCCGGGCGGGAGGGACGCCGGTTATGTTTCCCCTGAATGCGGATGAGGCGGAACTGGTCCGGCTGACCGGGATGTGCGACGGCATCCTGCTGACCGGAGGCCACGATGTATCGCCGGAAATCTATCATGAGGAGCCTCTTGCCGGCCTTGTGTCCGCCTGCCGGATGCGGGACGACATGGAAAAGGTTATCCTGAAGGAAGCCATAAAGACAGACAAGCCCCTTCTGGGAATCTGCCGGGGCATACAGTTTATCAATGCGGTTCTGGGAGGGACCCTTTATCAGGATCTTCCCGGCCAGAGGCCTTCAGACATCGACCACCACCAGCAGCCGCCCTATGACCGGCCTGTCCACAGGGTGTCCATAGTGGGGGACTCTCCCCTTTATAACCTGCTGAAGACGGAAGACCTGGCGGTAAACAGCTACCATCACCAGGCAGTAAAGGATCTGGCGCCTTCTCTTGAAAGCATGGCCCTATCAGAGGACGGCCTGGTCGAGGCCCTTTTTATGCCTCACCACCGCTTTCTCTGGGCGGTCCAGTGGCATCCCGAGTTTTCTTATATGACTGACGAAGCCAGCCTGCAGATTCTGGAAGCCTTCATCGATGCGGCGGGGGACTGACATTTCTGATAAGGCAGGAAGAAATCAGTAACAACAATCAGATACAGGCATAACATCACGCTCATATCAGAGGCATCGCAGCAGCTTGTCCGTCCAATGGACGAATAAGCTGCTGCGATGCCTTTTTTTCATGCATCATAATGCTTTTTATGACGTTTTCTGTTTCTTTTAGTATATGTAATCTTTCCGCATATTCCATGTGCAAAATCCTTAATAAGCTATAATTATATTAAGTTATTGAGAGGGCCAGATTTTATGGTATAAGTAAGTTTCTCATTTTATTAACATCCGTGAGAAATCAAAGGAGGAATTATATGTCTGATATCATTTGCAGCAGTGCGGATAAACCGCTTGAGGAGTTTCTTGAGAAATCATCTTTTGATACTTCTCATCATCGTATGGTGAAACAGGCTAATAAGTGTGGATACGGGCTGAGTGGAGTCTGCTGCCGGCTGTGCTCCAACGGTCCCTGCCGTATATCACCGGCTAAACCGAAGGGTGTATGTGGTGCAGATGCGGATACCATCGCCTGCCGTGATTTCCTGCGATCCGTTGCCGCCGGTTCAGGCTGTTATACCCATGTAGTTGAAAACACTGCAAAAAGATTAAAAGAAATGGCTCAGGGCTATGTAGACCGGGGAGAAAAAATACGCAACAAGGATTCCGTTGCCAGACTGGCAAAGATTCTTGGAATCAACTGTCAGGGAAATTGTAATCCTGAATGTCCCTATACCTGCGCTGAGACTGCGGTTATGATTGCAGACGCAGTTCTCGCTGACCTGAGGCGTCCGATTGATGAGAAGATGGAACTGATTGAAAAGATCGCTTTACCCCAGAGACTGGACGTATGGAAAAGTCTCGGAATCATGCCCGGTGGAGCAAAGGATGAGGTCTTTAACGCAGTCGTTAAGACTTCTACCAATCTGAACTCCGACCCGGTAAATATGCTGATGCACTGTCTGAGACTGGGTATTTCTACCGGTACCTACGGACTGATCCTTACCAACCTGATGAATGATATCATCATGGGATCGCCGCAGATTACCATGGATCCTGTCGGACTAGGTGTGATCGATCCTGAATACATCAACATCATGATCACAGGTCATCAGCAGGCCATGTTTAATCATCTTCAGGAATGTCTGGAGAAGGAAACGATCCAGCGTTCCGCAAAGCTGATGGGAGCAAAGGGGATCCGGATTGTAGGATGTACCTGTGTGGGACAGGATTACCAGGCACGTTCCGCTCATTACAAGAACGTCTTTTCCGGGCATGCGGGCAACAATTATACCAGTGAAGCAGTGCCTCTTACCGGTTGTATCGACCTTGTCCTTTCCGAATTCAACTGTACGATACCCGGTATTGAACCAATCTGTAAAGAGCTGGATATCCCCATGATCTGCCTGGATGATGTTGCAAAGAAGGTTGATGCCAGACTGCTTCCTTACACAGATGAGGACAAAGAAATGATTACCGGAGAAATCATAGCGGCAGCTCTGGTCGGTTTTAAGAACAGAAAAGAAAAACTTGCCGGTACCGGATCAGAGGCTGAAGGAAGCCGAGAGAACCCGATGGGTTGTCACGGGTTTAAAAAGTCGATTACCGGACTGTCGGAGCAGACGCTTGTCTCAGCTCTCGGCGGAAGTCTGCAGCCCCTTATTGATGTTATCGCTTCCGGAAAGATTAAGGGAATTGTTGCCATCGTAGGCTGTTCCAACCTGAGGGCAAAAGGCCACGATGTATTTACCGTAGAACTTGCAAAAGAGCTGATCAAAAAGGATATACTGATTCTGTCAGCGGGCTGTACCTGCGGAGGTCTGGAAAACTGCGGTCTGATGACTATGGATGCGGTAGATCTGGCCGGACCCGGACTGCAGGAAGTATGCAGGGCTCTTGGTGTTCCGCCGGTGCTTAACTTCGGTCCCTGTCTTGCCATAGGACGTATCGAGATGGCAGCATGCGCTCTGGCTGAGGCTCTGGGAGTTGACCTTCCCCAGCTTCCGGTCGTTATCAGCGCACCCCAGTGGCTGGAAGAGCAGGCTCTGGCTGACGGTGCATATGCCCTTGCATTGGGATTCCCGCTTCACCTGGCGCTTCCGCCTTTTGTGACAGGAAGTCCGACTGCAGTAAGTGTTCTGACAGAAGGTTTGAAGAAAATGACCGGCGGACAGCTGATCATAGATACGGAGATAGATTCGACCGTGGACACCATGGAAACTCTTATCAGAGATAAACGTGAAGCTCTGGGATTGCCATCATAAGAAAAAGGAGGGTTTTACTATGTTAATGGATCAGATAAAACCTCTTGTGATTCCCTTCAGTCCGGATAATGTGGCAATCATTAAGAATAAAGATCTCTGTTCGGAATGCGGGCACTGCTACAGTGTCTGTCAGGAAGAAATAGGAGTAGGTGCCAGATATCATTTTCTGCCGGGGGAAGAGTATAAATGTATCGGCTGCGGACAATGTACCGCCGCCTGTCCTGAGGAAGCCATCACGGGTCGGCCTCATTATAAAATTGTGAAAGAACTGATCAAAGATCCGGAGAAGATCGTGATTTTCTCTACATCTCCTTCTGTCAGGGTCGGCTTTGCGGATGGTTTCGGGAAAAAACCCGGAACCTTTGCCCAGGATGAGATGGTCGGCGCTCTCCGGGCTCTGGGCGCAGACTATGTTCTGGATGTCACATTTGCCGCAGACCTTACCATCATGGAAGAAGGATCGGAACTTTTAAAACGTATACTGTCCGGCTCTGCGCCTCTGCCTCAGTTTACAAGCTGCTGTCCGGCCTGGGTGAAATACTTTGAGACATGGCATCCGGATAAGCTTGCACATGTCTCCTCGGCCAAAAGTCCGATAGGCATGCAGGGCGCACTCATTAAGACATATTATGCCCATAAGATGCACCTGGACCCGGAGAAGATCGTATCTGTCGCGGTTACTCCCTGTACTGCAAAGAAGTTTGAGATCACCAGAGAAGAATTATGTGATTCCGGAAATCTTCTTGGACTGGACAAACTCCGTGATAACGACTATGTTGTGACTACCAAGGAATTGGTGCAATGGTGTAAGGAAGAAGGTCTTGATATCGACCATATTACTCCTTCCAAATTTGACAGTATCCTTGGAGAAGGCAGCGGAGGCGGAATGATCTTCGGTAATACAGGCGGAGTTATGGAAGCAGCTCTGCGGACAGTTTATAAAGTTCTGGAAAAGAAAGATCCTCCGGAAGGATTCTTTAAGCTGGAGCCGGTAAGAGGATTAAAGAACCGGAAGGTGGCAGAAGTGGAAATCGCCGGTCATAAGCTGAAAGCCTGTATTATTTACGGAACTGCAGAGGCTGACCGTTTCCTGAATGAAGATATGAGCGGATATCATTTTGTTGAGGTAATGACCTGTCCGGGAGGCTGTATCAGCGGAGCGGGACAACCCAACTGCGGAGTTATGCCTGTGCCGGATTATGTCAGACAGAACAGAATCAATTCCCTTTATTCCAAAGACGAGAGGTCAACTTACCGCAACTCCATGGATAATCCGGAAATCACACAGATATATACAGAATTTCTGAAAGAACCCCTCGGGCCTCTTTCAGAACTCCTTCTGCATACGACATATCATAAACGATAAGAAAAAATCAGAATCATAAAAACAGGGTCCCTGAACTTGCAAAAAGTGAAGGGCCCCTGTTTTTTTCGGCCTGAAACTTATATAATAGATTTCATGGAAATGCTTTTATGGGGGTTTTTATGGTTGAGATCAGATGCAATGAGATGAGTCTTGCCCAGATCTGCGGATCGGGGCAGTGTTTCAGGATGTATCCCGTCTCCGACGGATGGTTTGAGCTGATTGCCGGTGACCGTTTTCTGAGAGTGGGGCAGGATGGTGAAAAGATACTGTTTGACTGCGACCGGTCCGCTTTCGATTCTTTCTGGCGGGACTACTTTGACCTGGACACAGATTATGCAGCCTTTATAGAGAGGATCAATCCCAATGACCGCTATCTGCTGGCGGCGGCAGAGTACGGATGGGGTATGCGCATTCTTAAACAGGACCTCTGGGAGGTGATCGTGTCATTCCTGATCTCCCAGCAGAATCACATTAAAAGGATTCGCCGCTGTATCGATCAGATCTGTATCCGTTACGGGAAAAAATGTATCAACGAGCGGGGAGAGACTTACTTTGCATTCCCCGAGCCCCGGGCCCTTGCCCTGGAGGATGAGGATGCCCTCAAGGCCTGTAATCTCGGATACCGGAGTAAATATGTGGTGCGGACTGCCCGTATGGTGGCTGAAGGCCGGCTGGATCTGGACAGGATAAAGACTATGCCGTATCACAGAGCTAAAAAGGCCCTTCTTGACTGCAGTGGGATCGGGGAAAAGGTGGCGGACTGCATCTGCCTGTTCGGCCTCCATCATCTGCAGGCTTTCCCGGTGGATACCCACATCAGGCAGGCGCTGGACGCCCATTATAAGAGGGGATTTCCCAACAGGCGCTACCGGGACTGCAGGGGCGCGATCCAGCAGTACATTTTTTATTATGAACTTGATCATGCAGGCAGATAATACTTGTGCCGACTCTCTATGATGTGTATAATTATTGCTATGAATTAATAATTATGGAAGGATCGGCAGATGGAAATAAAAGACAAAGTAAGGATTCCGAAGCCAATCGAGTACAGATTTGGAATGAAAGCTGATGAGAATAAATACATACTGAATTATGAGTCCTGTGACCGGATCGCGGCGCAGATCATGGACTTTTGCGAGCAGAAAAAGATCAACAAAAAGAATGCGATCCGTTACAGAATCGCGGCGGAAGAGTGTCTTCTTCACTGGATCTCCTGCGGATTCGAAGGAAATGAAGTTGCGGTTCGGATCGGTTCACAGCTTTTTTCTTATTACTTAAGCCTGGAGATGGAAGGCAGGGAGATCAATCCCTATGAGAAAGATACCTGGGAGGATTCCTATTATTATCGGAACATCCTGATCGGTCTGGAACTGGAGCCTTCTTTTTCCTATCAGAATGGAAAAAACAGGCTTCTCTACAGAATGAAAAGAAGGGCTCCCGGACAGCTCACAACACTGGGAATTGCCCTTGCCCTTTCGCTCCTGATCGGGGCTCTGGGGCAGAATCTGATGACGCCGGCCACGCTTAAATCCCTCATGGATATCCTGATCGATCCGCTTTATCAATCCTTTTTCAACGTGCTGGGATGTGTGGCGGGTCCCATGGTTTTTCTGTCTATATTATGGGGTATCAACGGGGTCGGCGATGTATCCACATTTGGAAAGGTCGGAAAAAATCTGATCTTAAGATCTGTGAGAAATGTATTTCTGAGCGTCCTGCCCGGGCTGATATGGATTCCCTTTTTTGGTCTGACTATCAGCAGAGCTTCCGATAAAGGGGCGGGACTCGGTGAGATCATAAAACTGCTCCTGGGTGTGTTCCCTCCCAATATAGTGGAACCCTTTATAACCAATAATACCCTTCAGATTGTTTTTCTGGCAATGGTGCTCGGTATTGTGATGCTGTATCTGAAAAGCCAGACCAGGAATGTATCCAGAGTAGTCGGAGAGGTCAATGTCCTGGTTCAGCATATAATGAGAGTTATATCCTCAATGGTGCCTTTTGCCATATTTCTCATCATGCTGAATATGATCTGGTCAGGCAAAACTGCCATGCTTGGCTCTGTGTGGAAATGGGCGGTAGCGGATCTTGCAGGTCTGTTTCTGCTGACGGCTGTTTTTGTTCTGGCTACATCAATCCGGAGAAAGGTGCCGGTCTTCCTGCTGATCAGGAAGGGTATACCCTCCTTTATAGTGGCCCTTTGTTCGGCATCCTCCGCGGCGGCTTTTGTACCGTCTAAGGAAGCTTTTGACAAGGAGTACGGGATCGATTCCTCCGTCAGCGGATTCGGACTTCCCCTGGTCATGGTGATCCATAAACCTTGCTATGCCATCAATTATTTTATCCAGGCCCTGTTTCTGGCAGAAAGCTTTGGTATGGACTGTTCCGTGAAGTGGATCATAACGGCAATTCTGGTATGTGGAGTAGTTGCCATTGCGACTCCGCCTGTTCCGGGAGGAGGAGCAATCGCTCTTTCCATGCTTTTTGTCCAGCTGAACATACCCATGGAAGCTATGGCAATCGCGCTGACTATGGATATGCTTGCCGACTTTTTCGTTACGGCTTTTGAAACTTACTGCAGACATATGACAATGATCAATCTGGCGTCAGATGTGGATATGATCGACCGCAGTATTCTGACTGCCGAATAAAGGGATCAGCCGCCCTTTTCCAGCTTCCGGATCCGTCTGGCTTCTTTAAGCACTTTGTCTGCCCAGTCTTTATCCGGCCCGCTGACTTTCATGGCTCTGAAACCATAAATTTTACTGTTTGCAATAACCATATCTTCATCATCTATGTGCAGGGAAATGCGGTAAAAACCCGGGAACTTGGAAGGAAGGATTCCGGTCCGTCTTCCCTGCACTTCATTTCTGTGGCGGTGTCCGTTGATAATTCCGTCAAAATGTATCCCGTAACACCGGAACAATGCCCGGATATATAGTCCGGCCCGGAAAGAAGAGGTGTAGACCCAGACTTCGAAATCCTCCTGCTGCAGGGTGCGGATCAGACTGACCGTACCTTTCCTGAGCCTTTCCGGGAACAGGATGCTGAGAGGGAAAACCGGAGGTGCTTCCGTCTCATATTTTTCCGGGGATACAAATAATACTTCGTCCAGATCAAAAGATACTCTCATGAATATGACCTCTGAAATAAAGACAGATCGGCGGGTTAAGACATTTACCATGATGATAGCACATCAGCGGGAAAAATGTGTTATAATTTATTTATTATTGAACATTCGTCAAAAATCCGTTTTGAGGAGTTTGTTTATGAAGAAAAGATTCAGGATCAGAGGGAAGATCATGTACACCCTCTTTATTTTTTCCATTATCATCAGTATTGCCATAGGGTTGATTACCTGGTATGGCTACAACCTTGTTGTAATGCGCTTCTGTAATATCTATGCCTTTTCCCATGCCCACAGTCTGTCTTCCATAATCGACGGGGACAGAATTGATCACTATCTTGAAACCGGGGAAAAGGACAGATATTATGAGCAGATGAAAGAGCGCATGGATGTGCTCAGAAAAGAACAGCGCCTGGAATACCTCTATGTTTTCGTGCCCCGGGAAGATAATCTGGTCTATATCTGGGATGCGGAAAATGAGGACGATACGGCTTATCTGGGAGAAGTGGAGAACTACGACGGTGCAGATGACAAAGAGGCTGCATTTGCCGCAATGGCTGATAATCCGTCGGATGACCTGCAGATTGAAACCTATGGCCGGTACGGTATGACGGCTTCCGCCTATGTGCCTGTTTATGACAGCAATGATAATCCGGTGGCTGTTGTCGGTGTGGACATTTCGCTCCCAAATGTCTTTCTGAGAATCATACCTTTTATATTGATAATGATTGCGGTGATCCTGATTATCACGGATATTGCCCTGGTCATTCTCTACTATAATCTGAACAAGAATCTGGTCAGGCCGATCCGGACACTGAACCATGCAGTCACCGATATAGTGGATCAGCTGGACAGGGACGAAGCTTTTGAGGTGGATGTTCATACGGGCGATGAGCTGGAGGAGCTTTCCGCAAGCTTCGGAAAAATGTACGAGGACCTGAGGTCATACATCAAAAGTCTTTCCGCCATCAACGAGGAGAAGCAGAGGATCAGCGCGGAACTGTCCCTGGCCAGAAGGATTCAGGCAGCTGTTCTGCCGGACATTTTCCCGCCCTTCCCCGAACACTCCGAATTCGACATTTATGCCCGTATGACTCCTGCCAGAGAGGTGGGGGGAGACTTTTATGATTTCTTCTTTATAGATGAAAACAGACTGACCCTTGTAATAGCGGATGTGTCGGGAAAAGGAATTCCGGCTGCCCTCTTTATGATGATCATTAAGATCATGATCAAGAATTATGCCCAGAGCGGGAAGAGTCCCTGCCAGGTTCTGGAGGAGCTGAACCGCCAGGTCTGCCAGAGCAACACGGGAGAAATGTTCGTCACAGTGTGGATCGGTATCCTGGATATAAGAAACGGCCTGATCACGGCGGCAAATGCCGGACATGAATATCCCGTCATCAAAAGAGCGGGAGAAAAATTCGCCGTATACAGGGAAAAGCACAGCTTTGTCGTGGGCGGTCTGGACTGGGTTGAATATAAGGATTACCAGTTCAGAATGAATCCCGGGGATACCCTTTTCCTCTACACAGACGGAGTGACTGAGGCCACAGACAGAGAAGATAAAATGTTCGGCCTTGACAGTCTGGTTGAGGCCCTGAATGAAAGTCAGGGACAATCCCCCAGGGAATTTACCGATGCGGTGGAAGAGGCGATCCTCGTCTTTGTGGACGGGGAGGAGGCCTTTGATGATACGACCATGCTGTGCCTGAGTTACAGCGGTGTGTCCGGAAGCGAAGACTCCCGAAGTGAGGCGGAGCTTCAGGTGGAGGCAGATTCCCAGAATGAACGGCGGGTTTCGGACTTCGTGAGAGAACGGCTTTTGGCCGCCGGCTGCGGTAAAAGAGAATTAAATCAGATATGTATTGCCCTGGATGAAGTCTTTTCCAATATTGTAAATTACGGATACCCTGAGGAGACAGGTCAGATCAGAGTCAGGGTGGAAGTAAGGGACGACAGAATGGCTGTCATTACACTGGAGGACAGAGGTATCCCCTTTAATCCCCTGAAAGAGGAAGAGCCTGATATCCATCTCCTCCTTGAGGACAGGCCTGTCGGCGGCCTTGGGATCTTCATCGTAAGACAGACCATGGATGAGGTGGACTACGACTATAAGAACGGGAAAAATGTGCTGTGCCTGAAAAAGAAGATATAAAGACAGGGAATAGCAGGGATGGAATCTACATTTATCGCGATTGATCTGAAGAGTTTTTACGCTTCCGTGGAATGCCGGGAGCGGGGGAGGGATCCGCTTACAACGAATCTGGTTGTGGCGGATTCTTCCCGTACGGAGAAAACAATCTGCCTGGCGGTCTCCCCCAGCCTGAAGGCTCTGGGGATTTCGGGAAGAGCCAGGCTTTTTGAAGTTGTCCGGAAAGTAAAGGAAGTCAACAGGACCAGGAAAAGGCGGGCGCCGGGAGGAGCATTTTGCGGAAAGAGCGATGACGGGCCTGCCCTGGCGGCGGATCCTTCTCTGGAACTGGACTACATTACCGCCATGCCCCGCATGGCTCTTTACATGGAATACAGCACCAGGATATACGAGATTTATCTGAGGTACATCGCCCCTGAAGATATTCATGTCTATTCCATCGATGAAGTCCTGATGGATGTGACGGGATATCTGAAAACCTATAAGCTGACTGCCCGGGAACTGGCCATGAAAATGATCCGGGAGGTTCTTCAGGAAACAGGGATAACTGCCACGGCCGGAATCGGACCCAATCTCTATCTGGCCAAGATTGCCATGGACCTCGGAGCAAAACATGTGGAGGCGGACAGGGACGGTGTCCGGATCGCAAGTCTGGATGAGATGTCCTACAGGAGGCTGCTCTGGACCCACAGGCCGCTGACGGATTTCTGGCGGATAGGAAAAGGATATGCCCGGAAACTGGAGAAATACGGCATCTATACCATGGGAGATGTGGCCAGATGCTCTCTGGAGCAGGAAGATCTCCTCTATGACCTTTTCGGTGTGAATGCGGAACTTCTGATTGACCATGCCTGGGGCTGGGAGCCCTGTACCATGGAGATGGTCAAAGCATTTAAGCCTGAAACTAACTCTGTCAGTGCCGGCCAGGTCCTGCCCGGTCCCTACCGGGCTGATATGGCGAGAAATGTTGCCCATGAGATGGCGGATGCCGCTGCCCTTGATCTGGTAGCCAAGGGACTGGTGACTGATCAGGTAGTCCTGACGGTGGGATATGACAGGGAAAATCTGGATGACCCTGACCGCAGAAAGGCATACAAGGGGAAGGTTACAAAGGACTGGTACGGCAGGGAAGTGCCGGAGCATGCCCACGGAACAGCCAACCTGGACATGCCCACCGCTTCGGGAAGGAAGATCTGCCGGGCTGTTCTGGAACTTTATGACAGGATCGTGGACCCGGCCCTTCTGGTCCGGAGGATGAATCTCTCCTTAAACCATGTCGTGGATAAAGACAGTCCGGAAGTCAGCCGGCCGGTCTATGAACAGCTGGATCTTTTTACCGATTATGAGGCTGTCATGAAAGAGCGGGAAGAAGAGAAGAAAAAAGAACAAAAAGAGCGCCGGCTGCAGGAAGCCATGCTTGATATAAAAGGAAAGTACGGTAAAAATGCCATACTGAAGGGAACAAACTTCAGGGAGGGAGCCACCGGAAAGGACAGGAACCGGCAGGTAGGAGGCCATAAAGCCTGAGAAAGAGGTGAAACCGGGATGAGCCGGGAGAATAGAATTGATAAAAAGGCAGATCTTAATCCTTATGAGGATATCATAGACCTGCCCCATTATGAACCTAAGAGACATCCCCGTATGGAGCTCAGTAAAAGAGCCGCGCAGTTTGCACCCTTTGCCGCCCTGACCGGATTCGGTCAGGCGGTGGATGAAACTGCCCGGCAGACACAGGCTCGTGTAGAAGAAGAAAACAGGGGAGAGATACCGGATTAGGAATCAGCTTTCAGATCTTTTAAATCTGCTGCGCAGGGGTAGCCGTAAGCCGTTTCCGCACTGAAGACTGCCCGCTTGATGGCTTCGCTGATCACCTCGGCGGCAAGCACGCCCACCAGATCCATATCAGCTTCCAGATCTCCGGCAGATACGGCATAGATGCTGTCGCCGTCCGCTGATGTATGTACCGGACGGATGGAACGGGCATAACCGTCCTGGGCCATACCTGCGATCTTGCAAAGCTGCGCTTTCTCAAAAGCGGCATTGGTCATCACCACAGCCAGGGTGGTGTTGCCCGTAAACTTATTGTCGATCTTCTCGATACTGGCCTTCATGACATCTTCTGTTTTTCGGAATCCTTTCCGGTCTTCAGTGAGAAGGCCGGCTATTTTTTTGCCTGTTTTCCAGTCATAGACGTCTCCCAGAGCATTGAGGGCAACGACTGCCCCGACTTTAAGAGGGCCGATTTCAACAACGTAACTGCCGATACCCGTTTTCATACAGGTTTCCATGCCGCCGATCTTTCCTACCGTGGCACCGCAGCCGGCTCCGTAATTTCCGTCCTGATAATTCGGCGCTTCCAGGGCGAGCCTTGCGGCTTCATAACCCATGGCCGGATCAGGTCTTACCATGGGGTCGCCTACCGTCAGGTCAAAAAGGTCGGACTGGACTACCAGGGGAACTTTGGTGATGCCGACATCATATCCGATGTCATGGGCTTCCAGGTATTCCATGACCCCGTTCGCGGCACCCAGGCCAAATGCGCTTCCGCCCGCCAGCACGATCCCGTGGATCTGATGAGCTGCTGCCAGCGGTTTTAAGAGTTCACTCTCTCTTGAAGCCGGGCCGCCGCCCCGCACATCCAGTCCTGCAACCATGCCTTCCTTTGCGATCAGTACGGTTAAGCCTGTTCCGGCATCAGTATTTTCAGTCTGTCCGATCTGAATGGACTCGAAGTCTTTTACGGATATTTCCTTCATGATTTCTTCCTTTCCTTCCGTGTGAAAATCAGGATTCCCCGTCGATAAAGAGAACGCCCAGAGTTCCCGGACCACAGTGGCTGGAGATTACGCCTCCTGCCCTGGTGATCAGGATTTCCTGAAAATGATCCAGGCTTTTAAGATACTCTTTTACAGAAGTGATTGTCTCATCGCTGCAGCCTGAATGTGTGATAAAGACACGGTCTGCCCGGGCTGTCATAAGCTCATTCTCCATGTCCCGGGCATATTTTAAAATCACCCTGGGCATAGGCCCTCTGTATTTCTTTCCCACATGCATGGCCCCATCGGCCACAATGATCTTGGGATGGATCTTTAAAGCGGAACCGGCCAGGGCCGCCACGGCGCCGCACCGTCCGCCCCTTCGCAGGTAGGTCATGGTGTCCACTACAAAGCTGGACCTTACTCTGGGGATCAGCTCCTCCATGACCGCGCAGATTTCCTGCCGGGATGCCCCTTTTTCAGCCATGAGGGCAGCTTCGATCAGAAGAAGACCGATGCCGGTGGAAAGGTTGGCAGAGTTGATTACTGTGACCCTGTCTTCCGCGTCAAGCTCCGCGGCGGCAAGCCGCATGACATTGCTGGAGGTTGACATGGATTCCGATACGGAAAAACAGATCAGTTCGTCTCCGCCATCAAGCAGGGGTTTCATCCTGGTGACCGCGCTCTCGATGGAGGGAGCCGAGGTTTTCGGGGAAAGATCGTGGGCATCGGACCAGGAGTAAATCTGGTCGGGCGTGATCCCGGCCCCGTCTTCGTATTCTTTGTCCCCCAGAAGAACGTGGAGGGGGAGGATGGCTATCCTGTAACGGTCTGTCAGCTCTCTGGAAAGATCGCAGGTGCTGTCTGATAGAATTCTGACCATAAATCAGCACTCCTTTTGAAATAAGACCCGCATGCCGGCATTGGCCGGGCGGGATGATTTTCCGATTAAACTTGTAGGGATATACTGATTATAACATAAAAAATCACTGCGGTATAATGCCGCAGTGATTTTTATATACCTTTTCCGGAAATCTACATTTGAAAATCAGGAATAAATACGATATTGGGTTTGCCCGTACAGGGATTCTCGGTAATCTGGGTATCGATGCCGAAAAGCTGACGGATCTTGTAGGGAACAAAGACCTCCTTGGGTGTTCCGATATCAACGATCTTTCCTTTTTTCAGCAGGATGATCCGGTCGCAGTAGCAGGATGCCACATTCAGGTCATGAATGGAAGAGAAAACGGTCAGCTTCTGACGCTTCAGAATATTCATGATCTGATACTGGTAGCCGATGTCCAGATGGTTGGTGGGCTCATCCAGGATGATCAGCTCCGCCTTCTGGACCAGGGCCCTGGCTACCAGGGTACGCTGCTTTTCGCCGCCTGACAGGGAGAGGAAGCTTCGCTCCTCGTAGCCCTCCAGACCAACCTCCCGGATGCCGTCCAGTACGATCTGGCGCTCTGCGGCCTTATCGGTGCCGAACATTTTCTGGTGGGCGAAACGTCCGAGCATGACCATGTCATAAACGGTCATGTCAAACTCCACGTTGTTCTCCTGCTGCATGACGGACATTTCCAGAGCGGTCTCTCTGCTGGACATTTCCGCTACGTTTTTGCCGTCGATATAAGCAGCGCCGGAATCCGGCTTATATACTTTATAAATACTTTTTAACAGTGTGGATTTGCCGCAGCCGTTGGGTCCGACCAGGCCGACAAACTCACCTTCTTCAATCCCGAGACTGACTCCATTTACGATCAGCTTTGAGTCGATGGAGTATACTATATCTTTTACATCTAGCTTCATACTCTCATCCTCCAAACTGGCCATGGGATTTCCGTATCAGGTAGAGGAAGAAGGGTGCGCCGAAGAATGCCGAAACGACACCGATGGGCAGCTCTTCCGGGGATACGATGACCCGGGAAATAATGTCGGCGACTACCAGGAAAGTTCCGCCTACCAGGACAGAGGCAGGAATCAGACGCTTGTGTTTGGTTCCTACGATCGACCTGGTAATGTGGGGGATGGTCAGTCCGACAAAACCGATGGTTCCGCTGATGGATACGATGACACCTGTAAGCAGGGTAGCCAGGATGATGATGATCAGCTTCAGTCTGTCTGTGTCCACGCCGACCGTAACAGCCACATCATCTCCCAGAAGGAGGACGTCCAGTCCCTTGGACAGGGCCAGGATCATGATCAGGCAGATTACGAAAGCAATGGAGGCATATTTGAGCTTGTCCCAGGAAGAACCGTTCAGGGAACCCATCATCCAGTAAGTGGCGGTTTTAACCTTGTCGGAGCCGGTCTTGGTGTAATAGATCATAAAGTTGGTAATCGCTCCGAACAGGGCGGAAACAGCGATACCGGCAAGAACCAGCTGGGTCGCGGTTACCTTGTTCCTTATAGTGGCGATTCTCAGTGCCAGCATAATGGAAATGACGGCACCCAGGAAAGCGCCGACCATGGTACCGTATCCGCCAAAGAATGACAGGTATCCGTACATGATGACGGAAACCGCACCGGCAGAAGCACCGTGGGAGATACCCAGTACATAGGGATCAGCCAGGGGGTTCTTGGTCAGGGCCTGCATGAGGATACCGCAAAGCGTAAGCCCCGCGCCTACGATAAAAGCGGTGAGGATCCTGGGGATACGGATACCCCACAGGATCATCTCGGTGCTTGATTCCCAGGTCACAGCATATACATCCCGCCGCATCAGCTTATTCACAACGACTTTTTTAATTACGTCAAATTGCAGACTGACACTTCCAAGCCTTGTTGCAGCAACACAGGAAGCCGCCAGGAGGGCAGCCATAATGATGCAGAAGGCTATGTAGTGGGTCCTGCGCTTTAAGGGAAACAGTGCTGTGTTCATACTTTAGTCCTTTTTATTTGAATTTTTCCGGATAGAACTGTTTAGCCATGATCTCAACTGTTCCTGCCGATCCTGCGGATCCCTGCATATCGGAACAGCATGCGGAGTAGATTCGGCCTTCTTTTACGGCCCGCAGATCTTTGGTGAAATCGTTGGTCTTTAAGAACTCGATCTTCTTATCCGTGTCATAGTCATAGTCCAGAATCAGGATGACATCAGGATCTCTCTCTACAACTTCTTCCCAGGAAGGAGTTGCCCAGCCTTTTTTGATATCGTCAAAGATGGAGATACCGCCGGCCTTCTTGATCATGTCGCCGGGAACACCCTGACATGCAGTGAAAGGAGCATCCTCGCCGGAATCGTATACGAATACCTTGATGGGATTCTTGTATACATCATCGCCGAGCTTGGTCTTTACTTCTTCCAGCTTGTCCTTCATAGCCTGTACCTTCTGGTCAGCCAGTTCTGTTACGCCGAATACATGTCCCAGTACTTCATAGTCCTTGTAGATATCCTCAAAAGTAGCGGAATCGGAACAGCAGTAGGGGAAGTAGGGAATAATTCCGTTGTCAAGGCAGAAGTCAACAGAGAAATGGTCCTCTGAGAAGAGGGAATCCCATCCCATCATGAAGTCACAGCCTGTGGCAAGGATCTGTTCTTTGGACGCGTTCTGAAGGTTAACGCCGTCCTCTGTGATCTTCTTGACTTTGTCTCTTGCCGGATACTCATTAACAGTGGACCAGCAGGCGCCTCTTGTGTAGCCTGCCATATGGTCTTCCAGACCCAGATCGAAGAAGAAATCAGCCATCTGGTCACCGTCTGCAATGACCTTGGTGGGAGCGGAAGTAAATGTCTCTTCCATGTTCTGGCCGATACCGGAACGCTCCAGGTTCAGAGTGATAGTGTAGGGCTCATACTCGCTCTTGGTATCATCTGTGGAAACAGTCTTGGACTCTTCATCAACCAGATACTCGTCACCTTTTGAGCCGGTTACTTTTTTCTTGCCCTCGGGTGTGCCGCCGCATGCTGCCATGGAAAATACCATACATGCGCAAAGGAATGCAGCAATCAGTTGTTTTTTCATCTCTTACCTCCTTACATAAAAGAGCAATAATGTTAAAAAAGTATAGTTCCATAACAAAATTATACCATAGAGGTAAGTGAAAAATTGATTAACTACTTGTAATATTGTGGCTTTTTCCGCATTTTTTTGCTGTAATTTTCAAAACAGTACAAGACAAAAAATTTCGTAAAACAGAATGCTCTGTGATTTGGAAATATGGATGATTCTGCTTTTTGCTTTATCGCTTTTTGGGGGCCGGCCCGGTGGTACGGCGTACGATCAGGGATGGTTCGTATTCCATGCGGGTAATGATGTGGTGGCTTCCGGTCCTGTCCCTGTGTCTGTGTTTTTCCATGATGAGCTCTACGGCTCTTTTCCCCTTCAGGGCAGCCGCGTGTTCCACGGTGGTCAGGGAAATCCGGGGCATGGCTGACAGGGGGCTGTTGTCAAAGCCTGCCACACTCATATCCTCGGGAACCCGCAGGCCGCGGTCAGTAAGGGCCGCCAGGATTCCGTAAGCAATATCATCGCTGTGGCCGACCAGGCCGGTGAATCCTTCTCCGGAATCCAGGGCTTTCAGGGTCATTTCGTAGCCGGTTCTGTAGGATGCCTCCGTACGTGGATAAGAAGCCCAGGTCTTTGCGGAGGGAGTCAGGAGGACTACGCCGTCCGGATCGATGCCTGCGTCCGCAAAGCCCTGCCTGAGTCCTGCAAGACGGCGGATCCGGCCTTTTTCTTTTTTTGTATGGGGACCGGAGATACAGGCGATTTTTCTGTGGCCAAGCCCTGCCAGGTGGTCGGCGACCAGGACACCCGGTTTATGACTGTCAAGTTCTACGGAGTCAAAACGGACCCCTTCCGGTTTCTCTCCGATGGAGACGACAGGCAATCTCCGAGAGAGAGCGTTGGCGTCAGCCGTGCGGGAAAGGGGATAGAGAGAAATGACCCCAAAGAGTTCATTTTCCTCCATCAGATTAAAGTAGGTTTCTTCAGCGGCAGCCTGGCGGAAGGTCAGAGCCGTCAGTACGGTGCAGCCCTGGGACTGGGCTTCTTCCGTGATGGCGTGGAGGACTGTCTGGTAATAGCCGCCGGATACATCAGGACAGACGACCAGGATGGTTCCGGAAAGGGACTTGTTCAGGGCAGGAGCTTTTTTTCTGGGTCTGACATAGCCCAGGGCCGCCGCCACATCCTTTACCTTCTGCTCCGTTTCCTTTGTAAATGATACATTCTTTCTTCCGCTTAAGATCATGGAAACCGTCGACTGGGAAACGCCGGCATATTCCGCAATATCTCTTGTGGTTACCTGGTTCCTTTTACCCATATGATCCACCTCCGGTCAGGGATTTATCAATTAATTTGATTTATTTTGATTAATAGAAAAGACAGAATCCGGTTATTAATCAAAACTCTGTTTGAATAATAATACTATAGATTTGATTAATTATCAATCAAATCAAAACAGACCAGATCAGTACACTTTTAGTGCAGCAGGGAAAAGAGAGGGATATCAGAATGAAAATGCAGGGGATTAATCAAAGAGAATTATTAATTAATCAGACATGAAATGGCACGGTTTTATGCGGTTTTTGTGTGTTGACAAAGATGGAAGATGCAAGTATAGTCAGGTCAAACAGTTAAGCCAGTTCACCAAAAACCATAAATAAAGATCAGATGAAAAGGAGAAGAGATCATGAGCGTTATTACATTTGTATGTGCAGGTCAGATGAATTCAGCAATTACATTCCCAGCTTTCGAGAACGGCCATGAGGTCCGACTGGTAGGCTCCCCCCTGGATCGTGACATCATCGACGGCCTCAGGAAAGACAATTACCATATTACATTAAAGAGAACTCTCCATGACGGAATCAAGTATTATCAGATCGAAGAGCTTGAAGAGGCACTTGAGGGTGCAGACCTGGTTCTGGGCGGTGTCAGCAGCTTCGGACTTGACTGGTTCTGCGATGAGATCCTTCCGGTTCTCGATGACAGTGTACCGCTGCTTACAGTAACCAAAGGTATGATTGATCTGGAAGACGGCTCCATGCTTCCTTATCCTTATCACTTCGAGCAGAGACAGCCGGAAGGCAAGCACATCAGCTTCAACGCCATCGGCGGTCCCTGCACCAGCTATGAGCTGGCAGACCATGACGACAGCCATGTGGCATTCTGCGGCAAGGATATGGAGACACTGAAGTACATCAAGTCTCTTCTTGAGACCTCCTACTATCACATCAGCCTTTCCACTGATATCGTAGGTGTTGAGTGTGCGGTAGCTCTGAAAAACGCTTATGCACTGGGCGTTACCCTTACGGTAGGACTTGCTGAGAAGAGAGACGGAAAGATCCATTACAACTCTCAGGCAGCTGCTTTCGGACAGAGCCTTAGAGAGATGATGCATCTTCTTGAGATCTGCGGCGGCGGCCCGGAGAACATCGTCTTTGGCGGCGGAGACCTTTATGTGACGATCTTCGGCGGCAGAACCAGAAGAATCGGAACACTGCTGGGCAGCGGCATGACCTTTGATGAGGCTATGCAGGAACTGCAGGGTGTAACCCTCGAGTCCATCGTCATCGCTACAAGAACAGCAAGAGCAGTCAGAAGACTGGCAGAGCAGGGCAAGGTATCCCTGGCTGACTTCCCCCTCCTCATGCATGCTGATTCCCTGATCAACGAGGGTGCCAAGGTGAATATCCCCTGGGATGCATTTACCATGGAGATTAACAAATAAATAATACAAAGATATAAATAAAGGGAGGCGTCACAGCTATGATCTGTCCATTCTTTTATGAATGGGCGAATCGCTGCTGCGGCGCCTCCTTTTTTTGTGTTTTTGCCGGGATTCTTCGAGCCCTTGGGATAGATTTCCATCAATCAGTGTTTAAAACTGATTCTTACATGACAGTATGAAAATTCTCTCCATCAAGATAAAAAATATACTGATTTTTACATGACGTTTTTTGCCTGTTTCCATCAATAGAGACCTTTTACATAACTATCCATGAAAAAGAGAGTTAAGAATATAACTAAATATAATGATGACATGATTTATACATGAAAAACTGCAAAAGTATACCATCACAATAGCCCGAAGATAAAAAGTATACATGACGTGAATCTCTGAACGTCCATCAAAAAGTAGAGAAAGACTTTTCATGATTGAATTTACCGGGTTTTTAAACAGCAAAAAAAGCGCCGGCAGTTACGATTCAACCATCTTTACAGAATGGGCGAATCGCTGCTGCGGCGCCTCCTTTTTTTATATTTACAGTCAGTTTTTTCAGATCACGCTGCCGATCCGCTCGGCAATCCTGCTCAGTTCTTCAGCCGGTCTTACAAGGGCGAAGCGGATGTAGCCTTCTCCCCGGGGGCCGAATGCCGTTCCCGGCGTTCCGATGATCCCTGTCTCATCCATGAGCTTTTCCACAAATGATACGGAAGTATATCCTTCCGGTACCGGCAGCCATACAAACATGGTGCCGTCGGAATCCGGTACCTGCCAGCCGGCTTTGCGAAGGCCGCCGCAGAGGGCGTCACGCCTTCTCTGATACTCCATACACTGCTTCTCAACTTCGTCCAGAGGTCCGGTAAGAGCAGCTACGGCTGCCTTCTGGGCCGGGTAGGAGATACCGAAATCATACTGGCTTCTCAGAAGTTTCAGGGCATCGATGATATCCTGATTGCCGATCAGGTAGGAAAGACGCAGGCCTGTCAGGTTAAAGGACTTGGACAGGGAGAAGAACTCGGCACCCACCTCTCTTGCGCCCGGCAGGGACAGGAAGGAAAAGCCTTCTCTGCCGTCAAATATTATATCGGAGTAGGCATTGTCATTGATAATGAAAAAGCCGTATTTCTTTGCCTTTTCAATCATATCCAGATACATTTCCTTCGGCGCTGCCGCCCCCACCGGATTGGAGGGATAGGAGAGAACGATGAATCTGGCTTTTTTCAGGACCTCTTCCGGGATTTCCTCCAGATGAGGCAGAAAATCATGTTCTTTCACCAGCCCGTAATAATGGATATCGGCGCCTGCCAGGAGACAGCCCGCCTCATAGATGGGATAACCGGGATCGGGCAGAAGGACCACGTCGCCCGGATTCAGGAGGGCAAGACCCAGATGACCCATGCCTTCCTGGGTGCCGTGAACTCCCGTGATCTCTTCCGGGCGGATTTCCGTTCCGTATCTTTTCTTATAATATCCTGCCAGGGCGTCAAGAAGCTCCGGCGTGTCGGTAAGGGAGTAGCGGTAGTTGAAAGGATCTGAGCAGGCCTCTTTTGCAGCCTCCATCACATGGGCTGCAGGTTTGAAATCCGGCGTGCCAATGGAAAGATTGATCACTTCCCGGCCCGAAGCCAGCAAGGCGGCCTTTTTCTCATCCATTGCCGCAAAGATTCCCGTCTCAAACTGATTAAGCCGTGAGGCTGCTTTATATCTCATTTTTCTCTATCCTCCTGAAATGTTGTTCTTAAAATAATCTGCCTCAACATATCACATTTTTACCCGAAAGTAAATGAACCGGCGGTCATTTGGCAAGGAGCAGATACTCGATACGGTCTGTCCGGTAGCGGTCGTAGGAGGCCGGATCAAGGTATACGGTGACACCGGCTTTTTCCTCCAGCTCCAGCCAGGGAAGGGCAAAATCGGAGATTACAAGGCGGGGCAGAAGTTCCTG
Organism: Eubacterium sp.; assembly: GCA_017434385.1. Taxonomy (GTDB): domain Bacteria; phylum Bacillota; class Clostridia; order Lachnospirales; family Lachnospiraceae; genus Anaerobutyricum. Next base: position 60,330 of record JAFRFJ010000011.1, read on the forward strand.
AATTTCTTTCTGATCCCTGATCTTGCCGCCAAATGTGCCTCTTCTTATGTAAAGGATATCTTCCGCCCTGACCGGTTTTGCCGGTTCCAAACCGTACTTTTTCAGGATGGCCAGAGTGTGTGTGTCAGACGGGAAGACCCAGATGGAGTAGGGCGTAGAGCCATAGTCTGAAGATTCTTCCTGATAGCTGTAAGAGATATAAGCGACCGGGATCTGGCTGCCGATATCTTTCCCTGCATTTTCCCGGCCATCTTCCTTAAGAGCCTCGGCTATTTCTTTCATTTTACCGCTTTTGTTTAAATCCTTACTTTCGATTTCCACTGAAGACAGGCCATTGCAGATTTTCATGTCATAGATGACCGGAAATCTGTCCTGCAGAATGGGATGGAAAGCGGCATTGCCTCTGCTTTGTGAATAGAGAGTGCCCGACGCTTTTTTGACCGTCTTCGAAAATGCTCTGTAGTTGCGGTAGTAGACATGTCCCTGCCTGTCGCTGAATCTGGCTTTTACAGTGACAGAATCGGCCGGATCATACTCGCTGTCACCATCATAATTATCAGCTTTCATATCTTTAAAATGCTTTGAATCGCTGATCAGTTCTTTCAGAATAGCATAGGTTTCCCGGTCCTTTTTTATATGAGAAGAATCGAGAAGTTCTTTTGTGTCCGGGTCTCCCTCATCCGGATAGTAATAGGAATCCGGCATGATCAGGCTGATCTCATTCAGATTATCATAGGCGGGAAGAAACCTGTCAAAGCCGATCAGATCAAATCGGAAGAACAAGCCGGCCGTAACAACTGCCGCCAGGCAGACCGCAAGCGGTAAAGGCCGGGAGAAGGCTTTTTTCGGAGACTCTCTGTAAAGCATCCTGATAAAGAGATAACTTAAGAAAGTTCCGAATATCAGTCCGAAGAAAAACCAGCTGTCGGCCCCGTCGATCATGCTGCGGAAAAATAGTCCGAAAATCAGGCCGCTGTATACAGAGATAATCATACAGATGCCTTCCGCTGCGAGCTTAAAGACCATAGGTGTTCCGGCTTTCTCCAGGGGGCGTTTTCTGTAAAGCAGCAGGTCAAGACCCAGCAGGATCCCTGTTGAAAGCAGGGTGATCAGAAGAGAAAAAACAAGTCCCGGTCCATTGATGGGCCCCAGATAGATTGCAAGCTGTCCCCAGCAGGAGAATACACTTTCAGTCAGGCCTGCGGAATTGCCGTACTGGCTGAAGGTGTAGAAAAATGTATCCATATAAGCGCGGTTGATCAGGCCGTATACCGGAGGCCCCAGTTCCAGAGCCAGGGTCAGAAGGACCGCGATCAGGGCCCTGCCGGTGAGCATCATGGCAAGACAGGCGATGGAGAAGAAGAGAAAAGTAATCACGAAACCGATCAGAATCATCTCCAGAGCGGCTCCCGCCGTGACCGGGCTGACCCTGCAGCGAACAAGTCCGGCCAGGAGCAGAAGCAGGGTGTTAACCGTTACGGGGATCAGGTAATCTATGGCACAGATTCCCAGACGTACGGCAAAAAGCCGGGTCCTGCTGACAGGAATACTGTGGAAAAAGTCAGTTTTTGCCCTGTCATGCAGATAGGAGAACCCCTCCCAGGCTGACAGCATACCAAGGATGGCGGAAGTGATGAGCATCAGCCACATACAGATACCGGCGCTTTCCCCGGGCATCCTGATCAGGCCTGCCATGTCCCGGGGGGCATTGCCGAGATAGCCGTTATAGGGTGCGCTGACATGCATCATGCCGGCCATGGGTATTGCCATAAAATAAAGTACGGAAAATATGATAAAAAGCCAGGTCTGTTTCTTCCACAGATTACCGGTCAGTTTAAGAAAAGAGATGTTTGATTTCATAACCTGCCTCCTTTGTCTCTTCAATGAAAATCTCCTCGAAAGTGAGAGGGAGAATCTCGGAGAATAGAGGATCAGCCTGGCTGATCTTTGCCAGCAGCTCCTCTTTGTTCCCAGTGACAGTGAGAATCATGAGGGAACCCTGACGGCTTATCCTGGTGGGTTTGACCCTTTCCAGCATTTTCTTTTCCTTTTCCGGGTCCCGAATGACACACTGTATCTTATGGACGCCCAGTTTGAGATCATCAAGCTGACGGTCCAGAAGAACGCCCCCTTCATGGAGTAGGCCGATCCTGTCACAGATATCCTCCAGCTCCCGGAGATTATGGGAGGCGATGACGGGGGTAAATGACCGGGCAGCCATCTCTTCGGCAAAGAGTCCCTTGACTCCCTGGCGCATGACCGGATCCAGCCCGTCAAATGTCTCATCGCAGAAGAGGTAATCAGTCCGGCAGGAAAGTCCCAGGATAACGGAAAGCTGCTTTTTCATTCCTTTGGAAAATGTCCGGATCTGCCTTTTCCTTTCCAGACCGAACCGGTCCATGAGATCCCGGTAAAGGTCGCGGCTGAAAGCGGGGTATAATAGGGCGTAATAATCCGCCATGGTGTCCGGCACGGCATTCGGGAAAAACCAGGATTCATCGGAAATATGGAAAAAGCGCTGTTTGGTCTCAGGATGTTCGTATACAGGCGCTCCGTCAACAAGGATCTCTCCTGTGTCGGGCCTGAGAACACCGGCAGCCATGCGAAGGAGCGTGCTCTTTCCTGCACCGTTGGTCCCGACCAGACCGAACACCCGGCCGGAGGGGATGGTGATGGAAAGATCACTGACCGCCCTGATATGGTCAAAATGCTTGGAGACATGAATAATCTCGATCATAAGCCTTCCTCCTCTTTATAGTATTCCCCGGCTGTGAAAGCGGGTGAAAAAGGTTCTTCTGTTTCTGCCATGCTAGGTCCGGGAGTACATTTTGTCAAGTTCAGGTCCCGGGCTCTTTTTACCTTTTCTTCTATTTTTGAAAGAAAAAGAAAAAATTCGTGCATTTTCACTTCAATTACGTTATACTATAACACGAGAAAAAAATGAGCAGTATTACAACATGAAGGGGAGTCCTTCCCGGGGGAAGGATTTTTTGCTGTGTTAGGAGGAAATTATGTCACAGAGAACAGATATCCACAAAGTTCTGATTATCGGATCCGGCCCGATCATTATCGGTCAGGCGTGTGAATTTGATTATTCAGGAACCCAGGCGTGTAAAGCCCTTCGCAGGCTAGGCTACGAAATCGTACTGGTCAATTCCAATCCGGCAACTATTATGACAGATCCGGAGATGGCTGATGTTACTTATATTGAACCTTTGAATGTGGACCGGCTGGAGCAGATTATCGAGAAGGAGAGACCCGACGCACTTCTTCCGAATCTGGGTGGACAGTCAGGTCTTAATCTTTGCGCAGAGCTATATAAAAAAGGCATCCTTGATAAATACAATGTCAAGGTAATCGGCGTGCAGGTGGATGCCATCGAGCGCGGTGAGGACCGTGTGGAGTTCAAGGAAACCATGGATTCCCTGGGTGTGGAGATGGCAAGAAGTGAAGTTGCCTACTCTGTGGACCAGGCGCTGGAGATTGCAGAGAGACTGCACTATCCGGTTGTTCTCCGTCCGGCTTACACCATGGGCGGAACAGGCGGTGGCCTTGTATATAACAGAGAAGAGCTTAAAACAGTATGTTCCCGCGGTCTGCATGCATCCCTTGTAGGCCAGGTTCTGGTTGAAGAGTCCGTTATGGGCTGGGAAGAGCTGGAGCTGGAAGTTGTCCGTGACAAGGAAGGCAACATGATCACGGTCTGCTTCATCGAGAACGTAGATCCCATGGGCGTGCACACGGGCGATTCCTTCTGTACGGCTCCCATGCTGACCATATCCCAGGAGGTCATGGACCGTCTGCAGGACCAGGCATACCGTATCGTGGATTCCATCCAGGTCATCGGCGGAACAAATGTACAGTTCGCCCATGATCCTGTATCCGACAGGATCATTGTAATTGAGATCAATCCCAGAACATCCCGTTCTTCCGCCCTGGCTTCCAAGGCGACGGGATTCCCTATTGCCCTGGTATCCGCCATGCTGGCAAGCGGCATGACCTTAAGTGAGATCCCCTGCGGCAAGTACGGTACACTGGATAAATACAAACCCGATGGAGACTACGTCGTTGTCAAGTTTGCCCGCTGGGCTTTTGAGAAGTTCAAAGGCGTGGAGGACAAGCTGGGTACACAGATGCGTGCCGTAGGCGAAGTCATGAGTATCGGAAAAACATATAAAGAAGCATTCCAGAAGGCCATCCGTTCCCTGGAGAAGGACCGCTACGGACTGGGCCATGTAAAAGATTACGACACGATGAGCAAGGACAAGCTCCTGCGCCTGCTGAACACTGCTTCCAGCGAGAGACATTTCATCATGTATGAAGCTCTCCGTGCCGGCGCTACAGTGGAGGAAGTCTTTGAGGCAACTCATGTTAAGCGCTACTTCATCGAACAGATGAAGGAACTGGTAGATGAGGAAGAGGCACTGACCGCATTTAAGGGCGGCCTGCCGGACAATGCTGCACTGACACAGGCAAAGAAAGACGGATTCTCCGACAAGTATCTTTCCCAGATCCTGGAGATCAGCGAGCAGGAGGTCCGCGAGGCAAGGACAGCCATCGGCGTGGAAGAGACCTGGGACCGCGTACATGTCAGCGGCACACCGGACAGTGCTTATTACTATTCCACATATAATGCGCCTGACAATAATGAGGTCAGCACAGACAAGCCCAAGATCATGATCCTGGGCGGAGGACCCAACAGAATCGGACAGGGTATCGAGTTCGATTACTGCTGTGTTCATGCCGCTCTGTCCCTGAAGAAGCTGGGCTTTGAGACAATTATCGTCAACTGTAATCCCGAGACAGTGTCTACGGATTATGATACATCTGACAAGCTCTATTTCGAGCCTCTGACTCTGGAGGACGTTCTGAGCATTTACAAGAAGGAAAAACCGGTGGGCGTGATCGCTCAGTTCGGCGGACAGACACCGCTCAATCTTGCATCAGAGCTTGAGAAGAACGGCGTGAAAATCCTGGGTACATCCCCGGCCATTATCGACCTGGCAGAGGACAGGGACCAGTTCCGTCTTACCATGGAGAAGCTGGGTATCCCCATGCCTGAGTCAGGTATGGCAACGACCGTTGAGGAAGCCATCGCCATCGCCAACGAGATCAGCTATCCCGTTATGGTGCGTCCTTCCTATGTACTGGGCGGCCGCGGCATGGAAGTTGTCTATGACGACGAGGCCATGGTGGACTATATGAACGCGGCAGTCGGCGTGACACCGGACCGTCCCATCCTGATCGACCGCTTCCTGGCTCATGCCATGGAGTGTGAGGCGGATGCCATCGCGGACGGCACCCACGCCTATGTGCCTGCAGTTATGGAGCACATCGAGCTTGCCGGAATCCATTCCGGTGATTCGGCCTGCATCATCCCGGCCAAGCACATTTCCGACAAGAATCTGGCCCTGATCCGTGAATACACCAGAAGGATTGCCGAGGAAATGCATGTGGTAGGTCTGATGAATATGCAGTACGCCATTGAAAACGACACGGTATTTGTTCTGGAGGCCAACCCCAGAGCCAGCCGTACGGTACCCCTGGTATCCAAGGTATGTAATATCCGCATGGTGCCTCTGGCAACGGAGATCCTTACATCGGAGCTTACAGGAAAGCCGTCACCCCTGCATGATATGAAGCATCAGCACATTCCTTACTACGGAGTGAAGGAAGCGGTATTCCCCTTCAATATGTTCCAGGAAGTTGATCCCATCCTGGGACCGGAAATGCGGTCTACCGGCGAGGTGCTCGGTATTTCCGAATCCAGCGGCGAGGCTTTCTTCAAGGCAGAAGAGGCAGCTCAGGCAACACTGCCGACAGAAGGCACAGTCCTGATTTCCGTCAACAGCAAGGATAAGCCTGAGGTAGTGGAAGTGGCAAGAAGCTTCTACAAGGACGGCTTTGATATTTATTCCACAAAGGGAACCTGCAAGCTGCTCAACGAGAACGGCATTCCCGCCAAATACATCCGCAAGCAGCATGAAGGACGTCCCAGCCTGCGTGACCTTATCATCAACGAAGAGGTACAGATGATCATCAACACGCCGGCAGGAAAAGAGAGTGTCCATGATGACAGTTATGTAAGAAGAAGTGCCATCAAGGCCAAAGTTCCTTACATCACCACCATCGCGGCAGGAAAGGCGGCAGCGGAAGGAATTCATTATGTGAAGTCCCATCCCAAGGCTGAAGTCCGGTCCCTGCAGGAGTGGCACAGCCTGATCACGGATCTGTAAAAGACTGAAAAAGAAATAATTATTCATTAATCCTGCATAATCGCATAGTACATTTGCCTGAATTGTGATATGATTGTATTTGAAATCTTTATACAAACCATGAGGAGGAAGAAAATGAAAAAGAGATTATTATGTACCTTACTTGCTGCAATGCTTGTTCTGGGACTTGCCGCCTGCGGCAGCAGCCCGGCAGAAGACAGTACAGGCGCAGCCGATGGAAAGAAGACCCTTCGTGTTGCCATGGAATGCAGCTATGCACCTTATAACTGGACACAGCCCGATGATTCCAACGGCGCGGTTCCCATCGCTGACAGTTCTGACTACGCTTACGGATATGACGTTATGATGGCAAAGAAGATTGCCGATGAGCTTGGATATGATCTTGAGATCGTCAAGCTTGACTGGGAATCTCTGATCCCGGCAGTTCAGTCCGGAACCGTTGACTGTGTCATCGCAGGACAGTCCATCACATCCGAGCGTCTTGAGATGGTAGACTTTACAGAGCCCTACTACTATGCAACGATCGTTGCCCTGGTCAAAAAGGACAACAAGTATGCCAATGCCAAAGGTCTGAGTGAGCTGGACGGTGCTACCTGTACTTCCCAGATCGCTACAATCTGGTATGACAAGTGCCTGCCCCAGATCCCCAATGCTGATGTCCTTCCGGCACAGGAGTCCGCTCCGGCTATGGAAGTGGCTCTGAACAGCGGAAAGGTTGATGTGGTCGTTACTGATATGCCTACAGCACAGGCTGCCCTGGTTGCATATCCTGATTTCAAGCTGCTTGACTTTGCAGGTACAGGCGATGATTTCGAAGTATCCGATGAAGATATCAACATCGGTGTTTCCGTACAGAAGGGCAACAAAGACCTGGTTGACGCCATCAACTCCGTACTCAAGAAGATGACAGCGGATGATTACAATGAGATGATGAACGAGGCGATCAGCGTACAGCCTCTGTCCGAATAATCCACGACATAAAAGAACAGTAAGGAGCCTACTGAGGTTAAAGAATCATGAAGTCTATTTCTACAATGAGTTTTCTGGAGAGAATTGTCTATCTGCTTCAGACATACGGCAAATCTTATCTGAAGGGCGCGGGCACGACCCTGGCTATCGCCCTGGTATCTACATTTATAGGATGTGTCATCGGATTTGCGGTGGGTATCGTACAGACGATCCCCCTGGATCCCCACAGGGATCCCCTGCCCAAGAGAATCCTGATCAAAGCTGCAAAGATCATTTTAAAGGCTTATGTGGAGCTTTTCCGCGGAACACCCATGATCGTGCAGGCCGTATTCATCTACTACGGGGCTGCCCAGCTTTTTAATATCAATCTCGGCATGTGGCAGGCGGCCTTCCTGGTCGTTTCCATCAATACCGGCGCCTATATGGCCGAGTCCGTCAGGGGCGGTATCATTTCAGTTGATCCGGGCCAGATGGAAGGAGCCAAGGCCATCGGTATGACACATTTCCAGGCAATGACAAATGTGATCCTGCCCCAGGCGTTCAGAAACATCATTCCGCAGATCGGAAATAACTTTATCATCAATATCAAAGATACCTCAGTACTTTCGATCATCAGTATCGTAGACCTGTTCTTTGTACATAAGAGTGTGGCGGGCGCCCTCTATACATATTTTGAGTCCGCTACCATCGTTATGGTCATCTACCTGACCATGACACTTATTTCCTCGAGACTCTTAAGCCTCTGGGAGAGAGCCCTTGACGGTGCGCAGAATTTTGAACTGGTGGACGCCCTTGATATCGGCAACCAGATGAATACGGCAGGAGGGAGAGACGGAAGATGAGCGAAAATTTAGAGAGTATTCTTGAAATCTCCCACCTGGTAAAGAGTTTCGGAACCCACGAGGTCCTGAAGGACATTGATTTCTCCGTAAAGAAGGGGGACGTCATCTCCATTATCGGCGCTTCCGGTTCGGGTAAATCCACTTTGCTCCGCTGTGTCAACCTGCTGGAAACACCTTCCGGCGGAAGCATACTCTACCACGGAAGCAACATTACCGACCCCAGGAACAATATTTATGAGTACAGAGAGAAGGTGGGCATGGTATTCCAGAGCTTTAACCTTTTCTACAATCTCAGTGTCCTGGACAACTGTATGGTCGGTCCCATCAAGGTGCGGAAGAAATCCCGCGAAGAGGCCAGAGAGATGGCCATGACCTTCCTGAACAAGGTTGGGATGGAGCAGTTTATCAATGCCAAGCCAAGACAGCTGTCCGGCGGACAGCAGCAGAGGGTGGCGATCGCGAGAGCCCTGGCCATGGAGCCGGAGATCCTTCTCTTCGATGAGCCGACCTCGGCTCTGGATCCCCAGATGGTCGGCGAGGTTCTCCAGGTTATGTCGACCCTGGCATCGGAGGGCATGACCATGCTGATCGTTACCCATGAGATGGCCTTTGCCAGAGACGTCAGCAGCCATGTGATCTTCATGGCAGACGGTGTAATCGAGGAAGAAGGAAGCAGCGAGGATATCTTCGGACATCCGCAGAAGGAGAAGACCAAAGAGTTCCTGAGCCGTTTCCGCAATATCTGATCAAAGCTATACTTAGCCGGGAGAGTACATTTTACGTGCTTTTCCGGCTTTGCTTTTTCATAAAGGGAGGTGATGGTTTGCTCACTTACGATCTCAGTAAAAAAGAGGGGATCCTTTACCGGAAACTCTACGAGTACATCCGGGAGGATATCAGAACCGGAAAACTGAATGAAAATGAAAAACTGCCTTCCAAAAGGTCTCTGGCCCGCAATCTGGGCATCAGTACCGTTACAGTGGAAAAGGCCTACGAGCAGCTGATGGACGAAGGCTATCTCTATGCCCTTCCCAAAAAGGGTTATTACGTTGCCAGGGTCTCGGGGATGCAGAAAAAGCGTAAGTCTGCCGGCGGGAAAAAGATTGTTGGACCGGCTCAGGATGACAGGGTCCGCTTTGACTTTTCCTCCCGGAAAATGGAGACGGACGGATTTCCTTTTTCCGTCTGGGCAAAACTCATGCGGGAGATTATTTCCGGCAGAGAAAAGGACCTGATGACACTGTCCCCCTGCAACGGAGTCAGAGAACTTCGGGCTGCCATTGCCGGCCACCTGTCTTCCTTCCGGGGACTTTCCGTGGATCCTGACCAGATCGTGGTCGGGGCAGGCACCGAGTATCTCTACAGCCTCCTGATCCGCCTTCTGGGAAGGGAAACACCCTTCTGTCTGGAGAATCCCGGCTACAGCAAACTGGCCCGGATCTACAGGGTCAGTAACGTGCCCATCAGTCTGGCGGGCATGGATGAAGAGGGCGTCAGGGTAGATGAGATCCGCCGGACCGGAGCCCGGGTGGTTCATACAAGTCCCGCCCACCATTTTCCGACCGGGATCACCATGTCCATGGACCGGAGACGGCAGCTCCTGGCCTGGGCAGATGAGGAGGACGGCCGCTATATCATTGAAGACGACTACGACAGTGAATTCCGCAACAAGGGCAGGCCTGTGCCGCCTCTCATGATGCTGGATGACAGGGACAAGGTCATTTACATGAATACATTTTCCCAGTCTCTGGCTGCCACCATCAGAATCAGCTATATGGTTCTGCCGGAGTCCCTGGCGGCCTCCTATTACAGAGACCTGTCTTTTTATGCCTGCACAGTGTCGACTTTTGAGCAGTATACACTGGCTGCTTTTATTGAGAGGGGATATTTTGAGAAGCACATAAATAGAATGCGCCTTCATTACGGGAGAAAAAGGGAAAGAATCATCGAAACGATCCGCAGGGAACTGCCCCGGGACCGGTGCCGGATACTGGAAAATAACGCGGGATTACATTTCCTTCTGCAGCTGGAGACCGGCTTAAGTGACAGGGAAGTGGTGTCACGGCTGGCGGACCGGGGAATCCGCATCCGGGCCGTGACGGATTACTATATGGATGATTCCGGCAAAGACCGCCACCGCTTTATGGTAAGCTATGCCGGAATGGACCCTGACGCCCTTGCCGGGGCAGTCAGGGAAGTAAGAGAGATTCTTTTTACCTGATCAGGTCCGGCAGATTAAGAAGCTTTACTGCATTGCAGGAGAGAATGCCCTCTTTCTCGCTGTCAGTCAGGGGGAAATGGGTGATATAATGGGTGTAAGCCGCCTGATCCGCCCAGGGGAAATCCGTGGCGAAAAGGACCCGGTCCGCACCGTGCTTTCTGACTATGCGGACGAACTGGTCGGGAGACATGTTGTTCTCGTAGACAAGGTCCTTTTCCTGGCCGTACTTTGAGATAACGGGACCCAGGGAAAAGGCGGTATCCAGCCACACCGGAGCGCCGGCAAGGTCCCTCTCCACATCATCCCACTCTCCCCAGTTGCCCATATGGGCAAGGACCAGTTTTTTGGGTCCGACCCGGTCAAGCACCGAGAGGATTGCCGGAACAGAGGCGTAATTATGGTCGAAAATACCGATATCGATCCCGGCGTGGACCATGATGATCAGGTCCCGGGCCGAGGCCTCTTCAATGATATTCAGACAGCGCGGATCGTCAATATCCACCCCCTGATAGGCCGGGTGCAGCTTGACGCCGGGAATACCGTTTTCCTTCAGCCTGGACAGCTCCCTGCCCACATGCGGGTAGTCAGGATGCATGCCGCCGAAAGGAATCAGGCCGGAAGCCAGGAGGCTATCCCTGTCCCGGATCATGGCGGAGTTCAGTGATTCCACCTGGTCGGGCCGGGTCATGACCGGAAGGAGGACGCTGTAGTCCACCTGGTTCCGCTTCATGGAGGCAAGGAGCCCCCGGTTGGACCCGTCGCTGAAATAGGAAATGTGCGCCACATCGCTTAAGTGTTCCAGCACCCTGGCGCTGATCCGTACCGGAAATGTATGGGTATGAAAATCAATGATCATAAGTAAGTCCTTTCTGGTATAATGAATCATTGTAACATAAATTCAGCATGTAATGACATAAAACATTTTCTGCAGGGGAAACCGGGAGGATGAAACCGGCAGAATATAAAAAAGGAGCAGCATATGAGAGCAAACGCAACCTGTATCGCCTGCCAGCTGGCAAAGCAGGAAAAACTGATCAGACAGTTTCCCGACGAAGAAAAGAATGCGGCATATATCAACGAAGTCCTTAAAGTCCTTCATGATCACGGACTTGAGGACAGCGCGCCCGCTCTTTCCATGAGGATTGACGAAGTCTACGCCCGCTATTTTCCGCCGGTGACGGATTATGACGCCATCAAACGCAAATTCAACCGCTACATGCTGGGCCTGGAAGATCAGGTACGTGACAGGATCAAAAAAGCGCCGGACCGGCTGAAAGAAGGAATCCGTTATGTCTGCGCGGGTAATTATATAGACTTCGGAACCCAGGAAACGGTCAGTGACAGCATTCTGGAGGAACTGATCAGGAAGGCGGGGGAAGAGGATGTTGATGAAGGGGAACTGGCCTGTCTGAAAGAAGATCTGGCCGGGGCGGACCGGCTGCTTTATCTGACCGATAACTGCGGCGAGATCGTGATGGACAAGCTCCTGATCGAACTGATAAAGGAACTATATCCCCGGCTGGAGATCACAGCCCTTTTACGGGGCGGGCCGGTCATCAATGATGCCACGCTTGAGGACGCCAGAGAAACGGGACTTGACCGGATCGTGCCCTGTGTGGGAAACGGATTTCCGATACCCGGAACAGACCTGGCCTTCTGTAATGAGGAAACAAAAACCCTGCTTGACCGGGCTGATGTGATCATAGCCAAGGGGCAGGGCAATTTTGAGGGCCTCTACGGAGGTCCCTACAATCCTTATTATCTTTTCCTGTGTAAATGCGAACTCTTTGTGCGGAGGTTCGGTCTGGCTCAGTATTCCTCTGTATTTGCCAGACAGGATCACATATCCATCCGCGGGGGCACTGATGCTCAGTAAAATCTGAAAAAGAATGTTACAGCAGATAAGAGAAGACGGCTTGGGCACAGCCTCCGTTTTCATTATCTGCTACTTTTTTATCGGCCAGGTCAAGGATGTCCGGGTTGGCATTGGCCATAGCGATCCCCAGGCCTGCGGTCTCAAGGATTTCAATATCATTATCCGCGTCTCCCACGGCAATTGTGGCGGCGGGATCGATTCCTGTGAGGGCACAGAGCCGGGCCAGTCCTGTCCCTTTATTGACCCCGCAGGGAGTGAATTCGATGCCGGTTTCATCGCCGTCTGCTGTCTGAGCCTCAATTCCTGACAGAGCCCTGCGGGTCTCTTCACGCATCCGGATATCAGGATGATAAAGATTGAGCTTTTCTATTTCGCTTTTTCTTTCCAGAATCAGGGCGATAATATCATCTTCCAGGACGCCGAAATCAAGAAAGGCCGTTTTATAAGGCTCCATGTGATAGTCTTTGATATGATCAAGATGGGCCCGGCTAAGAAAAACCTGACCTCCGCTCATAACTAAAGGCATAATATCTTTTTCAGCAAGTACACGGACGACAGATTCAATAATTTCCCTGTCAAATGTATGCCGGTAGAGGAAATTTTCCTTTTTAAAATCATAGATCAGTCCCCCGCTTTCAAGGATGGCATAATCCAGAAATCTGAATATCCGGCGGTAGGGACGGATTTCCGACAGAGACCGGCCTGTGGACAGCACAATCTTTTTTCCCGCCCGGGCAGCTTTTCCGACTGCTTCCAGAGAGGAGGGAAGTATTCTCTTATCTCCGGTCAGAAGAGTGCCGTCCATATCAAAGGCGATCAGATCATAGGTCCTGCCGTCTGTCTTTTTATCATTCATCACTTTTTCTCCTTTCATACCCGGCAAGTATACAGGATGTCTGAAGATAAATCAATATCATGTAAAAGAAATGAAATGATAATTTAAATTAACAATCCTTGACTTTTAGTGTATAATACTTTCATATGTTCGAAATGACTACAAGAATAAGGAGATTAATCATATGTGTGGAATCGTAGGATATTTAGGAAAAAAACAGGCGGCACCCCTTCTGCTTGAAGGTCTGTCCAAACTGGAATACAGAGGCTATGACTCGGCGGGCATCGCAGTCCGCCAGGGCGATGATGATGCGGTAGTGGTAAGGGCAAAGGGACGCCTGAAAATGCTTATGGAGAAAACCGATGACGGCAACGCTGTTTCCGGATGCTGCGGAATCGGCCATACCAGGTGGGCAACTCACGGTGAGCCTTCAGAGACCAATGCCCATCCCCATGTGTCCAACGACCGGTCTGTTGTGGCAGTTCACAACGGAATCATCGAGAACTATCAGGAACTGAAGGAAGTCCTTGAGAAAAAAGGATATACCTTCTATTCCCAGACAGATACAGAGGTTGCAGTAAACCTTGTTGACTACTACTTCAAGAAGTATGACGGCGATCCCATCGATGCTCTCTGCGAGTCCATGCTGCGGATCCGCGGTTCCTATGCCCTGGTGGTTATGTTCCGCGACTTCCCGGGAGAGCTCTATGCTTCCAGAAAAGACAGCCCCATGATCATTGGTACCAACGAGGGCGAGTTCTTTGTGGCTTCCGACGTGCCGGCTATCCTGAAATACACCAGAAACGTTTATTATATCGGCAACCTGGAAATGGCCCGGATCACAGACCAGGCAGTAACATTTTACAATATCGACAAAGAAGAGATCGAAAAAGAGCAGACTGTCATCGAGTGGGATGAGGAAGCAGCAGAAAAAGGCGGTTTCGAGCATTACATGATGAAAGAGATCCATGAGCAGCCCAAGGCAGTCAGGGATACCCTTTATTCCGTAATCCACGGTGATGATATCGATTTAAGTGAAGCAGGCCTTACCGAAGAAGTGATCAACCAGATCGGCCGCATTCATATCGTGGCTTGCGGAAGTGCCTACCATGTAGGTATTTCCCTGAAATATGTTATAGAGAGTCTGGCAAGGATTCCTGTGGAAGTGGATCTGGGCTCTGAATTCCGTTATCGTAATCCCATCCTGACAGATGACTGTCTTGTGATCATCATCAGCCAGTCCGGAGAGACGGCAGACAGCCTTGCTGCCCTGAGGGAAGCCAAATCCAGAGGCATCCGTACCATGGGTATCGTCAATGTGATCGGATCCTCCATCGCCAGGGAAGCTGACAATGTATTATACACTCTGGCAGGTCCCGAGATCGCTGTTGCCACTACCAAGGCCTACAGCGCACAGCTGGCGGCAGGATACCTTCTGGCCATCCAGTTTGCAAAAGTCAGAGGAAAGATTGACGAGGCACGTTACACAAGCATGATCAAAGAAGTGCAGACTCTGCCGGACAAGATCGAAAAGATCCTGGAAGACAAGGAGAGGATCCAGTGGTTTGCATCCAAGTTCTCCAACGCAAAGGATATCTTCTTTATCGGCCGGGGCCTTGACTATGCGATCTGCCTGGAAGGCAGCCTGAAGATGAAGGAAATCAGTTATGTTCATTCCGAGGCCTATGCGGCAGGCGAGCTCAAGCACGGCACCATCAGCCTGATCGAGGACGGCATCCTGGTTATCGGACTCCTGACCCAGGAGGAATTATACGAGAAGACCATCAGCAACCTGGTAGAGGTTAAGAGCCGGGGTGCATATCTGATGGGAGAGACCGTATACGGAAACTACAGTGTGGAAGACACAGTAGACTTCCCGGTTTACGTACCCCAGACAGATCCTCTTTTCGTAAATTCACTGGCCATCATTCCCCTGCAGCTGATGGGATATTATGTCAGTGTTTCCAAGGGTCTGGACGTGGATAAGCCCAGGAATCTGGCCAAGAGTGTAACAGTAGAATAAAAAAATGTAAAATATGGTTGAATTTAACTTTTCCATGCTGTATAATACCTAATGGAATCGGGGTATGGCTCAGTTTGGTTAGAGCGCACGGCTGGGGGCCGTGAGGTCGCAAGTTCGAATCTTGTTACCCCGATTTTTATTATGGGAGCGCCGCAAAAGCGGCGCTCTTTTTTATTTTCAGATAAAAAAGATACCATCAAAAAAGCAATTTTTCATATGATTTGTGCTACAATCAATATAAAGTGTAAAAAACTTTTTATAGCAGTTGTTCAGATAAGTAAGGAGAAAAAATGGATACGGTTCGAAAAGAATTGAAACAGATCTGGCCCGGATGGGAGGTAGAAAGTAAGATTCGCGAATTACCGGATTATGCATTATATAGTATAAGTCGGAAAGATCAGTTTGGCTCACGGGTTTTTTCAACACTGATAGTTTATATAATGAGATGTTCCAGGAGTGAAGCAGAGTTGGCAGCTGATGCGATTGCACAAATGTCCCGCTTTAAAGGAAATTCAAATATTGTAAGCTTCGATGACTATACAGTCACAGAGGACAGGAAAAGTGGTTTGTGGAAAGCAATGATTCGTACGGAAAAGTTGTTTTTGCTGGATGATTATATAAAGACCAATGACCTTTCTTCCGGAGATGTAGTACATCTGGGAAAAGATATCTGCCAGGCTTTGGAGACATTTCACAAATTTAATGTTGTACACGGAAATGTGAGAGCGGACAATATCTTTATCTCGGAAATGGGAAGTTTTAAGCTGGGTGGTATGAAGAATCTCAGAGGTAAAACTGATGGAGAAACTGGCAGTACTCCGGACCTGAACTATATGGCACCCGAGGTGTTCAGAGGAGAGCAGGAGAGCAATCTGTCTGATATATATGCACTTGGACTGATTTTATACAGATTGCTGAATTACGGTAGAAGTCCTTTTATGCCGGAGTATCCGAAGCCGGTATTTGATCCAGATATAAGAAGGGGTATTTCAGCCCGCATGGAAGCAGCGGAAGTCCCTCTTCCCAAAACAGCCTGTTCCCCGCTTGGAAAAATAGTACAGAAAGCCTGCTCTCCTGCAGCGGAAGAACGTTACCAGAGCGCGGCAGCTTTCAGAGATGACTTTGAAGCCATAGGCAAGGAAGAACTGAACATCAAAATTGTATTACCGGAAGATAATCCTGAGTTCAGACCGGATGTCATAAACATCATTCAGAGACCGGAAGCCAGCCAAACCCAGAAGATTACCAGCGATCCGAAGCTTGCTGACACAATACCCGCATATAGCAGACATAAGGAAACCGAGACTGAGAAGAAGGACAAAACAGCTGGCTTTTTATCATTGAAAAAGCTGATCGTATGTGCATTAATTGCTGTTGTTGCTCTCTCCTGGTGGAGGATATACGGCATTGTACAGAATAAATGGAAGGATAAAGGAAACCTTCCCACAACGGATATGACAGCGGAGGGAACAGAAGAAGCAACACTAGCGGACACTGTATCTGATGATACAATTTATTTTGCAGATGTACATGAATCGCTTACTCTATGGGAAGAACCATCTAATGATAGTAAGAGCATTGCGATGCTAAAGCCGCTTACCCAGGTGGCGCTGATTGATAATCCGATAGACAGATATGTCTATATTGAAGTTTTGGATGGAGAATTTGCGGGATATACAGGATATGTAAACATTGAGTATCTTACAAAGAAAGGGGATCCACTTCGAATGGCCGTAGATCCGGAAAAACCTGAGTAGAGCAAGAAGGGTGCGTTTCCCGGTCCTCAGCTGTTAAGCTCTCTTGTTTAATCCGGCAAGCCACGGTATAATATAGATACATAAGACTGATGATACATTTTTAACAGATATTGCTGCATGGAGGTGAATGGTATGAAGTATATGGATCTGATGAAAAAAAGAGAGTCCATTCGTGAGTACCGGAAAAAGAAAGTGGAGGAAGAGGCACTGGAGAAGATCCGGGCGTATTTTCCGAAGGCTAAGCGTCTCTTTCCCGAGATTGGCACAGAGCTCATGATCTTTACGGATGAGGCTGCAGGCCGCCTGGAAGGTACGGCAGGTTATAAGGGTTATTCTTTTGGCGCGCCGGCCTACCTGGTCATCCTTTCTGAGAAGAAGGACCACTATCTGGAAAATGCCGGATATCTGGGGGAGGATATGCTCCTGAAGATGACGGATTGCGGACTGGATGGCTGCTGGCTGACTGTAGGTGACGGTGACATGGTAAAGCATGCCCTCCTCTTTAAGTCTGACCTGGAGGTGGTCAGCATTTTCGCCTGCGGATACAGAAAGAAAGATCCTCTCATGAAGCGGATCGATATTCTGAATCCTTCCGGCAAGGCATTTAAGAAGCGGTCCGGCCATGCGGCGCCCAAGATTGCCCAGACGGAACTGGTATTTGACCATGTATGGAACTGTCCTGTGGACTGGGATGGAGGCAGTATTGATTCTACTCTGGACCAGGCCCTCTATGGGGCCAGCCTTGCTCCCAGTTTCCTGAATAGGCAGCCCTACCGCTATATTATAGGAGACAAGCTCCTGCTTCTTTGTACCACCAAAGAGGAGATGACTTCGGATGAGGACAGGGGGCTTGACTGCGGCGCGACCATGCTCAATTTTGATATGGCATATTCTCTCTACGGAAATGAGAGTAATCACTGGCGGATGGGCACTCCCCCATCCATGTGGGATGCAAAGCTGCCGGAAGACTATTACGTGGTAGCTTACTATGACCTTTAAGAAGAAATCTTCACAAATGGATATGCTGCATGGCTCTCTCTTTGACAAGATCCTGCTTTTTGCCCTGCCCCTGGCGGCGGGGAGTATGCTGCAGCAGATGTTTAATGCTGTGGATGTGGCGGTGATCGGAAGATTTGCCAGCAGCCGTGCTCTGGCGGCAGTGGGAAGCAATTCCGCTGTCGTCATGCTTTTCGTTACCCTTTTTGTGGGTACTTCTGCAGGAACATCGGTCGTTATTGCCAACTATATAGGCGAGGGCAGGAAGGACAGGATTTCCGCAGCCGTGCATACATCCATGTTTCTGGCTCTTGTGGGAGGTCTGGGCCTGATGGCCAGCGTCCTTCTTCTGGCCCATCCTATCCTTATGCTGATGGCCATCCCCGAAGAGGTGCTGCCATTGTCTATTATCTATCTGCGGGTATACAGTCTGGGCATGCCGGGGATCATGGTATACAACTTCGGTGCCGCTGTCCTGCGAAGCGTGGGAGACAGCAGAAGACCGGTCCGGTGTCTGATCCTGTCAGGTGTGATCAATGCCGTCCTGAACGTGATCTTTGTGGTGGCTTTCGGATGGGGCGTGGCCGGAGTTGCCCTTGCCACATCGATTGCCAACACCATAAGCGCCGGTCTCGTGGTATACTTTTTGATGACCGAGGAGACCGATATCCGATTTGATCCGAAAAAGCTGCGGCTGCACAGATATGAGGCAGGGCGGATCCTGATGATCGGTGTTCCCACTGGACTGCAGGGCACGGTCTTTTCCGTGGCAAATGTATGTGTCCAGACAGCGGTGAACGGATACGGGGCGGCAGCCATAGCAGGCTGCAGCATCTGCCAGAATTTCGAAGGAATCTGCTTTTATTCCATCAACGGATTTGCTCAGGCAGCCACAACATTCGCCGGGCAGAATTTCGGTGCCCGGAATATGAAGCGCTGCTTAAGGGTCCTCCTTCTGTGCATGGGAGCCGGCGTGGCAGCCTGCATGTTCATGAATGTTCTGATCGTATCGGCAGGGCATCCCATCGCGGGTCTTTTCACAAAAGACCCCGAAGTCATAAAATATGCAGTAGAGAGGATGCGCTATATCCTCCTTTTCCAGTGGCTGGCCTGCTCCTATGAGATTACGGGAGCCTGTATGCGGGGATTCGGAGATTCCCTTTCGCCTACCATCCTGACGGTCTTCGGCACCTGCCTGCTGCGTATTATATGGATTCTGACAGTGGACAGGAAATTTCATATATTCAGGCTGCTCCTGATTGTCTATCCTGTATCCTGGATCCTGACGGGCATCCTGGTCATCACTGCTTTTACAGTTTTATACCGGCGGCTTGCCCGCAGGTATGCCGCATCTGCCTGAGGTGAAAATATGGCAACATGGAGTTCAAGAGGTCTTCGGGGATCTGTTCTCGAAGAGATGGTTAATTACGCAAATGAAAAATACAGAGAAGAGGGCCTGGCCCTGATGGAGAAGATTCCGACTCCGATCACGCCGGTAAAGTTTGATAAGGAGTCCCGCCATATTACTCTTGCTTATTTTGAGAAGAAGAGTACGGTGGACTATATCGGCGCCATACAGGGAATCCCTGTCTGTTTCGACGCAAAGGAATGCGCCACCGACACATTTTCTCTGCAGAATCTTCATCCCCACCAGGTGGATTTCATGCGGCAGTTCGAAGGGCAGAAAGGCATCAGCTTTCTCCTGATCTATTACACGGCCCGACAGATCTGCTACTATATGCGCTATGAAGAGATGATGAAGTTCTGGAAGCGGCTGGAAGAGGGAGGAAAAAAGCATTTCAAGTTTGAAGAGCTGGACTCCCGTTTCTATGTGCCTTCGGCCGGCGGTCTTCCCATGCATTACCTGAAATGTCTTGAAAAAGACCTTTCCCTGCGGGCTCAGTGAGCCCGCTTTTTTATTTCATTGACTAATCAGACATTTTCTTTTATAATTAATGTTTGTAATTATGCCGTAGTGTCTTTTGACGCGGCAGAAGTTTTGCCGGCACGACCGGCGGTCTGTAAAGATATGAGGTGAATTCTTTGATAAAGAGTATGACTGGCTTCGGCCATAGCGAGTATGTGTCTGAAGACAGTAAGTTTACAGTTGAGATGAAAGCCGTCAATCACAGGTACTGTGATATCAGTATTAAGATGCCCAGAAAGCTGAACTGCTTTGAACAGGCCATCCGGTCTTTTCTGAAGAAGCAGATCAGCAGAGGAAAAGTGGATGTTTTCATCTCTTATGAAGACCTGTCCGAGAAGGCCAGTGTCGTAAAGCTGAACAGGGAACTGGGAAAGGCCTACTATGATGCCCTGACCACCCTGGCGGAAGATCTGGGGATCCGGAACGAGACCGGTGTTTACCAGATCGGAAGGCTTCCGGAAGTCATGAGCCTGGAGGACGCGGCCATTGACGAAGCTCATCTGGAAGAGGAGCTTATGGAAGCGGTCAGCGGAGCCCTGACAAAGTTTACCGACAGCAGGAGCGCGGAAGGCGACAGCCTTCGCGAGGACATTCTCGGCAAGCTCTCCGCCATGGAGGAAAATGTTGCCGTGGTGGAAACCCGCTATCCCAGGATGGTGGCAGATTACCGCAGCCGTCTGGAAGAAAAGGTCAGGACCCTCCTGGAGGATACTACCATTGACGAGAACCGGATTGCGGCGGAGGTTGTGATCTATGCTGACAAGATTTCAGTGGATGAGGAGACGGTCCGCCTGCGCAGCCATATCTCTTCCATGCGGGATGTGCTGGCACAGGGAGGAAATGTCGGAAGGAAGCTTGACTTTATTGCCCAGGAGATGAACCGGGAAGCCAACACCATCCTTTCCAAGGCCAATGACCAGTCCGTGTCGGATTACGCAATCGAGCTGAAGACAGATATAGAGAAGATCAGGGAACAGGTGCAGAACATTGAATAATCCGGGTTCATTTGTTGGTGTCGGTTTCGGCAATGTCGTAAACCGTGATAAGATTGTATCGATCGTGGGTACGGAAGCGGCCCCGATCAAAAGAATGATACAGAATGCGAGAGACGAAGGAAGGGCCATAGACGCCACCTGCGGCAGAAGGACCAGGTCCGTTCTTGTGATGGACAGCGGCTTCCTCGTTCTTTCCGCGCTGACAACGGATACCCTTGCAGGCAGATGCAGAGGCAGGATTGAAGAGAGGGGAGAAGAGGAGTATGAAGCGTAAAGGAACACTCGTTGTTATCTCCGGATTTTCCGGTGCCGGAAAAGGAACCATCTCCAGAAAACTGGTGGAAAAATACGGTTACAGCCTGTCTGTTTCGGCGACCACAAGAGATCCCAGACAGGGTGAAGTCGACGGTGTGGATTATTTTTTCCGTACTCAGGCGGAATTCCTTAAGATGATCGACTATAACGGCCTGATCGAGTATGCAAGGTATGTGGACCACTATTACGGTACGCCCAGGAAGTTTGTAGAAGACGAGCTGGAGGCCGGACATGTAGTCATCCTTGAGATTGAGGTCCAGGGAGCTTTAAAGATCAGGGAACAATATCCGGATGCGGTTCTTGTCTTTGTGACAGCGCCTTCAGCGGAAGTTCTCAGAAAGCGTCTGGCAGGCAGAGGAACTGAGAGTCCCGAACAGATCGAAAAGCGGATGCGGCGGGCGGCCGAGGAGGCCGATACCATCGAGAATTATGAGTATCTGGTCTGCAATCATGAGGGCAGACTGGATGAATGCACAGAGACTATCCATGCTATTATAGAGAGCCATGCGTGCAGGACTGTCCTGCATGAGGATTTTATCAGAGAAATGAAGGAGGGACTTCGCGGCTGCTGAGGCCGGGGAATGCCCGCATATACGGAAACAGATACATTTTCAAATTCCAGGAAAGGAGTTCATCATGTTACATCCATCTTATACCGAGCTTATGGAGAAGATCAACATCGAAGATAACGAAGGAGAAGAGCCTGTGATCAACAGCCGCTATTCCATCGTGATCGCCACCTCGAGACGTGCGAGGGACCTGATCAGCGGCAGCAGAGCAAGAGTTGCTGCAGCGGAGGGGGAAAAGCCTCTGTCTGTTGCAGTCGAGGAGCTCTATGACGGCAAGCTGAAGATCACCGGAGAAGATGAAAACGATCCGATTCCCGTGCCGACTCTGATGGGAAACGAACAGTTTGAAGAACTGGAAGAAATCGACCCGGCTTTTTCCAATGAATAAGACAGACAGGGCAGACATTGATAAAAAATGTCTGCCTTTTCCAATGGCAGCTGCCTGGCTTCTGTCTCTTGCCGCAGTGGCCGGCTGGGCATGGGTCATCTGGGGCTTTTCCGCAGCGCCTGACCTGACCTCTTCATCCATGAGCAGGCTGGTCTGTGAAAAGCTGGCAGATCTGTGGATTTTCCTGGCAAGGCCGGAGATGACTCCTCAGGGAAGATTTGCTCTGATTGAGAGTCTGCAGTTTCCCGTGAGGAAGGCGGCTCATTTTACCGAGTACGCCATACTGGGCAGCCTGCTGGTTTTCCATATTCGGGCAGCCTTAAAGATGGCAGAACCCGAAAAGCCTGTTTTTGAAGGAAGACCGGTTTTCACGATAATCAGACGGCGGCCTTTTATCGGCGGAATGGCTGCAGGCATTCTGTATGCCGTCATTGACGAAATCCACCAGATTTTTGTCCCCGGCAGGGCCTGCAGGGCAGCGGATGTGTGTATTGACAGTGCCGGTCTGCTGGCCGGAACCCTTTTTACCCTTGCTTTTATATCTATTTATTTGAATATGAAAAGGAGAAAAAAGGCTGGCCCCAAGCTCTCCCAAGATGTTAAGGAATGTTAATATTTTCGCTGTATTCTTAACACTTAGTATGTTGAAAACATTACACAAAAAGGGTACAATAGAACAGAAATTATCGCCTTCGGCCAAGGGCCGGGAATGGGAGAATATATATGATATGCAGACAATTATTAGAGCAGTGTACTTATGAATGTATACAAGGCAGCCTGGACGTAGATGTAACCGCTGTTGTGAACGACTCGCGGAAACTCGAAGCGGGCTGTCTGTTTCTATGTATAAAAGGCGCGTCTTTTGACGGCCATACATTTGCGGGCGAAGCGGCAGCGGCAGGGGCGGCTGTGCTTATAGTCATGGACCGGGTCGACGTACCTGAAAACGTGACTGTAATCCGTGTGGAGGATACCAGGCGGGCCATGGCCCTGATTTCTGCGGCATGGTTCGGATATCCTGCCCGGGACCTGACCACCATTGCGGTGACGGGGACAAAGGGCAAGACCACCACGACCTACATGATCCGCAATATCCTGGAAGAGGCAGGACACAAGGTGGGTGTGATCGGCACCATTGAAGTGCTGATCAACGGGGAGCACATTTCCGTCAATAACACCACGCCGGAATCCTATGATATCCACCGTTACTTCCGCATGATGGCAGACGCCGGATGCGACGCGGTGGTCATGGAGGCCTCATCACAGGGATTCAAACTGGACCGGACAGCGGGGATCACTTTTGACTATGGTCTTTTTACCAACCTTTCGCCCGACCATATCGGTCCCAATGAGCATGACAGTTTTGAGGAGTACCTTTCCTGCAAAGCCATGCTCTTCCAGCAGTGCAAATACGGATTTGCCAACGTGGATGACGAGCATTTCCCGCAGATCATCCACAATGCGGCCTGCCCCATCGAGACTTTCGGCCTTCTTCCGGAAGCGGATGTCCGGGCGGAAAATGTAAAGCTTACAAGGGCCAGGGATTTCCTGGGTGTGGATTTTGATGTGACCGGTAAGTATGAGGAGCATATCGCCTGCTCCGTACCGGGTATTTTCAATGTGCATAATGCACTGGGAGCCATTGTGATCGCAGGCCACATGGGCATCGGATTCGACGCGATCCGGGCCGGCCTTTCATCCATCATGGTGCCGGGGCGGGTTCAGATCGTTCCCACCGGCTATGACTATACACTGATTATCGACTATGCTCATAACGCGATGGCTCTGGAGAGCATACTGCTCACACTGCGCGGCTATGAGCCCAACCGTCTGGTCTGCCTCTTCGGATGCGGCGGCAACCGGTCCAGACTGAGAAGATTCGAGATGGGAGAGACAGCCGGAAGGCTGGCTGACTTTACGGTGATCACATCGGATAATCCCCGTTTTGAGGAACCCGAGGAGATCATTGCCGATATCCTGACGGGAATCAATAAGACAAAAGGAAAGTACATTTCCATTGTGGACCGCCGGGAGGCCATCTCCTATGTCATGCACCACGGAGAGCCGGGAGACATTATCGTGCTGGCCGGCAAGGGGCATGAAACCTACCAGGAGATCAGAGGCAAAAAGTATCATATGAGCGAGGAGGAAATCGTGCAGGATGTCCTCGACGGGAAATACTGATAAAAAAGAGGATATTAATATTGATAAAGTTCGATACGCACAGGTGATCGTGGACATTTCCGCCGAGGCCCTGGACCGGATCTTCAGTTACCGGATCCCTGCCTCCATGGAAGACCGGGTCTTGCCGGGGGCCAGGGTGCAGGTGCCCTTCGGAGCGGGAAACCGGATGACCGATGCCTATGTGATCGACATTACGGATCAGATTTCTTTTGACCCATCAAAAGTCAAGGATATAGGCGGAGTGGACAGTAACGCCTACACTATCGAGTCCAATCTGATCCGGATGGCTTTTTATTTAAAGGAGACCTGCGGGTCTACCATGATCCAGGCTCTCAGGACCGTGCTTCCGGTAAAGAGCCGGGTACGGCCCAAGGTCGAGAGCCGGCTGGTCTTAAGCCTGCCGCTTTCCGGGGCCGAAGACCTGGCCTGCCAATGGGAGAGGAAGCATTACAGCGCCCAGGCAAGAGTCCTGCGTCTGCTGATCGATCATGGCAGCATTGCCAAAAAAGAGGCTGTCGCCGCCGGGCTGACCCATCAGGCGATCATGAAGATCGCCGTACAGGGAATCTGGCGGCTTGAGGAGAGAATCCGCTGGCGAAACCCTTACCCGGACCTGAAAAAGAAAGAAGAAAGACCGGAGCTCAACGAAGAACAGACAGCTGCCTTCAACCGTTTCCGTGAGGACTATGACGCGGGAGAAAGGCCTGTGTATCTTCTGTGGGGCGTCACCGGCAGCGGAAAGACAGAAGTATATCTGTCCATGATCGAAAAGGTGGTCTCGGAAGGAAAGCAGGCCATTGTCCTGGTTCCGGAGATTTCCCTGACCTACCAGACTGTGAAAAGATTCTGTGAGAGATTCGGGGAGAGAATCGCCGTGATCAACTCCCGCATGTCCGCCGGAGAGCGAAATGATGCGGTACAGAGGATCCGCCGGGGCGAGGCGGATATCGTGATCGGGCCCCGGTCCGCCCTTTTTGCGCCGGTTCCCGATCTGGGAATCATTATTGTCGATGAAGAGCATGACAGGGCTTATAAGAGCGAGCAGACACCCAAATACCATGCGGTGCCGGCAGCTGTTTACCGGGCCTCTCTGAGCAATGCCAGCCTGGTGCTGGGCTCCGCCACGCCGAGTGTGGAGTCTTTCAGCCGGGCCGTAAGCGGGGAGTATACACTGCTGACCTTGAAAAAAAGACCTTCGGGAAGCCTGCTTCCTTCCGTGGAGATCGCGGATCTGAGGGAGGAGTTCCTGCAGGGGAACAGGTCCATGTTCAGCAGAAAACTGAAAGCCCTGATGGAGGACAGGATCAGGAAGAAAGAGCAGATCATGCTCTTTATCAACCGGCGTGGATTCGCCGGCTTTGTTTCCTGCAGAAGCTGCGGCCATGTGATCCGCTGCCCTCACTGCGATGTATCTCTTACACTGCACAGGAACAAAACCCTGTCCTGCCACTATTGCGGATACACTATTCCTTACGACAGGACGTGCCCTTCCTGCGGCAGTCCTTTTGTGGCTGCATTCGGCCTGGGAACCGAAAAGGTCGAGGCGGCTCTGGCTGCCGAGTTTCCGGGAGTCAAAGTCCTTCGCATGGATGCGGATACTACCAGGAAAAAGCATGCCCATGACCGGATTCTGGAAGACTTTTCAGAAGGCAGGGCCCAGATTCTGGTGGGAACCCAGATGATCGTCAAAGGACACGATTATCCCGGTGTGACCCTGATGGGGATCCTGGCAGCGGACCTTTCTCTGTTTGCCCAGGACTTCCGCAGCGCCGAGGCTACTTTTGACCTGCTCTGCCAGGCGGCGGGAAGGTCGGGAAGAGGAAGCCTCAGAGGGGACGTGGTCATCCAGACCTACACCCCCGGCCACTACGCGGTCACGGCGGCCGCCCGCCAGTCCTATGAAGATTTTTATGAAAATGAGATTGCCTACCGCAGAATGATGGGCTATCCTCCCTGCGGCCACCTGCTGGCCATACTGGTACAGTCAGACCGGGAGGAGGAAGCGGAACTGGCAGCTGCCCGGATCGGGCGGATGCTGATCAAAAGCCAGGAGGAGGCGGAAGACCCGGTCCGGATCCTGGCGCCCGGAAAGGCAAGACTCTCCAGATTAAAAGACATTTACCGGCATGTACTCTTCTTAAAGCACAGGGACAGGGACCGTCTCCTTGCCCTGCAGAGAAGGCTGGAGCCAGTGGTGAGTGAAAACCCCATGTTCTCCGGTGTGAGTGTGGAGTACGATCTGGATCCGGTAACATCCTACTGAATTTTGCCGGCCCCGCCCTTTACGGAAAGGGGGCCGGATGTTATAATCACGCTTATGAGTCCGGCAGCTGTCTGCCGGATACATTTGACAAAAGCAATAATAAAGTTGAGCAAAGGAGCAGTAAAACATGGCTACAAGAAAACTGCGGGTGATAGGAGATCCCGTTTTGAATAAAGTATGCAAGCCGGTCGCAAAGATGACCCCTCGTATAGAGACACTGATCGATGATATGTTTGAAACCATGTACCAGGAAAGAGGCGTGGGCCTTGCAGCGCCCCAGGTGGGCATTCTGCGCAGACTGTGCGTGGTGGATGTGATGGATGAGGAACCCCTGGTCCTGATCAACCCGGAACTGCTGGAAAGTTCCGGCGAGCAGACCGATGAAGAAGGCTGCCTGAGTGTGCCCGGCAAATGCGCCAATGTCACCAGACCCTACCAGATCAAGGTGAAGTTTTATGACCGGGAAATGAATGAAGTCATTTATGAGGCTGAGGGCCTGAAAGCCCGCTGTATCCTCCATGAGATGGACCATCTGGACGGAATCCTTTACGGTGACCGCGCCGATGAGCCCTACCGTGATCTGGAAGAGGAGGACGAGGAGGTTTATGAGGAATGAGAGTCGTATTCATGGGAACGCCGGATTTTGCGGTACCCGCCCTTGAGGCCCTGATCAGCGCCCATGAGGTGGCAGCTGTGGTGACCCAGCCCGACAAGCCCAAAGGGAGGGGCAAGGCTATGCAGTACCCTCCGGTTAAGGAGGCTGCTCTCGCAGCCGGGATACCGGTTTACCAGCCGGCCCGGGTGAGGGACGAAGCCTTTGTAGAAATCCTTAAGGAAATCAGTCCCGATGTGATCGTGGTAGCTGCCTTCGGTCAGATTCTGCCGGAAAGCATCCTGAACCTGCCTCCCCGCGGATGCATCAATATCCATGCATCCCTTCTGCCTAAATACCGGGGAGCCGCTCCGATCCAGCGGGCGGTGATCAACGGGGAGAAAGAGTCGGGCATCACCATCATGTATATGGAAAAAGGTCTGGATACAGGTGATATGATCGACCGGGTGACGGTGCCTCTGGATGAGAAGGAAACAGGCGCCTCATTACATGATAAACTGTCTCTGGCAGGAGGCCCTCTGATCCTGAAAGCCCTTTCCGATATTGAGGCCGGGAAAGCCGAAAGGATCAGGCAGGACGACAGCTTAAGTTCCTACGCCCCCATGCTGACCAGGGAAGAAGGAGAGATTGACTGGAGTCAGGAAGCGGTCCGGATCGAGAGACTGATCCGGGGTATGAATTCCTGGCCCAGTGCCTATACATTTTTAGACGGAAAGATGCTCAAGATCTGGGAGGCAGACCTGTGCCCGGAAGAGGAGGAAGTGACGGACAATCCGCCGGTTCCCGGAACTGTGGTTAAAGTCGGCAGGGCTGCTTTCTTCGTGCAGTGCGGCAGCGGCCTGCTCAAGATAAAGTCTCTTCAGCTGCAGGGGAAAAAGCGGATGGATACAGCCGCATTCCTTCTGGGCAGAAAGCTGGAAGCAGGTATGGTACTTGGGAAAAATGAGGACTGACTATGGCACCTAAAGTGGACATGAGAATGGAAGCACTGGATACGCTGGTGGATATGGACAGGAAAGGGAAACTGTCCCATATTGCCATCGGTGACAGCATGCTCAGACTGCAGTTTCTCGACAGGAAAGAGAGGGCTTTCTACAAGACGCTCTGTGAGGGCGTGACGGAAAGACAGCTCTATCTTGATTATGTGCTGGACCACATTTCTTCGGTCCCCATGAGAAAATGCAAGCCTCTGATCAGAAACCTGCTCAGGATGTCCGCCTATCAGATTCTCTTTATGGATGTCCCCGATCACGCGGCCTGCGACCAGGCAGTAAGGATGGCCCGAAAGAGAAAGTTCGGAAGGCTGTCCGGCTTTGTCAACGGAGTCGTCCGTTCCCTGGCAAGGCAGGCGGGGAATCTGCCCCTGCCGGACCGGGACGAAAACGAGACGGAATACCTTTCCGTTCTATACTCCATGCCCGAAACGGTCACAGAGCTGCTGATCCGTCAGTACGGGGTGGAAAAAACAGAAAAAATGCTGGCCTTCTTTTTGACCAGACGGCCTATTACAATCAGAACCTGTATATCCAAAACCGATCCCCCGGCTCTTAAAAAGATGATGGAGGAAGAGGGCGTCAGCGTCCGCGAGGGGCAGCTGATCCCCGGAGCTTTTGAAATTGAAGCGCCTGATTCCCTGCGCAGGGTAAAGGCTTTTCGCCAGGGATTTTTTACCGTTCAGGATGAAAGCTCCATGCTTCCTGTCCGGCTGGCTGATCCCGCACCCGGCAGCCTGGTGGTTGATGTGTGCGCTGCGCCCGGAGGAAAGGCCCTCCATGCGGCGGACCTCCTGTCGGGAGACGGCCTGGTGATCGCCAGGGATCTTACCCCGGCCAAGACGGATATGATCAGGGAAAATTGTGAGAGGATGGGCGCTGACATTGTCAGAGTCGAGGAGCGGGATGCCCGGGATCCGGATCCGGACCTTTTCGGGAAAGCGGACCTGGTGCTGGCTGATCTCCCATGCAGCGGACTGGGTGTCATGGCCAGGAAGAATGATATAAAGTATCACATTTCCGACCGGCAGCTTGATGACCTTGTCAGGCTGCAGAGAGAGATACTTTCCGTCGTATGGCAGTATATCAGACCCGGCGGGCAGCTTATTTATTCGACCTGCACCCTGAACAAGGGGGAAAACGAAGAGCAGGTCAGCTGGATCAGGGAGAACACGCCCCTAGTGCCGGAATCGATTGAAGAAAGGCTGCCGGCCTGTCTCAGGGGACGCACCGGCGAGCAGGGCCATATTACACTGATTCCCGGACAGGATCCCTGTGACGGATTTTTTGCCGCAGCATTCCGGCGGCCTCAGGAATAAAAAAACAGATTGATAGAAATAGATATGAAACAAGGAGAAATCAGATGCAGTGGCAGGACATCGGATCGATGACAAAGGAAGAACTGACAGAGGCAGTGATCAGTGCCGGCGGCAAGCGCTTTCGCGCAGACCAGATCTACGGCTGGATCCACGGACGCCTGGTCAGTGACCCCGGACAAATGTCCAATGTGCCTGCCGGGCTGAAACAGGTACTTTTTTCGGAGTATCCCTGGATGGGGATCCGGATGGCAGAAGTCTATGAGTCGGCAATCGACGGGACAAAAAAGTACTTGTTTGAGCTCAGTGACGGAAATATGGTTGAGAGCGTCCTGATGAAGTACAGACACGGAAATTCCGTCTGTATTTCCTCCCAGGCCGGCTGCAGGATGGGATGCCGTTTCTGTGCCTCCACCCTTCTGGGTTTGTCGAGGAATCTGACTCCCTATGAGATGCTGGGGCAGATCTACGCCATCAGCCGGGAGTCGGGTGAACGGGTCTCCCACCTGGTGGTCATGGGAACAGGGGAACCTTTTGATAATTATGAAGCCCTGTCCCGGATGCTTGATCTGGTCACCGATCCTGAGGGGCTTCAGATCAGCCGCAGGAACATCACTGTTTCCACCTGCGGGATCGTCCCCGTGATCTATCGTTTTTCCGATGAGCATCCCCAGATAACGCTGGCTATCTCCCTGCATGCCCCCAATGACGAGGTCCGCAGGCAGCTGATGCCGGTGGCAAACAGGTACCCGCTTTCAGAGCTGATGGAGGCGGCTGTGTATTATACGAAACATACCGGCAGGCGGATCACATTTGAGTACAGCCTGGTCCGGGGAGTCAATGACGAGATCAGTCACGCCCGAATGCTGGCGGGGCTTTTGAAGGGCATGAATGCCCATGTGAACCTGATACCGGTCAACCCCATCCGGGAGAGAGATTACAGCTCCTCCGGATCCGGAAGGGTTGCGGCTTTCAGGAATGAGCTGGAGAAGGAACATATACAGGTGACTGTCCGCCGCGAGATGGGCCGGGATATCCAGGCGGCCTGCGGACAGCTTCGGAAGAGTTATAAGGAAAGGAGCGGGAAATGAAATCCTTTGGCATGACAGATGTCGGAAAAAAGAGGAAAGTAAACCAGGATTATCTGTTTTACTCGGATGAACCGGTTGGCTGTTTCCCTAATCTATATATCGTGGCCGACGGTATGGGCGGTCATAATGCCGGAGACAAGGCCTCAAGTCTTGCTGTGACCCGGTTCGTGGAACTGGCCAGAAAGCAGGACAGGGAGCTGCCCTTTCTCACTATGGAAAGAATCATCAGCCAGGTGAACCAGGAGGTACACCGGGTATCGGTCCAGGAAGAGCAGTATGCCGGCATGGGCACCACCTTCGTGGCTGCCACAGTAATCGACAGAGAAGCATATATCATGAATATCGGGGACAGCCGTCTTTACTATTATAACGGGTCCCTGGAGCAGGTTACCCTGGATCATTCCCTGGTGGAGGAACTGGTGCGGGCGGGAGAACTCAATCCCGAGGAAAGCCGCAACCATCCCCAGAAAAACATCATCACCAGGGCGATCGGCGTGGGTGAAAACCTTGTGCCGGATTTCTTCAGGAAGAAGATGGACAGGGACAGCTACCTGCTCCTGTGCTCGGACGGCCTTTCCAATATGGTAGACGACGAGAGCCTTTTCGACATTTTAAATGCCGGAGGCACCGAGGAGGAAATCACTGAAAAATGTGTGGAAGAAGCACTCTTTTACGGTGGGATTGACAACATTGCCGTAGTCGTAGCCCGTCAGGACGATGGGAGGTGAGCGGTATGTTGAAAATCGGATCATTTCTGGCAAGACGTTATGAGATCATCAGGAAAATCGGCTCCGGCGGCATGGCGGATGTCTACAAGGCAAGAGACCGAAAGCTTAACCGCTACGTGGCCATCAAGGTCCTGAGAAGAGAGTATTACGATGACGAGACTCTGGTAAAGAGATTTACCGCCGAGGCGGAATCCGCGGCCATGCTGACCCACCCCAATATAGTCAGTGTCTATGACGCCGGATATTATGACGGCATTTACTATATCGTAATGGAACTGGCTGAGGGAATGACACTGAAGAGTTACATCCGCCGCTACGGCAGGCTCAGTGCCCGGGAGACGGTGGATTTCGCCACCCAGATCGCCAGAGGCCTGGAGGCGGCCCATAACAGGCAGATTGTCCACAGGGATATCAAGCCCCAGAACATTCTTGTCTCCGACAACGGGGACCTGAAGATTACGGATTTCGGAATTGCCCGGGTAGCCAGCGGAGACACCATTTCGCCCGAGTCCATGGGTTCGGTCCATTATCTGTCACCGGAGCAGGCCAAGGGCGGCTACACAGACAGGCGCAGTGACATTTACTCCCTGGGTATCACCATCTATGAGATGGCTACCGGCCGGGTACCCTTTGACAGTGATAACAGCTTTGCTATCCCTATCATGCACCTTAAAGAGGAAATCATTCCCCCGCGTAATTATTTCCCGGATATTCCGGCCAGCCTTGAAAAGATCATCTTAAAATGTACCATGAAAAAACCGGAGCAGCGTTACCAGAACGCGGCGGATCTGATCGCGGATCTGCAGCGGGTATTCTCCTCTCCGGACGGAAACTATATATATCTTGATACCCAGGTGGACGATTCTCCTACCATCAAGCGAAGCAGAGAGGAAATGGAGCGCCTGGAGCGGGAACTGAGAAGAAGCCGCCGCATTGAGAACAGAAAGCGGCAGATGGAAGAAGAGCCCGGTGAGGATGAAGAGGACAATGACGATACCGCGGGCAGAGTCACGGATATACTCCGGATCGTCACCATCATCCTGGGTGTTGCCATTGCCGGCCTTGCCATCTTCGCCATAGGAACTTCATTAAATCTTTTCTCCGCCTTTGGCACCGAGACCACCACAGAAGGCGCAACGGAAGCCATATCCACAGAACAGACGGAGGAAGCCGGCGTCAAGATGCCCAAAGTGATCGGAATGACCCGGGACAAGGCAAAGGAGAAACTGGAAAGTCTTGGTCTGAAAGCCAAGTTTACTTATGAAAAAGGCTATTCGGCTGCGGACAGCGGTATCGTGGTAATCAAACAGGACAAGCCTTCAGGCACCATGCTGGAGGAAGGAACGACCGTCGGCCTTACCCTGGGAGTCAAACAGACAGAGAAGGTCGAGGTACCCGCCCTGATCAATATGTCGTCTGATGAAGCTGAACAGAAACTGAAGGATGTCGGCCTCAAAGTCAAGAAAGCCTATGCCAGCAGTGATACCGTCGAAAAGGACTATGTAATCGAGCAGAGTCCCAAGGGCGGTATGATGGTGGACAAGGGCTTCACAGTGACTATTACCATCTGCACCGGCGCAGGCAACTGCAGAGTACCCTCCCTGTACGGACTTTCCCAGAAGGCAGCGGAGAGGGAACTGAAAAATGTGGGTCTGGAGCTTGGCGATGTGGGAAGCGACTACAGCGGAGACGTTGGAGTCGGCGATGTCATTTCCCAGAGCATCACCGCTGGAACCACCGTGGAGAAGGGAACCAGAGTATCCATCGTGGTCAGCCTGGGAGAGCAGGCTACCTACAGATATGAAGGCGATGTGACAGTGGATGAACAGCCCTTTGGAGAGGGAGAATCCGGAACAGTCACCATGGAACTGAAACAGGGCAGTAACAGAAAAACCATTTTCTCACAGTCCAACATCAGCAATGACGACTTCCCACTGTCCGTTAACTTTGAAGGATTCAGAGACGGCGCCGGTACGGTGATCGTGAAAGTAAACGGAAGCAACTATTCGAGTTACGATGTGGAGCTGAGAGCAATCGCGGATTAATATGACAGGAAAAATCATTAAAGGTATCGGAGGCCTCTACTACGTGGACGTAGAAGACAGGGGCCTCTACGCCTGTAGAGCGAAAGGAATCTTTCGCAAAAAAAAGATAAAACCGAATGTTGGAGATACGGTAGAGATTGAGATTCTGGATGAAAAAGACCGGGAGGGAAATCTGACAGTGATCCACGAGAGAAAGAACCAGCTGGTCCGGCCCATGGTGGCAAATGTGGACCAGGCCCTGGTGGTCTTTTCCTTTAAAGATCCCGAACCCAACTATCACCTGCTCAACTGCTTCCTGATCATGATGGAAAGCCAGGGCATCCCGGTGATCATCTGCATGAACAAATGTGATCTGGCAGACCCGGAAGCCATGGAGACTTTCCGGGAAGACTACCGGGGCAGCGGATGCAGGCTCTGCTTTATCAGCGCCCTGAAAGAGGAAGGGCTGGATGAGGTCAGAGAACTGATCCGGGGCAGGACCACCGTTATGGCAGGTCCCTCCGGGGTCGGCAAGTCCTCCCTGCTCAATGCCCTGTGCGGGCAGAAGCAGATGGAAACAGGATCTGTCAGCCGGAAGATCCGCCGCGGAAGGCACACGACAAGACATTCAGAGCTTATACCCGTGGGACACGGGACCTATCTGATGGACACGCCGGGATTCAGTTCCCTGGCCTTGCCTGCCATGGACAGGGAAAAGCTGAAGTCCTGTTTTGCCGAATTTGAACCCTACGAGGGAAAATGCCGTTTTCTGGACTGCTGTCACGAGAATGAGCCCGACTGCGCTGTCAAGCAGGCAGTGGAAACGGGTGATATCAGTCTCCACCGTTATAAGGAGTATCTTGCTTTCCTGGAGGAGATCAGGCAGCAGAAAAAATGGTAAGAGGAGAATCCCATGCATGTACTG
Organism: Eubacterium sp.; assembly: GCA_017434385.1. Lineage (GTDB taxonomy): Bacteria > Bacillota > Clostridia > Lachnospirales > Lachnospiraceae > Anaerobutyricum. The sequence goes on from JAFRFJ010000011.1 coordinate 94,415, forward strand.
GTGGTCAGCGGCGGCAGCATAGACTGCCCCTTTGCAAAAGCATATCTGTCCGGGAAGACATTTGACCGGATCATAGCGGCCGATGCGGGCCTTGCCGCATGCGCCGGGCTGGGGATCAACCCCACGGATGTGATTGGGGACTTCGACAGTCTGGAGGACTTTTCTCTCCTGGAAGAAGTGGAGAAGAAGGGAATTCCGGTCACGAGATACCCGGTAAAAAAGGATTACACAGATACGGACCTTGCCTTTTCCATGTGCGAGGAGATGGGGGCAGACCGGGTGACAGTCCTCGGAGCCACCGGCAGCAGGATGGACCATACCCTGGCAAATCTTGCCCTTATGGCCCGCATGGAGAAAAAGGGTATCCACACAGTGATCCTCGATGCTCACAATGAAGCGGAAGTATTGATCGGGCCTGCGGAAAAGACTTTCATGAAAAAAGAAAAGAGCGAATACATATCTGTACTCGCTCTGTGGGGAACTGTCAGGGGACTTGATCTGGAAGGCTTCCTCTATCCCATGGAAAACGGAGACCTGCATCCCTTTGAAAGCCTGGGAATCAGCAATGAGATCACCGGCCCCAGGGGGACCGTCAGGATCCGGGAAGGCTGCCTTCTGGTCATCAGATCTGCAGACTGACTTTACACATTGAACTTGAAAAGGACTACGTCACCGTCCTGCATTATATATTCTTTACCTTCGGAGCGGACAAGCCCTTTTTCCCTGGCGGCGGCCATGGAACCGCAGGCGATCAGGTCATCGTAACTGATCACGTCCGCCTTGATAAATCCACGTTCAAAATCAGAATGAATCTTACCCGCGGCCTGAGGTGCGCGGGTTCCTTTTTTTATGGTCCATGCTTTGGACTCGATGGGACCGGCCGTCAGGTAGGACATGAGACCCAGAAGAGAGTAGCTTGCTTTGATCAGCTTTTCCAGGCCGGATTCGGAAAGTCCCAGGTCTTCCAGGAACATAGCTTTTTCCTCATCGTCGAGCTCAGAGATTTCCTGCTCAATCTGGGCGCAGATTGTAAAAACAGCTGCGTCACAGCCGGCCGCGTATTCACGGACCTGAGCCACGTAGGGGTTGGAAGCCCCGTCATCCGCCAGGTCGTCCTCGGAAACATTTGCCGCGAATATTACGGGCTTGCCGGTCAGGAGATTGTACTCGGCCATCCAGGCCTCTTCCGACTCTCCGGAGATTTCCATGGTCTTTGCCAGATTTCCTTCCTCCAGATAATCCCTGATCCTTTTCATGAATTCCACTTCCGCCGCGGCTTTTTTGTCATTTTTTGCCGCCCGGCTCTGCTTGGCGATCCTTCGCTCCAGAACCTCCATATCGGAAAAAATCAGCTCGAAATTGATGGTCTCAATATCCCGCAGGGGATTGATGGATCCGTCCACATGGATGACATTGCTGTCCTCGAAGCAGCGGACAACATGGACGATGGCATCCACCTCACGGATGTTGGCCAGGAACTGGTTGCCCAGACCTTCTCCCTTGGACGCGCCTTTTACCAGACCGGCGATGTCCACGAACTCAATGGCTGCCGGAACGATCTTGGCCGAATCATACATATCCGAAAGAACAGCAAGCCTGGGGTCGGGAACGGCCACGATACCCACGTTGGGGTCGATGGTGCAGAAGGGGTAGTTGGCTGACTCCGCTCCTGCTTTGGTTAATGAGTTGAATAATGTACTCTTGCCTACATTCGGCAGGCCGACGATACCTAATTTCATATTCTGTCACATCTCCTAAAATTCTATATAATCATTTATAGCACACGGATGAAATCTTCACAACATACTTCGTGGACCGACGGGTCCGCAGCGGTTGACGGCATGATTTTTTTGTGTGTATAATTCCCATGTGGGATTATAGTAATATTCGTAACTCATTCTTCCATTTTTTCGGAGATTTCTGTGTTAAAATACAATCAGATAATTATAAAAATGTGAGGAGGTAAGTCCGAGTATGAATATTGCCATATATGATTTTCACAATATGGATTCCGAGTGCCCGTCCTGCAATCAGGCCGAAGCAAAGCTTATCTTTTCCGACCAGGAAAAATGTAAGAGAAAAGCCGCGGAACTTTTCGGGGAAGGCCATACATTCCAGACCTACATGGACCGGAAGGATGTGGCTGTAGACAGCAGGTGTATTGCGGGAGCCCAGGTCCGGCCGGGAATGGAGCGGATGCTTGAGGATATCGGCGAAGGCAGGATCGACATGGTGATGATGACCTATATGGGAGCACTGGCTGCTGACCAGTACTTCATCCTGGCCTTCTATCTTTATCTGAAAAAGCATAATGTGCGCATTGCCACCGTCAGAGAAGGCGAAGGAATCGTAAAGATGCTGGAAGAAGCTTTATACATTTATCAGAAAGAAAAGGGAATCGAAAAGCCTGAGCCCAAAGAGGCCGGGGCGGAAAGAAAGGATACAGGGGAAGAAGCAGTAAAGGCAACCATCATTATGAATGAAATTGACGGCAGTCAGCGGGAGATCGATGCCCTGGAAGCGCCTGAAGCATTTCTGAGACTGCAGCCGGGTTCCATGGAGGCCTGTGAGAAGCAGGGGCTTAAGATTTATAAAGATGATAATGGGGATTATTATCTGGCAGGTAAAGACGGAATCATTGTGGCTTCCGGCATCATCCTGATCAAATCCTTCCTCCGCTTCTTTGTAGTATGATTCCTTTCCTCTTTCCTATATGAGGACGGCAAAGGATGGAAATACCGGATAAAAATACAGCCCTTTTACTGTGGAGCCGGATCAGCGGGTCCGGACCGGGACCGGAAGCGGAAAAGCTGCTGACGGACATTACCGGACTGGAAATGCCTGCCCTGCGCTTTGAGGATGACAGGACCCGTCATCTGACCGGGCTTGCCCTGGCGGAGTACGGCGCTTTTTATATGAAAGGAAAAAGATTTCCGGTGGAGACAGGGCAGAACGGCAAACCCTTCTTTACGGGATCCGATCTCTTTTTCAATATTTCTCATTCAGGCCTGGTCGCGGCATGCGGCTTCTGCCTGTCCCCCATCGGTGTGGACATTGAGCAGCCCGGCAGAAATATAGAAAAAGTGGCAGACAGGTTTTTTCACCCTGATGAAGTAGGCTGGATCCGCCAGGATGGCTTTTCTCCCGAAAAAGCCCTTCTGCTCTGGTCCTATAAGGAGAGTTTCCTCAAATCGGAAGGAAAAGGAATCGGACAGATCGGAGGTCTTGCCTCCATGGTTGACGGAGAGGGACCTGTCAGAGAATACGGTCAAGTTTTATTTGACTTCCGGGAGATCCTCCCGGGATACCGGCTGGTATCCTGCACGGACAGAAAAGTGGTGAAAAGAGTATATATTGAGGTTACAGCCTCCCAATTAAGGGACTTCATACAAAATATACCTTTATGATGTCCTTTGCTTGCATTTTTAATAAAGTGATGTATAATGAGATACGTAACTACATATCTGACCGGGTGAAGTCTGCAGAAACAGAGACTTACTGTGACTGCCGACAGACGGGTCTCCGGAGAAGTCCGCACCTGATGCGGAGGCCGAAGGGGCAAGAAGATTTCGAAACTCTCAGGCAAAAGGACGGAGAATTGGCAGAATCGTATTTTGCGTATTTATGATTATATTATGCCCGGTCTTTCTGCCGGGCTTTTTTTATGCCTGCTGGAAAGATATTTTACACGAAATGCTTTTTTCAGGGAGGAGGAGAACCCAATGAAAAAGAAAGCAATGATGAGCACATTGCTGTGCAGCGCCATGATCATGATGCAGACGCTGCCCGTAGCTGCCGCAGAAGAGGGCGGTTCAAAGCTCTATAAAGTCGTAGCGGCTACAAATGACAAGATCAATTCCTTTGTGTGGACCTGTATGCTGTTTGCAATCCTCGGTGTCGGTCTCATTATGACCATCTTAAACAAAGGATTCCAGTTTACACATTTCCGTCACTGGTGGATGAATTCCATCGGAAGCGTCTTCTCTGACAAGGAGACCAGATCTTCTGATGACGCTAAATCCATTTCCCAGTTCCAGAGTCTGTGTACGGCTATGGCAGCTACAGTGGGTACCGGTAATATCGTCGGTGTTGCGACCGCGATCGTATCCGGCGGACCCGGCGCCATCTTCTGGATGTGGGTTGCTTCCATCCTGGGTCTTATGACCAACTTCTCCGAGAACGTCCTCGGTATCTACTATAGAAGAAGAAACGAACACGGAGAGTGGTCCGGCGGAGCCATGTACTATCTGAAAGACGGTCTGGGCGGAATCAAGGGCCTCAAGACGGTGGGATCCGTTCTTGCAACTCTTTTCTCCATTTTTGCCGTTCTGGCTTCCTTCGGAATCGGAAACTTAAGCCAGATCAACTCCATTGTTGCCAATATCAATACGACGGTAGTCAAGATGGGTGTGAACGACGGAAAGATCATGGGATTTTCCTCTATTAACCTTGTCGCAGGTTTCCTTCTCATGGTTGTTGCGGCCCTGGTTATCGTAGGCGGACTGCAGAGAATAGCGCAGACCACGGAAAAGCTCGTTCCTTTCATGTCTGTTCTTTATATCCTTGGTACTCTTATCATGATCATCATGAGAGCACCTATGATCATCCCTGCCCTGGCTTCTGTTTTCCGTTTCGCTTTTACCGGACATGCCGTTGCAGGCGGAACCCTGGGAACCGTAATCAAATGGGGTCTCAAGCGAGGCGTATTCTCCAACGAGGCAGGACTCGGATCTTCCGTAATGGTTCATTCCAATTCCAATGTTAAAGAGCCTGTTATCCAGGGAATCTGGGGTATCTTTGAAGTCTTTGCCGACACACTGATCATCTGTACCCTGACAGCTATGGTTATCCTGACCAGCGGCTATGTGAATGTGGCTACAGGAGAACTGACAGATGCATCCATCACAGCCAGCGCCCTGACCGGTCACTGCTTCTCAGACCACTTTGGTGTGGCAGGATCTGTTTTCATCACTCTGGCCCTGATGCTCTTTGCATTCTCCACCGTTCTTGGATGGAGCCACTACGGCACCAAGAGCTGGGAGTACCTGCTGGGAACAAAGAGCACTATGGTATACCGCATAGCCTTTATCTTATGTATTATGCTGGGAGCCCTGATGACATCCAGCCTTGCATGGGATATTTCCGATACATTTAACGGACTGATGGCACTCCCCAACCTTATCGGTGTTCTGGCATGCTCCGGAACAGTTGCCGCCATCCTTGACAATTACAAGAAACGTGTCTTTGAGGGACAGGATATCGAGCCTATGTACAACTTTGATCCCGAGACACAGATGGAAGAAGAGAAGAGATAATACAATTCTGACAGATCGGAGCTGGCAGCATGGACTATTCAGATATCAGATTTCCTCATCTGGGCATTGTCTTCTCCCATGTGGGAAGAAGTATACAGATCGGGAATTTCACAATCATGTATTACGGCATCATCGTGGCCTTCGCTTTTCTTGCAGGTTACTTTGTTGTTAGAAGACGGGCTGCTGCCACAGGCCAGGATCCGGACTTTTATCTGGACTATTTCCTGTGCATGATGCTGCCGGCGATCATCGGAGCAAGAATCTACTACGTTGTTTTTTCATGGGACTATTACAGCAGACACCTGCCGGAGATTTTTAAACTGCGGCAGGGAGGTCTGGGTATCGTGGGCGGCGTCAGCATGTCCATACTGGTCCTGATCATTTTCTGCCGTATCCGGAAAGCCAGAGTGCTTAAGGTCCTGGATACGCTTACTACCGGCTGCCTGACCGGACAGATCATCGGGCGCTGGGGAAACTTTTTTAACCGGGAAGCCTTCGGAGCATACACGGACGGGCTCCTTGCCATGCAGATTCCTCTGGGCTATTTTAAAGAGACCGGAAGAAGTGGCGAGCTGATGGCCGGCAATATAATGGATCACCTGGTCAGGGTCATGAGAGACGGGGTGTCCGTGCCCTATATCCAGGTGCATCCCACCTTTCTCTATGAGGGCCTCTGTAACCTGCTGATCATCGGAATCATCATCCTCTGGAGAAGGAAGCAGCGCTTTGAGGGAGAGCTCTTCTGTATCTATCTGATGGGTTACGGCCTGGCAAGATTTTTCATCGAGTCCCTCCGTATCGACCAGCTGACAATAGGCAGCACCGGAATCCCGGCGACACAGGTCGTCTGCGTACTGATCGCTGCCGGCGGACTGGCGGGAATGATTCACGGCACACGCAAAGCTGCGGCAAAAACAGACCCTGAATCATAAACTGCTTGCACTTAAAGTATGATTGTGCTATAATTCCTAAAGTTTTTTAGTGGACATTTCGAAACAGCTTGCGGAGGTTTGATATGAAAAGGTTTTGGAAAGACCTGACAGGACATTATCGCTATGCGGTCTATTCCGCAAAGTCAGAGCTGAAAGCAGAAGTTGTCAACTCCTACCTCAACTGGATCTGGTGGGTGCTGGAGCCCTTCTGTTTCATGTTGATCTATGCTTTTGTATTCGGTTATGCATTTGGAATCAAAGAGCAGTATTTCCCGGCATTTATCTTTGTCGGTATTACAGTCTGGGACTTTTTCAACCGGTCCCTGACCCAGAGCGTTAAGATGCTCCGTAACAACAAGTCCATCGTTACCAAAGTCTATATGCCCAAGTTCATCCTGATCATTGCAAGGATGATCTTCAACGGCTACAAGATGCTTTTTTCCATGATAATCATTGTGGCAATGGTTATTTACTACCGTGTACAGATTACATGGAGAGTGATACTGGTACTGCCGATCCTTATGGTCCTCTTTGTCCTGACCTTCGGAATCTGCACATACCTGATGCACTACGGCGTCTTCGTGCAGGATCTTACAAATGTAACAAATATTGCCCTCAGAATGTTATTCTACATGACCGGTATCTTCTATAATATCGAGACAAGACTGCCGGCAAAGATGGCACATTATCTGGTAAGGTGCAACCCGATGGCCCTGATCCTGAGCAGTATGAGAAGAGTCATACTATACGGGACCACACCCGATATAAAGTGGCTTGTGATCTGGTTTTTCATCGGAATAATCATTTCAATATTTGGTGTCCGGAAAATCTACAAGAACGAGAACAGTTATGTGAAGGTGATCTAAATGGACGTTAGTAAGAATGCTATTTTTAACGATGACCCCGTATCTCCGGATTCTGTCCACGAGGTCAGAGACTTTACAAATGTAGAGAGCGCGATCAGTGTCCGTAATGTATGTATCGACTATCGGAGTCTGCAGCGCAGTTCCATCAAGCAGAACTTTCTTTCCCTTCATACACCCAAGCCGGATGTATTCCGCGCGGTGAACAATGTATCATTTGAGGTGCCCGAAGGACAGATCCTGGGTATCACGGGAAAGAACGGAAGCGGCAAGTCCACCATGCTCCGTGCCATCGCGGGAATCTTTTCCGCCGACAGCGGAGAGATTGACCTCCACGGTCATTCCATCTCCCTCCTGTCCATCGGTGTGGGATTTAAGAATGACTTGTCCGGCCGTGAGAACATTATCCTTTCCGGTATGCTCCTGGGCTTCTCCAGAGAACATATCCTGGAAAAAATGGATGATATCATCGAGTTCTCCGGAATCGAGGACTTCATTGACAAGCCGGTAAGGACCTACTCCAGTGGTATGCATTCCAAGCTGGCCTTCTCCATCACGGCTGTCCTTGAGACTGAGATCATGCTGATCGACGAAGTCCTGAGTGTCGGTGACCAGAAGTTCAAGAAGAAGAGCTATAATAAGATGAAAGAGCTGATTTCCAAGAAGGACCGTACCGTGGTAATCGTATCCCACAGTATGAGTACTCTCTGGGATCTGTGCGATCAGATCATCTGGCTCCATGACGGAGAAATCGTAATGTACGACACACCGGATGTGGTACTTCCGGTATACGAAGACTTCATGAGATAAAACAGAATACATTATTATCAGACTACACAACCGCTGCGACGGTGAGCAATCACCGGGGCAGCGGTTTTTTTGTGTTTTGCTGAGGCTTAACAGGTCATAAAAACTGTTTTCTTTAAGATAGCATCCTTCTCATGGCACACATGTTTTCTGTTTGAAAAAGCTGGTATAAATTGCACAGTTTGTAAATCCGGTCGAGCGGGCTGCAGCTTGTCTGAGCAAAGCGAGTTTGCGTTGCAGCCCGGAAAACGAGATAAGGATTTACAAACAGTAGCAATTGTCAGCTTTTGAAACATGAAAACATGTGCCATAAGGAGGATGCTATCTTTTAATAATGTTTCTTATGACTCCCTCCACTTTATGGCACAAATTGTTACGATTGTGTAAAAAAAAGTGCAAATTGGTTATTGCATTCCCTTTGATTATGATATAAAATGTTTTCAGGGAGAATTGTGTCGATTAGTGCCATTTAATGACATAAAAGAGTCGTTTAGTGGTTCGAGAAGCACAAACATGCAGTTGAAGGAGAGTTAATGCCGTTCAGAAGGAGGTGAGGACATGTTTCAGGGTGAATATCAGCACGGTCTGGACGCCAAAGGCCGACTGATTCTTCCGGTACGTATCCGTGAAGAACTGGGACCCAAGTTTGTCCTCACCAAAGGACTGGACGGCTGTCTCTTCATCTACACGCCGCAATCCTGGGAAGCTTTTTCACAGAGTCTGCACAGATTGTCCACTTCCAATAAGGATGCCAGACGTCTGGTCAGACATTTCATCGGAAGTTCGGTGGAGTGCGAATCGGACAAGCAGGGACGTTTCCTCATCCCGCCTGTCCTGCGAAGCTTCGCTGATATCGATAAGGATGTGACAGTCCTTGGTGTGACAGACCGGGTAGAGCTCTGGTCCACCGAGAAGTATGAAGCTTACCAGAATGATGACGATGTCTCTATTGAAGAGATTGCAGGAGCCCTTGATTTTTAGCCGGAGGATACGATGGAGTTCCAGCACAGCCCGGTAATGCCGGAGGAAGTGATCCGAGAACTGAATATCCGTCCTGACGGCATTTATGTAGATGGAACCCTCGGCGGAGGCGGACATTCCGGTCTGATCGCAGGGTGCCTTTCGGAAAAGGGCCGTTTGATCGGGATCGACCAGGATGAAGATGCGATAAGGGCAGCCACGGAGCGGCTGGCCTGCTACGGTGACAAGGTTACGATCGTCAGGAGTAATTATTCCGGGATGGCATCTGTGCTGAAGGAACTGTCTGTTCCGGCCGTTGACGGAATACTGCTTGACCTGGGAGTTTCCTCCTACCAGCTCGATCAGGCTGAGAGGGGGTTCACTTACCGGGAAGACGCGCCTCTTGACATGCGGATGGACCGGCGCCAGAAACTGACGGCAGCAGATGTTGTCAACACCTATTCGGAAGAGGATCTGTCGAGACTGATCCACCAGTACGGTGAAGACCGCTTTGCCAGGAACATTGCAAAGCACATCGTAAAGGCCAGACAGTCAGCACCCCTGGAAACCACCGGGGAGCTGGTGGAGATCATCAAAGCAGCCATACCCGCCCGGGTGAGAGCTAAAGGCGGCCATCCGGCCAAGCGGACCTTTCAGGCTATCCGCATTGAAGTCAACCATGAACTGGATGTCCTGGAGGACACCCTGGAAGAAATGGTCGGTCTGCTAAATGACGGCGGCAGACTTGCCGTGATCACTTTCCATTCACTTGAGGACAGGATTGTAAAGAAGATCTTCCGCAAATGTGAAGATCCATGTATCTGTCCGCCGGAGTTTCCGGTATGTACCTGTGGAAGAGTTTCCATGGGAAGGGTGGTCACGAGGAAGCCGATCCTGCCCGGCGATGAGGAACTGGAATCCAACAGCCGGTCGAAGAGCGCGAAACTAAGAGTGTTTGAAAGAATCATCAGATAAGATGTTACTAAACGGGGATATAAAGGAGTTACAGATGGCTTTTCAGAGCACGAAACAAAGATATGAGTACATTTACGGAAGCAGTGTGAGGAAACTTGAAGCGGAACCTGTCCGCGAGCCGCAGCCGGTTCGCGAGCCGAGACCTGTCCGTGAAGCGAGACCGGCCCGGCAGCCGCAGCGCCGCCGGACGGAACCTGTGGAGGAGACGACAGAGTCGCTGGAAAATGTCCGGAGGAACCGGACCAGATTTCTGGAATTTGACTGGAAGTACATGGCTGTCGTAAGCCTGGCTATCGTCATATGTTCCGTGGCCTGCATCCTGTATGTTTCCAAGACAGCCAGGATCAACCGGATGAACCGAGAAATCTACGATCTGAAAGCTGAGAAAGTTGCCCTGCTGAGCAAGCAGGATGCAATCCGTTCCGAGATTGATAAATCCATCAATCTTAAGGAGATTGAGACTTACGCAAAAGAAAAGCTCCATATGAAGTACCCGGATTCATCGAGCACGATTAATTACAGCGCAAGCTCAGGAGATTATGTCAGACAATATGAAAGCGTGAGTGCGCTTAAATAAAGAGGGTGTCAGTTTGTTAAGGAAAAAGAAGAAGACCTTCAGACGGCTCACCAACGATATGAGAGGCAAGTTAGGTATCGTATTTTTAGGTATCATGTGCCTCTTTTTCGTTTTAGTGGTCCGTTTAATATATATCAATCTCACCAATGGCTCCCAGTATGAGAAAATGGTACTGAGCAGCCAGAGAAGCGAGAGCAAGATCATACCCTATGAGAGGGGAAATATATTTGACAGGGACGGCAACACCCTGGCCACCAACCAGAAGATCTACTCCCTGATCCTGGAACCCAAAAATATCCTGGAGAATGACGGAAAGTACCGGGATACGACCCTTGATATCCTGGTCGAGTATTTCGGCTTCAGCCGGGAGAAGATGGCCCAGGTGATCGATGAGCATCCCGATTCTTACTACGAGGTATATAAGAAGGGCCTGACATTTGATCAGGTGGAAGCATTTATGAACCTTATGGATAAGGCCGGAAAGTCCACCGGCGGCGCCAGTGAGAAGGAAGCTGCGGAGATCAGGAAGGCCAATACGGTGCGGGGCGTATCCTTTGAGGAAAGCTACAGCCGTTATTATCCCTACGATACCATGGCATGCAGGCTGCTGGGGTTCACCTCTTCCGGCAATGTCGGCAACTGGGGACTGGAGCAGTACTACAACAGTGAACTGAACGGGATCAACGGAAGAAATTATTATTATTTCGACCAGGAACTCAATCTTGAGAAAAATGTGATAGAGCCGATCAACGGCAACTCGGTGGTCAGCACCATCAATATCCAGATCCAGCAGGTTATTGAAGAAAAACTCAGGCAATACGATGAGAAGGTCGGCAGCAAGAGAACCAGTATCCTGGTCATGGATCCCCGGAACGGGGAGATCCTTGCCATGGCATCTTCTTATCCCTATAACCTGAACGAACCTTCCAATGAGGATACTCTGGGACAGATCTTCAGCAAGGACGAGATCGCCCGGATGAAAACATATACCAAGAAGAAGCAGGCTGAAGAAGAAGCAGGCTATAAAGACAAAAAGAAAAAGAAGGATGAAAAGAAAGAGGAAGAGAAGACCATCTATGACGGCTTCTACGAACTCTGGAGAAATGCTGTGATCAGCGATACCTACGAGCCCGGTTCCACCTATAAGCCTTTTACGGTGGCTACAGGGCTGGAGAGCGGCGTCCTGACCGGTAATGAGACCTACTACTGTACCGGTTCGCTTCCCGTAGGCAAGCGGAATATCGGTTGTTCTCATGTGCATGGGGACATCACCCTGAAGCAGGCTGTTGCAAAGTCCTGTAACGTAGCCATGATGAACATAGCCTTTAAGGAGGGACCGGAGACATTTTACAAATATCAGAATGTGTTCGGTTTCGGAAGAAAAACCGGTATTGACCTTCCGGGCGAGGCGGAGACAGGAGCACTTGTCTACAATGCGGAAAACTATAACAACAGTGTAACCATAGCCACGAACTCTTTCGGACAGAACTTTAACTGTACCATGATCGAGATGGCGGCAGCCTTCTGCTCCCTGGTCAACGGCGGCAACTATTATCAGCCGCATGTGATGAAACAGATCGTCAACCAGGACGGTGACGTGATAAGGTCCTACCAGACCAACCTGATGAGAAAGACCGTCTCCGAGAATACTTCCAGGATCCTCAGGTCCTATATGAAGGAGACTGTAATAGACGGTACCGGAACAAGGGCAAAGATCGACGGCTACAGTATAGGCGGAAAAACAGGTACGGCGGAAAAGATTCCGAGAAATAAGGAAGACTACTATATTTCATTTGTGGGCTTTACACCCGTGGACGCACCGGAACTGCTGATTTATGTCACCATTGATGAACCCAATGTGGAAGACCAGGATAATGCCGGGCTTGCAGTTAATCTTGAGAAGCAGTGCATGAAAGAAATCGTCAAGATCCTGGGCATAGAGCCGGATCAGAAAGTCAAACCCAAAGATCCGGATGCGGAAGAAAACACAGATCCCTACGACGAGATTTATGAAGATAATTCCGACAGTACCGATGACGATCAGGAAGAGACTGATGACAACGGGGAAGAAGCCGGCGACGACCGGGAAGAGACCAACGAATAAATGGAGGAGATAAGCATGGATCACACAATCGCAATTCCCATACTGATTGCTTTTTTTGCGACTGTCCTTCTGGGACCGATGACTATCCGCTACCTGCACAGGCTGAAATTCGGACAGTATATAAGAGAAGAGGGACCCCAGTCCCATCAGAAAAAGTCGGGAACTCCCACCATGGGCGGCCTGCTCTTCCTTCTGGGAATGCTGGTGGGCTCTGCCTGGTTTATTCCGTCAAGTCACAGGATCATAGCAATTATCCTGGTGACTCTCGGCTTTTCGGCCATCGGCTTTATAGATGACTTTACCAAAGTAGTCATGAAACGGAACCTTGGCCTGACACCTTTACAGAAGATTCTGGGACAGGTTCTGGTGGCAGTTGCTTTTGGCATCTATATGGTACGTTTTTCAGGATATGGGACAGAGGTGCTCATCCCCTTCGGAGGCGGCAGCACTATCGACCTGGGGATTCTTTATGTGCCCCTTCTGGTATTTGTCCTGGTGGGCACGGTAAACGGGTCCAACTTTACAGACGGCCTGGACGGCCTTGCATCCAGCGTGACGGCTGTTATTGCCGTTTTCCTGACAGCCGTTTCCGTGACTTTCGGAGCAGGTATCCATCCCGTGACCGGCGCTATGCTGGGAGGTCTGCTGGGATTCCTCTGGTTCAATACCTACCCGGCAAAGATTTTTATGGGAGATACAGGTTCTCTTGCGATCGGTGGATTTGTGGCATCATCAGCTTATCTGCTGCGCATGCCTCTCTTTATCCCCATATTCGCATTTATCTACCTTCTGGAGGTCATGTCCGTGATCATCCAGGTGGCATATTTCAAACGTACAAGAAAGCGTGTCTTTAAGATGGCACCTATTCACCATCATTTTGAACTTTCAGGATGGCCTGAGACAAAAGTTGTTTCCATCTTTACGGTCGTGACAGCAATCCTCTGCGTGATCGCAATGCTGGCCCTGTAATAGGGGAAAGACCTGTGGAAGGCTGACTGACCAATGACGACCGGAGGTGTTAACAGGATGGATCTCAAGGATAAAAAGATACTGATCGCCGGTGCCGGCATCAGTGGACAGGGCGCTGCCTGCCTTCTTGGAAAGGCAGGAATCAGTGCCGATATATATGACGGTAACCCCAATCTTGATGAGGACGCCGTCAGGGCCAAACTTCCCGAGGGAATGGAAGTCACATTTTTAAAAGGAACTTATGAGGATACATATGCGGACGCCTATGATATGCTGGTGATCAGTCCCGGCATCCCTCTGACGGCGGCCATGCCCAGGAGCTTTGCGGACAGAAATAAGCCTGTCTGGGGCGAGATCGAGCTGGCGGCACATTTTGCAAAGGGAAGGATCGCGGCCATTACCGGAACCAACGGGAAGACCACGACGACAGCCCTGGTTGGCAGTATACTGAAAGCTTATTATGATTCTGTTTTTGTTGTGGGTAATATCGGTATTCCTTTTACCGGAGTTGCCCTGGAGACCACAGAAGACAGTGTGATCGCAGCGGAGATCAGCAGCTTTCAGCTGGAGACGGCCATAGATTTCCGGCCCCAGGTCAGCGCGGTGCTTAATGTGACACCGGACCATCTGGACCGGCACGGGACCATGGAAGCCTATGCGGATATGAAATGTTCCATCAGCAAGAACCAGACCTCTGACCAGGTGATGATCCTGAATTACGACGATCCCATTACCAGGCAGATGGCCTCTAAGATATCCGCCCGTCCGGTCATGTTCAGCAGAGTGGCCGATCTGGAAGAAGGCATAGTCTTAAGTGACGGCGCATTTGTGATCAGGGACGGAGGAAAGGAAATCCGGGTGGCCGGGACCGACGAGGTCCTGCTTCCGGGCAGCCATAACCAGGAAAACATCCTTGCCGCTATCGGTATTACATATTTTATGGGTGTTCCCGCCGGCGTGATCGGCGAGGCCGTGAAGTGCTTCAGGGCAGTGGAACACAGAATCGAGTATGTGGATACGGTTGACGGCGTGGAGTATTATAACGATTCAAAAGGAACCAATCCGGATGCAGCCATCAAGGGCATCCGGGCCATGAGCCGGCCGACGATCCTGATCGGAGGCGGCTATGATAAGAAGTCTGAATATGACAGCTGGATCGAGGCGTTTGACGGCAGGGTAAGATATCTGATCCTGATGGGGCAGACGGCGGACAAGATTGCCGAAACAGCCCGGGCACACGGATTTACGGATATCGTAATGGCATCCGATATGGAAGATGCCCTGAAAAAGGCCCGAAGCCTGGCACGTCCCGGAGACGCTGTCCTCCTCTCGCCGGCCTGCGCCAGCTGGGGTATGTTCCCCAACTATGAAGTGAGGGGAAATGTATTTAAGGAAATTGTTCGAAGCTTTAGTGGAGAAAATGCATGAATGAGAAGAGAGCCGCAGGGTACGGAAGACATGAAAAACAGGATAATGCTCCCGTGAAAGGGCTGCATGCCCACAGCATGGATTATGCCATGCTCTTTCTGGTCCTTTTCCTGCTGGGATTCGGACTTGTCATCCTGTATTCAACCAGCTCCTACAGGGGCAGTCTTGTATACGGAGATACCATGCACTGGCTGAAAAGGCAGGGGCTTTTTGCCGCGATCGGTGTGGCTGCCATGCTTTTCGTATCGCAGATTGACTATCATTTCTACAACAACAAAATCCTGACGTGGATTATTTTCGGCGGAACTTTTATGGTGCTGGTAGCCACAAGGCTTGTAGGTATTACCACAAACGGATCCCAGAGATGGATCTATATTGGCCCCATCGGCTTTCAGCCTTCGGAGATGGCCAAAATGGCCATGATTATTTTCCTAGCTTCTTTCCTCTGCCGCCATGTCAGAGATATGCAGTACTGGCAGGAACTCTGGAAGCCATTCCTGATTGCCCTGTTCATGATCGGCATCGTTGCTGTGGAAAACCTTTCCACGGCGGTTATCCTGCTTGCCATCACATTTATCATGATATTCGTGATCAATCCCAAATATATACCTTTCAGCATTCCGGTCCTTTTAGGAGCGGCCGGTGTTGCTGTCATGATCAAACTGCAGGGATACAGGATGGACAGAATCACAGCCTGGCTTGATCCGGAACATGCAAAGAACGGAGAACAGACCATGGCCGCCCTCTATGCCATTGGATCAGGCGGACTTTTCGGAAAAGGACTGGGGCAGAGTATGCAGAAGATGATCCTGCCCGAGGCCTTCAACGATATGATCTTTTCCATAGTCTGTGAAGAACTTGGCCTTTTCGGCGCCATCTGCGTTATTCTTCTGTTCGCGGTGCTGATCTGGCGTTTTGTGGTAGTGGCCATGAACGCGCCCGATCTTTTCGGATCCATGCTGGTGGTAGGGGTCATTGCCCACATCGGGATCCAGGTCTTTATCAATATCGCCGTTGCGACAAACACCATGCCCAATACGGGAATCCCCCTTCCTTTTATCAGTTACGGCGGAAGTTCACTCTTCTTCCTGCTGATCGAGATGGGCGTTGTGCTGTCCGTGTCACGGTATATCAGAATACGTAAATAAGATCCGGCAGGCCGGATATTTTAAGAG
Organism: Eubacterium sp.; assembly: GCA_017434385.1. GTDB lineage: Bacteria > Bacillota > Clostridia > Lachnospirales > Lachnospiraceae > Anaerobutyricum. Next base: position 110,520 of record JAFRFJ010000011.1, read on the forward strand.
GTAACATATGGCTGACGAGAGGAATAACAGAAGATATATAAGAGAGAGAAAGAGGAAGATCCGCAGATGGACCAGGATTCTTCTCACGGTCTTTTTCCTTGCGCTGGCCGGTATTGGAAGCTACCTGATCGTGACGGAATTCTCGGTCTCTTCCATAGAAGTGGAAGGGAATGTGACATACTCCACCGATGAGATCGTCAACGCGATGAAAAAAGAGGATTATGTGCCCAATACACTGGCAATGGTCATTCAGAACAGGATTTTCCGACACACCTATCTTCCATTTGTGGAGACAGTGCATATGGAGATCAGGGATAATCATGTTCTGGTCATCAAAGTGAAGGAAAAACTTCGCGCCGGTGTTTTTGAATACATGAAGAGATACTTCTATTTTAATGAGCAGGGCGTTGCCATGGAAAGCAGGAAAACACTGTTTGAAAATGTCCCGGTCATTACAGGTGTCAAGTTCAGGGAGGTGAAGCCGAAAGAGAAAATCAGAGTGGAAGGCAACTACTATAACACGATCGTCCTGTTGACGAAAAAGATTATCGCCTACAGGCTCCAGGTGTCCGAGATTCATTTTGACGGGGAGGACGATGTGACCATTGTCTCGGGAAAATACAGGATCTACCTTGGTCCCATGACATGTCTTGACGGGAAACTGTCCCGGGTCAAAAGCGAGATCGAAGCCGTATCTGAAGTTGCTGATGAAGGTGTGATCGACATGCACCTGTTCACGGATGAAAAAGAATTCGTGACCTTCCGCAAAACCAAGGACTCGACCAAAAAGAAAAAGAAGTAGAACACTATTACAAAATATGGAAAAGATATTACACAAATGTAAAATTAGAGGTTGATAAAATCACTAAAAGAACGTATTATATAACTAATATGGCATACAATGGCAAATCTTAGGATTTGTGTGAATTAAGGAGGAAAAGACCTTGCTGGAAATTATGACAAATGATGATTTAGGACAGGCAAAAATCTTGGTAGTCGGTGTCGGCGGAGCCGGGAACAATGCAGTGAACCGTATGGTCGACGAGGCCATCGAGGGTGTGGATCTGATCGGTATCAACACAGACCGTCAGGTTCTGAACCGCTGTAAGGCTCCCACAAAAGTACAGATCGGCGAGAAGCTGACAAAGGGACTTGGCGCCGGCGCGAAACCTGAGATTGGTGAGGCAGCGGTACAGGAGAACCGTGAGCAGATCACCGAGCTGGTCAAGGATGCCGATATGGTATTCGTAACTTGTGGTATGGGCGGCGGTACAGGAACCGGAGCGGCTCCTGTTGTTGCAGAGATTACCAAAGAGCTTGGAATCCTTACAGTAGGTGTTGTAACCAAGCCTTTTAATTTCGAAGGAAAGCCGAGAATGCGCAACGCGCTGACCGGCATCGAAAAGCTGAAGGCTAATGTGGATACACTGATCGTGATTCCCAATGAGAAGCTTCTTAAGATCTGCGACAAGCGTACAACGATCAAGGATGCATTCAAAAAAGCGGATGAAGTACTCCAGCAGGGTGTGCAGGGTATCACAGACCTGATCTTCAAGCCCGGCCTGATCAACCTGGATTTCGCGGATATCCAGACAGTCATGAGAGACAAGGGTATCGCTCACATCGGTATCGGTACAGGCCAGGGAGACGACAAGGCTGTCGAGGCAATCAAGGTTGCCATGGAGAGCCCGCTGCTTGAGACAACTGTCGCAGGCGCTTCCGATATCATCATCAACTTCTCCGGTGATGTAGGAATTCAGGAAGTTTATGAGGCAGTATCCTACCTGACAGAGGTGGCAGGAGATTCTGCCAATATCATCTTCGGTAATGTAGACGGAGATGATGAGGTCGTTGAAGACGAAGTAAGCATCACCATCATCGCTACAGGCCTTGAGGATGTATCCGGTGCGGGACAGGTGTCCTTACCGGTAAAAGAGGCTGAAAAGAAGCCGGAAGAAGCAGCAAAGGCAGCTGAAGGCGCAAACAGCGCACCTGCTGAAAGTGCTCCGGTTGATACAGGCGACATGGAAATCAAGATCCCGACTTTTCTTCAGAGAAGATAGGATCCGGATATAAAGACTAATCAGACAAACAAAGGCCGGGACAGGCTAAGGCATGTTCCGGCCTTGAAAAAGCTTTTTTCAGCACCGGGGTGGAGACACCTGCGGGAGGAGGTAGCACTATGGGAGCGGAAATACTTTGTGTGGGAACAGAGCTCTTGCTCGGAGATATTGTCAATACGAATGCCCAGTACATTTCCAAAAAGCTGGCGCATCTTGGAATAGATCTTTACTATCATACAGTTGTGGGTGATAATGCTGACAGGCTGAAAGGCGCCCTTGAAGTTGCGCTCTCCAGATCAAACCTGATCATCATGACAGGCGGAATGGGACCCACAAAGGATGACCTGACCAAGGAGATCACTGCGGAGTATTTTGGAAAGAGGCTTCGCTTTGATGAGACGACCTATGAGCATGTAAAAAACAGGCTGGAATCATACGGAATTTTCAATATGACAGAAGGCCAGAAAAAGCAGGCTATGGTACCTGAGGATTCTATCATCATTCAGAATCCGGAAGGACTTGCGCCCGGCATCATCATGGCAAAGGGTGAGCAGGCAGTTGTTATGCTTCCCGGACCGCCCAAGGAGATGAAAGCACTGCTGGAGCTTGCCTGCAGCATGTTCTTAAACCGCCTTTCCACTCAGGTCTTCGTCTCCATCAACATTAAGTTGAAAGGACCGGATGAGCTGCCCCTCAAAGTGATCGGCGAGGGTCCCGTAGCAGACGAGCTGGGAGACATTCTCGACAGCTCCAATCCTACAGTGGCAACCTACGCAAAAGAGGACGGGGTTCTGATCCGTGTGACTGCTGCCGGAAAAGACAGAGAAGACGCTCTGGTGATCATGAAGCCGGTAGTGACGAAAATTGCAGAGATCCTCGGCAACAGAATTGCCTGGGTCAAAGAAGATAAATAATCAGTACCTGAAGACGGAAACTGCAGACAGAAAAAACACAGCATTCGGGGGTCCCTGTAGGGATCGCCGAATGTTTTGCGTAACCCTGAAACCAAAGCTGCATTTTGTGGCACCCTGAAAAGGGCCGGGTAAATGAATGAGTAATATATTGATATCCTTATCCCACATTTCAAAATCTTTTGGCAATACGGAGGTGCTTGACGATCTCTGCCTGGATATCCGGGAGCAGGAGTTCCTGACACTGTTAGGTCCTTCCGGCTGCGGCAAGACAACGACACTGCGGATCATCGGCGGCTTTGAAACGCCTGACAGCGGCAGGGTCATCTTCGACGGTAAAGACATAACCATGCTGCCCCCCAACCAGAGAAATCTCAACACGGTCTTCCAGAAATATGCCCTTTTTGAGCATATGACAGTGGAAGAAAACATCGCTTTCGGACTCAGGATCCGGCGGCGGTCTTCAGATTATATAAAAGACAAAATTTCCTATGCTTTAAAGCTTGTCAACCTGGACGGCTATGAGAAGCGGATGCCTTCTTCCCTGAGCGGCGGACAGCAGCAGAGAATCGCCATAGCAAGAGCTATCGTGAATGAACCCAAAGTCCTCCTTCTGGACGAGCCTTTAGGAGCTCTGGACTTAAAGCTCCGACAGGACATGCAGTACGAACTGATGCGACTTAAGGAAGAACTTGGCATCACTTTCGTATATGTGACCCATGACCAGGATGAAGCTCTGACCATGTCAGATAAAATCGTTGTCATGAACCAGGGCTATATCCAGCAGATGGGAACACCGGAAGACATTTACAATGAGCCGGAAAACGCTTTTGTCGCGGACTTTATCGGTGACAGCAATATCCTGGACGGTATCATGATCAGGGACTGCCTGGTGGAAATCCTCGGGACACGGTTTGAATGCGTTGACGTGGGATTCGGGGAGAATAAACCTGTGGATGTGGTCATCCGTCCTGAAGACGTTGTCCTTAAAGAGGAAGGACAGGGCATGATGGACGGACTTGTGACCTCCCTGATCTTCCGGGGAGTACATTATGAGATGGACGTTATGGCAGGCGGCTATGAGTGGCTTGTTCACAGTACCACCTGTTTCCCGGAGGGGAGCAGGGTAAGTCTGTCCGTGATTCCCTTTAATATCCAGATCATGCATAAACCGGAATCCGAAGACGAGATGGCAGTCTCTGTTGAAGATTAACCGGGATATAAGCCGGAAAGGCAGGTTTTCGTCACATGAATAAAAGCAAAAGAAGATATCTGGCTGCGCCCTATGGCATATGGGCGGCAGCCTTTATCATACTCCCCCTGGTCATGGTGATCTATTACGGAATGACCACGGCGGACGGGGCCTTTACCTGGTCCAATATTACAGCAGTTGCCGATCCTGTTCATTACAGGGCCTTCGCAAATTCTCTGCTGATCGCCCTCGCCAGCACGGTGATCTGCCTGGTGATTTCCTATCCCTTAAGCTACATCCTGAGTATGCGGTTTCGGAACAGCGCGGGACTGGTGATCATGCTCTTTGTACTGCCCATGTGGATCAACTTTCTGCTCCGCATCCTTGCCCTGCAGATGATCCTGTCCAGGACAGGTATCCTGAATTATCTGCTGGGGCTGCTTGGTATAAGCCCACTTCGGATCATGTACTCCAAAGGGGCCATCCTGATCGGAATGGTTTATGATTATATTCCCTTCATGATCCTGCCCATCTACAATGCTCTGTGCAAAATTGACAGAGACGTGGTGGAGGCTGCCCGCGATCTGGGCGCGGATTCCGCAACTACATTTCGGGAAATCATACTGCCTCTGTCTCTTCCGGGCGTGATCAGCGGCATCGTGATGGTCTTTATCCCCAGCGTATCGGAATTCGTGGTAGCGGATATCCTGGGAGGATCCAAGATCCTCCTCTTCGGAAATGTGATCGAGCAGGAGTTCAACATGACATCCAACTGGAATCTGGGATCGGGACTGTCCATTGTCCTCATGATCTTCATATTCCTGAGTATGGCCGTCATGCGTAATAACAGCGATAACGAAGGAGACAACAGATTATGGTAAATCTTCGGAAATGGATTGAAAGAGGATATGTGTTTGTGGTGTGTTTCCTTCTTTATGCACCCCTTCTGATTCTTTTCGTCTGTTCTTTTAACGATTCGAAAGCCAGGACTGTCTGGGGCGGTTTTACCCTCCACTGGTACAGTGATCTTTTCCGTAATGAAGAAGTGATCGCGGCGGTAAAGACCTCCCTGGTACTGACCACAGGCGCGGCCCTCGCGGCGGCAGTGATCGGGACCATGCTCTGCATTGGCATGACTGCTCTCGGAAGAAAGACCCGGAACCTGCTGGAGGGGACAGCTGATATACCGCTTCTCAACGCGGATATCGTGACGGGTATCGCGATCATGCTTCTTTTTGCAAGATTTATGTCCCTCGGTTTTCTGTCGGTCCTGATCGCCCATATCACTCTGGGACTGCCCTATGTCATACTAAATGTGTGGCCCCGTCTGGCGGGAATGGATAAAAATGTCTATGAGGCGGCCCTTGATCTGGGAGCAAACGGATGGACCGCTTTTTGGAAAGTGGTTTTTCCCGACATACTGCCCGGCATCATATCGGGCTTTGTATTCGCATTTACCATATCCATGGATGACTTCGTGGTGACATACTTTACAAAGGGGCCGGGAATGAACACCATCTCTACCATGCTTTACCAGCAGCTGCGAAGAGGAATCAATCCCCAGATGTACGCCCTGTCCACACTGTTTTTCTTTGCCATCATCATTCTGCTCGGCATTATTAACCGGATGTCGGCATCCCGCGGGAAAGGAGACCGTATCTATTGAAGAAACTATTTAAATACGGTGTGATCTTAACAGGAATCCTGATGATCCTCATGTCCGCAGGCTGCAGCGACCGGGGCGCCGGCGGGGACGGGAAATCTCTGATTGTCTTTAACTACGGAGATTATATTGACCGGGAAACCATCAACATGTTTGAGAAGGAAACCGGAATTCACGTCCACTATGAAGAATATGTCACACCCGAGGACATGTATACCAAATACAAATCCGGCGTCATCAACTATGATCTGATCTGCACGTCGGACTATATGATTGAAAAAATGATCCGGGAAGGAGAGACTCTGCCCTATGACCCATCGTCCATGGACTATCTCTCCAATCTGGATGAGAAATATATGGAGAAATGTACCAGATTTGATCCGGATAACAGATATGCCGTTCCTTATCTTCTCGGAACGGTAGGAATCCTCTATGATACGGAAAAAGTGAAAGAACCTGTCGAAAGCTGGGGAATCTTGTGGGACGAGAAGTACCGGGGGGAAATCATTATGGAAAACAGTATGCGTGACGCATTTCTGGTACCCCTCAAATGGAAAGGCTGTTCCCTCAATACAAAAAGTCATAAGGAACTGGATGCTGCCCAGAAACTGCTGATCAAACAGAAGCCTCTGGTGACCGCCTATCTGGTGGACGAGAGCAGGGATGCCATGATCTCCGGAGATGCCTCCATGGCTGTTGTCTACTCCGGAGATGCCACAGAAGCAATGGATACAAATGAATCCCTGGACTATGCCGTGCCCAAAGAAGGATCCAACATCTGGTTTGACTGCTGGTTCATTCCTAAAAGCTGCCGCCATAAAAAGGAAGCGGAAGCCTTTATTGATTTCATGAACCGGGAGGACGTGGCAGCTATGAACTTTGATTATGTATATTACTGCACGCCCAACAAAGCAGTCTACGACAGCCTGGACGAGGAAACCAGGGAGGACACGACCATTTTTCCGCCGGATGAGATCCTGGACAGATGCGAGGTTTACCAGTATCTTGGAAAGGATACAGAAGAATACTACAACAGACTCTGGAAAGAACTGAAATCCAGATAGAAGGAGCAGATCATGGGTTACCGCCTGACAAAAGAAGATATCAGAAAAATGGAGGATGAGATCCTTTACCGTAAAAGAGATCTCCGTCCCGAGCTGCTGGAGAAGGTCAAGGAAGCCAGGTCCCACGGAGACCTGAGTGAAAACTTTGAATACCATGCGGCAAAAAGAGAGAAAAACAAAAATGACAGCAGGATCCGCTATCTGGAGCGGGCGATCAGAAATGCCGTTATGATCGAAGACCGGCGTGATGAGGACGAGGCAGGACTCAATAAGAAGGCCCGCCTTTATATGGAAGAAGACGGGGTGGAGCAGACCTGTTACATCGTCACTACTATGCGGGCCAATGCCCTCAAGGGCAGGGTCAGCATAGAGTCGCCTCTGGGCAAAGCCCTGCTGGGACATAAGAAAGATGACAGGGTGGAAGTAAGGGTCAGCGACAGCTACAGCTTCCACGCAGTGATCCTCAGTGTGGAGTCTTTCGATGAATCGGAAATACCCATCAGCAATTACTGAAGCCTTTCAAAAAACGATTGACACGAATCAGTAAAAATGCTAATATATTTAATGTCGCCGCCGAGAGGCGGCGCAATACATAGTGTGGAGAGGTGTCCGAGTGGTTTAAGGAGCTAGTCTTGAAAACTAGTGATACCGAAAGGTACCGTGGGTTCGAATCCCACCTTCTCCGTTGTTTACCTTTTTGTGAATCGGCGGAAAGTCTGCACGATATATTGTATTAAGGAGAAGTACCCAAGAGGCCGAAGGGGCTCGCCTGGAAAGTGAGTAGGTCGTTAATAGCGGCGCAAGGGTTCAAATCCCTTCTTCTCCGTTTACAATCGAATGATTGTGAAAATCGCTTCTTGACAGTGGACTGCATATGTGATAGTATATGGAAGTTCGCGCGAAAGCAAGCGGATGAGCACTTTGACAATGAAATAACAGAACAACCTTGAACGTTCAATTCAAAGAGAAGCGAAAGAGCGGTCTTTCGCAGATTCATTCGGACGGACCGGGAGTGATGTCCCCGGGAAGTCCATGGAACGAAACAGTGTTTTGAAC
>JAFRFJ010000012.1:0-149557 GCA_017434385.1 Eubacterium sp.
CCTAAAGTTTGTCCCTAATAAATATGGTAGAATCTATAGCCCCTAAAGCCAAACCCTAAAAAACTTGGTGATTATTTTCGGCCAGACCCTAAAGCTAGACCCTAAAAAACTTTGGGAAACCCTAAAAAACTTTGATTATCCTATTTATTCCAAAGTTTTTTCACTTCTATCTGGTAGCTGCTTCCAGAAGTTTTTTGCGAAGCCTTTCCTCGATCTGAGTCAGCTCTTCACGTGCAGCGGCACGTTTTTCCTTGCCTTCCTTCTGGATGACCAGAACTTCATCAAGGGTAGAGATCAGGAGTTCATTGGTATGCTTTAAAGTCTCCAGATCCACTATACCCCTCTCAGACTCTTTTGCGCTTGCAATCGTAGCGCTTTTCAGTGTTTCGGCATTCTTTTTCAGGAGAGCATTGGTCATGTTGTTGACCTCCCGCTCTGCCCTGGCAGCCTGCTCCGCATGATGAACACCCAGAGCGATCACCATCTGGTTTTTCCAGAGGGGAATCGTATTGACAATAGTAGACTGGATCTTCTCGACCATCATGGTATCGGAGGACTGGACCATACGGATCTGGGGCCCTGTCTGCAGCGCTATGATCCTTGTCAGATCCAGATCGTGAAGCTTCTTCTCAAAACGGTCGCACTTGGATGCAAGGTCTTCCGCCGCCTGTGCATCTTCCATCAAGCCGCTCTCGGCAGCCTTTTTCTGAAGCTCTGCCAGTTCTCCGGCCCGCACCTTCTCCAGTTTCTTCCTTCCGGCCAGGATATACATGGTCAGTTCCTTGAAGTAAGTCAGATTCAGGGCATACATCTTGTCCAGAACATCAATATCCTTCATCAATGTAATCTGATGACGCTCAAGTTCTCTGGAAATCCCGTCCACATTGTCTTCCACTTTCGCGTATTTTGCCTTCATAGCATTGAAACGGTTTCCGCTTTTTTTGAAAAGTCCGCGAAGTCCTTTTTCTTCTTCCGATGCATCCATACTTTTCAATTCGACAATCAGACTGGAAAGCATCTCCCCGACTGTTCCTATATCCTTGGATCTGATGTTGCCGATCGCCTTGTCGGAGAAGTCCGCCATCTTTTTCTGGGTACCGGCCCCGTAATTCATAATTGCACCGGAATTGGACAGATCAATCTTTTCACTGAAAGATTCCACCATACGGCGCTCCTCCTCTGTAAGTCTGTCCTCCTCTTTTACAAGAGCTTCATTTACTCCCGGGCCGGCTGCAGGGACCGGAGAATCATCCGGTGTATCAAATGAGAGGCTTGGTCCGCTCTTCAGTTTTTCATCCATTTCCAACCAATCAGACATTTTTATATCTCCTTTCCTCACAGCTTTTTCGCTATACTTTTTCTTTTACCAGACCATCCTGCCTGAGCATGGTCTTCATAACGGATATATCCGATGAAACATCCCATGCCACATCCTGGAACATGCTGTCCAGGAGGTTCTCGAAGGCATTATTGATGGTATCCATGGCATCGGAAATCTCCTCTTTTGTCTGCGTGATATTATTTCCTGCTTCCGGCTGTTCATCCAGCTTTTCATAGGCGCCGATCAGCTTTTCCGTGGTCGGCAGATAGTATTCCATAAACCTTCTGAGCCCTGACGCAGACTCCGGCTCTTCCTTTACATGGGAAAAGATCTTCTCCGTAATATCCATCATTCGGTCGATCTTGGCGGCCATTGGATCATCGCTTACGATCTTCTGTCTCATGTCCCTGATTCTGTTCATGTAGTCACGGCCTTCTTTGAGCAGCTGGGCTGTGTCACTGCCATAAGTAAAGGTCTCCTCTTCTTCCCGTTTCGCCTGCTCCATCAGGCTCAGTTCCCTGAGCCTGCGGCCGTCTTCAGCCAGCTGGTACTGTCTGTAGGCTTCCTCCGTCAGGATCAGGGTGCTTTCACTCTGGTCCAGTCTGGCACCGTCGAGCATGCCTTCAAGGATCATCTTCCTGAGATTCGTAAGAACGGTCTGGGGACTGTCTCCTGTCTGTCCGGACAGTTCGGCAATGGAAATGTACTCGGCATATCCCGCCACATTTCCGTACTCGTAGAACTTTCTTGCCAGATAACGTTCCTTTTGACCCTTCATAAAAAGCCAGGCCGAACAGCCGGTCATCAGGGCAAAGGGTGCAAGGAGGATCAGTCCTCCGTAAGCAGTCATCGGATCAAAGGATAATATCCCTTCCGATATGATAAAAGCAATTATGATCAGGCAAAGGGGAATGCTGAAAACAAACCCGCAAATGCCTCCGGCAACGGCCCAGAACCCTTTGTTTCTGTTGATGGGCCTGGCAAGGAAATGCTTTTTCCTTGGAGCCGGTCTCTGATTCTGCATGTTTATATTGGTCCTCGCTTCGGCAATGTGCTGGTTTACCTTGTAACTGAGGTCGTGAAAATCTCCTGTTCTCACTGCGTCAGTCACGTCATCAAACACCCTGCTGCCTGCGCGGATCCACTCTTCTGTTCTCATAGATATTCTCCTGTTAAAATAATTGATCTTTACAAGCTTATCTTTCGGTTGCTGATATCTATCATATTATAAACAAAATGCAGGCAAATGCAAAGCAGACAAAGGATTACGGTTTCATGACTTTTGCCTTCCGGACTAAAAGAAAGACAGGCCGTTGAAAGCCTGTCTCTTATCTGCATCTGTGCAATTATGACATTTAAAGGAAATTTTACAGAATACCGTATGCCTTCATGGCCTCACGCAGTGTCTCCTGGTGATCCGGAGTCATTTCCGTCAGGGGAAGTCTCGGTATGCCTACATCAAATCCCTGCATATTGAGAGCAGCCTTTACCGGGATCGGATTCACTTCACAGAAAAGCCGATCTACCAGGTCAATGGCGTCAAGCTGCATTTTTGCCGCCTTCACATAATCTCCCTCAAGGCATGCCATAACCATATCGTGGGTCTGCCGGGGAGCGACATTTGCCAGTACTGAGATAACACCGATACCGCCGAGTGAGCATACGGGAACGATCTGGTCGTCATTGCCTGAATAAATGTCAACGCATCCTTCTGCAAGACGGGCCAGCTTTGCCACCTGGCTGATATTGCCGCTGGCCTCCTTGATTGCTACTATGTTTTCCTGATCCTTTGCAAGTCTCACCATGGTTTCCGGAAGAATATTTGTTCCTGTCCTGGAAGGCACGTTATAGACAATGCAGGGAAGCTTTGTTGCGGAAGCAATGGTCCTGTAATGCTTGTAGAGGCCGTCCTGGGTTGCCTTATTGTAGTAGGGGGTAACCAGGAGAAGACCGTCTGCGCCGAGTTTCTCGGATTCTTCCGACATCATGACAGCATGGGCAGTGTTATTGGAACCGGTACCCGCGATCACGGGAATTCTCCCTTTTGCCGCCCTTACGGCAACATCGATTGCTTCAAGGTGTTCCGGATCATCAAGAGTGGGAGCCTCCCCCGAAGTACCGCATACGATCAGGGCGTCTGTTCCTCCCTCGATCTGCGCCTCGATCAGCCTTTCCAATGATTCGAAATTAATTGATCCGTCTGCCTTCATGGGTGTTGCCAGAGCAACACCGGATCCTCTGAATATTGCCATATATTATTCACTCCTTTTAAAATATTTATAATTTTATTTTGCGGATATTGTATCATACTCTCCCGGCAAAATTGTTATACAGATATGATAACTTCGTTAAATAACAGGTATCATCGGTCGGCGTCCAGATCAAGATAGAAATCAACGCCGTCTTCCGTATTGGTCACACCGTATGCTTTGCCGTGGGCTTCCATGGTAGCCGCCACGAGGGACAGCCCGATTCCGCTGCCGCCGTATGCCCTTGTTCTCGCCTTATCTGTTTTATAAAATCTGATCCAGATCTTATCCAGTTCTTCTTCCGGAATCTTCTCACCCCGGTTGCAGACGTGGAGACGGATTCCGTCATCCCTCTGCTCGAAGCGGATACGGATAACAGAGCCTTCGACTGCATGGTTGATGGCGTTAGACAGGTAATTACTGAAAGCCTCCTCGATCATCAGCTCGTCGGCCCAGACAAAGACAGGACGCTCATCCTCAATCTCCGCCTTCAGATCCTTTTTCTCCAGCAGAATGGAAGATGCAGCCAGTTTGTTCCTGATCATCTGGCAAATATCAAAACGGCGGACATCCGGCTTCTGACCTCCGAATTCAATTTCATTCAAGTTCAGAAGCTTGACTACCATTGTGTTCATTTTTCTGGCTTCATCCATGATGACATCACAGTAGAAACTTCTGCTCTCCTCATCGTCATTTACATTTTCGGCCAGGCCTTCGGCATAACCCTGGATCAGGGCGATCGGGGTCTTCAGCTCATGGCTGACATGGGAAAGGAAGTCTTTTCGCATCTGGTCGATTTCTTCTTTTTTCTGTATATCCCTGGTCAGTTCCAGATTGGCTGCCTTCAGATCCGCTATGGTCGATTCAAGCTTTTCCGACATAAGATTCATGGACCTGCCCAGTTCTCCGAGCTCATCATCCCTGTCAATATCGATCTTCTCGTCAAAATGCAGGGCAGCCATCTGATCGGCTGTCCTTGCCATCTGTTTGATGGGTTTGGTAAAGGATGCGGAAAAAGCAAGAATGGCCGCTGTCCCGAGCAGTATACCCACAAGTCCGACATAAAGGAAGAGGCGGCTGCTGATCCTGGCGCTTTCCCGGATTCCCGCCATTGCCACACGAAGCTCGACAAAGTATTCGTCCCCGGCCATACCCAGCAGGTACATTCCGGTGGGATGTTCAACATTGTCATAGGTAATACAGTAATGGTTTTCTATCAGATCCGCAAGAAATGCCTGATCGGGATCATCCGATTTCCTCATCTGATCCAGTTCTTCCTTAACCGTTTCATCCCCTTCATCCATCCTTTCCCAGTAGCTTTGCAGGTGGTCGCGGACAATCAGAAGGTGACTCAGGACTCTCTCATCCATCCGGGCGTCATAGAGAAGATTACTCTGATAGAAAGAAAAAGCTGTTCCTTTCTCATCAGGCTTTGCCACCGTAATCTTGATCTGGGTCTGATTGATGTAGTCGGCGATCATATCCTGTATCTCTTCGTCAGATCTGTTCTCCTGAGTCACTATATCATTGATATGATCATAAGTGCTGATCAGGGCCGCTCTTTCCGAGTACCTGTAATACTTTTCGGCAAAAAAGAAATTACAGATGGAGGAAACAAGGATCATGGCGCCGATAATGGCAATCAGGATCATGGTCATTTTGAATCGGATAGATTTTGTCATAAGAGCTCCTTATAAAATAACATGTTATTCGTGAAAATAACATGTTATTATGATCAAACTATTCAGTTACTTCAAACTTGTATCCCATGCCCCAGATGGTCTTGATGTAATCTCCCTTGCTTCCCAGTTTGCTGCGAAGCTTCTTTACATGGGTGTCAATGGTCCTTGCGTCTCCATAGTAGTCGTAGTTCCATACATTGTTGAGGATCTTCTCCCTGGAGAGTGCCACACCCTGATTTACCACAAAATAATTGAGGAGTTCAAACTCTTTAAAGCTCAGTGTGACCGGCTCTCCGTCAATCCTGACTTCATGGGCCGCCAGATTCATTTCAATACCGCCGGCTTCGATCACATCCTGCCCGTCCAGGGAGCCGGACCGCCTTAAGATAGCCTCCACTCTGGCTACAAGGATCTTGGGGCTGAAAGGCTTGGATATGTATTCATCCACGCCCAGGTCAAAACCATTGAGCTCATCCCGCTCATCTCCTTTTGCAGTCAGCATGATGATCGGTATATCCGAGGTCTGACGAATCTCCCGTACCACTTCGAAGCCGTCAGCTTTCGGCATCATCACGTCGCAGATGATCAGGCTTAACGATCTGTCATTATAAAAGAGGTCAAGAGCCTCTTCACCGTCCGCCGCTTCCACGACGTCATATCCCTCTTTTCTCAGGAAATCCCGGACCAGCTTACGCATCCTGCTTTCGTCATCTGCCACAAGTATTTTAAGATTATTCATCCTGCGTCTCCTAATTTTCGCCGGAAACCATGCCGCTGATCAGCCGCCATATTGCCATGATGATTTCACGGATCACGGCAAATATGATGAACATAAGCAGGAATCCGCAGATACCGAACACTATGTCTCCGAATTCCATGGTCCCGCTTCCTGAAATCCTCTGCCCCAGCTCTATGGCAAATGTCATACCCAGGACAAGAGTAAACACGTAAATAAATGCAATGATCAGAACATGGTTTCTGCTTAACAGTTTAAAGAGCGGATAGATCACAAGGAGCATTGCCATGCCCACCAGTCCGATTACGATAAAATGCAGCTGTTTATCGGAAAAGCTTGCTTCATTCGCGTCATTTAAACTTAAGAAATAGCTGTGTGCCCTTGCAATGGCTACAACAAAGCTGTTAACAATTCGTTCCATAATAAATTCACCTTCAGTCTTCCTGTGCTGTCAGACTCCTGAGTCATGGTCATGCCATGCCTCCCGGCCGGATCAGATCCGGTCAAGGGCCTGTGCCAGATCGGCAATCAGGTCTTCTGCCGCTTCCAGACCGCAGGAATAACGGATCAGATCCGGTTTTACTCCGCAGGCCTCAAGCTCATCGTCATTCATCTGACGGTGTGTCGCGCTTGCCGGATGCAGGCAGCAGGTCCTGGCATCAGCCACGTGGGTCTCGATCGCACCCAGTTTCATATACTTCATAAATGCTTCCGCAGCTTTTCTTCCACCCCTGACTCCGAAACTGACCACGCCGCAAGATCCGTTCGGCAGATACTTTTTGGCCAGCTCATGGTAGCGGTCTCCCTCAAGACCGCAGTAATTAACATAGGTCACCTTCTCATGCTCAGAGAGGAACTTTGCGACTGCCATACCGTTTTCACTGTGGCGCTTCATGCGGACATGCAGACTCTCCAGACCCAGATTGAGTAAAAAGGCATTCTGGGGGGACTGGATGGATCCGAAATCTCTCATGAGCTGGGCCGTAGCCTTTGTGATAAAAGCGCCGCCCAGACCGAACCGTTCCGTATAGACCACTCCGTGATAGCTCTCATCCGGTGTGCACAGCCCCGGGTACTTATCCGGGTATCTGGTCCAGTCAAAATTTCCACTGTCCACAATACAGCCTCCGACACCGGCTCCGTGGCCGTCCATATACTTGGTAGTGGAATGGGTCACGATATCGGCGCCCCACTCAAAAGGCCTGCAGTTGACAGGAGTTGCGAAAGTGTTATCGATGATCAGCGGCACACCATGGGCATGAGCGGCATTGGCGAACTTTTCAATATCCAGGACCGTAAGGGCCGGATTGGCGATGGTCTCGCCGAAAACGGCTTTGGTGTTGGCCCTGAAAGCCGCATCAAGTTCTTCCTCCGTGCAGTCGGGAGAGACAAATGTAAATTCGATACCCATTCTCTTCATGGTCACAGCGAAAAGATTGTAGGTTCCGCCATAGATGGAAGAAGATGAAACAATATGGTCACCGCAGGAAGCGATGTTGAATACAGCATAAAAGGATGCTGCCTGGCCGGATGATGTCAGCATGGCTGCTGTTCCGCCCTCAAGTTCGCAGATCTTCTTAGCCACCGTGTCGTTGGTCGGATTCTGAAGCCTGGTGTAAAAGTAGCCTTCTTCCTCCAGGTCAAAAAGTTTACCCATAGCCTCGCTGGTGTCGTATTTGTAGGTTGTACTCTGAATGATCGGCACCTGCCTGGGCTCTCCGTTCTCCGGTCTGTATCCTCCCTGTACACATTTGGTATCGATGGAATAGCTGCTCATTATGTTTTTACCTCCCGAATTTTGATTATAGACTGATAACGCTGATCAGACACATTTTACATTTAGCGGTTCTTACAGTGATGATCCCTGACAAATTGCGGATCAGGATGTAGTCCTGCTGTTCGGTCCCATACATTTGCCGACAGGCATCTGCTTTTCAGGATCATAATAAATATAAAAGCCTCTTCCGGCTCCTTCCCGGTTATATACGCGGTCATAAACCGGATAGGGAATCATGGGCGGGTCTTCTTCCATCTGGCTCTTTAAAAAGGCATCATGGCTGTCATGACTGCCGTCCCCGAATTCCGTAAAGGCATAGGCGAAACGGTCTTTCAGGGATAAAAGGGCATCCGCCATGCCGAAATGGCTGTAATACTTTGCATAGTTATAGATTATGAATAATCTTGACATGGGCCGGTGTATCTTCCCGTTCTGCAGCATGATGGCTTTGGGAGCCGGTCCGTCCTGCTCAAAGGACTCTTCTCCTATTTCCTTTATCACTTCTTCCCCCTCAGCAGTCCTGCCCAGGAAGAGAAGAACGGTGCATTCATAGCACTTTCTGATCTGTACATAGGGCAGGTCATGGGGCATATGGATATAACATCTGTCGCAGAGCTGTCTGCTCCAATGCAGGTATTCCTCCAGGATTCCTTCCCTGTCTTCCAGGCTGTCAGGATCCGTCACATAATTCCAGAGGAAGTTGAGCATGTTTTCATAGGATGCCGCATCCCCCTTGTCATATCTGATTCTGCTGATCAGGGCGTCGTATGCGTCCCGGTCAAAGGATTTCTCTTCTGTAAACTCTGTCATAAACAGTTCTCCTTTATCATTCTATTTCCCGGCAATGGCTGCATTTGTAACTGCCCAGGATCTTCATGCTTTCCGTCTCCTTTGAAAGCTGAAATAGCATGGCCCGGATTTCCTTTGTGTCTGTATTGGCTGCCAGTTCGGCAAAAAATCTGCAGCCGAAGTCGCCATTTTCCGTATAAGGTCTTGTATCCAGTCTTGTCACGGCAACCCCGTAATCGGAGATCATGGTAAGGACCTTTCCAAGACCGCTGTATCCGCCCGGACAGGTGAACATGATAAGAAGGCGGTTATGATCAGGAAGGACAAGCATATGGTCTGTGACCGTGATAAGCCATCCGGAGCCGGCTCCATCCTCTTCCGCCCTGTATCGGCAGATATAAAGATCATTGTCAATCAGGATGTCATAGAGGCGGTCGGGCAGTTCCCTGCCGGTCAGCATCAGGTCTTTTGTCAGGGCCGTCTTCCCCTGGCCGGTCTCCTCTGTCTCATAGGAGAAAGGAAAGCAGTCCCGAAGTTCCATAGTCCTGCCGTACTGATACTTTCTGCTGATTTCCATGAGGCGCCTGATAAAAGCCGTATACTCCCTGACCAGACCCGGATCCATATCCTTTGTCTGCCTGTCTATAATGACCTGTTCCCTGTCGGGTTTATATATATCATCGTCTGTTTCTGCCTTAATGGCGGCAATCTGTCCGGCAATAGCCATCCTCTCAGTAAACAGACTGCGCATCTCTCTGTCAACCCGGTCGATACCGGCTCTCGCTTCCTTGAGGTCCATAAGCTGTCTCCTTTACATGGAATCTAGGATCCCGATCGCATCTGTATCGATCAGGAGGTCGGCATGCTCTGAAAGCACATACTCCTCATAATCCGACTCCTTAAGAATCCCGTCAAATTCAAAAGCGGCTGCCAGCAGAGGATGGAGCTCATCGTTTCTAAGAGAATCAAAGAACTGCATCATGAGCATATAGCGGTCATCTTTTCTGTAAAGCCTTGACGTGATATCTTTGTGGCTGCGGATCAGATGGCTGTAATCAATCAGCTTCTGCAGGTCATCGAATTCGATAATCCTGGACCGGAGCACGTGGTCGCGATTCCTGCGGTTCTTTTCCTCCGGTCTTTCAAAGTCTCCCGAAAAAATCCTGTGAAGGTCCCGGATCAGTTCGCCGAACGCCTGCTCCTTATGCTCTCCCCTGGCCGTATAAATGTCATGGAATCGCTCTTCGGACAGATTATTCTTCAGATGTGTGCTGATATTCCTGATAATATCCAGATCCTTGTCGATCAGTTCATCCTGAAAAGTGCAGCTGATGGTCAGCAGGAACTGGTCCGAAGGCAGCATCCTGGCCGTGTAGGCCTGTACACCGTTTTCCGTATTCCACTGTATAAAGCTGGTGGAATGATTCACGATGTCATCAAGAAAACTGGACATGACTGCGTCGTCCTCCTCCAGTTCCTCGATCTTATATCCCATGCTGCCTATTTCTTCTTTATTAATAAGACACCGTATGGTCTCCTCATCAATTTTCCAAAAGAACATAGTATCCCTTCTTCCCACACTCTGTAAGATACAATTATCTAATAATTATAGCACGAATCCGCCGGAATGGAAATATGAATGAAACTACTGCTTTAAGCGATAAAAAAGGCTCCGGTAGACTTATCTTCTCCGGAGCCCTGCTCTTTACTGTTCAGTTCAGGCTTTTTTATTAACCTCTGTGGTGTTTTTTCCAATCTTTGGAACCCTTGGATTTTTTGTAGAATTTCATGATTGCCTTTGTGGAATGATGGCCCTTCCAGCTGGCATTGGCAGCCTGTACGTCAAACCATTTCTTCTGGCCGTTAATAACAACGTAATTCCACCAGTGCTCACAGGTAGAACGGTTGCCGCGGACATATCTTCCGTGGTGGAGTCCGGCCTTATAGCCGAGATGATTGGCAATGATACAGAATACAGCTGACATATCGTAGCATGTTCCCTGCATGGTACGTACGTTTTTATATCTTTTCTTAAACTTGCTGCTGAAAGAAATACTCTTAGCTGCTTTCAGCTCGGCGATCTTGGCATTGACTGCCTTCTGGTCCGCGGAACTTACTTTGATCCTGATTTTTCCCTTTTTGTGGGAATACTTCATATGCTTTACAAGATAAATGTATACCTTTTCAAGCTTTTGTTCATTTGTCATGCTTTCATTGGTACATTTGGCAAGGATCTTCTCCACTGCAGCGTCTGTAACTCTGCTCTTTGTGTAGATGCTCTTTGCTTCAGCTTTCAGACCGAATAACGGCGAGAAGAGCATGAAAGCTATAGCCAGAATCAGCAGTCTCTTTATAATCTTTTTCATAATCTTTCCCCTCAAATTCTGTGTGAAATAGTTTTATCAATGAAACTATTAGTGATTTTAACACAATCGGAGGCAAAACGCAACTTTTTATTAACAATTTGTTACATTTAGTTAATTTTTTTGAGGTATTTCTGATACATTTTTCTGTAAGATCTACTGTTAAACAGGATAATAACCGCAAAACTTTTACTTTATCTGAATAAGGGTTTGTGTTATAATGCATTCATGTTTGCTAAAAAAAAGACAGACTATGATGAAAACAGGGAGGTTCCTGTGAAAATATTTACAAAAAGCTTCCTTGCTGCATTACTCTGCGTCTGCATCACCTTCGGTGCAGTACCGCTTAAAGTACATGCATTCAAGCATGCTTATAAAAAAACAACTGATTTTGAATATGCCAATGCCAGACATGGTATGACCGTTTATACCGAACCCGGCGGCGATATCCAGGATTACATTCCGGAGTTTGAAGGAGCCGTCGCGGTAGGCAAGGACGGAAGCTGGCTTGAAGTCGAATACAAAAAGAAGAAAAAGCTTCGTTACGGCTGGGTCACCAGAGATGAATTCTATGGCAGCAGCCTGATCTATGACGGAAGGGATAAGCAGATTATTTCCGACGGCACCTACCGTGCCCGCCTGGAAAAGGCTTCTCTTTCTTCTGACAGGCAGATTCTTCCCGATGATTCCATGGCCGATACCGCCTGCAATCTGGATCTGCTTCTGACATTTACCTATGCGGGTAACAACACCTTTACCATTAAAAACGAGCAGACGGGCCGATGGCTCCTGCCGGATCCCTGGACAGCCAGAAGACCCCGTATCAGGTGCTGGGGTTCTGAAGCTGAGGCGGGCCGCTTTATTCTGATAAGAAAGAAAAATGTCTTCCGCATCATGGATGCCGATTCTCACAAATATCTCCGCATTAATGAGGTCTCCTGCCTTCCGGAGTTTACAAAAGAAGTCCTGGACGGAAATTCCACATGGAGACTGAACAGAACGGCCAAGGCTATTGAAAAGGGAAATCTGAGAGACATCGTCCAGTATGATCCCGAGTGGGCTCATTATCATTACGGTAAGGGCAGACGCCGTAAAACCGAAGAAGGCAATTTCTGTACTTCCGGATGCGGTATCTTCGCTTCCATGAATCTGATCTACTCTCTTACGGGAAATATGGCGGATCCTCTGGAGCTTGGTGATTATGCTTCTGAAACCGGATACAGGATTGAGGGAAGCGGAACAGACAGCGGATTCTTTTCCGCCATGGCCAAAAAGTTCGGTTACCGCTACGGCTTCCGTTATGTAGGATCCAACTACTCCTTCTCTTCCCTGAAGAGACGTCTTGGTGAGGGGCAGGCAGCCATCGTTTATCTGCCGGGGCACTATTCGGCAATTGTCGATTATAACAAAAAGACCAAAAAGTTCTTACTGCTGGATCCCCACTATCTTCCCAAGCGGGCTACATCCCCCTGGGGCGACTGGGTCAGCAGGCAGGATCTTGAAAGCGGCGGACTGATCGCTCAGGCCTTCTTCTATTTCGAACGTCTGGACCATTGATCTTTTGCCTGAATAACAGGATGGCCGAAAGGCCGGAAAAATAAAATAGTATCATTCTTAACAAGGAAAACCATTTGATTTTCCTTGTTATTTTTTTCCACGGGGTTTATAATGATTATGTATTAGCAGTAGTATGTCTATCTTTTGCAGAGACACAAGATATTGTATTCCGACAGGCGGGTTATATATGAATCTTATACAAGTTAACCAACTTTGGACTGAATTTAAAGAGAGATTTGATCTGGACAGTGATGTGATGATCTCTGCCGTGGTCTATGATACGGATGAGAATGTGGAGGGATGCTTTGACCTTCACGAACTCCTTGCGGGCAGATATATCCTTCATCTGAATCCCCGTTTCCATCTCTACTCGGAAAGCTATATCCGCTTTATTCTTTTCCATGAGTTCACACATTTCTACGATTTTATCAAGTGTGATCTGGACAGCAAGGAGGACTTCTTCCTTTACATGAATGCTTATTCGGAATTCCACGCATGTAAGGTTACCCTGACCCAGGCCATAGAAATGTACAAGCTGGAAACTGTGGATGTGGATAAGATCCAGATACCGGGTCCTTTCAGGGAGGTCTCCATCCGGCGTCTCCTCTCGGATTCGCTCATGCGGGTAAAGATCAGCTACGAGGAATTCCTGATGGATTTCATCCCCAATGACTTTGTCATGACATTCCGTCAGCTTATGTACCTCTACGGTTATATTTCTCTTTTCAAAAAAGATGAGATACTGGTTGAACAGACCCTCATGTTCCTGCAGATCAAAGATGAGAATTACATGAAGCTTTACCAGGAGCTGTCAAAGGATGACATCGATGTAGATCAGATTCTCTTCCTGACCAGGGAAATCTACCATGGGGCTTTTCTGATGTTCCTGAAAGATTTCATCCGCAGGAATTACGATGATTCTCTGATCAGTGATGAAGATATCGAAAATCTTACCACAGAGAATTATAAAGATTATCTGGAAGAACTTGATGAGAAGCAGGAAGCAATTGATGCCGGAGAAGATGACCTGGCTGACGGCATGGCTGCCTTCTGTATAAAGATCTGAAAATCTTAATTTGGAAATGATATATTTGATCTGCTTTCTTGCGAAAGCAGATCTTTTTTTGATTCTTTTATGCTATTACAAAAAAAAAGACGTACAAAAAAAGGGCGCCGCAGTAACGATCTGTCCATTCTTTTATGAATGGCGACAATGCTACTGCGACTGCCCTCTTTATTCTTAGCTGATCTGTTTACCTGATCTGTCCGTCTCCACTGACGATATACTTGTATGTGCAGAGTTCTTCCAGTCCCATGGGACCACGGGCATGCAGTTTCTGAGTGGAAATTCCCATCTCACAGCCAAGTCCGAATTCTCCTCCATCCGTAAATCGGGTGGATACATTGACATAGACTGCCGCACTGTCCACTCTTCTGCGGAAGTATGCGCCTGCCTCCTCAGACTCGGTAATGATACCGTCACTGTGATGGCTGGAATGTCTGTCAATATGATCAACTGCTTCTTCCAGTGAATCTACGATCTTCACTGCCAGGATATAATCAAGGAATTCTGTATCAAAGTCATCAGGTCCTGCCGGCACTCCCTCGATCAGGGCGGCGCTTCTCTCACAAAGCCTCAGTTCCACCGGTGTCTTTCCATCCCGGCTCCTGTCATCCACAAGGCGCTTCCTGAGCTTAGGAAGAAATTCGCCGGCGATTTTTTCATGTACAAGGAGAACTTCCTCCGCATTACATACACTGGGACGGCTGGTCTTGGCATTTTCAATAATATTGAGCGCCTTATCCTGGTCTGCATCCTTATCCACATAGATATGGCAGATACCGGTTCCGGTCTGGATACAGGGAACCTTTGCCTGCTCGACACAGGCCCGGATCAGTCCTGCTCCGCCCCTTGGAATCAGAAGGTCTACATAACCCACTGCTTTCATCAGCTCCAGGGAACTTGCCCGTGTAATATCTTCAATCAGGGAAACACAGTCTGCCGGAAGTCCGGCTTTGACAAGGCCTTCTTTCATGGCGTCTACGACCGCCCTGGCACTTTTCCAGGCCTCTTTGCCGCTTCGCAGAACGCAGGCATTGCCGCTCTTGATGCAGAGAGCTGCCGCATCGCTGGTCACATTTGGTCTGCTCTCGTAGATAATGGCAATCACACCGAGCGGTACAGCTGTCTTCTCAATATGGATACCGCTTGGCCGGTCAACTGTTGCCAGGACCTTTCCGGCAGGGTCAGGAAGATCGATCAGCTCTCGGATTCCGGCAGCCATACCCTCAATACGTTCTTTATTGAGAAGAAGCCGGTCCAGCATAACCTGACTCATCTTTCCCTGTGCGGAAGCATAGTCCTGGTCATTGGCAGCCAGGATCTGATCCGTATGCGCGATCAGGGCGTCTGCCATGCATGCCAGAGCCTGGTTCTTTGTCTTTTCGTCAGCAGCGTTCACTGCCATTTTGGCGCTTAAAGCGCAGTCAAGGATTTCCTGGGTTGTCATCTTTTTTCCCCCTTGTTAAATGTAATATTATAGAATCATATGCTTTATAAAGCTTTTGTCCGGCTATCGCCTGTATTAGAAATAATTATACTACAGGTCCTGATAATTCTCAAATGCCTCCCGGTAATCGAGCCATTTTTCATACCAGTTACAGCATGATTCCGTATAGGCTTCAAGAAGTTCTTTTTCACGTTCTTCCCAGATCTTTTCCAGTCTGCAGTAGGTCTCTTCATCCGGAGCCTGCCTTAAATCGGCCTCCCTGTCTTCTGCCAGTTTTTTCAGTCCGGCCTCTGCCTCAGCCCTGGCTTCTTCTGCCATGATCAGCTGCCAGTCCGCAAAAGACTGCTCTGTGCTGTATCTTGCAGATTGATGGCGCTCTCTGTCCGGTACGGAAGCCAGTCCTTCCAGAAGTCTGGTATTTTCCGCCGCGACAGGATCTGCTCCCTGCAGGCTGCCTGCCCTTCTCTTCTCCAGCATTTCCACATAATGATCATAGCCGTAAGGATAATAAAGGACTTCATTGTCACTGAAAATGAGAAGAGAATCCGCGATTTTTTTCAGGAAATAGCGGTCGTGGGTTACAAAAAGTATGGTACCTGTATATAGAGAGAGCATATGCTCAATCCTCTCTCTGCCATCTATATCCATGTGGTTGGTCGGTTCATCCAGCAAAAGCAGATTTGGTCTGCTTTCTATGGTCTCTGCCAGCAGCAGTCTGCTTCTCTCGCCCCCTGAGAGACCCGAAACCGGGATCAGGGCATCTCTGCCGCCAAACCCGTAAGCAGCCAGAAGAGACCTGAGTTTTTCTTCTTCCATACCGGGAAAACAGGCCCTGAAATGGTCCAGAACTGTCAGGTCCGACAGGGCCCCGGCAGATTCCTGGTCATAGAAACCTGCCATGACACCTTCACGTATCACAAGCTTGCCCTTTATCAGTGGTATTCTACCTGTAAGCGTCTTTAAAAATGTACTCTTACCCGCTCCGTTTTTCCCTATGATTCCGATCTTTCTTCCCCGCCGGAGGGTAAAGGTCAGGGTGCACAGCGACTCCTTATAGCCGATTTCCGCTTTATCCGCCTCCATGAGGATCCTAGGCGGACGGCGCATCGGCTCAATGGGATCCGAAGGCAGTCTTGTGAAGGATCTGCCGGCAATTTCCATCATGATCATACTCTCAAGCTGTCTTTTCCTGCTCTTTGCCTGGGCAGCTTTTTTTGACTGATGACCGAATCTGGAGATGAATTTCTTCAGTCGTTCTATCTCTTTTTGCTCTGCTTTATATTTTTTTAAGGCACTCTTTTCTTCTGTTCTTTTCTGTTCCAGATAGGAACTGTAACCGCCGGCATAGCGTGTTAATCTTCCTTCGGAGAGTTCATAGACCGCATCCGCCACTCTGTCAAGAAAATACCGGTCATGGGTAACGATCACAGCCGCCCCCGGACAGGCTTTCAGTTCTTTCTCAAGCCATTCCACTCCTTCCTGGTCCAGATGGTTGGTCGGCTCATCCAGCAGCAGCAGATCTGCTCCGGCCAAAAGGGCCTGCTCAAGGCGCCTTTTCATTTCCTCTCCTCCGGAAAGAGTTTCCTCCTTTCCGTCCCCGTCTTCCTCTTCTTTGCTGACGATCTGCGGAACATATCGGATAGTGAAAGACCTGGATTTATCCCTGACCGGACCGAAGTGCCTGTCATCGCGGTCCGGGTCCAGCTCCCCGGCCAGAAAGCGCAGCAGGGTAGTCTTTCCCGACCCGTTCTTCCCTATAAGGGCCAGTTTTTCATTTCCTTTGATTTCGAAGTCTATATGATCCAGTATGATTTCTCCGCCCAGTGATACACTTCCCTGTTGAATCCGGTAACGCATTTGGAATTTACTCCGCCTGCCCTCTTTGGGGCACTTTCCGGGAAAGGACAGGCCTGATGCTCCGGGCAAGGATTCCCTTCATCATGGCTATGGCCGTTCCGTAATTGGTAAAAGGTACATTCTGATCCCCGGCCTGTTTCATCCTGTAGCGCAGCTCCCTCTGGTTGAGCATACAGCCGCCGCAGTGAATGACCAGGTCATAAGAAGACAGGTCCTCCGGGAAAGAACGTCCGGAACTTGTCTCAAATGTGATCTCTTTTCCTGTGTATTCTCTGATCCAGGCAGGTATCTTTACCGTACCGATATCATCACACTGCCTGTGATGGGTGCAGCCCTCGGAAATGAGGATCCTGCTTCCGTCTTTCAGATTGTCAATGGCCCTGCATCCCTCCACAGCGCTCTCCAGAAATCCCTTATATCTTGCCATCAGGATGGAAAAGGAAGTCATGGGTATATGTTCGGGTACAAGGCAGGCAACCTGTTCGAAGACCTGGCTGTCCGTGATGATCAGGTCAGGATCCTCTCCTCCTTCCAGAAGTCCCTGAAGGCCGTCCTCCCTGGTACAGACAGCATAGGCGCCCGTATCCAGGACTTCCCTGATCACCTGCTGCTGGGGCAGAATCAGCCGTCCTTTCGGGGCTGCCTTGTCGATGGGGACAACCAGAACGATTCTCTGGCCCGGGCTGATCAGATCAGAAAGAAGTTTTCTCTCTTCCTTCTTAAGGGCAGCCGCTGCCATCATCTCTTTTAATTCCTGTATGCGGATTTTTTCCGTAGCGCTGACATAGATTTCATTTTTCCCGGCAGGGGGAAGTTCTTCTAAAAGATCACATTTATTGTATACGATCAGATAGGGTATCTCCTTTTCACGGAAAATGTCAATCAGCTCATGATCTGCCCCTCCCGGGCCTTTTACGGCATCGATCACCAGAATGGCCAGATCGCTCCGGTTCAGGATTTCCCTGGTCTTTCTCACCCGGAGCCTGCCCAGGCTGCCGCTGTCATCAAAACCCGGTGTATCTATGATCATGACCGGCCCCAGAGGCAGAAGCTCCATGGCTTTGCTGACCGGGTCCGTGGTTGTTCCTTCCACCGGAGATACTACGGCCAGATCCTGTCCTGTCACAGCATTAACTACACTGGATTTGCCCGCGTTTCTCTTACCGAAGAAACCGATATGTGTCCGTTCGCCGGACGGTGTGTCATTCATTCCCATTTGAATTCACTCCTTCTTTGGCAGCTTCTTTGATCATGGGGCGCAGCAATGTAAAATACATTGTCAGGTAGCAGGCTGCGCCTCCGATTACATTTGATATGGGCTCCGCCAGGAATACTCCTTTTGTCCCCAGCCCCATCAGACCCGGAAGGATCAGGGTGAGGGGAAGAACGATAATCCCCTTGCGGAGAACGGAAAAGAAAATCGCTCTGCCCGATTTGCCCATGGCTTTAAATATGGTCTGGCCGCAGTACTGGAACGCCATCATGACAAATCCGGCAAAAAAGATATTGACTGCCGGAACACCGGCAGCGATCATCTGAGGATCATTGCTGAAAATTCTTATAAACATGCCCGGCATAAGCCTGATCAAAAGCCATGCCGCCATGGTATAGACCACTTCAATTCCTGTCAGGATCTTCACACAGGAGATGATCTTTTTCCTGTCACCGGCCCCGTAATTATAGGAAATGACAGGGGTTGCCCCGTCTGAGAGAGCCATCACAGGAACCTGTACAATCTGCCTTATGGAATTGATCACGGTCATGATACCGATATAGAGATCCCCGCCGAACTGCTGCAGCATGCTGTTGCAGGCAATCTGTGTGACAGAGTCGGTAACCTGCATGACAAAACTTGCAGTCCCCAGCAAGGTAATCCGGCCGATGCAGACAGGATCCGGTTTAAGCTCGGAAAGAGAAAGGCGGATTTCCGCCTTTTTTCCGGTAAGGAAGGTCAGGACCCATATGGCCGAGGCCACCTGGGAGACCACCGTGGCCACCGCTGCTCCCGCGACTCCCAGATGAAATGCAAAAATAAGAATGGGGTCAAGGATGATATTCAAAACCGCTCCCAGAAGGACTGTCCGCATGCCTACAGCCGCAAATCCCTGGCAGTTGATGTAGGGATTCAGTCCCAGCGAGGTCATGACAGCCGGAGTCCCCAGCAGATAGATGATCATATAGACCGAGGCGTAGGGATAGAGCCTGTCACTGGCGCCGAAAAGGTAAAGAACGGGTTTATGAAAAATGATCCCACCGGCCAGCAGCAAGAGGCTTGTCAGCATAAGCATGAAAAATGCGTTATTGAGAATGTGCCTGGCTCCATCCCGGTTCTTTTTCCCCCGCTCTATGGCACATAAAGGCGCACCGCCCACTCCAAACAGATTGGAAAAGGCGGTGATAATAGTTATAACGGGAAAACAAAGTCCTACGCCGGCAAGGGCCGCAGGGCCTGTTCCCGGTATCCGTCCGATATATATTCTGTCAACAATATTGTAGAGAAGGTTCAGCAGCTGGGCCAGAAGCATCGGCAGGGCTGCCGCAAGTATACTTCGCGAGACATTTTCATCCCCGAAGTCTATCTGGGAAGACTTCATTTTCTGTCCGTCCTTTCACGCATTACAGTCTTGATCTTCTGATTGGTAAGATCCTTCCAGATGGCCGGGTGTAACAGAATCAGCAGGGGGAAAAGTTCAAGTCTTCCGGCCAGCATGTCAAACATCATAACAAACTTGGCAAAATCACTGAAAAAGCTGAAATTGCAGGTGGGTCCGACTTTGGAAAGTCCCGGACCGATATTATTGATGGTCGCTGCCACTGCCGTGAAGGATGTCACCAGGTCATTACCGTCAAGCGAGACAAGGAAAACCGATATAACGAATATGATCAGAAATGTGATCAGAAAAACGTTAGTCGCCCTTACCACCTCGTGTTCAATAGGACGGCTGTCCATCTTGATCTTCTTGATGCTTTTGGGATGAATATAAGACTGCAGTTCTTTGATCACTGTCTTGACCATGGTGATGATCCTGCTGACCTTGATTCCGCCGCCGGTACTGCCGGCACAGGCTCCAATGAACATAAGCATGACCAGAATCACATGGCAGGACTTGCTCCAGGTTTCGAAGTCGTATGTGGCAAATCCTGTTGTGGTAATAATGGAAGACACCTGGAAAAATGCATGGCGCAGAGAAGTTCCGAAAGCCATGGAACTCTTGTGTATGCTGTATGTAATGTAAGCGGTGGACGCCGCGATGATCAGCAGATATCCCCGTACCTCTTCCATGGCGAAGGCCCGCCTGACATTTTTCAGGAGTATATAATAATAAAAGTTAAAATTGATACCGAAAAGCAGCATGAAAATGCCGACCACCCACTGCAGGTAGGGCGAATATCCGCCGATGCTGTCTGCCTTAATGCCGAAACCGCCTGTACCGGCTGTTCCGAAGGCGTGGGCTACCGAGTCAAACAGGGGCATGCCGCCGATCACAAGGAGGATAATCTCCGCTGCTGTCAGCCCGATATAGATCATGTAAAGGATCTGGGCCGTATATCTTACCTTTGGCACAAGCTTTCCCACGGAAGGTCCCGGGCTCTCCGCCTTCATCAGGTGGAAATGTGACCCGCCGCCCATGGGAATGATTGCCAGCAGGAACACCAGAACACCCATGCCGCCTACCCAGTGGGTAAAACTTCTCCATATGAGCGTACAGTGGGACAGCGCCTCCACATCCGTCAGAATACTGGACCCTGTGGTAGTAAAGCCGGAAATTGTTTCAAAAAGGGCATCAACATAAGAGGGTATCTCACCGGTGATCCGGAAGGGTAAAGCACCAAACACAGAAAGGAGAATCCAGCTCATGGCTGTGGCTACACAACCCTCTTTAAAGTAGAAGACGTGGCTTCTGGGCTTTCTGAGGGTCATCAGGAATCCGCAGGCTTCACAGAGAACCGCCACGGCAAGAAAGGCCAGTCCTTCCTTCTCCCGGTAGACTATGGCAACCAGACAGGGCAGAACCATCAGCACCCCTTCAATTTTCAATATATTTCCCAGTACATGCCGGATCATTGAACTGTTCATGTCTTCCTCCGTCAGTTATGCAAGTATGTCTTCAATTTCAATAAATCCTGAATGGGTGGTCACAACCATAACCGTGTCGCCGACCATGATCTGATCGGAACCGGTCGGAAGCAGAATTCTTCCACCACGATTAATAAAGCAGATCAGAAGCTTATCCTTCAGCTTCAGATCCATGATAGGTATATCAGTAACTCTGCACGGCTGATCCACACGGAATTCCAGCGCTTCCACCCTCCGGTCAAACATGTGATAAAGGGTTTCAATACTGTTGCTTTTCATGGAATTCTTCATGGCACGCACATATTTTATTATAGCCTCGGAGGTAAAGTACTTGGGATAAATTACACTTCCCAGATTGAGGCTGTTGATTACATCTTTAAAATGAATGTGGCTGATTTTTGTAATGCACTTTGCGTTGGAAACCTGTCCCGAATACAGAGTCAGGAAAATGTTTTCCTCGTCGATGCCGGTAAGGGGAACAAAGGATTCAACATACTCGATTCCCTCTTCCTTCAGCAGATCTTCATCCGCAGCGTCCCCGTGAATGATGATGGCTTTGGGAAGAAGAATGGAAAGCTCCTCACAGCGCCTGGCATTACGCTCAATAATCTTAACGTCTATATTCATCCTCAGAAGTTCTTCAGCAAGATAGTAAGCTGACTTTCCGCCTCCGACGATCAAACAGCTTTTTACGGAATTGGTCTTGAAACCAATCTTTTCGAAGAATCCCCTTGTGGCATTGCGGTCGGCCACGATTGATATCACATCCTCAGCCATCATCGTGGTGTCACCCGTGGGAATGATCAGATCATCACCTCTCTGGATTCCGCAGACAAGAATATTGCTCTCGATATTCTGACGCAGATAGGAAATGGTTTTGCCAGCCAGGATATTGTCTTTTTTAATCTTGAACTTAATCAGTTCTGCCTGCCCGTGGGCAAAGGAATTGACTTCAAGAGCTGACGGCAGGTAAAGAATCCTCGCAGCCTCTTTTGCAGCTTCAAGTTCCGGATTAATAATCATGGCAAGACCCAGGCGCTCGCGCAGGAATTCGGATTCTCTTGAGTAATCCGGTGTACGGATCCTGGCAATGGCGGAACATTTGCCGGAATATTTGGCAATCGTACAGCAAAGCAGATTCAACTCGTCTGAATCCGTTACCGCGATCATAACATCTGCCTTATCTACACCGGCTTCCTTCTGTACGACATAGCTTGCCCCGTTGCCGGTGACACCCATAACATCATACATTTCACCCAGTTCTCTTACCTTACGCTCATTTTTGTCGATAATGGTGATATCATGGTTTTCCCTGCTCAGCTGCTCCAGTAATGCTCTTCCGACTTTTCCGCAGCCAACAATGATAATACTGAGGCCCTGTGCAGAAGCCTTGCTTTTGCCCGGTCTGATAAAATCGAACACGTCCTTCTCCTTCGGTCTTTTCTTAAAATTTCTTACACAGTTATTTACTTATAATTATAGCACTGATGCGTCACTTTCACATCTAATTTTTGAAACTGTGGATGGGGGCCGGGATCCGTCCGCCTCTCCTGATAAATGCTTCACAGCCGAAGTTATTTACAGGCATAATGGGTGCCCTGCCGAGCAGGCCGCCGAACTCCACTTCCTCTCCTACTCCTTTTCCGATCACAGGGATAATGCGGACTGCCGTGGTCTTCTGGTTAACCATGCCCAGAGCCATCTCATCTGCAATAATACCGGAAATGGTCGATGCTTTGGTATCTCCCGGAACGGCGATCATATCGAGGCCCACAGAGCATACGCAGGTCATTGCTTCCAGCTTTTCAAGGGTCAGGGCGCCTGCCTTTACGGCATCGATCATCCTCCTGTCCTCGCTGACAGGGATAAATGCGCCACTGAGGCCGCCCACATAGGAGGAAGCCATTACGCCGCCCTTTTTGACCTGGTCATTGAGCATGGCCAAAGCTGCCGTAGTTCCCGGCGCTCCCGCGTACTCAAGGCCGATCTCCTCAAGGATTTCTCCCACACTGTCTCCCACAGCCGGTGTCGGAGCCAGAGACAGGTCAATGATCCCGAAGGGCACGCCCAGACGGCGAGATGCCTCTCTTGCCACAAGCTGTCCTACCCGGGTCACCTTAAAGGCAGTTTTCTTAATGGTTTCACAAAGGATCTCAAAGCTCTGTCCCCGTACGGTTTCTATCGCTCTTTTTACCACACCCGGACCGCTGACGCCTACATTGATCACTACATCCGCTTCGGACACACCATGGAAGGCGCCCGCCATGAAGGGATTGTCGTCCGGCGCATTGGTAAACACCACGAACTTGGCATTTCCTATACATTCTCTGTCTTTTGTGGCTTCAGAAGTTTCAAGGATCACCTGACCCAGAAGACGGACCGCATCCATATTGATTCCGGTCTTGGTAGATCCTACATTGACTGAAGCACAGACGCGGTCTGTCACTGAAAGAGCCTCCGGCAGAGACCGGATCAGGTTTTCATCCGATGCCGTCATGCCCTTCTGGACCAGAGCTGAATAACCGCCGATAAAGTTCACGCCCACTTCCTTGGCACATTGATCCAGGGTGCGGGCGATTTTTACAAAATCTTCGGGGCCGCTGCAGCAGGAACCGCCTGCCAGGGCAATGGGTGTCACGGAGATCCGCTTGTTAACAACAGGAATCCCGAACTCCTGCTCGATCTCCTTTCCGACCTTGACCAGATTACCGGCTTTTTGTGTAATCTTGGCATGGATATTAGAGCAGAATTCCTCCAGACTGCCCCCGGCACAGTCAAGGAGGCTGATTCCCATGGTGATCGTCCGCACATCAAGATTCATCTCGTGAATCATCTGGTTCGTTTCAATTACTTCATTTATGTTCAGCATGGACAACCTCCTAAATCCGGTGCATCATCTCAAAAATCTCTGCACGCTGTACCTGGATCCGCATTCCGATCTCTTCACCGATCTGGTCCAGCTCAGCTGCCATGTCGGGAAATGTCTTGGTCTTCTCATCGGATTCCACAACCATCATCATATTGAAAAACCCGCCTGTGATGGTCTGATTGATATCAAGGATATTGATATTATTGGAAGCAAGATAGGAAGATACCTTTGCAATGATCCCCACTGCGTCTACTCCGACTACTGTAATAATTGATTTCTTTAATACATTGTTTTCCATGATTGATTCCTCCGCTTATTATTATCAGAATCCTGTCAGTTCCGTGCGGGAGGCAACCTTAATCTGCACACCCTTTTCCTCCAGGTTGATTCCATGCATCGCCAGTTCACTGACGACTGTTTCATATGCCAGTTCGGCAAAATTATTCTCTTTTGAAAGATGGCCCAGCATCACCTGTTTTAAATTCTTCCCCAGAATTCTGGACAGAAGCTGGCCTGCTCTCTCATTGGAAAGATGACCGCTGTTGCTTAAGATCCTTCTTTTTAAGGGATAGGGATAGGGTCCCACCATCAGCATGTTCAGGTCATGATTTGCTTCAAGCAGCAGCGTCTCGCAGCCGGAAAGCTTGTCGATCAGGTAATCGTCAAATGTTCCCAGGTCAGTTGCGATAGCAGTTTTAGTCTCTCCCTCCGAGAAGGTATAGCAGACCGGGGCCGCCGCATCATGAAGAGTGCTGGATGCCTCGACTGTAAGGCCTTCCATTTCAAAAGGCCGGTCCGGCTGAAGGCTGTGAAAAAGCTTTCTGTCCACTTTTCCAAGAGAGCCGGACGCGAAAATGGCATCGATGGTTTTTCCGGTCGCAAAAACAGGGACAGGGTATTTTCTGAGGAAAACACCCAGTCCGCTGATATGGTCATTATGTTCATGGGTCACAAAGATACCGCCCAGAGAGGCAGGGTCAACTCCGATTTCTTGGAGTCCGCCGACGATCCTCTTTCTGCTGATGCCGGTATCTACCAGGAAATTTGTATCCTGATTGCTCACACAGATGCAGTTACCGCTGCTTCCGCTGGCAATGCTCACTAGTTTCATCTTATATTCATCCTCTGCCGTAAAAAAATCTATTAGATTATATAACAGATAGGACCTTTAGTAAAGGATAATTCCTTCTTTGTCAAGTGCATCCGATATCAGTTTCTCCGTCTCTTCGACACTACCGCTGTTATCGATGACAAGGCTGGCGCAGCTGCGGAACTCGGCATCACTTTTCTGCTTTTCCAGAACGGATCTGGTCTTTTCGGGAGTGTATCCCCGGCCTTCCTCCAGTCTTTTGGCCCGCACGGCATCATCTACGTATATGTACCAGATTGCATCCAAATCTTCCTCAAGACCTGATCCCGGCAAAAGAGCCGATTCCACAGCCAGAAGCGGAGCATTTCCTTCTCTGCGGAATCTGCGGATTTCTTCACGGATCCGGCGGATCACGCCGGGATGAGTGATGGCATTCAGGGCGGCCAGCTTTTCCGGATCAGAAAATACCAGTCCCGAGAGCTTACCGCGGTCAATGGTTCCGTCATCTCTGAGGATCTCCCGGCCGAAGCATTCGACGATTCCCTTCCAGTTATCTTCTCCGGGTTCCATCAACCGGTGGGCTGTCAGGTCGGAAAGGATAATATCTGCCCGGTACCTGTCGCGGAGTATTTCCATGATAATGCTCTTTCCCGCGCCCACGCCGCCGGTGATTCCTATTACTTTTCTATTTTGCTTCATACCAGTTTTTCCCTTCACTGACATCTACCACAAGGGCAACCTGAAGATCTGCCGCTCCCATCATTTCCTCTTCCAGAATCCTGCGGACTTCCTCCTTCTCTTCTTCTTTTGCCTCGATCAGGAGTTCATCGTGAATCTGCAGGATCAGCCTGGACTCCAGATTTTCTTCTTTAAGTCTTCTGCTGACACGGATCATGGCGATCTTAATGATATCCGCGGCTGTTCCCTGGATGGAGGAGTTCATGGCCGCCCGCTCGCCGAAAGATCTCTGCATAAAGTTGCTGGAGGAAAGCTCCGGGATGGGCCGGATCCTTCCGTAAAGGGTCTTAACATAACCCTTTTCCCTGGCGTAAGCCACATTTGCGTCCAGATAGTTTTTGATTCCGGGATAAGTTGCAAAGTACTTCTCTATATAGTCCTGCGCCTCTTTCCGTGTGATACCCAGATCCTGACTTAATCCGAAGGCACTGATGCCATAAACGATACCGAAGTTTACAGCTTTAGCGTTTCTTCTCAGGTCCGGCGTCACATCTTCCAGCGGGACGCCAAAAACCTGGGATGCCGTGATCCTGTGAATGTCCTGGTCATGCCGGTAAGCTTCGATCAGACTCTCATCTCCTGCCATATGGGCCAGGACTCTGAGCTCAATCTGGGAATAATCCGCACTGACAAAGACATGTCCCGGATCCGGAACAAAGACCTTTCTGATTTCTCTTCCCAGGGGCATTCTTATGGGAATGTTCTGCAGGTTGGGGTCTGAGCTTGAAAGGCGGCCGGTAGCTGTTACTTTCTGATGAAACTTGCCGTGGATCCTTCCGTCCTCATTTATATAAGCCGCCAGCCCGTCAGCATAGGTGGATTTCAGCTTGGTCAGCTGGCGATACTCCAGAATATCGGATACAAAAGGATAATCCGGGGCCAGCTTGTCCAGAATATCGGCGCTGGTGGAATAGCCTGTTTTGGTCTTCTTGGCAAAAGGCATCTTCATTTCCTCAAAGAGGATCACACCAAGCTGTTTGGGAGAATTAATGTTAAATTCCTTCCCTGCCTGCCGGTAGATTTCCTTCTCCAGGCCGGTAATTCTTTCGGACAGCTGTCTTCCGTACTCCTGGAGAGCTTCCTTTTCAACCCGGATACCGCAGCGCTCCATTTCAGCCAGAACCGGCACCATGGGCATTTCAATTTCCCTAAAGAGAGACAGCATACCCTCTTCTTCCAGATGCTTTTCCAGAACCGGTGCTGCTCTGAAGGGCACATAAGACAGGCTTGCCGCAAGCTGACGCATTTCTTCCTTTCCGGGATCGAAAACCTCCGACAGTTCTTTCTTTCCGAAGATTTCCTTTCTGGAAGGCAATGTGACCATCAGATAATCCCTGGCAATGTCATCGTAATCATAGGACGACTGCAGAGGATTGAGCAGGTAAGCCATAATGCCGGTATCCCGCCTCTTCCCGGTCTGGTCGGCTCCTGCGGGAGCAAATGCGATCAGTGCCTTGTAATCCAGAAGGTCCAGTACTGTTCCTGAACTTACAAAGTCATCAAGCATCTGCCCGGACAGGTCTTCCCCTCCGGGACCGGTGATCACAGCTGTATGTACTTTGTCATTTTTCATAAAAGTCAGGGAAAATGCCCTGATATGATCCGGTCCGCCCACGATGCCCAGACCTGCTCTCCCTGCCCTCTCAGCTTCGGAAAAGACTTTCTTTATCTCTTCCGGATCATGGATCCAGTCAGCCTCCACACCGTCATTTTCTTTATGCTCACTTCCGAAAAGCGGAAGCAGACTCTTTAATTCCAGATCCTTGCAGATCTGATAGGAAGCCGCATTGAAGAGATCACCGATTCTGGCATCGCGGAAATGATAGTCCAGATCGCAGTCTGTCTTTATGGTGGCAAGATTCTTACTCAGTATTGCCAGGTCATAATATTCGGCCAGATTATTCCTGGCTTTGGCCGGTTTAATCTCATCTATATGAGTATAGGCGTTTTCAATGGAATGCCAGGTTCCGATGATCTTTGCCGCCGTTTTCTCCCCGATGCCGGGAACGCCGGGAATATTGTCCGACGCATCACCCATCAGACCTTTCATATCGATAAACTCCACGGGAGTCACTCCGTAAAGTTCCTGAACATCTGCAGAAAAATAGTCATCTGTGGTGGTCTTGCCTCCTCTGGTCCGGGGCATTTTGATTTTGATCTTTTCGGTAGCCAGCTGCAGAAGGTCTCTGTCTCCCGAAACGATAACTACTTCAAACCCTTCTTTCTCCGCGTCAAATGCAATGGTCCCGAGAATATCATCCGCTTCCAGGGAAGCCTGGGTGACCACGGGAATTTCCATGGATGTCAGTACATCCTTCACCAGCGGAACCTGTTCGTGCAGTTCTTTCGGCATAGGTTTCCGCGTACCCTTATACTCTTTGAATACTTTATGGCGGAAGGTGGGCTCCTTACGGTCAAAAGCCGCCAGAAGATGTGTCGGCTTTTCCTCTTCCATATATCGGAGCATGATATTCAGAAAACCCAGAACGGCATTGGTGTGCTGCCCCCTTGCGTTTGTCAGGTCGGGCAGCCCGTAAAAAGCACGGTTCAAAAGGCTGTGTCCGTCTAATAACATAATTTTTTCCGGCATCTTGTTCTCCTTATCTGACGATGGCCGCTCCGGCTCAGAGCATATATGCGGTCATGGTGCTGTAAACGATATAGGCCAGGACGGAAACGGCAAAGATAATCAGAATCAGATAAACGGTCAGACGGGTATAATTCTCCCGTTTTTTCTCCACTTTAATCTGATCGTAGCGGTCTCTCATATCCTCTGCAAGCTCAGAGGTAAAGTCCGCCGTAAGCACACTCCCGTTTTCCAGCTGGCGCAAACCGTTCAGCATGGTATAGTATATTTCCAGTTCTTCACTGCATTTTGGACAGGCGCGGATATGATCGATAAAGTCCACCGTCTCGTCATCATCCAGGCGGTAATCGATAAAAGCCTGCATAAGAGACTGTGTTTTTCTGCAGTCCATTCAGTATCCTCCGGTGAGGTCTATGCCTCCTTCAGAAATGCAAGATAACCTTTCAGTGCTTCAAAGAGATCGACTTTGCTGATAATCTCCCAGGGCGCGTGCATGCTCAGTACCGAAACGCCGCTGTCCACCACGTTCATCCCGTAGAGAGCCGCGATGTAGGCGATGGTACCGCCGCCGCCGGCGTCGACACGGCCCAGCTCAGATGTCTGGAAAGCTACCTTGTTGTCATCAAATATTCTCCGTATTTTTGCCAGATACTCGGCATTAGTGTCATTGGATTCAAACTTGCCGCCTGCTCCGGTAAACTTATTCAGTACCATGCCTTTTCCGAAATAGGCACAGTTTTTCGGCTCATAGACATCCTTGTAGGCGGGATCATAAGCCGCGCTTACATCGGATGAGAGCATATTGGAGGCTGCCATGGTCCTTCTGACCATAAGATTGGAATCATGCCCCATGAGTGCCAGGACTTCAGCCACCGTATTCTCAAAGAACATGGAAGAAAGCCCCGTAGCACCCACACTGCCGATCTCCTCTTTATCCACCAGGATACAGCAGCTGGTACGCTCCGGATTTTCCGTCTCCATCATGGCCCTGAAGGAAGGATAGGCACAGGCTCTGTCATCGTGTCCGTATCCGGCGATCATACTCCTGTCCAGTCCGCATTCTCTTGCGGGTCCCGCAGGGACGATCTCCAGTTCTGCGGAGAGGAAATCTTCCTCTTCCACACCGTATTTTTCATTCAGTATTTTCAGTATGTTCTCCCTGACCGCATCCTTTTCCGTATCAGGGAGGGGCCGGCTGCCGACAAGTATATCAAGGGCCTCCCCCTCAATTACTTCATTGGCTTTTTTCTCCATCTGTTTTCTTCCCAAGTGAGGAAGAAGGTCCGTAACATATACTACCGGATCCGCGGTATCTTCCCCGATCACAACATCCACCTTGCTCCCGTCCTTGCGGGCAACCACACCGTGGATGGCCAGGGGCAGGGTTACCCACTGGTACTTTTTGATTCCCCCGTAATAATGGGTATCCAGGTAGGCAAGTTCCGTATCCTCATATAGAGGGTTCTGTTTAATGTCAAGTCGCGGAGAATCTATGTGGGCACAGAGGATATTCATTCCTTCGGTAACCGGTCTTGTTCCGATCTGGAAAAGGGCAATGGTTTTATGCATACCGGCAGCATATACTTTATCTCCTGCCTTCAGGCTTTTCCCTTCCCGGATCAGTTGTTCCAGGGGAAGGTAACCCTGCTTTTCCGCCTCTGAAGCAAAAAAGGCTGTACATTCTCTTTCTGTCTTACATTCTGAGAGGAAGCGGATATAGTCTTTTGAAAGGCTTTCTACCGCATCATTTTCCTTTGTTTCAAGTGACAGCCAGCAATTATCTTTTTTCATTATTCTGTCTCCTATGTATGTATTTTGTTGTAAATATTATATGTTATTTGTTAATATAACTTATATTTTTATTAGTTATCATGAAACTCTACTATCTTCAAGTCGTCATGTTCCAGAGTGGACAGATCCATTTCGGGCAGTTCCGGATGAACCTCTTTGTGTTTCTCATTCCCATCCAGGACAAAAATGACAAGCAGGGTATCCTCGTTGACCTCGTCTCCGTCCTTAACCAGAATCTGTTCCACAGTTCCGTTAACTCTGGATGTGATCGTGGTTTCCATCTTCATGGCTTCTATGGTCATGATAGGATCATTTCTGTTAATATGATCTCCTTCCTTAACCTGTATATCACTGATCAGACCCGGAAGGGGTGCTCCCAGGTGTCCCGGATTCTTATGGTCTGTGTGGATGGTCCTGTCTGCCTTGACCTCAAAGGCCTTATCAAAGATTTTTACCTCACGCAGGAATCCGTTAACCTCGAACTGCATGACTCTGTAGCCTTCCTCATCCGGCTCGGACTTGCTGATAAACTTGATCTGGGTATCGATTCCCTTCTCAATCTGCACCGTGGTCTCTTCACCGGGACGAAGTCCGTAGAAATACACGTGGCTTTCCAGCTTGGATACATCCGCATATGACTGGAAATGGGCACAGTAGTCTTCATATACCCTGGGATAAAGGGCATAACTTAAAACCTTCTGCTCCATGACCGCGTCACTGGTCATCTCATCGATAAAGTATTCTTTCTTAAGATGGGCAGATATGGCATCGAAATCTGCGGGAGGAAGAAGGGATCCCGGTCTTACAGTGATCGGCTCCTGGTTTTTCAGGATTATTTTCTGCAGAGCTTCGGGGAATCCTCCCTCCGGCTGGCCGAACTCACCGCGGAAAAACTGAACGACGGATTTGGGGAAGGAAAGGTCTTTTCCCTTTTCCAGGATGTTATCCCTGTTCAGATTATTCTTCTGCATGAAAATGGCAAGATCTCCCACAGCCTTGGAAGTCGGTGTCGCTTTGATGATCCTTCCCATCAGTTCATCTGCCTGATGGTAGAGCTCCCATAATTCCCCGATTCTGTTCCCTGTACCCATCTCCTCGATCTGGGATACAAAGTTGGAATACTGGCCGCCGGGTATCTGCAGGCGGTAGATTTCCGGGTCAGGGGCATCCATGCCGCTCTCATAGACTTTATAGACCTTTCTTGCCTCATGATAATATTTATTGAGGACCATCAGGCCTTCTTCATCCAGGCCTGTATCCCTCTGGGTACCCCTGAGAGCCGCTGCCAGAGCGTTCATGGAAGGCTGGCTGGTCAGAGAACTCATGGATCCGATAGCGCAGTCCACAATGTCGACCCCTGCCTCGGCAGCCATCAGATAAGTGGCGATGCCGTTGCCGCTGGTATCATGAGTATGCAGGTGCAGAGGCAGCTTTACCTCGGACCTGAGGGCTTCCACAAGCTGCTTTGCAGCATAGGGGCGAAGCAGGGAAGACATATCCTTCACTGCAATCACATGGCAGCCCATCCTCTCCAGCTCCCTGGCCTTGGCACAGTAATAGTCCAGGGTATATTTTTTCTCTTTGGGATCTGTGAAGTCACCGCCGTAGCATATGGTACCTTCCACGATCTTGCCGGCCTTCAGTACTTCCTCCACAGGAAGTTTGATATTTTCATACCAGTTCAGACTGTCGAAGATCCTGTAGACATCAATTCCATGATCGCTGGACACTTTGATGAACTGGCGTATGACATTGTCGGGATAGGGACTGTAGCCCACCAGATTGGAGCCTCTTAAGAGCATCTGGATCAGGACATTGGGCATGCGCTCCCGCATGAGGTCCAGCCGCTTCCAAGGCGATTCCTTGAGGAAGCGGTACTGGGTATCATAGGTCGCCCCGCCCCAGGCCTCCAGGGAAAATGCATTTCGCAGATAGAGGTTGGAGGCTCTTGCGGCACCGGCCAGCTCCTTGGTCCGCATCCTTGTTGCGATCAGGGACTGCTGGGCATCCCGCATGGTGGTATCAGTCACAAACAGCCTCTTGCTTCTCCGGATCTTTCTGGTAAACTCACCGGCTCCCAGCCGCAGGAAATCATCTCTGGTTCCCTCGATACGAGCCGAATCATCAATCCTGGGAACGACCCTGTCTTCCAGATAAGGCTTGGGTCCGGGATTGACATTTACCATCTTATTGGCCAGGAACTCCAGCAGCTTTGTCGTTCGGTCCTGTTTAAAATGGTACTCTACAAGCTCCGGCGTCTCCTCGATAAATGTTGTATAGCATTTACCTTCCTCAAATGTCCTGTTTCTGAGCACATTGATCAGGAAGGTTGTGTTGGTGCGGATACCGTGGATCCGCAGTTCCTTGAGGGCGCGGACCGATTTGCGGATGGCACTCTCAAAAGAACGATCATAGGCCACTGCCTTGACCAGAAGGCTGTCATAGTAGGGGGTGATCACGGCCCCGCTGTAGGCATTGCCGCCGTCGAGCCTGATTCCGTTGCCGGCCCCTGTCTCATATACCTCGATCCTGCCCTTGTCCGGCAGGAACTGGTTGGCCGGATCTTCGGATGTCACGCGGACTTCGATAGCGTAACCCTGACATTTCACCTCGTTCTGGGAATAAATGTGAATCTGCTTGCTGTTGAGCGGATAACCCATGGCGATCAGAAGCTGGCAGATTACCAGGTCTATGCCTGTCACCATCTCGGTTACCGTATGCTCTACCTGCAGCCTGGGATTCATTTCTATAAAGTATGCATTCTCATTCTGATCCACCAGGAACTCCATGGTCCCGCAGTTGGTGTAGCCCACCCGGCGCGCCAGTCTCTTTGCACTGTCCGTGATCTTTTTCCTGGTCTCGGGGGAAATAGTCCAGGCCGGGGCAAACTCGATTACTTTCTGGTTCCTTCTCTGCAGGGAACAGTCCCTGTCGTAGAGATGGACGATATTGCCGTAGTTGTCTCCCAGAATCTGAACCTCTATGTGTTTGGGCCGGATCAGATACTTTTCTATAAAGAGCTTGGACTTGCCGAATGCCCTGGATGATTCCCTGTCGGCAAGGCGAAATGCCCCCGGCATGGATTCTCTGTCCCTGACCACCCGCATGCCGCGGCCGCCCCCTCCGTTGGAGGCTTTCAGGATCACGGGATAGCCGATCTCATCAGCAATCTCCATAGCTGTTTCCACATCTTTGATGGCAAAGTCATTTCCCGCAAGGATGGGCACCCTGCTTTCCCTGGCTGCCTGTTTGGCGGAAATCTTGTCTCCCATGATATTCATCGCTTCCACGTTTGGGCCGATGAATATGATACCGTTATCCTGGCAGGCCTGGGCAAATTCAGGATTCTCCGACAGAAAACCGTAGCCCGGATGTATGGCATCCGCCTTTTTCTCTTTGGCGATCCGAATGATCGTTGGAATATCCAGATAGGCATCCACAGGTCCTTTATCAGGATTCAGGGGATAGGCCTCATCCGCCTTGGTGCGGAAAAGGGCGTACCTGTCCTCTTTTGAGTAAACCGCGATCGAGCCGATGTCCAGCTCGGAAAGCGCGCGGAATATGCGGATTGCAATCTCGCCTCTGTTCGCGACAAGAACCTTCTTGAACTTTTTTGCGATTGACTGCATTTTTGTCTCCTCCTTTAATCGTCTATACTAAAAATTATACGGTGAAACGATGTGGAAAACAATAAAAATATCAGGATATTTTCTATGCTTAAAGCCCGAAATGTGCTATAGTAATATCAGGAAAAAATGTCTGTTTAGAGCACATTTACTGATAGAGGGGTATGATTATGAAGGTATTGTTATTAAACGGAAGCCCGCATCCCAAGGGATGTACCTGGAGAGCGCTTCTTGAAGTGGAGGAAGCACTCCACCGTGAGGGAATAGACACCGAGTGGCTCCATATCGGTCCTGATCCTGTCAGCGGATGCAGAGGATGCGGTATGTGCAGAAAGAACAAGCTGGGCAAATGTATATTCGGCTCGGACCCTGTCAATGTAGCCATCGCCAGAATGGAAGAATGTGACGGACTGATCGTGGGATCCCCGGTGCATTACGCGGCTGCGGCCGGTGATATCACCTCTTTCCTTGACAGAATGTTCTACTCATCCGGCGGTTTTGCCGGAAAGCCCGGCGCGGCACTTGTTTCCTGCCGCCGGGGTGGGTCTACATCTGCTCTGGAGCAGCTGCAGAAGTATTTCATGATCAGCAACATGCCCATGGTGCCCTCCGCATACTGGAATATGGTCCACGGCAACACACCGGACGAGGTGGAGCAGGATCTGGAAGGACTTCACGTCATGCGGACACTGGGCCGGAACATGGCATGGCTTTTAAAGTGTATCCGGGCAGGCAAGAATGCCGGGATCGAACATCCGGATTACAGCAAGAAAGTCCGGACCAACTTTATCCGCAAGCTTCCCACAGAGGAAGAGCTTAAGAATTTTGCCCCTTATTTTATTTCATATAACAAGTATAAACCCAATGATCCCTACGAGGCTGACAAGGACTGACAGGAGTTTTATACTGATCCCTGCAAAATCCAAGGGCGCCGGCAGTTACTGCCGACGCCCTTTTTGTGTGCATTTTCAATAACAATAAGAGATTTTCTGATCTGCTGTCAGACTGTGACCGTTTTGCATGCGACCAGCTCTATTCCGGTCCCTGCAAGATCTTCCAGGAGTACATCTCCCATGGTAACAGGGTGGTCTATGACAATTTCATTGATCTCTTCCATTGCCTTTTTCATTTTCATCTTTGATATGGGCTGCCTGGATTTTACCGGAATCAGATACTCTTTCCCCTCAAGAACCGCAAAGGCGGTACTGGTCAGGGTCCTGACAGGATCTGTCCACTCTCCCTGGGCAAAAACCTCTCCGCGGGGGCAGTTGTTCCCCTGAACTTTGGCAATATTTCCCTGATCATCTATGCTTACAGTAAGGGTACATCCCGAAGGACATGTCGTACAGCACATAGTTACCTGGCGCATCTTCTATCCCTCCTTCTGGTCCCTTTCAATGACCGAAACTGTTACCGGACTGCCGGCGTCCCCGATCATATCCGGACGGATTCTTACATTTTCCATGATACTGGGAACAAATTTCTTTGCTTTCTTTGACTCAAAGAGAATTTTGCTGCCCGATGCCACGCGTATGATCCCGCTGTCCACCGGACGTCCCACACGGAACTTCACTTTGACCGGTCCCTGTGCCGGCAGATGGATCAGGGATGGTACCGTATAACGGACAAGCCCCTCAGGACAAACTTCCACAGGCGCCTCCCGACCGGGTAAATCCTGTGCCAGACTGAAGGCGGCTGCACTCTCTCCGGCATCTTCCGCCTCCTGGGTTACCTGGTCCACCAGATCGTGGACATGGAGTACATTTCCACAGGCAAAGATTCCGGGCACACTGGTCTGAAGCGTCTCATCGACTTCCGGCCCGTTGGTCACGGGGCTCAGGCGGACTCCTGCCTCCTTGGAAAGCTCATTTTCAGGAATCAGTCCCACAGACAGTAAAAGGGTATCGCAGGGGATGATTTCCTCAGTGCCCGGGATAGGTTTCAGTTTTTCATCCACGGCGCTGACTTCCACGGCCTGCAGGCGGCTCTGCCCGATGATCTTCGTCACTGTCGTGCTCAGATGCAGAGGAATGCCGAAATCGTCCAGACAGTTCTTGATATTCCTGAGCAGTCCGTTGGCATAAGGCATTACTTCATAGACACCTACAACCTTTATCCCTTCCAGGGTCAGTCTTCTGGCCATGATCAGGCCTATGTCTCCCGAACCCAGAATCAGTACCCGGCTGCCGGGTCTGAAATTCTCCATGTTCATATATCTCTGAGCCAGGCCGGCAGTAAAGACGCCGGCAGGTCTTGTTCCGGGAATCCGGATCTGGCTCCTGGTCCGCTCCCTGCATCCCATGGCAAGAACAATTGCTTTGGCCTGAAAAACCATCATGCCCTCCGGGCTCATGGCAACCAG
This sequence comes from Eubacterium sp., assembly GCA_017434385.1. Classification (GTDB taxonomy): domain Bacteria; phylum Bacillota; class Clostridia; order Lachnospirales; family Lachnospiraceae; genus Anaerobutyricum. The sequence continues at coordinate 35,983 of JAFRFJ010000012.1, forward strand.
TTCCCTGTCCGGGCTGATATCAATTACCATAGTCTCAAGGAAACAGTCAATATCCGTATCTCTGATCTTATCAATAAAACGCTGGGCATACTCGGGACCGGTCAGCTCCTCCTTGAATACATGAAGGCCGAATCCGCTGTGTATACACTGGTTCAGGATACCGCCCAGTTCGTCATTTCTTTCAAGTACCGCAACCTTTTCCGCTTTTTCCCGGGCTTTAAGGGCCGCTGCCAGACCGGCGGGGCCGCCGCCTACAACGACAACATCATATTGTAAGGTCCGCATGCTCTCACCTCTCTCCCTTCAGTCTGCCGTAAAGGACCTGGGCTTCCTTTTCTTCGAAGCGTACTTCTTCCTCCGGTATGCCAAGTTCTCTGGCCAGGATATGCATGACTCTGAACTGGCAGAAACCACTCTGGCATCTTCCCATACCTGCCCTGGTTCTTCTCTTGACACCCTCTACCGTCCTTGCACCCAGAGGCTGACGGATGGCTGCAATGATCTCGCCTTCCGGCACCGTCTCGCAGCGGCATACGATCCTGCCCCAGGACGGGTCTTCTTTAATCAGCATATCCTTCTCTTCCAGGCTGAGGTCGGAGAAATCAGGTATAGGCTTGCGGTAGGGATCATAATCCGCTTTCATACTGAGGTCACAGCCGGCGTTGGCCAGGATGTCTCTCACATATTCGGCAACGCCTGGCGCCGCCCCGATTCCCGGTGACTGTATGCCCGCAGCATGGATAAATCCCTTGCAGGTCTCGGATTCTCTGATGTAAAAGTCATTGTCATTATCCAGACAGACCGGTCTCTGTCCGGCAAATGTACGGATGATCCAGCGGGGATCAAATTCCGGAAGCAGTTTCTTTGCTCCCTCGATCAGCTCGTTCACGCCGGGGGCATCGTTGGATGCGTCATATTTATCATCCCGCATGGTCGCCGTGGATCCGAGGATAAAATTGCCGGATACCGTGGGGATCAGGGCAATTCCCTTGGTGGCGGGACCCGGACACGGGAACATGACAGTATGAATAGGCAGAACCTTATCGATCACGCATAGATTGCCGTGCCTTCCCTGCATTTTGAATTCGTGAATGCCGGCCATGGCAGCCACATCATCCGCATGGACACCGGCCGCGTTGATAATGAATCTGGTCTCATAGACCTGATCCTGCGTGTGGATGACAAAGTCCTCTTTTCCTCTTTTCTCAATCTTCCGTACCTGCTGATTCAGTCCCAGTTCCGTCCCGTTCTGCATGGCATTTTCCATGAAGGCGATTGCCACCTCAAAGGCGTCGACCATGTTGGTCGAATGGGCAAGAAGGGCGCCCAGAGCCGCCGGATTGATATTGGGCTCACGGTTTCTGAGCTGTTCCTGATCAAGTCTTTCCACCTGCTCCACACCGTTGATTCTGGCGTTATCCATCAGTTCATCGACTTTCTTCAGATCCCTGTCGGAGTATGCCACTACCAGGGTGCCGGTATTGCGGATCTTGAATCCCAGCTCTTTTGCCAGCCGCGGATACATTCTGGCTCCGGGAGGATTGATCTTTGCCTTGAGGGTGCCCGGATGAGGATCATAACCGGGATGGCAGACCGCTCCGTTCTGTTTGGTGGCCCTGAAGGCTACATCGGTTCCTTCTTCCAGGAGAATTGTTTTCAGCTGATACTGTGCCAGACAGTGGGCGATCGCAGTTCCCGTTATTCCACCGCCTATGATGACCACATCATATTTCATATCAGAGTTGCTCCTTCCTGCTTATTATATCCGGACAAAAAAGAAGAAGCCCACCAACAGCCCATAAAAAACCTTTTTTATGGTTATCAGTGAGCCATATCATCCGCCCGTAAACTTATTGTTGGATACAATATAACGAAAAGGTCCTGATTTGTCAAGACAACACCCTTTCTGGGCGGGGAATCACCAACAATACTTAGACTGAACATGGTATTTGTGGTATAATTTGATATATATTAAGATAATTCAATCAAGGAGTGGAGGTGACAGTATTGGATTATGGTCTGAAAGGAAAAAATGTTCTTGTTACCGGTAGTACAAAAGGACTTGGCGAAGCGGTTGTAAGAGTTCTGGCCGGTGAAGGGGCAAATGTGATCATTTCCGGAAGAAGTGCCGATCTGGTAAAGAGTCTTGCGGAAGAAGTGGAAAAAGAATATGGAGTGAAAGCGGCCGGTATCGTTGCCGATCTGGGCAAAAGAGGTGTTGCTCCCCAACTGTTTGAAGACAGTCTTAAGGCTTTGGGCGGACTGGACATCCTCGTAAACAACGCAGGTATATGGCCTACCGCCTATGTACGGGATATGGCTCTTGAAGACTTTGACCAGACACTCTACATGAATCTGGAAGTACCTTTCCTTTTAAGCAAGATGATGGTCAATCATCTGATTGAAAACGACAAAAAGGGAAAGATCATCCAGGTTGTTTCCCAGGCTGCCTTCCACGGTTCGACCACGGGTCATGCCCACTACGCATCCTCCAAGGCCGGACTGGTTACATTCTCCAAATCTCTTGCCCGAGAGGTGGCAGGCTACGGCATCAACGTAAATTCCGTTGCTCCCGGAATGATGGAGACACCCATGGTGAAAGATGCCCTGGAAAAGAAAAGGGATTACTATAACAGCCGTATACCGATCGGCCGTGTTGCCACTGCTGAAGAAGTTGCTTACTGCGTCGCATTCCTCGCTTCCAATAAAGCCGACTACCTGACAGGAATCACCCTCGACGCCACGGGCGGTATGCTGATGCACTGATAAATGCATTGTTTAAAGGTTCAGGATTAAGATCAAAGGAGGAATATACCATGAATAAATATCTGATAGGTATCGACGCGGGAAATACATCCAGCAAGGTTGTCATCTTTGATGAATTCGGCGAGATCATGTCCGAGGCAGCAACACCCAGCATGCGGTTTGAGCAGAGAGGACCGGGTTTCGAAGAGTTCGATATGGATAATCTCTGGCATGACATCACCGTATGTATCAAATCCGCCATCGAAAAGTCCGGTGTCGATCCCGCTGACATAAAAGGTATCGGTGTTACATCTTTCGGTAATGGCCTTGTCTTCGTAGGTAAGAACGGAGAAGCTATCGCGCCGGGATGTTTCTCTCATGACCACAGGGCCGATGACATCATTGCAATGTACAAAGAAGAAGGAACCTATGACAAGATCAATGATCTGGTATTCGGTACCCTCTTTGCCGGTGAGCCCGGCCCCATCCTGCGCTGGTACAAAGAGCATGAAAGGGATGTCTATGACAAGATCGGCGGCGCCATGATGTTCAAGGACTACATCATGTTCAAGCTTACCGGTGTTCTGGCTACAGACCTCAACTGCTGGGGCGGGTCATTCATGTTTGATCCCAAGACCATGGAATACTGTGATGAACTTTTCGAGCTCTACGGAATTGAGGAAATGAAAGACTGCATGCCCGAGCTTCATGAAGCTACGGACATTGTCGGCACCGTTAAAGCTGATGTGGCAGAAGTCACGGGACTGGCGGAAGGAACACCTGTCTGTGCCGGTATGATGGATATTCTTGCCTGCCTGGTAGGGTCAGGTGCCACCGGCGACGGCATCTATACAGCTGTTGCGGGATCCTGGTCGATCAACGAAACGCATTCTACAAGAATGATCCCCGGACTTTCCTCCAATATGCCCTACCTTTATAAAGGCCAGTACCTCAACTGTTCCTACACCGGCGCTTCAGGCTCCAACTATGAGTGGTTCACCCGGGTTCTGGGAGACAAGGCGAAAATAGAAGGAGAAAAGCGCGGTATATCCTATTTCAAAGTCCTTGACGAATGGATAGCCAGCATCGATCCGGCAAAATGTGATGTAATCTTCGGACCCTTTGTCGCTCAGCCCAGCCTGCATCCCAACACCAGGGCACATTTTCTGAATGTACACCTGAACACGACTTATGAGGAACTGTGTTTTGCAGTTGCCATGGGATGTGCTTTCATCCATAAATATCATATCGACATTCTGAAAAATGCGGGACTTCCTCTGGATCACGTCCGTCTGACCGGCGGCACGGCCCGCAGCAAGGTATGGAATCAGATCTTTGCCAATGTACTGCAGGTTCCGATCGTCGGTATTGACTGCGAGGAGACCGGGGCTCTCGGTTCCGCCATCGCCGCAGGAATCGGCGCAGGGGTATACAAGAGCTATGACGACGCATTTGAAAAGGCTGTCAAGCTACTTGATCCCATTCTTCCGGATGAATCCACCTACCCGGTCTATGAAAAGAAATACGCTGAATGGACGAAGGTTAACGAAATCCTCATGCAGTACTGGGAAAGCAAATAAGAATACACCGGTGAAATAATGATTACTCATATCATCTTTGATATCAATGAACTCCCGGCAGACCGGGAAGAAAAAAAGCAGCTCCTGGCTTTATGCCGGGAGCTGGATCTTCATATGGTTTCCCCTGACCGGAGGGCAAAAGAAATGGCAGACCCCTCACTGGGAGTCTGCCAGTATCTGCTTAATACATATCCTCTGGATTCCGGTCAGTGCATTTATGTCTCTTCTTCCGAAGAAGATGCCGGAACAGCCCGCAGAGTGGGTATCCATGCGGTCGTCTTTACTTCCTTTGCGCAGGCAGAGGAACGGATCCGTCTTCTGGTCCGTCTGCATGCCATGGACGGTCGAATGTGTTATTGCAGCGAGTAATTACTGCTCTGCTTCGTTCTTTTCTTTTAATTGGATGGCGTGGGAAATCAGTTCCACTGTTCCGTCAATCCCGAGTATACTGCTGTCCAGGCAGAGATCATAACTTTTTAAGTCTCCCCACTTTTTGGAAGTGTAATAGTTGTAGTAACTGGCTCTCTGCTTGTCAGTCTTTACAGCCACATCCTTCACATGGTCCAGGGGAATCTCATACTCATCATGAATCCTCAGCTTTTTAAAAGACATGGGCGCGTGGACAAAAATGTGAAGCGCATTCTTGAAATCACGAAGGGCATAGTCGGCGCAGCGGCCTACAATTACGCAGGGACCCTCTTCCGCCACTTTTTTGATGGCGTCAAAGGATGCCAGAAATACTTTCTGGTTGAGGGGCATATCAAAAGATGACGCATTATAGCCCAATGCATAGGGGTCCATTACCAGTGAATACAGAAAGCTTGTGGTGGGTTTCTCATCAAAGTCTTCAAACAGCTCTTCACAAATACCGCTCTCCTTGGCGGCAATCTTCAGCAGTTCCTTGTCATAAAAAGGAATACCGTAGTGTTCAGCCAGCTTCCGGCCGATTTCCTTTCCTCCGCTTCCGTACTGTCTTCCAATCGTGATTATCGTATTCATCAGCTTCACTCCTCCCGGATATTCTGAATATATTTTCTACCAAAGTCGATGTCTTTGTCAAGCTGTTCCTTCAGATCATCCACACTGTCAAAGCGGATTTCCGGCCTGCAGAAGTGCAGGAGCTCCACTTTGATCTCCTGATCATAGATCATCTGATCAAAGTCGAAAATATGTGTCTCCACATTTTGTCTTTCGGACTCTTCCACCGTGGGACGCAGACCGATATTGGTTATACCGTAATGGCTGCTGTCACCAATGCTTACTCTTGTTACATATACTCCGTTTGGAGGAAGAAGCTTGTCCGCGGCCACTTCTATATTGGCCGTGGGAATATGCAGATGACGTCCAAGCTCCTTGCCGTGTACCACGGGTCCTTCCACACTGAAAGGCCTGCCAAGAAGCTTCTCGGCTTCTTCCATCTCGCCGGTGCCGACAGCTTCCCTGACCCAGCTGGTGCTGACGTCCGATCCTCCGATCTTGAGCTTGTCGATCACTTTCAGTTCATAATCACAGTCATAGGCCATATAAGCCAGTGTATTGACGTCTCCCGACCGGTTCTTTCCGAAACGGAAATCGGTACCAACGATAATCTGCCTTGCGCCCAGCCGGCCTACCAGGATTCCCCTGATAAAATCTTCCGGAGACATGGAGGCAAACTCTCTGGTAAAGGGATGCTCCACCAGGATGTCAATTCCTTTTTCCTCCAGGATTCTCCGTCGCTCCTGCCTGGTGTAAACCTGCTGATACCTGCTCTCCCCGTGAAGAACCTGAGCAGGTATATGGTCAAATGTAAAGACCGTCGCCCTGGTCCCTCTTCTTGTGAGCCGCACCGCTTCGTCAAGCAGGAGCTGATGTCCCAGATGGATTCCTTCGAACTTGCCCAGGGCAACCGATGTATGAGTAAATCTGTAATCTGTGCTGTTTACATGAATCATTTTCTCGTTCTCTCCTCATAAGAAAAGCCTGACCGGTCTGAGTATTCTTCTATTGTTTTTTTCATCCGGTCTGTATATTCCGATAAAGCGGCCTGTCCTGTCGTAGACCCGGACGCTTTCATCCGTCACGGCTGCCGGCTCCGCATCTGCAGCCGGAAAAGGATTGCCGTTGTAGAGAAGCTTCTCTGCTTTTTCTTTAACTGTAACAGCCGGCATCCGGTCAAAAACCCTGTCTGTGGGAATCAGTATTTCTTCCACTCTTCCTTCTTCAGACGCTTTCTCGATCTCCGACAAAGTCAGGGCGTCTTCAAGTCCGAACCTTCCCACCCGGAACCGGACCAGAGACTCCATGCAGCCGCCGCATCCTGCCGCTCTGCCTATATCACGGCAAAGACTGCGGATATAGGTTCCTTTGGAACAGCTTACCCGCATGCGGACCCGGGGCAGACAGACCTCCGTGATCTCGATGGAGAATATTTGAACGGATGCGGGCTCTCTCTCTATGGTGATGCCCTCCCTGGCTATCTCATAGAGCTTACGGCCTTTTACCTTTTTGGCAGAATACATAGGCGGAATCTGGGCATAGTCTCCGATAAATCCCGCTATGATCTCCCTGATCTCCCGGTCGCCAACTTCCACTTTCTGCTCTGACACGATCTTTCCGGTCATGTCTTCCGTATCGGTTTCCACACCCAGAAGGAGAACTGTTTCATATCCTTTGACCCAGTCCTCGATCAGACTGCAGACCTTGGTGGCTTTTCCCAGGCAGACCGGCAGGACGCCGGTGGCCGCGGGATCCAGAGTGCCGGTATGGCCGATCTTCTTCTGCCGCAGAATGCCCCTGAGTCTGGCCACTACATCATGAGATGTATAGTCTGCTTCTTTTCTGACATTGATCAATCCGTTAATCATAAGTCCTGTCTGTTCATTCATCTATCTCGGGATAAAGCTGCTGCTCCACACTGTGAGCCACATGCATGATAATATCCCTGGCTTCTCCGGTCACCGTGCAGCCGGCTGCCTTTTTATGTCCGCCCCCTCCGAGCAGGCCGGCAATAGCACTGACATCCACGCGGTCCGTAGACCGGAGACTGACTTTGTACTCTCTCTCCCCTGTCTGGTAGAGAAACATGGCACACTCCACACCTTCCGTAAGCATCATCTGGCTGACGATGCCGTCCAGGTCGGCGGGACCCACTCCGTAAAAACTGAAATCCTTCTTCCGGAATATGGAAAAGATCATCTTTCCCTTCAGCATCAGGATACTCTCCAGGAGTGCCCTGCCCATGACCAGGTTCTGGCGGTAGGTCTTGCCGAAAAATGTATCGTTTATGATCTGTTCACCGTTGACCCCTTTATCCAGGAGCATGCCTGCGATCCTCATGACCTTCCCGCTTGTATTGCTGTGGCGGAAAACGCCGGTATCATGCACCAGCCCTGTGAAAAGGGCCTCGGCGCATTCCAGGCTGATTTTCTCCGGATCGAAGAGATCCGCAAGCACCTCACAGGCGGAGGACAGGTCCGGCTCGATAAAATTCAGTTCGGCGAAACTGCCTGTATTGGTCACATGATGATCCACGCAGATCCGGAAGGATGCCGCCTCAAAATCAGCCAGGACTGCCTCAAAACGTCCTGTATCGGAACAGTCCACGCTGATAAAGAGGTCATAGACCATTCCTTCAGGTACTGTCTGGCGTATCCGGTCGCTGTGCCTGAGAAAAGAGAATTTCTCAGCAATGGGTTCCAGATACACATCCACCTCTTTATCGGGATACTGATCCAGGATGTAGGTACAAAGTCCCAGAGCAGCCCCGATACTGTCCCCGTCAGGGCGTATGTGCCCGCAGATGGCAATGGTTCCGGCCTCACGGATCTTCTGATCCCACAGGTCTTTACCGGTATTCTTCTTACCGGTTTTAAAAGTCTTCATGACCTTCTTCCTTCTCTCTTCTGTGCAGATCTGCATTGATCTCATCAATCTTTCTGGACATATTCACACCGTACTCTATGGACTGATCCATGATAAAACGGATATCCGGTGTATTTCTGAGATTGACGGTGCGGGCAAGCTCCCGCTTTATATAGCCGTGGGCGCTTTTCAGACCGGCCAGTGTATCAGCCTGGGCCGTGTCGTCCCCCAGGACGCTGATATAGGCCTTGCAGGTCTTCAGGTCCGGAGCAACCTCCACGGATACCACAGAGGTCATGGGGCTGATCCTGGGATCCTTGATTCCTCTGGAAATGATCCGGCTCAGCTCCTTCTGTACCTCTGAATTGATTCTTGTATTTTTCACACTGTTCTTTCTCATAGCGGTATCCTTTCTCTAGCGGGGAACCTCTTCCATAACGAAGGATTCAATCTGGTCCCCTTCCTTGATATCATTGTATTTTTCGAATACGATACCACATTCAAATCCGCTGCGGACTTCCTTCACATCATCCTTGAAACGCTTGAGAGAAGCCAGGGCGCCCTCGTAGATGACAATACCGTCACGGACGATACGTGCAGAGGAATCTCTGGTTACGATTCCGTCTGTCACATAGCAGCCTGCGATCGTGCCGACACCGGATGCCTTGTAAATCTGTCTGACATCGAGATGTCCGATCACCTTCTCGCGGAATACCGGATCAAGCATACCCTTCATGGCTGCTTCGATATCCTCGATGGCTGTATAGATGACACGGTAAAGCCTCATGTCAACCTTTTCTCTCTCCACTGCCGCTTTGGCCATGGCATCGGGACGTACATTAAATCCGATGATGATAGCGTTGGATGCGGAGGCAAGAGTGACATCCGATTCATTGATCGCGCCTACGCCGCCGTGGATTACCTGCAGTTTGACCTCTTCGTTGGAAAGCTTGAGGAGACTCTGTCTTACAGCCTCAACGGATCCCTGTACGTCAGCCTTTACAACAAGGTTCAGCTCTTTGACATTACCTGCCTGGATCTGGCTGAAGAGATCATCCAGAGAAAGCTTGCTCTTGGTATCCTCGAGCATTTTCTCTCTGCCGTATGCGATAAATGCCTCTGCTGTTGTCCTTGCCTCTTTCTCACTGGCGTGAGCCATCATGACCTCGCCGGAGAAAGGCACATCGTTCAGACCAAGGATTTCCACAGGCTTGGAAGGTCCGGCTGTTTTCACGCGTCTTCCCTTGTCGTCGATCATAGCACGAACATGTCCGTAAACATGGCCTACACTGATACTGTCGCCGATGGAAAGAGTACCTTTCTGGATCAGGATGGTGGCAACGGGGCCTCTGCCCTTATCCAGTTTGGCTTCAATGACAAGACCTCTTGCCTTGCGGTTGGGGTTGGCTTTCAGTTCCATTACCTCGGCTGTCAGAATGATCATTTCCAGAAGATCGTCGATTCCCTCGCCGGTTTTGGCGGATACAGGTACAAATACAGTATCTCCGCCCCAGTCCTCGGCAATAAGGCCGTATTCTGTCAGCTCCTGTTTAACCCGGTCTACATTTGCGCCTTCTTTATCTATCTTGTTGACAGCGACGATCACCTCGACCTCTGCTGCCTTGGCGTGATTGATCGCCTCGATGGTCTGGGGCATGACACCGTCATCGGCCGCTACGACCAGTACTGCAATATCCGTTGCCTGAGCGCCTCGCAGACGCATGGATGTAAATGCCTCATGACCCGGAGTATCAAGGAAAGTGATCTTCTGTCCGTTGATGGATACAACAGAAGCACCGATATGCTGGGTAATTCCGCCTGCTTCGCCGGCCGTTACGTTGGTGGACCGGATGGCGTCGAGGAGTGATGTCTTACCGTGGTCTACATGTCCCATGACACATACAACCGGAGGTCTTCCCTCCAGAAGGCTCTCATCCTCATCCTCTTCCTTGAGGAGTTCCTCGATCACATCGATCTGGATCTCTTCCTCAGCGATACAATTGTATTCTAAAGCGATCTCAGCAGCGTCATCAAAGGAAAACTCCGTATTGATGGTCACCATCTTGCCGGCCAGGAAAAGTTTCTTAATAATCACGGAAGGTGCTACCTTGCATGCATCCGCAAGATCTTTTAAGGAAACCGGATCCGGAAGCGTGATATTGCGGATTACATCTTCCTTGGGCTCCTGCTTCTTGGGCTGGGGAGCCGGCTGCTGCTTTGTTCTGTTCTTTGTTCTTTTCTGTCCGCCGTTATTGTTGAAATCATTCTTCTTGCCGGCATTGTTCCTGCGGCCGCCTCTGCCTCTGGAATCACCGTTATTCTGACGGTCATTATCACGGCTGTGTTCTCTGTTGATGTCATGGCGGTTGCCTGCCGAGCTTCTTGTCTCCTTCATGCCTGCAACACTGTCCTGGAATCCGGCTCTTCTGCCGTCACCGCGCCTGTTGTCACGGCCGCCCTCGCGCTGGGGTCTTCCGGAATCCGGGCGCTGACCGCCTCTCTGACCTCTGTTGTCACGGTTATCGCGTCCGTCACGGGTTCCTGCAGGTCTTCCGTCTCTTCTGTCACGGTTTACGGGACGGTCAGTTCTGCCGTCTCTTCTGCCTTCACCGCTTCTTCTGTCGTCACCGGGTTTTCTGTCATTGCGGAAATTTGTCACTCTGCCGCGGTTCTCCCGGCTGCCGGCTGTACGCTCACGTCCCTCACGGTTTCCTGCGGGTCTGCCTTCCTGTCCTCTGGCTTCGCCGCTGCGGGGCCGTCTGCGGTCTCTGTCTCTGTCACTGAAGTCACGTCTTACACCTTCGCGCTGGCCTTCGCTCCTGGGGCGCTGACCTTCACGCTGACCCTCTGTTCTGGGTCGTCTGCCTTCACGCTGGCCTTCACTTCTGGGACGCTGGCTTTCACGGCCTGCCCCCTCCTGGGGTCTTCTGGCTGTCTCCCTGGCGGGATGCTCCTTCTGTTCCCTCTCTGCCGGCTTTTTCGGCTGAGCCGGCTGCTGTGCTTTTGTAAAGCTTGCTCTGACAGCTGCTGCCTGCTCATCGGTAACCGTACTCATATGACTTTGTATATCGACACCGTTCTGTCTCAGAACGGCAAGGACTTCTTTACTGCTTTTACTGATTTCTTTTGCTAATTCGTGTACTCTCATTTTTGCCATCCGCTACACCTCCATATTTAGACGCACTTTTTTCAGCAATGATTTTGCAAAACCTTCATCTAAGATACAGATGGAAGCTCTGTATGTTTTGCCGGTCCAACGGCCTAATTCTTCTTTTGTTCCGAAAACCAGCATCGGGACATCGTAATATGTGCACATATCCGAAAACTTCTTCTTTGTATTGTCAGAAGCATCCTCAGCTGTCACTGTCAGATATGCCCGACCTGATTTCACGCATTTTTCCGTCTGGTATTCTCCGGAAGCAGTTTTCCCTGCTCTGGACGCCATACCGATTACGGATAATGCACGCTCTCTATTTGTCAAACTCCTAATTCCTCCTCCAGACGGTCATAAATCTCCTCGGGGATCTCCGTCTTCAGTGATCGCTCCAGTGCTTTTTTCTGCCTGGCTTTTCTGAAACAGTCCGCGGACAGGCACAGATAGGCGCCTCTTCCGTTGGCCCTTCCCGTTTTGTCCAGTGTGATCTCACCTTCAGGAGAACGGATCACCCGGATCAGGGATTTCTTGTCTTTCATCTCGCGGCATCCCACGCACTGGCGAAGGGGTGTCTTTTTTCCCATTTAAATACACCAGCTTTCCGGTCAGTCAGCGTAATCCGCTTCGTCGTCGTACTCACCGTCGGACTCTTCGTAATCGTCGTCGTACTCCTCTGCGTCTTCCTCATAGTAGTCGCCGCCGTCTTCATCGAAGTATTCCTCGCTGTCGGGATCGTAATCCTCTTCGTAATCGTCTTCATAGGAGTCATCATCATAATAGAGGTCGTCCTCCATCTCCTCAGCCTGGGACTGACTCTTGATATCAATCTTGTAATCTGTCAGTTTGGCTGCCAGACGGGCGTTCTGTCCTTCTTTACCGATGGCAAGAGAGAGCTGGTAATCCGGAACTACAACACATGCGGATCTGCCTTCTTCGATGATCCTTACGGAATCTACTCTGGCAGGGCTTAAGGCATTGCGGATCAGGATTGCCGGGTCGTCGCTCCACTCTACTACATCGATCTTTTCACCGTGCAGGTCGTTAACGATGGCATTGACACGGGATCCGTTGACACCGACGCAGGCTCCGACCGGATCTACGTTAGGATCATTGGAGTAAACAGCGATCTTGGTTCTTGATCCCGCCTCCCTGGCAATCTTTACGATTTCCACAGTTCCGTCATAAACCTCTGTTACTTCTTTTTCAAAAAGGCGCTTGACCAGTTCCGGGTGGGTCCTGGAAACAAGGATTCTGGCGCCCTTGTTGGTTTCCTTAACCTCTACGACATAGAGCTTGATCCGGTCTGTAGGCTTGAATACCTCACCTTTGATCTGCTCCTTTTCCAGGAGGACCGCATCGGTCTTGTCGTCAAGGCTGACACTGATATTGCGTCCGTTGTATCTTTGTACGACGCCTGTCACAATGTCCTTCTCCTTGTGGGAGAAATGTTCGAAGATCATTTTGCGCTCCGCATCCTTGATCTTCTGGATTACGAGGCCTCTGGCGTGCTGAGCGGCAATACGCCCGAAGTTCTTCGGGGTAACCTCATAGCGTGCCACATCTCCGATCTCGTAATTCTCATCCTTCATCTTAGCCTCGGCAAGGCTTACCTGGGTCACCGGGTCTTCAACCTCTTCCACTACATCCTTAAGAAGGAATACGGAAAGGTCGCCCGTTTCTCTGTCCATGTGGACATCTGTGACAGCGTTCTTGCCGAAGTCATTGCTGCTGGCTGTCCTAAGACAGTCCTCAATTGCCTGGATGATTACTTCTTTATCAATATGTTTTTCTTTCTGTACCTGATTCAGAGCATCCATTAACTCGCTCATTATTCATTTCCTCCATTGATTCCTTATGGTAATTATTATGACTGCGCCCTTTGGACACAGCTGCAGGACCGGACTGTCAGAAGTCAATAGCCAGGCGGATCAGGGCAATCTCCTTACGGCCCAGGGTCAGAGGTCCCTCCTCTGTCCGGATGGTCACCGTATCTTTATCATAGCTGTCCAGGACACCTTCATAATCCTTGCGTCCTTCCCTGGCGCGGTAAAGCTTGCACTCAACTTCCTTCCCGATACTTCTGGCAAAATCCTTTTCCTTTTTCAGGGGACGTCCCAGTCCCGGAGAACTCACCTCAAGAATATAGGCATCCTTGATAAAATCCTCCCGGTCGAGTTCTGCTTCCAGTGCCCTGCTGATCAGGACACAGTCATCAATATTGATGCCGCCTTCCTTATCCGCGTAGACCCTGAGATAGCGGTTGGAACCCTCCTTGACATACTCCACGTCCACCAGTTCAAAGTTATTTGCCTCAATGATGGGAATGACCAGCTGTTCTGTTCTCTCAACAATCTCTGTATTTTTCATGTTGTCTCACCTTCTTTCTTTGACATCTGATCTTTTTCCTGCAACATAAAGATAAGAGTGGGCGCGAACCCACTCTTATAAGTAACAAGAATATCGTATAGATTATATCAGTATATCCGCTTAAAATCAAGCCTTTTTTTGGATCCTTCTAATCCTCTCCTCCGATCTGTTCCGTCTCGATAATGAAACGGACACTGCTCTTTGCACCCTTTGCCTTTCCGGAGTAATTGTCGTATTTTCCGTCAGCCTTCTTCAAGGCTTTGACCCGGTATATGACATTCTGCAGGTCTTCGCCCGCCAGATCGGAAATTTTGCTGATTCCTTCATCGTCAAACTTGCTCATGCCGTCGGAAAGCTCTCCCGATCCGTCAGCCAGTTTTCCGATACCGCTTCCCACCTTGTTTGTGGCGCCCGTCAGTTTGCCCATTCCGGCAGAAAGTTCATCTGAACCCTGGGATGCCAGGTGGATCGCGTTCGTATAAGTATCGGCACCTGCGATCAGAAGGCCGGTTCCGTTAAGGATCTGCCCGGTTCCCTGATCCAGGTCTTCTGCTCCTTTTCTGAGCATGGGACTGTTTTCATTAAGCTGTCCTGAGCCTGCTTTCAGCATGTCCAGGTAGAGCTGCAGGGTTTCAATTCCTGTATGCATGGAAGATGCACCCTGCTTAAGGTCCTTCATGCCGTCCAGCATACCTTTCTCACCGCTGAGGCTCTCTTTCAGCTGACCAAATCCTGCACTGATCTCTTTCAGATTGCCGGAGCATCCTTTTACAGTAGCAAAGTATTCTGCCAGTCCCTCGTATTTTTTCGAAAAGTCGGTCAGGACTTTCAGCTGGGTATCTATATCGGCCATCAGGGCTTTCAGATCCTCTGAAGGCTTCTCGATTTCCGGAATCTCCAGGGTCAGGGCCTGGTCTCCCAAAGCTGCCTCGGCATCCGCGGAAACGTCTCCCGTATCAAGGGATACCCCGTCTGTTGTGCCGCTCACACTGATGCCGCCTGCGGCAGAGGCACAGTTTTTCTTAAGATCTGAAAGTTTCTCTTCCACCTTCTTCTTCTGTTCCGGTGTCAGACCATCTATGTCGGCATCAGGAAGGCTGACGCCGTTCACCGCATCTTTAGCGGCGGATCTTGCCTTTTCGGTCGCTTTTCCGTCAATCTGACCGGCCTGGCTTTTCAGGCTGTCATTGGCGGCATCATCCGCTTTGTCATTTACCTTGTCCAGGGCCTTTTTGGTGTCATCATACTGCTTTTTGACCTGCTCATTGTGAGTCTGGGTCTTACTCTTTATGTTCTCAATCGTCTCAAAAGCCTTATCGATCTCATCACTCAGTTTCTGCAGTTTTTCAAGGTCCTGATCCAGCTGTTTTCTTGCAGCTTCCACCTTTGCCAGTTCTTCCGCATCAGGAAGACTTACGGACTCCCTGGCTTTTTCAAGGCTGCTGCTGACAGCAGACAGGCTGGTGCAGAGCTGGTTCATTCCGGCTGAAAAGCGGCTCATGCCGGCATACATGCCCTCAGTTCCTGATTCCAGAGCCTTTGCGCCTTCCCGCAGGTCACCGGTGCCGTCTGCCACCTGGCTGATCGCCTGATCCAGCGTGGTAAGACCGTCCGTATAGTCGTTGATTCCCTGCTTTAAGGAGGCCGTTCCCTCTTTCAGCTGAACCAGTCCGTTCTTGAGATCTTTGGCACCTCCCGTTACAAGCACGGAGTTTTTGTCGATCTTTTTCAGTCCGGCAGAAAGCTCGCTGCTTCCTTTACCCGCCTTTTTTACCCCGTCTCCGTAGGTTCCGAAAGATCCGTTTAAGAGTTTCAGCCCGTCGGAAAGTTCCCGGGATCCGTCTACCAGCTTGCCGGAAGCGTCTGTCAGTTTATCTATATCGTCTTTCAGATCATCCACATCATCCAGGTCGTGCAGGTCCATGTCTTCGGTCAGACCGTTTTTGATCACGGTTCCGGTCAGTGAAATCTGAAAATCTTCTGCGTCAGCAGTAACTTCCACATATTCCGGGATATCTACATCCTCAAGTTTTTCATAAGATGAAAGAGACAGGCTGTTCGAAAGACCGGGAAAAGCCATGCCTACTACTATGTTTCTGTCTCCGTCGGATATTACCTGTCCGTTCTCAACTTCAATATTGTCAAAATACTCGGAATCCAGAATCATGGCGCTGATACAGGTAAAGGGGATATTGACCGTATACTTTTTCCCGTTGACCTCCACCTGCTCATAAGCATTGTTGTCATAATCGAAACGGATCTTTACTTTGCCGGACTTTCCGGCCAGGTCCTTTCCTTTGATTTTCTTTCCGTCCAGGTAGTAAGTGACTTTCACGCTGACCGGAAGCTCTTCATCAGAGCTGCCCTGATAGTAAATATCATTGCCGTCGGCTTTCCATGTAACGGACCCGTCACTTTCCTCTGTAAATGTTTCGTCTCCCTTTGTATTCTTAATATCAGACAGCCGGGATTTATCTTCTATGACAGCCGAACCGTCCTTGTTCCTTAGCCAGTCGCTGACAGTGATATCCGTGATATTCCCTTCGGCATCCGCATTTACATATACTGTCTCTGTTTTATCTTCATCTTTCCCGCTCCCTGTCTTTGCGCTCACGGGCATCATGACCGCAGAAGCAGCCATCATGGCACTCATGATCAGGGCAAAGGCCCCGGAAAAGCATCGGATAAACCTGTGTTTCCGCATACAGAAACCTCCTTTTTCTGTCAGATCTATCTGTGTTATTAATAGTCAATATGTCCCATTCCCATTGTCGTCTTACAGATCAGCTTATCAAAAAGCAGCAGTAATGCCGGCAGAAGTGTCTGGACAATAAACATGCTCATCAGGCAGCCGCGGGCAAGCAGTGTACAGATGGAACCGATCATGTCGGCGCTGGAGTACAGGGACACGCCAAAGGTGGCCGCAAAGAGACACATGGCACTGGTAAAGATTGAAATCTCGTTGGCACTGTGGCTTAAAGCCACAGCTTCCTTCTTATCCTTACCTGCCAGCCTCTCCCTGACATATCTGGTTGTCATGACTATGGCATAATCCACTGTTGCGCCAAGCTGGATCGTTCCGATGACAATGCTTGCCACAAAGGGAAGTTTTGTACCCATGTAGTAGGGTATGGCCATATTCAGACAGATCGCGAACTCTATGATCGCCACCAGGATGGCAGGCAGCGATACAGACCTGAACACGATCATTATAATCACAAAGATGGCAAGAATGGATGCAATATTGACATTTCGGATATCCACGTTGGTGGTATCCTCCAGATCCTTCATCATCGGGCCCTCTCCGATCACGAGGATCCCGTCTCCGTAGGAGGCGGTGATCTTATTGATCTTGCCGATCTGCTGATTCACTTCAGGGGTTGCCTGGTGGTATTCGGAACCTACAAAGGCAATCTCCTTCTCATCGCTCTGGAAAACTTCCAGAATCCGTTTCGGTATCATGGAGTCCGGAACATTCGCACCGACAAATGTACTCTTTCCGATGCACCATTTGACTCCCTTGACATCCTCGATATCCTTAAGCATTTTCCGCTTACTGACATCATCAATGCCTTTGTCCATCATGATCATATGGACACTGGCCATATCAAAATCTTCTTCCAGCTTTTTCGTTGCCACATTACCGGGCAGATAGTCCGGAAGAGAACTTGCTATATTATAGTAACTCTCCACATGCGTGTTGCCGTAGATGGCAGGCACAAGCAGGATCAGAAATGCCACGATCCAGAGTTTATGATGGCGGACGATAAAAGCGGACAGCCTCTGTCCCCCGCTGATCACCGGCTTGTGGGAAAAGCGCTCAATGGGCCTGTCGAAGACCAGGATCAGAGAAGGCAGTATGGTCACACATACCAGAAGGCCGATCAGAACCCCTTTGGCCATCACGATACCCAGATCTCGTCCCAGAGCAAAAGTCATAAAACACAGGGCGGCAAATCCCGCCACTGTTGTGACAGAACTTCCCAGTATGGAAGTAAATGTCTTTGCGATCGCATGGCTCATGGCCTCTTCCGGATCGCTGTATTCCTCCTTATCCTCCTCATAACTGTCCAGGAGAAAGATAGAGTAGTCCATAGTGACGCCCAGCTGAAGAACTGCCGTCAGAGCCTTTGTAACATAGGACACCGATCCAAGAAAATAATTGGTGCCCAGATTATAGAGAATGGCCATACCGATGCTGACCAGGAAAAAGACCGGGATCAGGACCGAATCCATAGTCAGTTCCAGAACGATCAGCGAGAGAATTGCGGCAATCACCACATAAGCCGGCAGTTCCTTTAATGCTATGTCCTTAATGTCATTGACCACACCAGACATACCGCTGATAAAGCACTGCTTGGTGGCGATCTTACGCATTTCGGTGACCGCTTCCATCGAAGATTTGGATGAGGTCGTATCATCAAACAGGGCGATCATGAGGGTGGCATCACCATTAAAAAAGGCCTCCCTGAACCTCTTCGGAATCATGGAAACCGGAAGATTCAGATCAGCGACATCATCATACCATAAAACGGACTTGACATGATCCACCTGTTCAAACTTCTTCTCCAGCTTCTGAACATCCTTAAGTTCCATGTTTTCGACAACAACCATGGAAAAAGCGCCGATACCGTACTCATCCACCATGATATTCTGGCCCCGGATCGTGTCCAGAGACTCCGGGAGGTAACTGAGCAGGTCGTAATTGACAGGTGTTAAAGCCATGCCGATTGCTGATGGTATCAGCAGAAGAAAACCTATGAGCAGTACAATCTTTCTGTATTTTGATATAGCTTTACCGAAGTGCAGCAAAACAAAAACCTCCATTTCAGATTTACATATCTATTATAATCGTACTTTTACTGACGTCAAGTTGAAAAGTGTCAAATAGTTGGTCAATATCGTAAATTTGACCAATTGCAAGCTCTGTCTTCATGAAATTCTGCATGGCGGAAAAAAAGCCGCCCCTTTCGTCACATACGTGATTTCCGGTGCGGCTTTCTGCTCTGATTAAAGGAAAAGATTCCTCATTTTTTCCCGTGTTTCTTTCCAAGATCTGTAATGGAACCGTCCTCTTCCTGAATGGAAATGTTATCCAGGGACCCCCTGAGATTCCTTCTTATGGACATGATATACTCCTGACGCAGCCGTTTCTGTTCTTCGGCTTCCTCAGGTGTAAGGCCCACTGCTTTCATCTTATGATAGAGGGTATTGATTCTGTCTATATCTTCACTTCTCATTACAATTCTCCTTTATGATCCGTAACGTGAAAGAATCCCGGCAGCCAGGGCTTCGGCAGTCTTCAGGCCGTCCATGGCCGCGGAAGTGATACCTCCCGCGTAGCCTGCTCCTTCGCCGCAGGGAAAGATTCCTTCCACGTTGCTTTGTCTTAAATCGTTTCTCAGGATCCTCACCGGTGAGGAAGTCCTGGTCTCCACTCCGCAGAGAATGGTATCCGGCCTGTCAAAGCCCGTAAGTTTCCTGCCAAAAGCAGTCATTCCTTCCAGAATAGAGCTGCAGACGGATTCCGGCAGGCAGTTCCACAGGTTGGAATAATGCCATCCGCCCTTGATCTGCGGGGTTACATCACCCAGTCCTATAGATGTCCTTTTCTCTCTGAAATCACCGTAAAGCTGGACAGGGACCTTCCTCCAGCCGGCCAGGAAGGCCAGTTCTTCATATTTCTTCTGGAACTCGACTCCTGCCAGAGGATGGCTGCTCTCATAATCTTCCGGACCGACTGTCGTAACGACCGCGCTGTTGGAATTGATCCCGGCCCGGTCGCGGTAGCTCATTCCGTTCACACAAAGACCCTTGGGATCTGAGGCCGCATTGACCACATATCCGCCCGGACACATGCAGAAGGTATAGACTCCCCTCTGGTTGATACACTGATGGGAAAGACGATAGGTGGCTGTTCCCACATGTCCGGGGTCTGCCATGCCATACTGGACCCGGTTGATCATCCTTGCCGGATGCTCCACCCGGACACCGATGGCAAAGGCCTTCTGTTCCATGGCAATCCTGTGATCGTACAGCATGGTAAATGTATCTCTGGCACTGTGTCCGATGGCCAGGATCAGATGACGGCAGGCATGATCCCTGAGACCTTCTCCGGTCCTTATCTGAATACCGCAGAGCCTTTCCCGGTCTGTGAGAATTCCCTCCAGCTTTGAACCGTAGAAAATCTCTCCCCCGTAAGAAAGGATTTCCTCCCGAATCTGCCGGACCACTTCTTTCAGCCTGTCAGTTCCCACATGGGGCTTCGCGTCATAGAGGATATCCTCAGGCGCTCCATGGTTCACAAATTCCTCCAGCACAAATCGGTTGCGGCCGAAATGATCCTTTACCATGGTATTAAGCTTTCCGTCGGAAAATGTACCTGCGCCGCCCTCCCCGAACTGTATGTTGGATTCGGGATTGAGGATTCCTTCCTCAAAGTATCGGTCTACCGACTTCTTCCTCATGTCAAGGGATTCTCCCCGCTCAAAAATCACAGGTCTGAATCCGTTTCTTGCCAGAACCAGACCGGCAAAGAGTCCGGCAGGTCCCATACCGGCAATGACGGGACGGTCTTCCTGACATATGGTCCCGTGAAGGACCGGATTCCATTTCACGGGAAAAGTATAAGCCGGCCTGTCTGCCTTTTCAAAATATTTTCTTCTCTTTTTCAGAATCAGTGATTCCCGGGAGAAGACAGCATCTATTGTATATATGTAATAAAGTTTCGGTTTTTTCCTGGCATCCAGAGAACGTCGTACGATCTGCCAGGAAACCGGTTCTTCTCCGCCGGCCCGGCGGATCAGTTCCATTCTGACAGCATCCTTGTCATGGTCTGCCGGAAGTTTGATCTGTGTTGTCCTGATCATAGTGTCTGATTCCTTTCGATTGCACCCCTGCCTGCTGCCATGCCGCTGGCAAAGGCCCACTGCAGATTATATCCTCCGCACTGTCCCTCCACATCCAGCACTTCTCCTGCAAAAAAGAGGCCCGGATGGTCCAGGGACTCCAGACGGCTGCTGACTGCCGAGAGGGGAATGCCTCCCTGGGTAACCTGGGCTTTTTCATAACCGCTGTAGCCGCTGATAAATAGAGGAAATGCCTTGATGGTCGCCGCAAGTCTCTCCCGGTCTTTTTCGGACATGTCTCCGGCAGTCCGGTCAGAAGTAAGACCTGCTTCATGGATCAGAACCGGCACCAGCTTCTCATGGAAAAATCCACTGAGAAAGCCTTCCATACTGCGGCCGCCGTTTTGCTCAGCCATATCAGTAAGGAGTTTCCGGATCCCGTCTTCATCCCGTTCCGGCATAAAGTCCAGAAGAAGACTGACTTTTTTCCCTTCCTCCAGGGCGGCCGCCGCATAGCGGCTTACCTGAAAGATGACAACGCCGGAAATGCCGTAGCCTGTCCACTGCACTTCTCCTTCGTCCCTGCATAGGCAGGCCTCCTCCGCCATCAGACGGACCGATGCCCGGCATCGCAGGCCGGAAAGCTGCCTTAAAAAAGGCGCCCGGCTTTTCAGGGAAGTCAGGGCAGGCAAAGGCCTGACCAGCGGAATTCCCAATGATCCGGCCATCCGGTATCCGTCGCCCTGGCATCCGAAATCAGGGCCCGCATAGCCGCCGCTGGCAATAATGACACTGGAGCCGTAATAGTTCCCCCGGTCCGTAACTGCCAGATAACCATCTTCCCGGTTTTTCAGGGCTTTTACCCTGATATCTGTCATCAGCCTGACCGAGGGGCAGGCCGAGAGGGCGTCTGCAAAGGCCCGGCGCACACCTGCGGCCTGTTCGCTGTAGGGATAGACATATCCCTCCTTCCGGCGGGTAACAAGTCCGATCCTTTTAAAGAAGTCAAATGTTTCATCTCCGCCATAACGGCAGATAATCTGCCAGGCTCTTTCCGGATCAGAGCTTCTGTAACAGGACGGCTCCTGCAGGGTATTGGTAAGATTACACTTTCCGTTTCCCGTTACCAGAAGCTTCCGCCCCGGCTCTTTCTGCTTTTCCAGCAGCAGGATCCGCAGACTGTCCGGATCGGCCGCTGCCCGTGCAGCTGTCAGAGCAGCTGTCATGCCGGAGGCTCCGGCGCCGATCACGATGATATCATATTGTTTTTTATCTGCTGTATCTTTCCTCATTGTCTCAAATAGCCGCATTGGGCAAGAATCTTCTCCTGCCTTTCTTCCATATCACTCTCTTCTGTTTCGGTCATATGGTCGTAACCCATCAGATGCAGCATACTGTGGGCTGTCAGAAAGGCAAGCTCGCGGGTCATGGAATGTCCGTATTCCTCTGCCTGCTCTTTTACCTTGTCCATGGAGATGACGATTTCTCCCAGCATGAGTTCTCCCGTATCAGGATGAAAGACATCAGGATCTGTCTCCTCAAGGTTGTCAAAGCAGGCCGGCGCCGGATAGTCGGTACCCGGAAAAGACAGGACATCCGTAGGCTTGTCAATGCACCTCTGTTCCCGGTTGATGGTCTGTATTTCTTCATTGTCAGTCAGCAGGACAAAGATCTGGCACTCATAAGGGCATTCTTCCCTGTCCAGAGCTTCTTCGATCACCCGGTTTATAACCTTTTCATAATCCTCTACCAGTTTCCGGCCGTATCTGTGTTCTATCTCAACAGTCATGCTTTGGTCCTCTTAGCCTGGGCTGCCTTTGCGGTCCGCCGCTTAGCCCGGTCAGTCTTTTTCTTTTCATAGTCATCATAAGCGGTTACAATCTTCTGGACCAGAGGATGGCGGACCACATCCGCGCTGGTAAGACGGCACACGCCGATCTCATCGATCCCTTTCAGGACTGCCAGTGCATCATCCAGTCCGGAACGGCTGGAATCCGGCAGGTCTTTCTGGGTCAGGTCGCCGGTGATGATAGCTTTGGATCCGAATCCGATCCTGGTAAGAAACATTTTCATCTGAGCCGGCGTTGTATTCTGTGCCTCATCCAGGACAATGAAAGAATTGTCCAGAGTCCTTCCTCTCATATAAGCAAGAGGAGCCACTTCGATCAGGCCTTTTTCCATGTTCTTCATGAAAGTATCTGCCCCCATGATCTCGTAAAGGGCATCATAAAGGGGACGCAGGTAAGGGTCTACCTTGCTCTGCAGGTCACCCGGCAGGAATCCCAGTTTCTCCCCTGCTTCGATGGCAGGCCTGGTCAGGATGATCCGGTTGACTTCATTCTGCTTGAAAGCCGTAATGGCCTTGGCCATAGCCAGATAGGTCTTGCCTGTTCCCGCCGGTCCTACACCGAAGACGATCATCTTATCGGTGATCATGTCCACATACTCTCTCTGGCCGACGGTCTTAGGCTTGATGGGCTTTCCCATAATGGTGTGGCAGATCACATCCTGGTCAAGGCGGACAATCTCATCTGCCCGGTCGGTCATAGACAGGGACAAAGTGTAGTTGACCTGCTGGTCCGTAATGTCATTTCCCCTCTGGGAAAGCAGCAGAAGCTGGTCGATCACATCTCTTGCCCTTTTTACATTCTCATCCTGGCCGATGATCTTCAGATGGTCATCCCTGAAGATCAGGGTAACATTCAGAGCCTTTTCAATTTTTTTCATATTCGAATCAAACTGTCCGAATACATTTCCGGCATGTTCTACCGGAAATGCGTATTCCTGTTCCGCAATACGCACGGCTTCACCTCGCATTTATTCTATATATATGTATTATGTCTTTACAAAGCAAAAGGAAGGTCCATCGAACCTTCCTCCTGTCTTTGCACAACTGAAATTATTTATATTTTCTTTTTCTTGCAGCTTCGGATTTTTTCTTACGTTTCACACTGGGCTTCTCGTAATGTTCCCTTTTACGGATCTCCTGCTGAATTCCAGCTTTAGCACAGCTCCTCTTAAATCTTCTAAGAGCGCTGTCTAAAGATTCGTTTTCTTTAACGATAACACTAGACATTAACTCACCTAACCTCCCTCCAGTTGTTTATTGTGCCAATACAACTGTATGGGTATTTTTGCACTGTATTATATTATAACAATGCTCCATAATTTGTCAACTGCTTTTCTGGATTTCCTTCAATAAGGAAGCTGCGGAATATTTCTATTGTCAGGAAAGCTGCTCTTTGGCGAGGGCAACCGCCTTGTCAAGGGCATCAGGGATACCTGCCGGATTCTTTCCGCCGGCCTGGGCCATATTGGGACGGCCGCCGCCGCCACCGCCTACCAGTTTGGCTGCATCTCTGATAATATTGCCTGCATGGGCGCCTGCATCCACCGCATCCTTTGTAGCCGTAACGATGAGGTTGACCTTTGCACCGGAATCGGAGGCAAGGATTACGACACCTTTACCGATCTTTTCTTTGAGATCATCTCCCAGGGATCTTAAGGCATTCATGTCCACATCTTTTACGGAAACGGGAAGGATTTTGAAATCTCCTGCTTCTACTACCTGGCTCATGACATCGGATACTTCGCTCTTTGCGATCTGATCTTTCAGCTTGTCATTTTCTGCAGTAAGAGCCTTGATCTGTGCCTGCAGGCTGTGAATCTTCTCAGCAAGGCCTGAAGGCTCTGCCTTTGCCGCATGGGCTGCTTCCATCAGGTCTTTTTCCAGGTCTGCGTAGTATGCCAGCACATTGTCGGCGGTCAGGGCCTCTATCCTGCGCACGCCGGCTGCCACGCCTGTTTCGGAAACAATCTTGAAGAGGCGGATCCTGCCTGTATTATCCACATGGGTTCCGCCGCAGAACTCCTTGGAGAAATCGCCCATGGATACGACACGGACCTTCTCGCCGTACTTCTCTCCGAAAAGGGCAACCGCCCCTGTCTTCTTGGCTTCATCCACCGTCATGATATCGGTCTGTACGGGAAGGCTTTCGGCAATCTTCTCATTGACCATATTTTCAACCTTCTCAAGCTCCTCGGGCGTCATAGCCGCAAAATGCGAGAAGTCAAAACGGAGTCTGTCTTTGTCATTGTAGGAACCGGACTGTCTTACATGAGAACCCAGAACTTCCTGCAGCGCTTTCTGAAGTAGATGGGTCGCACTGTGATTCTTCATGGTGGCTGTTCTCTGATGTGCATCCACGGAAAGTGTTACGGTATCGCCCGTCTTGAACATGCCCTTGGTCACAAGGCCAACGTGGCCGATCTTGCCGCCCCGCAGTTTGATGGTATCCTTTACCTCAAATATACTGTCTTTTCCGAGGATCAGGCCTGTATCCGCATTCTGTCCGCCGCTGGTAGCATAGAAAGGAGTCTCCTTAACCAGGATGGTTCCGATCTCGCCGTCAGTAAGGGCGCCTGTGATCTCGGATTCATTGGTCAGTACGACGATTTCGGATTCATAATCCATGTGGTCATAGCCGACAAAGTCACTGGTGACGGATGCGTCGATCTCATCATAAACCGTTGCGTCCGCTCCCATGTAATTGCTTGTTTTTCTTCTGCTTCTGGCTGTCTCTCTCTGCTTCTGCATCAGTGCACTGAAGCCTTCGTCATCGATGGTATAGCCCTGCTCCTCCAGAATCTCCCTTGTCAGATCGATGGGGAATCCGTAGGTGTCATAGAGTTTAAATGCATCGGCACCGTCAAGGACCTTGCCGCCGCTCTTTGCCATGTCATCGATCAGACCGGAAAGGATCACGAGACCCTGGTCGATGGTCTGGTTAAACTTTCTCTCCTCCTGAATGATCACATTATAGATAAAGTCTCTGTTTTCCTCCAGTGCGGGATATCCGTCTCTGGATCCTTCGATCACGGTCTTGCTCAGCTCTGCCAGATACTCGCCCTCAATGCCCAGGATCCGTCCGTGGCGGGCTGCCCGGCGGATGATACGGCGGAGCACATAGCCCCTTCCCTCGTTGGAGGGCATGATTCCGTCGGAGATCATAAAGGTCGCGGACCGTATGTGATCCGTGATCAGGCGGATGGATACATCATCCTGCTCGCTGGCTTTATACTGCTTGCCTGCGATCTCGCAGACCTTATCTCTTAAGGCCCGGATGGTGTCCACGTCAAAGATGGAGTCCACACCCTGTACGGCAACTGCCAGACGCTCCAGGCCCATACCTGTATCGATGTTTTTATTCTCAAGAAGTGTATAGTTGTTATGACCGTCATTGTCAAACTGGGTAAATACATTGTTCCAGATCTCAATATACCGGTCACAGTCGCATCCTACGGTACAGTCGGGACTTCCGCATCCGTACTTCTCCCCGCGGTCAAAATAGATTTCCGAACAGGGGCCGCAGGGTCCTGCGCCATGCTCCCAGAAGTTGTCTTCCTTGCCGAACTTGAAAATACGCTCTGGCGCGATACCGATATCGTCTCTCCAGATGGCAAATGCCTCGTCATCCTCCAGATATACGGAAGGATAGAGACGGTCGGGATCCATACCGACTATCTCAGTCAGGAATTCCCAGGACCAGGCGATCGCTTCCTTCTTAAAGTAATCACCAAAGGAAAAATTGCCCAGCATTTCAAAGAATGTACCGTGGCGGGCTGTCTTTCCCACATTTTCAATATCGCCTGTACGGATACATTTCTGACAGGTTGCAACCCGCTTTCTGGGCGGAATCTCCTGTCCTGTGAAATAAGGCTTTAAGGGTGCCATTCCTGCGTTGATCAGAAGCAGGCTGTTATCATTATGGGGCACCAGTGAGAAGCTGGGCATGATCAGATGTCCCTTGCTCTCAAAGAAATCGAGAAACATTTTACGAAGTTCGTTTACTCCATACTCTTTCAAAACTATATCCTCCTGCAAAAAGGTGACGGAGATGATCCGCCACCCAGATTATTCAGTCCTTCGCGTTTTTATTCTCCCGGAGTTTCTTACCGCAGATCACTCCGGCGATGGCAACTGCCACAAATATAATTGCTGTAACCAGGTACTGAACAAATGCCGCCAGTACATTAGCCATTATGATTCCTCCTTAAGAAAAACCGAACTGTTTGATACATAACCAGTTAATTATAGCATAACCTAGTGACGCTGCGCAAGTTCATCTGTTATGTCTTTCCAGGTCACATCCCTCTCGGCCATCAGGACCATCATGTGATAGAGGAAATCACAGATTTCGTATTTGAGCTCGTCTGAATCCGGATTCTTTGCCGCGATCACGATCTCCGTCGCTTCCTCTCCCACCTTCTTGAGGATCTTGTCCACTCCCTTATCAAAAAGATAGTTGGTATAGGATCCTTCCCTGGGATGGTCCCTGCGGTCTAAGATGGTGGCAAAGACATCTTCAAACACCTCGAGGGGATTATGTGCCGATGTATCTCTCTGCATGAGGCTGGTGAAAAAGCAGGTCCTGTTGCCCGTGTGACAGGCCGCCCCGATCTGGGACACTTTTGCCAGGATAGTGTCTTTGTCACAGTCAATATCCATGGACCGTACATACTGGTAATGACCTGAAGTCTCACCCTTGGTCCACAGTTCCTGACGGCTCCTGCTGTAATAGGTCATCCGTCCCGTCTCTATGGTCTTTTCGTAAGATTCCTTTGACATGTAGGCCAGCATCAGGACCTGTCCGGTCCTGAAATCCTGGGCGATGCAGGGTACCAGGCCGTCACTGCCCTTTTTAAATGCATCGAAAGGCAGAGCGCTGGTCAGGGTGTTAACGGGAATACTCCTCTTTGAAAGCAGCTGCTTGATTTCCATAAAATCACTTTCCCCGTCTCCGTCTATGATCAATGCATCCGGCATAGACATGGCCGCTGCAGCTGCCAGACTGTCCGGATCCTTTCTGTCAGTTATGAGGCAGATAGGCAGATGAAGGCTCTCTTTCAGATAGTCCGCCGTGCGGGCACACTGCGGATCTGAAGCTTCGCCTCGAAGAAAAATCTGTCCGGCTCCTGTTTTTTCAACAGCGTCACGCAAAAGGGTCTCGACTTCTTTCTTATCGCCGGTATCCGCCATCAGTCCCAGCTTTGTGGCACCGAATCGTTCGCATGCCTCCGAAACCGCATCAGTGCTGCAACCGGCCAGGTCGGCGACCACACAGTCCGCACCTGCGTAGATCAGTTTCTTGACATCCTCAAAGCGCCTTATATTGGAACAGACCCAGATGGGAAGGTCCGCGTTTCTTGACATTTCTTTTACGGGCGCCACATCCGGCTCAGTGTTCCCGGCCAGAGCTGCCTGGTCACAGTAGTAGAGACCATCTGCCCCGCAGTTGTCACAGCGGGCTGCTTCCTGCCCGGGAGTCCGGTCTGTCACTCTGGCTATCAGTTTTATATAGTCCATAATTATCTCCTTGTCCTCAATTCTTTTCCTAGAGAGATCCCTTTGTAGAAAGAACGTCCATGATTCTGGGATCTTTCTGCGTCGCTTCATCCAGTGCTTTGGCAAAGGCTTTGAAAGCCGCTTCCATCACATGATGAGCATTGCCCCCGTGGATCAGCTTGAGATGAAGGTTCATGGCTCCACTGTAGGAAACCGCGTAAAAGAATTCCCTGACCATTTCCGTATCAAAATCTCCCACTCTCTCCACTGAAAAAGGCAGGTCACAGACCAGATAGGGCCTTCCGGACAGGTCTACCGCACTCAGGACCAGGCTTTCATCCATGGGAAGAAGAAAACTGCCGAAACGGCGTATCCCCTTTTTGTCTCCGGCTGCCTCCCGGATTGCCTGTCCCAGGACAATACCGGTATCTTCTATGGTATGGTGGCAGTCAACATGCAGATCGCCCTTTACGTGACAGGTGAGATCAAAAAGTCCGTGGCGGGCAAAAGAGGCAAGCATGTGGTCAAAAAAGCCGATGCCGGTATCCACATCACATTTTCCGCTGCCGTCAAGGACCAGGTCCATTACGATATCTGTTTCACTTGTTTTTCTTTCTATATGTGCTTTTCTGACAGAACTCATCTTTCTTCCTCCTCGAAACGTACTGCGATGGAGTTGGCATGTGCTGTAAGGCCTTCGGCTTTTGCAAAGCTTTCGATGTCCCTGTGGGCCGCCTCAAGCGCTTCTCTTGAATAGTAGATAATGCTGGATTTCTTAATATAGTCATCCACCGACAAGGGTGAAAAGAATCTTGCCGTGGTATTGGTGGGCAGTACATGGTTGGGCCCGGCAAAATAATCTCCCAGAGGTTCACTGCTGTATTCCCCGATAAAGATGGCGCCTGCATTGCGGATCTTTGTCATGACCTCAAAGGGATTTCTGCATACCAGTTCCAGATGTTCGGAAGCGATATCATTTGCTGCGCTGATTGCATCTTCCATGGAATCGGCAACCAGTATATAGCCGAACTGGTCGAGAGACTTCCTGATAATATCTGCACGGGAAAGGTAAGTCAGAAATTCTTCAATCTCCTTCTCAACTTTTTCTGCCAGGTCGCGGCTGGTAGTCACCAGGATGGCGCTGGCCATCTCGTCATGCTCTGCCTGGGACAGGAGGTCGGCCGCTACATAGCGGGGATTTGCCTCTCCGTCAGCCAGAACCAGAATCTCGCTGGGCCCTGCGATGGAATCAATACTTACATGGCCGTAGACTGCTTTCTTGGCCAGGGCCACATAGATGTTTCCGGGTCCCACGATCTTGTCCACCCGGGCAATGGAATCTGTTCCGTATGCCAGGGCAGCGATGGCCTGGGCTCCCCCTACCTTGAAAATGTCCGTCGCGCCTGCTTCATGGGCTGCGACCAGGGTCGCCGGTGTTACTTTTCCCTGCCGGTCCGGAGGTGTGACCATTACGATCCTGCCGACACCTGCCACGACAGCGGGAACAATATTCATCAGTACGGATGAAGGATAGGCTGCCTTTCCGCCCGGAACATAAACACCCACGGAAGACAGGGCCGTGATCTTCTGTCCCAGGATGGTCCCGTCCGGCCTGGCGTCAAACCAGCTGTTTCTCTTCTGGCGCTCATGGTAAGACCGGATATTGACCAGAGACTTGCGGATCACGTCCACCAGGGATTGCTCTACCTGATCATATGCCTCCCGGATCTCCTCCTCTGTCACCCGGATATCCGCCGCCGTCAGCCTGCAGCCGTCAAACTTTTCAGTATATCCGAATAAAGCCTCATCGCCCTTCTCCCTGACCGCGTCAAGGATTTCCCTGACAGAGGCTTCGTATTTGCCGTAGTGTTCGGGGCTCCTTCGCAGCAGATCCGTTAGAAGTTTCTTTTTATTGTCTTCATTTAACTGTAATACTCTCATTTTATTCTCCCTGCATCTATTGATCCTGCTTGATCTGTCCCAGTTTCCGAATCAGTCCCCGGATCCGCTCCGGTTCCATCTTCATGCTTACCGGATTTACCACCATCCTGGCGGAAAGATCACAGATCTCTTCCAGAACCGACAGGCCGTTGGCTCTTAATGTGGACCCTGTTTCCACAATATCCACAATTACCTCTGAAAGGCCTACAATGGGGGCCAGCTCGACGGACCCGTTCAGCTTTATGATCTCCACTGTCTGATACTTTTTATTGTAAAAATAATCTTTGGCGATGACCGGATACTTGGAAGCAACGCGGATCAGCTCACCGTGCTTAAGTTTCTCCCTGGCCGATTCCGGTCCGCAGACACACATTTTGCAGCGGCCGAATCCCAGATCCAGCACTTCATAGATATTTCTTCCCTCTTCCAGTATGGTATCTTCTCCTACCACGCCCACATCTGCTGCTCCGTACTCCACATAGGTGGGAACATCTGAGGCTTTTGACAGGAAAAACTTCAATTTCAGTTCCTCATTTACAAAAATCAGCTTGCGGGTAGCGGGGTCCTTCATGGCTTCACAGTAAATCCCCAGTTCCTCAAAGAGCTTCATGGTCGTTTTGGCAAGCCGTCCTTTGGCAAGAGCAAATGTCAGATAACGCATTTAGTACTCCTCTCTGAAATCAGCCAGCTTCCTGGTCTCGACTTTTCCGGTGGCAAGGTCTGTAACTTTTACGTCCTCTCCTTTCAGTTCCAGGACTGCGTAGGCCCCGTGGGACTTGATATGGGAAAGGCGGTGATAGTGCTCCTGGGGTTCCCGGCCACTGCTTCTGCTTATGCAGGTAAGTTCCGTACAGATTCCGCTGCCGCGGAGACCTGCCGCCAGAGAAATCGCCCCGGCCCGGTCTTCCTTTTCATAGAGGAGAACCATATGGCGGTAGTCCTTTATTGATACCTCTATCTTCTGCCTCTCCAGCGCGGACATAAGGTCATCCACCAGAATGGTAAAACCGATGGAAGGCGCCTCCATTCCGAACTGTCCGAGGAGGCCGTCATATCTTCCGCCCTTTCCGATGGCGTCCCCGGTCCCGAAGGTATAGCCGTGAAAGATCACGCCGGTGTAATAATCAAAGTAATTGACCATTCCAAGGTCAAAGGTTATGTATTTCTCATATCCGTAAATACAGATTATTTCATAGATCTCTTTAAGCCGGTTAACTGCCCGCTGACATCTTTCGTCCCGGGTCAGGCCGGCTGCCTTATCAAGGATCTCCACGCCGCCGTAGAGCTCGTTGATCTGGGAAAGGGTCCCTGCCAGATCCCCGGGTACCGGCAGTTCCGAAAGAAGCTGCTCCAGACCGAGGGAATTCTTGTTGAGAACCAGGTCATGGATCTTGTCTCTGTCAGCCTCATCCACCGGCAGGCTTTCCATGATCGATTTATAGAAATCCACCTGTCCGATATCGATGCGGAATTCGGTAAGGCCTGAAGCCATCAGGCATTCAATCATCATTATGATGCCTTCGGCATCGGCTTCGGGGCTGTCATCATTGATGTGCTCGGCGCCCAGCTCGGTCTTTTCAGCCAGCTTTCCCTTATAGTTTTCATTATTGAGAAATGTATTGCCCACATAGGAAAGCCGCAGAGGCCATGATGTGTCGCTGTAATACTTGGCGGCACAGCGGGCTATGGAAGGTGTCATATCCGGGCGCAGGACCAGGGTATTGTTGTAGCGGTCAAAGAACTTGTACATCTCCCTTGATCCTACGGTTCCCGTATCGCTGTTAAAAATATCAAAAAATTCAAACGTCGGGGTGGTGATCTTCTGATACCCGAAGAGGGACAGGACTCTCTCCATGCGCCTGGTCACTGTCTCTTTGCGCTTATACTCCTCATTGTAGATATCACGGACACCCTCCGGCGTGTGAAGTAATTTCTCTTTCATCATTCATTTTTCCTCCTGAAAACGCAATTTCAGTATATAAGAAAACATTTCAGAAAGCAAATGTTAAATCTTGAATATGAGGTG
The DNA here is from genome assembly GCA_017434385.1 of Eubacterium sp. Lineage (GTDB taxonomy): Bacteria > Bacillota > Clostridia > Lachnospirales > Lachnospiraceae > Anaerobutyricum. Next base: position 67,832 of record JAFRFJ010000012.1, read on the forward strand.
CGGATGTTGCCTTTATCGGGACAGTATAGTATCAGAGGCCACCGCCGGAAATGCTATTATATAAATTGGAAGAAAATATATTTGCAGGCTTCTGTCTGTAATCATACATTTATAAGAAGGAAGATCCATATGAATCAGGCTGTAATACTGGCAGGCACCCTGGATACCAAAGGGGAAGAATATCTGTATGTGAAATCTTTATTCGAAGAACTGGGCTTTACTGTAATCCTGGTTGACGCAGGCATAAATCCTTCATCTGTGGAGGCGGATATCTCCGCAAAAGCAGTCGCCGAAGCCGGCGGAAAGGATATAGGGAAACTAAGAGAAGATAAAGACAGGGGAGCAGCAGTCAAAGTCATGTCAGAGGGACTTGCCCTGATCATGCCCCACTTGTTTGCCCGGACCGGAGCCGGCGGAATCATGGGGCTTGGAGGCTCAGGCGGAACTGCACTTATCACACCGGCCATGCGGACTCTGCCTCTGGGTATTCCCAAAATCATGATATCCACTGTGGCCGGAGGAAACGTAAGTCCTTATGTGGGAAGCAGTGACCTGATCATGTTCCCTTCCATAGCGGACATATCAGGCCTCAACAAGTTGTCAAGGGTCGTTTTCCGAAGCGCTGTCCAGGCCATGGCGGGTATGCTGGGATGTACTAAGGCGCTGTCTCCTGATACATTTCCCGACAAGCCCAGGGTAGCAGCCACCATGTACGGGGTGACCACGGACTGTGTCACGACTGTCCGCCGCATAATGGAAGAAAAGGGATATGAAGTTATTGTCTTCCATGCCAGCGGTAACGGCGGAAAGGTAATGGAACAGCTGATCTCGGAAGGCGCTTTCTGCGGCGTGCTTGATCTGACCACCACCGAGTGGTGTGATGAATTGTTCGGAGGAATCATGGCTGCAGGACCCGCCCGGGGTGAAGCGGCAGCCAGAGCAGGAATACCCCAGGTAGTGTCTGTGGGCGCTATGGATATAGTCACCTTCGGCCCGCCCGAAACTGTGCCGGCAAAATACCGTGAAAGGAAACTCTATCCCCATAATCCCATGATTACAGTCATGCGGACAAATGAAGAAGAAAACCGGCAGCTGGGTGAGAACCTGGCCCGCAAGCTCAACATGGGCCGGGGATCCACAGTTCTCCTTCTGCCATTAAAAGGTGTCTCTGCAGTGGATGCGGAAGGAAAAGTCTTTTACGGGCCGGATGAAGACCGTGTCCTTTTCGAGACCCTGAAAAAACAGGTAGATACGAGCGGCATACCCATCATTGAACTTGACTGTCACATCAACGACCAGGCATTCGGAGAGGCGGCAGCAGTCCTTCTGATGGCCATGCTGGGTTCAGGAAAAGAATAGAATTCTCTTATAAAACAGATCGGGGGCGAAATCCTTTAGGATTTCGCCCCCTTTTAATATCTGTTACATTCACGAAACAGGGACATGGCCCGCCCGCTGCACAGTCCCTTTGCGGCCGCTCAATTAAGCAAGTTCTGCTACATCCTTCAGCATCAATGTGAAAGATGTTGCGCCCGGATCCTGATGTCCGATACTTCTCTCACCCAGATAACTTGCACGTCCTTTGGTCGCAATGATAGTCTTTGTGTACTCCACGCCTGCCTCAGCAGCAGCAACACCGGCTTCCAGAGCCTTTTTGTAATCGCCGTCAGCTGCGTAGGATTCTTTCATGGCTTTGGTTGCAGGAATCATAGCGTCCAGCATAGTCTTCTCGCCTTCCACAGCATGACCCAGCTTCTGGATCTGCTCGATGGAAGTTTCCATCATTCCGATAAAATCATCCATGGAAACTTCTGTCTTACCCTTAAGGTAAACACCTGCTTTCCTGAATGCAGATCCGTAAAGAGGGCCGGCGGATCCGCCAACAACCTTCATCAGCTGTTTGCCGACATCCTTGAGAATGCCATCTACTTCAAGATCATCATAGGTGGGCATCTGCTTCTTTACTGCCTGAAAACCTCTGTCCATATTGATTCCGTGGTCACCGTCACCAATCACATTATCCAATTCTGTAAGAAATAATTTCTGATCATCCATATCCAGGATGACTTTGTCTAAAATTTCAAGTACTTTTGCTTTATCAGCCATAATATATTCCTTCTTTAATCAAAAGATAATTGATGAAAAACATCCATCTCATGATGATTCAGGATGAGATGGATGTTTTGTCAATAAAGATTCAAATCTTATTTTATCGGATATAGCTATCCATCTTTTTATTCAATCTGAAATAATGTCAGATTAGAACTGTTTGAATGCAGGAGTATCTGCCGGAGCATCCAGGAGTTCCTTAAGCTCATCGTCCAGTTTCAGAACGGAGATGGAGAAACCTTCACTCTCAATGGATGTCATGAAGTTGCCTACATATGTCTTATAGATCTTGATACCCTTCTCTGTAAGAACATCATTTACACGATTATTTGCGATGTATAATTCCATAAGAGGAGTTCCGCCGCAGCCGTTAATCATTACAGCAACATCAGATCCTGTGAAATCAAGATCACCAAGGATCTTCTCCAGCATCATATCAACGATCTTGTCTGCCGGCTCCAGTTTCATCTTCTTAACACCAGGCTCACCGTGGATACCGATACCGATTTCCATCTCGTCCTCAGCCAGCTCAAATCCGGGAACGCCTGCTGCAGGAACAGTGGACGGGTTGATAGCCATACTCATTGTTCTTACATTGTCGATAACTTTCTGAGCTGCTGCCTGTACTTCTTCGAGAGAACCGCCTGCCTCAGCCTTTGCACCTGCACATTTGTGAACAAATACAGTACCTGCAACACCACGACGACCTACTGTATATAAGGATCCGTCTACAGCTACATCATCGTTTACAACTACTTTAGCAACTTTGATATCATCATCTTCTTCAGCCTGCTCGCCTGCAAGCTCAAAGTTCATAACGTCGCCTGTGTAGTTCTTGATAACCATAAGAACGCCTGCGCCGCTGTCTACAGCCTTGATTGCTTCATAGATGGGATCTACGGAAGGAGAAGTGTAAACTGCGCCTGCAACAGCTGCATCAAGCATACCCTTGCCTACATATCCGCCATGGGACGGCTCATGTCCGCTTCCGCCGCCGGAAATAACGGCAACCTTGCCTTCTTTTTTCTGAGCACGAACTACAGTAAGATCATCCCCTAATCTTGCCAGATAGTCAGGACAAGCTTTCACAAAGCCTTCTATCATCTGCTCTTCAACCTGGTCTACTGCATTAATAATCTTTTTCACGGTACCTTCCTCCTTGTTTGAGAGATTTCAGCTGCATAATTCGTCTTTTTACACAAAGCACTGCCTGCAGCCCGATCAATATACATGTCAGATTAGCCAAAAAGGCTTCAAATCCAGTAATAATTATAGCACTACTGCACAGAATGGTCAACGCATAATCACTGATTCAAAGTCATATTATTGTCATTCTTTTTAGTAGTGATAGTGGTCCATATCATCATAATCATGCCCCATATCCGGATCCAGTTCCATGGGATCGATATGGGAAGCAGATCCGTACATGTCTTTGCCGACCACCTTCTTGCTCTCTCTCTCCTCCTCGATCATGAGGGAGAGCATCCGCTTGACATCAGCCGGCTTCTTTATATTCTCAAGCTTGATAACAGGGGTAGTCCGGTCTTTGCTGTTCATCTCCACTGTGCCCGTCCCGAACAGCCTCTGCATAAAGGACCGGGTCAGGCTGATATCCAGGATCCTGTATAAGAGGCATTCATCCTCCCTGGATGAGAAAAAGCCGCTGGTGATATAAAGCCGCTCGGGAGATAACTTATATTTGGTAAAACTTAAAGGAAACCAGAGATGGTGCTTTCTGTCGGACCATACGATCTCTTCTTTTGCGGATCTGTATGCCGCATTTTTAACTTCGCTCATACTGCCTCCTGACTGGCATGAATATGCCTTTTCTTTCTTGTTTCGTTATCTATATTTTATCAGAAACAGGGATTATTGCAAGTTTGGAGGTCTTCAGGACCTGTGGCGGCTTTTACGACCCTTCACCAACTTTCAGGTAGACATTTTTTCTTATATTTTATATAATCCATTAGAGTCAGACGGGTCCAAAACACTGAGAAAGCAGGACCCGGTATTTTTGGATGGAGGAATGATCATGGCATTTGACGGCGTTGTAATCGCGAATATAGTCCGGGACATGCAGTCCCTTTTGACCGGGGGGAGAATCAGCAGAATCTCCCAGCCGGAAAAAGACGAGCTGCTCCTGACCGTTAATAATCAGAAGGAGACCTACCGTCTGCAGATCTCTGCCGGTGCCAGTCTTCCAATCATACGTTTTGTCACGGAGAATAAAAAGAATCCTATCACCGCTCCAAATTTCTGTATGCTGCTGAGAAAGCATATCAGCAACGGAAGGATCATTTCCGTCGAACAGCCGGACATGGACAGGATCGTAGTCATTACCATTGAACACCGAAATGAGCTGGGGGATCTGTGCAGGAAAAAGCTGATCACGGAGCTGATGGGCAAACACAGTAATATCATTTTTACCGATGACAGCGGTCTGATAATTGACAGTATCAAACACATTTCCCTCCAGGTCAGTTCCGTGCGGGAAGTCCTGCCGGGCAGACCTTACAGTGCGCCCCTGTCCAAGGGAAAAATCCCTCTTTCCGGGCTGACCGCGGCCTGGATCACGGAGGAGCTGGCCGCAAGGCCCCTTCCCGTATATAAGGCTGTCTACCAGAGTCTTAACGGAATCAGTCCCCTTCTGGCCCAGGAAATCTGTTACCGGGCAGGAATCGACGGGGATCTGCCCACCGCAGGACTTGATGAAGGACAGCTGACGGCCCTTTACGGGGAACTGAAACGGCTTCTTTCCGACCTTGAGACAGGCCGCTTCGAACCCAATATCGTTTTTGAGGGAGGCAGTCCCCTGGAGTTTTCTTCAGTGGCCCTGACCATGTACGAGGGAAAGGAAGTCCGTCACCTCGAAACAATATCCAGGGCTCTTACCATTTTCTATGAAGAGAAGGAAGTGGTGACCAGGATGCGGCAGAAGTCAGCTGACCTCCGCCACATTATACAGACAGCCATACAGAGGACAGCAAGGAAACTCGACCTGCAGAGAAAACAGTTAAAAGACACGGACAAAAGAGACCGTTACAGAATATGGGGAGAGATGCTTCACACATACGGCTACAATCTTACTCCGGGCCAGAAGGAGCTTGTCTGTATTAACTACTATGACAATAAAGAGATCAAAGTGCCTCTTGATCCCACCCTGTCTCCCATGGACAATGCCGGAAAGTACTTTGACCGTTACAATAAACTGAAGAGAACTTTCGAAGCTCTGACTGTTCAGGTAGACGTCACCGAAAAGGAGCTGATGCACCTGGAATCCATCCGGGCTTCACTGGATATTGCCGGGGACGAGGAAGATCTCTCCATGATCCGGGACGAGCTGGTACAGTACGGTTACATGAAGAAGCGGCAGGGAAAAGGCAGAAAAAAACCGTCGAAGTCAAGGCCGCTTCACTACCTGTCCTCCGACGGATTCCATATGTACGTAGGTAAAAACAATTTCCAGAATGACGAGCTGACCTTCCGCTTTGCCAACGCAGGAGACATGTGGTTCCATGCCAAACAGATGGCCGGTTCCCATGTCATTGTAAGGCTGGAGCAGGCGGATGATCTTCCGGACCGGACTTATGAGGAGGCCGCAAGGCTGGCCGCCTATTATTCCTCAGGACGGAACGCGCCCAAGGTCGAGGTGGATTACACCCGGCGGGGCAACCTGAAAAAGCCGCCCCAGTCCAATCCCGGCTACGTTATCTATCACACCAATTACTCCATGGCTATAGAGCCGGACATCAGCGGTATAAAGGAATTATAATTTCTCATCATCAATTTCAAAGACTTCCATATCATAGGGCACGTGCAGATTACCTGAGTAATAGGCACTGCCCTCTTTTTCATAGAGTTCTTTCCTGCGGGCTATGTTCCGGTCTTCCGTATGGTAAAGGATCAGATTTCTGACTTCCAGATCCTCCGCCATCTGACTGGCCTCTTTCACAGTGGAGTGATGGTGCTCATAGGGGTGGAAAATGTCCGCCTGGCCGTAAAGGCAGAAAGCCTCATGCATAAGCCAGTCGCTGCCCCTGACATATTCTTCCTCATATTCCGTATAAGGCTCGTCTCCGCAGCAGGTAAGCTTCTTACCGTCTCCATAGTAAAGAGAAAAACCGAACTGTTTGGCTTTGGTAGAATGAATGTCAAATGCAACAAGCCTGTGTCCGATGGCCTCAAACTCCTCTCCATCCTCCAGGATGACCAGATGGATTCTTTCATCAAGATTTGCCAGTTCCCGGGGATTGAGCAGCATCATACAGATATCCCGTAAATAACCGATCACTTCATCATGTCCGTAAATCCAGGCATCTCCCCGGTAATCTCCGTTCAGCATGGTCTGGGAGATGACCCGGACCATCCATACCACGCCCAGTATATGGTCCACATGCTTATGGGTCATATAAATGTATCGGATATCTGTCCACTCATAACCGGCATCCCTGATTCTTTTCAGAATCTCGCTGCCGCCTCCTCCGTCCACCAGGAGGCACTGGCCCTGATCCTCTATAATAAAGCAGGTGTTGTAACATTGGGTCACCAGGGCATTTCCCGTACCCAGAATGGTCATTTTCATATTCTCTATCCTCTCAGGTCACGTCAGCCTGTCAGTTCATCATAAAGCTTTTCATATTTTTTGCAGGATGCTTTCCAGGAATAATCCTTTCTCATGCCTCTTGCCACGATTTTTTTCCAGTCATCCCTGTCCTTCTGGAATACCCGGACTGCCGTTTCCAGGCAGGCAGCCAGTTCTTCAGGATCACATGCTTCAAAACCGAAGCCTGTGGGTGTTTTGGACTTTGTATATACAGCCACCGTATCCTTCAGTCCGCCTGTTTCACGGATCAGGGGTACCGAGCCGTAACGCAGGGCCATCATCTGGGACAGGCCGCAGGGCTCAAAACGGGAAGGCATCAGGACAGCATCGGTCCCGGCATAAATTTTCCTGGCCAGATCATCTCTGTAGGAAGTGTTAAGATAGACCCTGTCCGGGAAGGCTTCCGCCGCCTTGGCGAAAATGTCCTCATACTCTTTCTCACCGCCTCCCAGTACAAATAACTGCACAGGCATGGAAAGAATCCTGTCCATCACAGGTGACAGCAGGTCCAGACCTTTTTGCTGGGTCAGCCTTGTCACAATACCCACTGCCAGGAAATCTTCACCGACAGTAAGTCCTGTCAGCTCCTGAAGAGCGCGTTTATTCTCTTTTTTTCCTTTAGGGAATGATTTTGGTCCGTAATTGGTATGGATATCCGGATCTTTGGCCGGACAGTACATTTTGTAGTCAATTCCGTTGACAATTCCCTTCAGGTCATCTTTTCGCCAGTCCAGTACCGCCTCAAGTCCGTCTCCGTATTCCGGCGTACAGATCTCGTCAGCGTAGGTCTTACTGACTGTAGTGATCTCATCCGCAAAGGAAATACCGCCTTTTAGCATATTGGCATTTCCGTAATGCTCCAGCTTGTCATAACTGAACATTTCATCCGGCAGACCTGTAATGTCTTTCATTCTTTCGATATCAGTGATTCCCTGATAGCGGAGATTATGAATTGTAAGGACGGTCTTAATCCCTGCAAAGAAAGGATCGTAGCTGTAAAAAGGAGAATGCAGGTAAACCGGAATCATGGCTGACTGCCAGTCATGGCAGTGGATGATATCCGGCTCAAAATCCAGATAGGCCGTCATTTCCAGTACTGCTCTGCAGAAATAGCAGAACTTTTCCACATCGATCCAGATATCTGAATATGGGTAGTCTCCGCAGAAGTAATTGAGGTTTTCAATAAAGTAATAGGTCGTCCCCTCCATGATCAGACTTTTGATCCTGGTAGGGATGCTGCGCCAGTTCATGGTAACGGAGAAGGCAGCGACTGTCTCCATCTTCTCTTTCCATTCAAGAGGAATACATTCATATGCCGGAATCACGACCCGGACATCATAATTTTCATGGTCGAGCTCTCCGGGCAGAGAAGCAAGAACACTGCCCAGGCCGCCGGTCTTGATAAAAGGTCCGCATTCCGCAGCTGCATAAAGGATTTTTTTCATGTTTCCCGTTCACCTCCTGCATCTGATTTCGGCTTATTCTTTCCAGAAAATTATATCACAGATCAGACAGGGGGACAAACGGATATGCCTTTTACAGGAATATTGCCATATTATATTGACTTTTTGAATTTTGTGTGTTAAAGTGTTGATGTTTTAGGAGACATGGCTTAAATGCGTTAAAGTGTTAAAGTGTTTCGGCCATGTTTTCTGTTTATTAAATATTTTAGAAAAGAGGTAACACCCATGAAGCTGATTGTTCTGATTCTTTACTTTGCCATCCTGGTCGCTATCGGCCTTTACTGCCGGAAAAATGCGACTGATGTAAACGGATTTGTCCTTGGCGGCCGTTCTGTCGGTCCCTGGCTTACAGCCTTTGCCTACGGCACATCCTATTTCTCCGCCGTTGTATTCGTCGGTTATGCCGGCCAGTTCGGATGGCGATACGGAATCTCGGCAACCTGGGCAGGTATCGGTAACTGTATCATCGGCTCGCTCATGGCCTGGGTCATCCTGGGACGGCGTACGAGAATCATGACGCAGCATCTGAATTCCGCCACCATGCCTCAGTTTTTCGGTGAGAGGTTCCAGAGCCCTTCACTGAAGATCGCTTCATCCATCATTATTTTTATATTCCTGATTCCCTACACTGCCTCTCTCTACAACGGTCTTTCCAGACTGTTCGGAATGGCATTTAACATTGATTATTCCATATGTATCATCCTGATGGCTGTTCTTACCGCCATCTACGTAATCGCAGGAGGCTACATGGCCACTGCCATCAATGATTTCATACAGGGAATCATCATGCTCTTCGGTATCGTTGCGGTTATCGGCGCCGTACTGAAAAGCAAAGGAGGATTCATGACAGCCTTAAACGGTCTGGCAAATGTATCCGACCCTACTGTATCCTCACAGCCCGGCGTCTTCGCTTCCTTCTTCGGTCCCGACCCCCTCAATCTGATGTTTGTCGTTATCCTGACATCCCTCGGTACCTGGGGGCTCCCGCAGATGGTCCAGAAGTTCTACGCCATCAATAATGAGGACTCCATCAAGAAAGGAACTATTATCTCCACCTTCTTCGCTCTGGTTGTAGCCGGCGGATGTTATTTCCTCGGCGGATTCGGACGTCTTTTCTCCGACCAGATCGATGTGGCAGCTAACGGCTTTGACTCTATCATCCCCACCATGCTGCAGGGTCTTGGCGGTCCCATGATCGCACTGGTAGTAATCCTGGTAATGTCCGCTTCCATGTCCACCCTGTCCTCACTGGTCATTGCGTCAAGTTCCACTCTGACCATCGACCTGCTCAAGGACAATATCATCAAGGACATGAGCGAGAAAAAACAGGTTCTTTATATCAGAGTACTGATCCTGGTATTCATCGCGATTTCCGCCGTGATCGCCCTGATCCAGTACAAGAGTTCCGTAACCTTTATCGCCCAGCTTATGGGTATTTCCTGGGGAGCACTTGCCGGCGCCTTCCTGGCACCCTTCATGTACTCTCTCTACTGGAAAGGCACCACAAAGATTGCCTGCTGGGTCAGCTTTGTATTCGGCTGCCTGCTGATGATCACATGTATGCTGGCGCCCCAGATACTTCCGGAAATCATGCGGTCTCCGATCAACTGCGGTTCTATCGCAATGCTCTCCGGTCTTGTGATCGTCCCCATCGTCAGCCTCTTTACCCCGAAGCCCGATGCCGGACTTCTGGATGAAACCTTCGCATGTTACACTAAGCGGACTTCTGTAGAACAGAAAACCGCTCTTGGAGATTAGCCAACCTCCATACTATCCTCTTATAAATGCTGTGAATGCCCGACATGTAAACAGCACAGGGGCTGCCGCTAAGCGGCAGCCCCTCTTTCGTGCTTTTGTTGAAGTCATATTTGATTTTTTACAGGTCTCCTATATGTTCAAGATACCTTATAATGGCACTTGCACAATCTTCAATAGGAATCCTGCTTGTGTCTATGATGATGTCAAATGCATCCACATCACCCCAGAACTTTCCCGTGTTCTCCTCATAGAACTTTTTCCGCTCCGCGTCCACACGGGTAATCTTTTCGGAGGCCTCCTTCTCACTGAGTCCTTCCTTCTGCATAATCCGCTTCACCCTGTCCGGACGTCTGGCATGAACAAAGATATTGACCGCATTGTGCTGGTCCTTCAACACATCGGAAGCACCTCTTCCGACGATGATGCAGGGTTCCTGCGCAAGCTTCTTTATCATGGCTCTCTGTTCTTCCAGATTCTCTTCATCATGCAGTGACCTACAGATAAAGTCTCTGCCGTAGACCGGTACATTAAGCCGTCTGGATAATTCATCCGTAATAATGCTGGTCCCGGTGCCGTATCCTCTGCTGAAAGTTAAGACAAGATTCATGAGCTACCTCCTGATCAGACATAAATTTCTATTGATATATTACCCTAAAAACCGGAAAAGGCAAACTCTTTTTTTCATTCAGAAGTCAAGCCTGTATCCGGAGACACTGATGCGGACACTGCCGTCTGCGATCAAAGAGATCCCTTCCGCGGACATATCCGTGTAGATTGTTGCGGTCATGACCTTCTGACCGTTATTGATGAAAATTTCCACACTGAAACGGTCCAGAATCAGGCGGAACTTAAGTCTGCCGCTGCCGTCTCCCGCCAGAGCTCTTCTCTGATGGATTATGGCTCTTCGGGAACCGGAAAACTTCCTGTCGATCTTTGCGACTTTCTCATCCGGCCGATAACTGAATGATGTGTGGTAAATGTTATCGGCGGCATAGCGTATTTCAAACTTCCTGTAGAGGAGGTCCGGATTTTCGGCTTCCAGCTCCACTTCCAGGTCCAGAAGGCGGCCTGAGATTCCTTCCAGCCGGATTTCCCTGTCCCGGATCAGCAGATTTTCATAAAAAACAGGATCTTTCCTGTATTCTGAAAGTTCCCTTATGGGCTGCTGGTAAAGAATGCCGTCTTTGACAGACAGTTCCCTCGGGATGCACATCTGTCCGAACCAGGGAATAGAACTTCTGTGCCGGTTACAGGTATCCCAGTTCTGCATCCAGGCGATCATGACCCGTCTTCCGTCCGGTGTCAGGACTGTCTGCGGCGCATAAAAATCAATTCCGTAATCAGCCGCATGGTTGGTTTCCTCACTGAAGAGATCCGTTTCCGGATCATAGTTTCCGATTATGTAAAATGTACCGTTTCCGTTATGATATTCCAGGCCTTGCGGCAGCATATCCTGTGCGCTTACCAGAAGGACATGCTTTCCGTCCAGACCGAAGAAATCGGGACATTCCCACATTTTCCCGAACCGGTTGCGATTGTCGGCCAAGCATCCTTTATAATTCCAGTCAAAGGCATCTTCACTTTCAAAGAGGAGAATCTGCCCTCCGTGGCCTTCCACATCATTGGCAACAGCCAAACGGTAATTTCCGTCAGCACTCTGCCAGATTCTGGGGTCACGGAAATCATAGGGGCTTCCTCCTTCCGGAAGGTCTGCCTCTGCCAGAACCGGATTACCTTCATATTTGCTGAAATCCAGGCCGTCCCCCAGGGCAATGTTCTGGGTCTGGATCAGCCTTGGTCCGCCGGGATTCAGGTTTTCACTGACAACGCCTGTATAGACAATCAGCATACGGCCGTCAGGCATAGTCAGGGCACTGCCGGAAAAGCAGCCGTCTCTGTCGTAGTGGCAGTCCGGCGCCAGGGCAGCCGGAAGGTATTCCCAGTGGAGAAGGTCTTTGCTGACAGCATGTCCCCAGTGCATGGTATCCCAGTGAGAATGATAGGGATTGTACTGGTAGAAGAGATGGTAGTGTCCGTCATGATAGGAAAATCCGTTGGGGTCATTCATCCAGCCCACCCGGGAAGAAAGGTGAAAAGCCGGCCTTTCTTCCGGGAGGATTCCTCTCTCCTTCTCTTCTTCATATCGTCTGGCAACGCGCAATACCTGGCTCATCTCTGTCGGTCTCCTCAGTCATTCATGGAATCTTCCAGTGCGTCCACGATTGTTTCCACAATCATATCCGCACGCTCCTGCACCTCTTTCGGCGCATAGGGGAAGGTGTAGGATTTATCTGCCGCATCGATCAGAGGCAGATCGTTAATGGAATCACCGATTCCGTAAAGCTTGCAGGGACCGATCGTGTCTTTCATATAATCCCTGAGGAATTCCACACCTTTTCCCTTGGAACAGCCCCTGGGAGCAATATCGATCTCAATGACATTCTGGAATGCTTCGATGTAGTCACCGTATTTTTCATTGAGTTCTTTGCTGATGGCAGCCGCTTCATCCAGACTTTCCGTGTGGATACTGACCTGGTGGATCAGACCTTCGGGAGCGTCATCTACACCGGTGATCACATAGTATTTTCCGGGATAATCCATCTCGGAAAATACACAGATGTCTCCCTCCACGTCAAGGGTCAGTCTGTATCCCTTGGGGTTCATCTCCTTTACGATAGCATCAGCTATGGCAGGATCGACACCGAGTTTCCTGATTTCCTTCAGGTCGCGGTCTACGATATTGGCTCCGCTGCTGGTGATATAGAAATCAGGATAAACAAGGCCGCCGATAAAGGGTGTCAGTCCGCCGACCTGTCTTCCGGTGCAGAGTCCGAACAGGTGGCCAGCTTCCTGGTACTGACGGATCTTTTCCACATTTTCCGGAGGAAGCTTAATGTCTGCTTTATAAAAATACAAGGTGCCGTCAAAATCACTGGCAAATACTTTTTTCATCCGATATCCTTTCTTTCCGGGCCGGACAGCCGGCCTGTCAGATTACAAAATCATCAACAACAGAAGCTTTGAGGTTCCAGATTTTCACCTGGCCATTGTCGCTTACAGTGTAGTGGAACTCATTTTCAGTCGGGTAACTGTGTGTTGTAAATGTTTCTTCGCCGTCATTAACAAAGATTTCCGTAGAGCTGCGGTCTATAAAAATACGCAGTTTTCGAAGGGGTGTGCGCAGAGGCATATCCAGTACCTCTCCCACCTTCTCATTGAAGCGCTTGTCCATTCCTGTCCTGTCGATGGTACAGGTCCGGCTCTCACTGTCATAATGAAGTGTCATTCCGCCTGTTCCGTCTTCTTTCGTGTAAAGGTTCAGGTCAAAATCGCCTTCGGAAACTTCCACTTCCATCTCACAGGCTGCAGGCAGGCTTCCGTCTGCTGCCGCCAGGGAATCGCGAAGCTTCTCAATCGCCTCCACCGGTGTCTGTATCAGGCTGTTGCCGCTGAGTCTCAGTTCTCTGGGCAGGGTCATGCTTCCTTCCCACTCCTCGGGCTCTGTGGGATAATGGTTGTCCGGAAGACCGATCCATGCAATGATGACAGCTTTTTCCGGATCTCCCACATTGGAAGCCAGCTGTGCCGCATAAAAGTCAAAACCGTAATCCAGATACTGATAATCTGTCTCGGGTGTGAAAGTCAGTGTATCATAATCCATGGAACCGACCATGTAAACATTGTGGTTGGTACTCTCTCCTCTTCCCGGCAGTTTTGTATACTGGGGAGAGAAAATCAGAACATCCTTGCCGCTGATCCGCTCAATACAGGGGCATTCCCACATGCCGCCGAAGGACTCATAGCCCGGAACATGAAGCTGTCCGGCAAATGTCCATCCGGAAAGAAGGGTGTCAGACTCATATACAAGTACGGTTCCCCTTTTGTCCAGGGTCTGGGCGCCTATGAAAATAAAATATTTGCCCTTTTCTTCCACATAGAAAACCTTGGGATCTCTCTGATGCTCGCTGTAGTCTTCTCTGGGGCCGAAAAGCGGCTCCGGCAGCTTGACAGGCTGTCCGTCCTCACCCATTTTTGCAGCACAGGTATAGGGGGTTCTTACCCAGTTCTCATCCCTGTGATTACCGGTGTAAAAGAAGTAAAGGTCTCCGTCAGCCTCGATTCCGGATCCGGAATGATTGCCCTTGTTGTCGTACTCGCAATCCGGACGCAGGCCCACACCTGCATTTCTCCAGCTGACCAGATCTTCTGATGTCACGTGATACCAGTATTTGAGGCCGTGGACTGCTCCCCAGGGGCACCACTGATAAAAGAGATCCCATTTGCCATTGTGCCAGACAAAGCCGTTAGGATCGCTTGACAGGCCTGTCACCGGCTGTACATGATACAGCTGGCGATAGTTTGACTTGCTGATCCTTGTGTGAAGATCCCTGACATCCTCAGCGCTGTGTAAAACCCGGTAGCGCTCTTCCAATGTCCATTCTTTCATTTGTTTCCCTCCCAATTTGTTAAAGGTCGATAAAGTTACTTTTTATAGCGCGAAAGCAAAAGGCTGCGGTATCCGGTCAGTGTACCAGGACCGGTATATTGACCGGCACAATACCGTAAAGTTCTTTGGCTTTTGCAGGCGGCATATTAATGCAGCCGTGTGATCCGTTATGGCGATATATGGTTCCGCCGAAGCTTCCCCGCCAGGGCGCGTCATGGAAACCTACGCCCCTGCTGGTGTCGATGGGCATCCAGTACTTGACAGTTACATGGTTTTCCTTCATATAGTGGTTCTTTTTCTTCAGCTCCACCATCCAGACACCCTTGGAGGTTCCTCTTCCTTTGGAAACGTCTCCCGTTACAACATCGCTTTCAAAGATGACTTTGTCATTCTTGACATACCACATATGCTGTTTATCGATACTGACATCAATATAAGTACTGCCGATATCGGAATTGCCCCGGCTGGCCTCTATGATATAGACCGGTGTTCTTGTGACCACCGCATGCTTCTCCATGTCCTTGACAATGGCAGTGGTTTCGTCCACTACACCGACCCTCCATCCGAAATTACCGCCGGACAGAGTAACTGTGCCTGAGTTCCTGGTCTTGAACTTTCTCTTTTTACCCACAGTATTGAATACCGGGAAGAGTGTCTTGTTAACGAAATCATTAATCTTTACCCGGTCAAGACTCACTTCGAACTTTTTCGATATCTTAATGAACTTAGCCATGTCATCCGGCGTCAGAGAAGCTGTCAGATCCCTGTCTTCATAGGTAACCCTGGTTTCAAGATATCCGTTCAGCTTTTCTATGGCGTCAGTGACCTCTTTTGACTCGGATGTATATTTGGGCTTTTTATAATACTTGTTATCCCGAAGAGTAAAATCCTCATCCATGGAGAGCATGGCTTTACGCAGATCCGTGATAAACTCTTTTTTCATCAGCTGGTTTCCGATCTTCTCCGGAACAATCTCATACTTTTCCCGGTTCTTGTTGTATTCAACGGAAGCGCTGACGCTCTTGATATCCTTGGCCGGATGCATACAGTAGAGGGCTTCCGCCTTTTCTTTAAAGCGGTCTTCCACCATCTCCACCGGGAGCCTGTCATAATGGAAAGTCCTGTTTTTGTAACGGGTCTCATAGACGATCAGGGGCCATTTGAAATACTCCTGTTCCTCCAGGATCCTGTGTACCTTCTCAATATCAGTAAATGACATACCTACATCTTCCGCTCCGATGTATTCTGTCTTGTCGTCTCCTTCAAGAATCATGATCCTATAGGAGGACAGAGACTTGTTCAGGATATCCTTTCCCTCATCCCAGGTCCTTCGTCCTATGTCTCTTCCTCCTACCCTGGTCCTGGGAAAATAATGCAGTTTGAAATAATAGGCACCTGCCCCGTAGACCGCGGCACCGCATATAATGACCGTCACCAGCAGTATAAGCAGTATTCTTTTCAGTAGTTTCATATCACTCCTCCTGTCTGAGAATACATTATACCATACTATCTCCGAAAAACATATTTCCCGTTAAACGCCGAAGCATTTACGGACAGATTTCTGATCCCCCAGTACCAGCAGGGTCTCGTCTCCTTTGATCAGGGTATCGGGTGTCACGACAAGGTTGGTCTGGTCACCTTCTTTGACAGCGATCAGGGTAATACCGTGTTTGCGGCGGACATCAAGCTGTCCTACCGTTTTTCCTTTCCATGCCTGGGGAACCGTCACCTCAAGAATGGCGTGGTTTTTATCGATGGTAATAAAATCAAGCACATGGTCCGAGGCAAAACGGACAGAAGCCCACCGGGCAATATGTACGGCAGGGTTGATCACCTCATCGGCTCCGTTTCTTAAAAGGAACTTTTTCTGAACCTCACTGTCCGCGTAGGATACGACCACTTTGGCACCCAGCTCCTTCAGGAGAGAGGTGGTCTCCAGGGAACTCTGGAAATCATTTCCTATAGTCACAACACATACGTCATAATTGTTGATTCCCAGAGACTTGAGGAAAGCTTCACTGGTCGTGTCTCCGATCAGAGCATCCGTAACATAGGGAAGGATATCGTTAACACGCTTTTCCTGCCTGTCCACTGCCATGATCTCCTGCCCTTTGGCATTCAGTTCCATGGCCAGTGCTTTTCCGAAATGTCCCAGTCCGATTAGCAATATACTTTTCATCACATTTCCTCCTACCCTACAATAATCTTTTCAACGGGATATTTATCCCCTTCCGTACTCTGATCCGAAAGGGCGGCATATATAAGTGTCAGTCCCCCGACTCTGCCGAAGAACATAAGTACCATAAGCACGATACGGGAAAGATGGCCGATTTCCGGTGTCAGGCCCAGAGTCAGGCCTACCGTTCCGACAGCAGATGCCGTCTCGAAGACAGCCGATCCGAAGTGGCAGTGTTCTTCCAGGCAGATGATCAGGGCGCCGCCTATAGTGGCAAAAACGTACAGAAGCATCAGGGCCGATGCTGTTTTAACCACGTCATCTTCAATCCGCCTTCCGAACATATGGGCATGCTTCTCCCTCCTGGAGACCGACAGGACATTGGCAATGAGCACCGCTGCAGTGGTCGTCTTCATACCGCCGGCAGTGGAGCCGGGGCAGCCGCCTATAAGCATCAGTACGATTGTCATAGCCTTACCGGCCCCGGTAAAAGTGCTGTAATCAGCCGTGTTAAAGCCGGCTGTTCTGGGCGTGACGGCCTGGAACAAAGCAAGCCAGACTCTCTCATTTCCGGGAGCAGCAGCAAATTCTGTATAATAAAGGAACATGGCCGGTCCCAGGATCAGGGCAGCCGTCATGCAGAGTGCCACTTTACTCTGCATCCTGTACTTTCTCAAATGATGTCTTTTGTTTCTTACATCATCCCATGTAAGAAATCCGATACCGCCGATTACGATCAGCGAAGTGACTACCGTCACAATATATCCATTGCCCCGTAAGGAGGTCATGGATGAAAAGGGTCCTGTCTTTGACCCCATCAGATCCATGCCGGCGTTACAGAAAGCAGAGACTGACTGGAAACATGCGATCCAGATACCATGGGCCCCGTATTTCCCGTAAAATACGGGCATCATCAGGAGGGCGCCGACAAGCTCCACAATAAAAGTCGTGCAGATCACAAAGCGAAGCATACGGACGATTCCGCCGATCTGGTGGGTACTGATGGTCTCCTCAAGCAGGTTCCGGTGACGAAGAGATATTTTCTTTCCCGCTGCCATGGCCAGAAGAGCAGCCATGGATACAACGCCCAGACCTCCGATCTGGATCATGATCAGAATCACTGTCTGACCGAAGGCGGACCAGTAGGTTCCGGTATCCCTGACCACAAGCCCGGTTACACAGACTGCCGAGGTTGCGGTAAATGAAGCAGTCGAAAAGGATGTCCATACTCCTGCTGCCGATGAAACGGGCAGGGTGAGCAGGCAGCTTCCGAGAAAGATCACGCCCGCGAATCCCAGGATGATTACGGTAAAAGGTTTTAATCTTCTATTCATAAGAGTCTCTCCATGATTGTCTTTAACAGTTTACTTTTTCGTATTCATGTAAACCATTATACCCCAGGCTGACCGAAAAAAACACTCCGTATTCGCATTTTCTATGAATACGGAGTGTCTTCCTCAAGTCAAACGGACAAAGCCTTTATACTTTCTGTCCTTTTGCAACAAATACCGGGAATGTCTCGCTGCCGCGAAGTTCTTTGGCCACGCCGATCTGTGCCTTCTTGTCTGTGATAACATTTTCAAGACGTGCGCCGTCGCCGATCACAGTATCCTGCATAATTACGCAGTTCTTTACTTTTGCACCTTTTCCGATCTTAACGCCGCGGAAAATGATGGAGTCTTCCACGATTCCCTCGATCACGCAGCCGTCGGCAACCAGAACATTAGATGCCTGTGCTCCGCTGATATAGCGGGTCGGGTTATCGTCACGAACCTTTGTAAATACCTGTCCGGGTGAGAACAGGGCATCCCTGTTGTCGTCATCCAGAAGCTTGAGACTCTCATCAAAGAAGCTCTTCACGCTGGTGATGCTTGCAACATATCCGTCAAAAAGGTATCCCTGCAGGTTCATGCTGCCTGCCTGGGGTACAAGAACGTCTCTCTCAAAATAAATGTTGCCGTTTACATAAGCTTCATTTACTTTTTCGATCAGCAGCTCTCTCTCAAGAACATAAACCGGCAGTCCCAGGTTTACCGTGCCCTGGGTCTTGGGATTTACATTCATCTTGGTAACCCTGTCACCATCCATCTCATAAGTGAAATAGAGGCCTTTGGAGATTCCCTCCATATCAAGAAGAGCCTGGGGAATGGCCTCACGGGTGTAAGCCATGGTCACATCAGCGCCGCTCTTGATATGCTTCTCGATCATATCGTTGAAATCAAAGTTTGCCGCAAAGTTGGCATCAGAGATTACTACGTATTTCTCTTTTGCATCTTTTAAGAATACGGAAATGCCTTCCAGAGGAACGATCCGTCCTTCAGAAGCATTGATGGTATCCTGGGCAAAAGGCGGGAAAATGTTAAGACCGCCGTTCTTACGTACCAGGTCCCATGCACGTCCGGATCCCAGATGATCCAGAAGAGAATGGTATCTCTGCCTTACCAGCACGGAAATATTATCAATACCGGAATTAACCATGGAAGAAAGGATAAAGTCGATCAGACGGTATCTGCCGGCAAAGGGAATCGAAGCAATCAGACGGTCACCGGCGAGTTCCGGCACCAGCTTATCATATGTATTCGGGAAAATAATACCGAGTGCATTTGTATTCTTCTCTAGCATATCTCTTCACCCTCCTTTACATCTTCACTTACCATGGCACTGTCTCCGATCTTAGCGCCTGCTCCTACCGTAACGTCGGAGCCGATGGTAGCTACCTGGTCCGGTCCGCCGACCACACTGTTCTCTCCTACCGTAACATTCTCGGCAATGATGCAGTGTTCAACGACAGCGCCGGATTTGATCACGGATCCGCCCATAACGACAGCGTCGCGGACAACAGCGCCTTCCTCCACCTTAACGCCCGCGAAAAGGATAGAGTGCTCAACAGTTCCTGAAATGTTGCAGCCGTCTGTGATCATGGAATCGTCCACCTTGGCCGTTGCGGTAATCTTATGGCCCGGCATGCCGCTGTTGCGGCTGTAGATCTTCCAGTCCTCATCGAACAGGTCAATGCCGCTGTGCTCGGGATCCAGAACTTCCATATTCGCTTCCCAGAGGGAGGAAATGGTTCCTACATCCTTCCAGTAACCGTTGAAATGGTAAGCATACATCTTTCTTCCGTCTTTCAGAAGGTTGGGGATGATGTTATTACCGAAGTCATTCTCTGAATTGGGATCTGCCTCGTCTTCCTCCAGATACTTTTTCAGGATATCCCAGTTGAAAATGTAAATACCCATGGAAGCAAGATTGGACTTGGGATTCTTGGGTTTCTCCTGGAACTCTGTGATCTTGTCGTTGGCATCAGCTACCATAAGACCGAACCGCGGTGCCTCTTCCCACGGAACTTCCATTACAGCCACGGAGAACTCTGCGTCCTTCTCCTTGTGGAACTTCAGGAAATCATCATAGTCCTGCTTACAGATCTGGTCGCCGGAAAGAATGATCACGTACTCGGGATCATAGCGCTCGATAAAAGGAATATTCTGATAAATGGCATTCGCTGTTCCTTTATACCAGTCTGAACCGGATGCTTTCTGATAGGGAGGCAGTACATGCACACCACCATAGAGACGGTCCAGATCCCAGGGCTGGCCGTTTCCTATGTACTCATTCAATTCTAATGGCTGATACTGTGTCAGGATACCGACAGTATCGATTCCCGAATTGACACAATTGGAAAGCGGAAAGTCTATAATACGGTACTTTCCGCCGAATGGAACTGCCGGCTTTGCAAGATTCTGCGTCAAAGCGTACAGACGGGAACCCTGTCCTCCGGCAAGTAGCATAGCTATCATTTCTTTGCCCATTTTTTTCCTCCTTCGTTAAATGATACAGTTTCTATGAGATTATTATACACGATTTCTCTTCTATAAGAAACATCTTTTTCATCAGGAAATGATAAAAAAACACTGTGCCTTTTTTAGGCACAGTGTTGAAAATCATCCTCTGTTCTGCTGGGCGACAAGCTGTTCGGCTCCGTACTTCTTTCTGAGTGCGGGTTTCTCGATCTTGCCGGTAGCATTTCGGGGTACATCTGCAAATATAATCTTCTTGGGCCGTTTATAACGGGGGAGTTCATGGCAGAATGCGTCGATCTCTTCTTCCGTGCATTCCATGCCCTCCTTAATAGAGATAATGGCACCCGTAATCTCTCCCAGCCGCTTGTCAGGAAGACCGATCACAGCCACATCCTTAATCTTGTCAAAGGCGCTTAAGAAGTTCTCGATCTGAACAGGGTAGATATTCTCTCCGCCACTGACGATCACATCCTTCTTCCGGTCAACCAGGAAGATGAATCCGTCCTCATCCTGCATAGCCATATCACCCGTGTAGAGCCATCCGTCCTTCAGGGTCTCGGCGGTGGCTTTAGGATCGTTGTAGTAGCAGGTCATAAGACCCGGACCTTTGACACAGAGTTCTCCGACCTGGCCCTGAACAACATCTTCTCCGTTTTCATCGACAATTTTACATTCCCATCGGTATCCCGGAACGCCAATGGCGCCGACTTTATGTATGTTCTCCACACCCAGATGAACGCATCCCGGGCCGGTGGATTCGGAAAGTCCGTAGTTGGTATCATAGAGGTGATGGGGGAAGTATTCTTTCCAGCGCTTGATCAGGGACGGAGGCACAGGCTGTGCTCCGATGTGCATGAGTCTCCACTGGTCCAGCTCGTAATCGGAAAGCTTGAGATCACCCCTGTCCAGACTGTCCACGATATCCTGAGCCCAGGGTACCAGCAGCCATACGATGGTGCAGTGCTCCCTTGAAACCGTATCCAGAATGATTTCCGGAGTGGTTCCCTTTAAGAGGACTGCCTTTGAGCCTGCGCACAGACTTCCCATCCAGTGGAACTTTGCGCCGGTATGGTAAAGAGGCGGGATACAGAGGAATACGTCATCACGGTTGGTCAGATGATGCTTCTGTTCCATCTCTGCTGCCTGGATCAGACTTTCATGATTATGAAGGATTGCCTTGGGGAATCCGGTAGTCCCGGAGGAAAAATAGATAGCCGCGTCATCCTGCTCATTGAGGAAAACACGGGGCGGCTGGCTTGAGCAGTCTGCCACCAGTTCCCTGTAGCCCTCTGCGAAGGTCGGGCATCCGTCTCCCACATATATAAGCAGACGGCCCCTGCTCAGATCCTCTTCGATGGACTCAATACGTCCTATAAACTGAGGTCCGAAGAAAACACAGTGCACCTCTGCCAGATCCGCACAGTATTTGATCTCTTTGGCGTCAAAACGGAAATTAAAAGGTACAGCGATGGCGCCGGTCTTTAATATACCGAAGTAAATGGGCAGCCATTCCAGACAGTTAAACATGAGGATGGCAACACGATCCCCTTTCTTGATTCCCCGCTGCAGAAGCATATTTGCCACCCGGTTTGCCTTCTCATCGAAAACACTCCAGGTAATCTCCCTCCGATAAGGGGTGGCGGAGGTCTGCTGTACAAGATCATACTCCTTCCAGGTAATCTTCCTTGTGTCCTTCATGGTAGGATTCAGTTCCACCAGAGCCACCTCATCTCCGAAAAGTCTGTGGTTCCTCTCAAGATAATCCATTACTGTCATCTGGTTTACATCCTTTCTTTATTGGTAATGCGGCAGGATACATGATCTGCCGCTTTAGCTCTTTATCGCTTTTTGTCTTTTGCACATTAAAGCGAACATCTGCTATAATTTAACACACTCCAATCCAAATGTCAAACTTGTCAAAAAGGAATTTAGGTCTTATAGTATAGTAATAGATCATCAAAACAGACGGAACCCGTCAGCCGGCGGGTTTCTCCACTTTTCCATCATGGAATGAGGTTATATTATGTTAAATTTAAATGAAAGAATGGTGGGTCTGGGCACACAGCGGTCCGTGATCCGGGAGCTCTTCGAATTCGGAAAAATGCGTGCGGCTGAAGTCGGTCCGGAAAATGTCTTTGACTTTTCCCTGGGCAATCCCAGTGTTCCCGCACCTGCTTCTGTAAATGATACGATCCGGAAACTTGTGGATGAGACGGATCCTGTTATTCTCCACGGCTATACCAGCGCCCAGGGTGACGCAGGTGTGAGGAAAATGATCGCAGATTCACTGAACAGACGCTTTTCCACCGCTTTTCATGCCGATAATCTCTATATGACGGTCGGTGCCGCCGCGGCTCTCTGCTGCTGCTTAAACGGTCTGTCCAACCCCGGTGACGAGTTCATCGTATTCGCTCCTTATTTCCCGGAGTATAAAGTCTTTATAGAAGGCGCAGGCGCAAAAATGCGGCTGATCCCGGCAGATACGGCAGCTTTTCAGATCGATTTTGATAGATTTGAACAGGCTCTCAATGAGCATACCAAGGGTGTTATTGTCAATTCTCCCAACAATCCTTCCGGAGCCGTATACTCCGAAGAGACTGTTAAAAAGCTTGCGCAGATTCTTGAAGCAAAGTCACAGGAGTATCATCATCCCATTTATCTGCTGGCTGATGAACCTTACCGGGAAATCGCTTTCTCCGGTATCCAGGTTCCCTTCCTGACAAAATACTATGCCAATACGCTTGTATGCTACTCCTGGTCCAAATCTCTTTCTCTTCCGGGAGAACGTATGGGTTATGTTCTGGTTCCGGACGAGGTGGAGGAACAACCTCTTGTCTATGCCGCCATTGCAGGCGCCGGCCGGTCTCTGGGCTATGTTTGCGCTCCCAGTCTTCTCCAGCGGGTATGTGCCCTCTGTGCCATGGAGACGGCGGATATCAGTGTCTATGAAACCAACCGCAATATACTGACCAAAGGACTCAGAGAGATGGGATACTCCGTGGTGGAACCGGGCGGAACTTTCTACATTTTCCCCCGCACCATCATTGACGACGATATATCATTCTGTGAGAGGGCAAAGCTGGACTACAATCTTCTCATGGTTCCGGGAACCGGCTTCGGCTGCCCCGGTCACGCCAGAATTGCCTACTGTGTGCCCACGGAGCGTGTAGAGAGATCTCTTGAATTGTTCGAACAGCTGGCAGCATCCTACCGTAAAAACCCGGGAATCATCCGTTAAACTGTCTTTTATAAAAAAACGAAGCCCCTGCCTTCTCCGTCCGCTTGCGGGCAGAAAAGGCAGGGGCTTTTATCATGTCTTGAAAAGACTTTTATTTGTAAAGATTTCTGTTATCCACGACACGAACGGCTTTACCTTCGCTTCGGATAATGGATTTAGGCTGCAGGACTTTTACGTCAACCAGAATGCCAAGCATGGATTTAAGACCTGCCACGACTTTCTTCTCCCTGGAAACGGCAGAAACATTTTTCTCCTTCTGCATCTCCGGGGTCATCTCCACCTGGACTTCGATGGTATCACGGTTATCCACCCGGTTTACAATGATCTGATAATTAGCCTGGTACCCCTGCTCGAACAGAACCTGTTCAATCTGGGAAGGCCATACATTGACACCTTTGATGACCATCATGTCATCAGATCTTCCCATGGGTTTATGCATCCGGATATGGGTGCGGCCGCAGGAACACTTTTTGCGGGTCAGGAAACAGAGATCACGGGTCCGGTAACGGATGAGGGGGAATGCCTTCTTGTCAAGGCAGGTGAAAACCAGCTCACCGATCTCACCTTCCGGGAGCACCTCTCCCGTTTCGGGATTGATGACCTCGGCATAAAAATGATCTTCCTGTATATGCATGCCTCCCTGCTCCTCACATTCGAAGGAAACACCGGGTCCGGAGATTTCCGTAAGACCGTAGATATCGTATGCCTTGATGCCAAGAGTCTGCTCGATATCATGCCGCATCTCTTCCGTCCAGGGTTCTGCGCCGAAAATGCCGGCTTTAAGACGGATCTTGTCTTTCAGACCTCTTTCGGTTATGGTTTCTCCAAGGTTTGCCGCGTAGGAAGGAGTACAGCAGATAATGGTGGATCCCAGGTCAGTCATGAACTGCAGCTGACGGTCCGTATTACCTGAAGACATGGGCAGCGTCATGCTTCCCAGCAGATGGGAGCCTCCGTTTAACCCGGGACCGCCCGTAAAGAGTCCGTAGCCGTAACAGACATGGACAACGTCCTCTTTTGTCCCTCCGGCAGCTACGATGGCGCGGGCACAGCATTCCTCCCATACACGGATGTCATCCTGAGTGTAGAAAGCAACCACCCTCTTGCCTGTCGTGCCGCTGGTAGACTGTATCCTCACACAGTCTTCAAGTGGTACGGAAAGATAGCCGTAGGGGTATGCCTCTTTCAGGTCATCCTTGGTTACGAAGGGCAGTTTGCCTATATCTTCGATCCCCCGGATATCTTCAGGTCTGATTCCCTCAGCATCCATCTTTTCCCTGTAGGCTTTACAGTTCTCATAAACATGGGCGATCTGCTTTACAAGGCGCTCGCTCTGCAGTTCCTTAAGCTGATCAAGTGGCATGGTTTCAATTTCCGGTTGAAAGTAGTTATTCATTTTTTCTCCAATCCTGCTTTTTTTTCTAAATCTCCTCTTTTCTTCTGGTACTATTTTGTTGTAAGGTATTTTTTTGTAAATCTGTGTTGACGTGCTGCTTTTTATGAATCCCCGGCAGAGAACAGTCCCTTACCGGTTTCTTCCCAGATCAAACGCTTTCAGGTTAAGTTCCGTGAACTTTGCCGGCACACATGCTCTGATGGCATCCTTCCAGGTTTCCTCATCAATATCAAAGTAACGTGAGAGCCTTCCCATAAGCACCAGGTTTACTGCTTTGGCGGATCCGGCCTCATTGGCCAGGGCCAGGCAGTCCATGGCGTCTACGGCAATCCCCAGGGCCTCCATCTTGCCGATCAGGTCTTCCGGGTAGGCTGCCGCCCCCGTAATAACGGGCATGGGGTCGATTTCCTGTGTATTGACGACGATTCTTCCATCGGGTTTCAGAAACTCTACATAGCGGGCTGCTTCCAGCTTTTCGAAAGAGACGATGAAGTCTGCCTCTCCCTTATCGATGACCGGAGAATATACCTTGTCACCGAATCGCACGTAAGTCACCACGCTTCCGCCCCTCTGGCTCATTCCGTGAACCTCGGAGACCTTCACATCATAGCCCTGTGTCAGGAGAAGATGTCCCAGCAGCTTGCTGGCAAGGAGCGAACCCTGTCCGCCCACACCGACGATCATAATATTTTTTGTCATAGCTGAAATCCCTCCTTAAGCCTGTAATGCATCAAAACGGCATAACTGTGCACAGACACCGCAGCCGACGCAGAGTGTATCATCAATCACTGCCTTTCCTTCCCTGATGCTGATGGCCGGACAGCCAAGACGCATACAGGACTTGCAGCCGACACATTTGTCGGAGGCAACATGAAGAGGCGGATTGTGTTTTACATATTTAAGCAGAGCGCAGGGCCTGCGGCTGATGATCACTGATGGTTCATCCACCGCCAGCTCTTCCTTGACCGCCCGGTCGCAGGCGGCCAGATCGTAGGGATCCACCACACGGACTCTGTTAAATCCCATGGCTTTGCAGAGAGCCTCCAGGTCGATCTTGCCTGCCGGATCTCCCTTTATATTGTAGCCCGTGGTGGGATTCTGCTGATGTCCGGTCATACCTGTGATGGAATTATCCAGGATGATCACGGTGGAATTGCTCTGGTTATAGGCAATGTTGGCAAGGCCTGTCATGCCGGAATGCATAAAGGTAGAATCACCGATCACGGCAACAGTCTTTCCTTCACTCTCCCCGCCGAGAGCCTTGTTAAATCCGTGGATGCTGCTGATGGAAGCGCCCATGCAGAGGGTCATCTCCATAGCTGCCAGAGGTGCCACCGCACCCAGGGTATAGCAGCCGATATCGCCCAGGACCGTACATTTGTTTTTGGAAAGTGTAAAGAAAAGTCCTCTGTGGGGACATCCCGCACACATAACCGGAGGTCTTCCGGGCAGGGTCTCGTTAAGGCTCTTATATGCCGGCACTTCCACACCCAGCTTTTCAGCGATCAGGTTCTGGGAGAATTCGCCCTCCATGGGAAGAACGTCTTTGCCGGTCACGGTGAGTCCCAGTGCCTTGCAGTGGTTCTCGATGATGGGGTCGAGTTCCTCAATGATCACCAGGCGGTCCACCTTTGATGCAAAGTCGAGAATCAGCCTGTCGGGCAGAGGATTGGACATACCGATTTTCAGGATGCTGGCCTTGTCGCCGAATACCTCTTTGGCATACTGATAACTGGTGGAACCGGTGATGATACCGAGAGATGTGTCTCCCATTTCCACCCGGTTGAAGAAACAGTCATTTGCATACTCGGTCAGCTTCCTGGTCCGCTCCTCCACGATGGGATGACGGCGGATGGCATTGCCGGGCATCATGACATATTTGGCGATATTTTTCTGATAGGGCTTTGCCTCAGGCATAACCCTTTCTCCCGTATCCACAATGCTCTGTGAATGCGCAACCCTTGTACACATCTTAATGATGACGGGAGTATCAAACTCCTCGGAAAGCTCATAGGCCTTTTTGGCGAACTCATAAGCTTCCGCGGAATCGGAGGGCTCGATCATGGGCACTTTGGAAGCGATGGCGTGGTGGCGGGAATCCTGCTCGTTCTGGGAGCTGTGCATACCGGCGTCATCCGCCACGCAGATGATCATGCCGGCATTCACACCTGTGTAGGAACAGGTATAAAGCGGATCTGCCGCTACATTCAGGCCCACATGTTTCATGCCGCAGAAACTCCGTTTCCCGGCCAGTGAAGCTCCGAATGCCACTTCCATGGCAACCTTTTCATTGGGCGCCCACTCACAGTAAATCTCATCGTACTTTGCCGCTTCCTCAGTCACCTCCGTGCTGGGTGTGCCCGGGTAACTGGAAACGACACTGCAGCCTGCTTCGTAAAGGCCTCTTGCAAAAGCCTTATTACCTAACAACAATTGTTTCATGAAAATATCCCTTTCTAAATAAAAATTATGCGTAAGTGTTATTATGCCTGACTGTCCGGATTATAGTTCATTCTCTCAATGATCCTGGCAAGACAGCCTGTTCCTGAATTCAGCATCCGGTTCACACGGCTGATCGTCGCGGAACTTGCATTGGTCTTCTTCATGATCTCCGTATACACTTTATCCTGCATCAGCATACTGGCGACCTCAAACCGCTGTTCCATGGATCTGAGTTCCGTAACGGCACAGATATCCTCAAAAAAATCACAGCATTCCTCGAAATCCTTCAGTTCAAGAATGGCACGGTACATAGCGTCTTTGCGCGCTTTGGGAACATTTTTGCTCATTGGATCCCCTTCCTTTATCTGTCTGGCCTGCATGGCCGCCGGAAAAATTACTTTTCTATTCTATCACCTTTTTTTGCCAAGGTAAACAAAAAATTTAGTGATTAAAAGCATTAAAATATGCTATGATATATTCTGAATAAAGATAACCCCGTTACATACTCTTCCCCGCCAAAAGGAGATTCTCATGTATAAAGAAAATTACGAAAAGAAAGCGGACCTGATCAGAAAACGGCCTGCCCTTCTTTCTCTGATCAAATCCGCCAATCTGCTGTTTACTATTACAGGATTTACTGCCTATCCTCTCCTTCTGCTCCTGCAGTTCAGGAAAAAAGGAGTTAAAGCCGTTTCCTATGTGATCATTCCCGGAACCGCTTTTGTTCTGGTGTCTGCCGCCCGCAGGATGATCGGAAGAAAACGCCCTTATGAAAGCCATGAGATCACCCCTCTGATCGACAAGGAAAGCACCGGCAATTCCTTTCCCAGCCGGCATGTCTTCTCCCTTTTCCTGATCGCTTTCCTATGGATTTCCGTCAGTATTCCGGCTGCGGTCTGTCTGACGGCTGCCGCGGTAATTCTGGCTGCAATCCGTGTAATTGCAGGAGTTCATTATCTGTCTGACGTGATCGCAGGGGCTTTTCTGGGTATCTTTTCCGCTGTCCTGACTCTCTTTTCAGCATCAGATTAAACATTTGACATCAGTTTGCAAGTCCATCCGTGGCCGGCTGCGGTTCAACCGATATACCGCAGTGCCTCGATGGGCTTTTTTCCTGCTGCCTTTGCGGCCGGATAAAGGCCGAATACAATACCGATAGCAGATGAGAAGGCAGCTGAAATCAGGATTACCCCCAGAGACGGCTGATAAGCTGCGCCGGTAAAGAGATTGATTCCCTCAAGGACGATCACGGAGCCGATGATTCCGGCCATGCAGCCGAAAACAGACAGAAGCATTGCCTCGATCAGGAACTGCAGCAGGATGATTCCGTCACCGGCGCCGATGGCTTTTCGGATACCGATCTCTCTTGTCCTTTCCGTCACAGAGACCAGCATGATGTTCATGATCCCGATTCCGCCGACCAGGAGGGATATTCCTGCTATCCCTCCCAGCATCAGAACCATGGAATTATTAACTTCCTCCATCGCCTCCGCGACAGAAGACTGGTTCCTGATGGAAAATGCGTCGGAATCGTCATCCAGTCTCATGAGCATCAGCTGCTCCAGCTCTGCTTCCGCCAGGTCCATGTCCGCCTCTTCTTCCGCTCCGGCCACAAAAGAAGTCACGGCAGCCGAAGTCGTATCCGAAAGACGGACCAGTGAACTGAAAGGGATATATACTTCATAAGACCGGTAGCCGGAGGATGATTTCCTTGATGTCGTATCCCGGGATTCCAGGATACCGACAATCTGATATACGACACCGTCAAGACGGATGCTTTCCCCCTGGCAGTAAACAGAACCCATAATGTCTTCTGCAAGGTCCTGACTGATAATTGCCACATTGGTATGATTATCCACATCAGTCTTGTTCAGATACCGTCCGCAAAGCAGTTTCAGACCTGCAATATCCCCGTAGGCGCTCCCTGTTCCGTATACAGCTGCATCCTCTTCAGAATCCTCTGTCCTGACAGACTTCGCGGCATAAGCTGATGATACGGTAAGAGAAGTACTCTCCATGGGGGATATGGCAGACAGAAGAGACGAATCAGACAGAATTTCATCCAAGTCATCCAGGCCCAGCGGTTTTCCCTTATCATCTGAAATATTTACAGTAAGGCTGCTGGTTCCCAGAGAATTAATGGAATTCCTGACCGATGAAGTTGTTCCCTTTACCATGGACACCAGTACAACCAGGGTCATAACACCGATAATGATTCCCAGCATGGTCAGGAAAGACCGCATCTTGTTGCTGCTGACAGATTTTACAGACATTTTCAGACAGTCTTTCAGCATCCTTTACTCACCTCCGATACTTTCCCGTCACGAATCCTTATCTTTCTGGACGCCCGGGCTGCCACTTCTTCATCGTGGGTAATGAGGACGACTGTATTACCCTCCCGGTGAAGTCTGCAGAAAATCTCCATAATTTCTTCTCCGGTTGAAGAATCCAGGTTTCCTGTCGGCTCATCACACAGGAAAAGGGAAGGCCGGGCAGCTATGGCTCTTGCTATGGCCACCCGCTGCTGCTGGCCGCCGGAAAGCTCGTTGGGTCTGTGGGCCCGTCTTTTCGAAAGTCCCACCATCTCCAGGGCCGCATCCACCCTTTCTTTCCTTTCTGACCCGGGAAGGCGCTGATAAATCAGTGGCAGTTCCACATTTTCGCCGGCGCTCATATTTCCGATCAGGTTAAAGTTCTGAAATACAAAGCCGATCTGCCGGTTTCTGACCCGGGCAAGCCTTGAACGGGAAAAGCCTTCCACCGGCTGTCCGTCCAGATAGTAAGTCCCCTCATCAGGCAGGTCCAGGCATCCGATGATATTCATCATGGTAGATTTCCCGCTGCCGGAAGGTCCTATGATACTTACAAATTCTCCTTTTCTGATTTTAAGGCTGGCCTTGTCCAAAGCTCTGACTTCCCCGCCGCCGATTCGATAGATTTTAGATACACCGTCAAGGTAAATGAGAATATTTTCCTGCACGACTCTCACCTCTTTTACATTTCCGGGCCGCCGGAAGGCATACCGCCGTTTCCCCCGGGTCCTCCTGCCGGCATTTCGCCGCCGTTCATATCCGGTCTGTGTTCATCATTTCCGCTGTCATCCGAACTTCCTTTGATCTCATAATAGACTTTGTCTCCCTCAGAAAGACCTTCCGTGATCTGTACTTTGCTGCCATTGGAAAGGCCTGTTGTCACTTCCGTTTTCCCGGAAAGAGTACCGTCTTTTTCCTGGACAGTATATACATAAACCGTCCCTTTCTCTTCCTGAATTGCTGCGGACGGAATCAGGAGGGCATCCGAAGCTTCTTCTGTATTGATCAGGACAGAAGCCGTCATTCCTTCCTTCATCCCTTCTTCTCTGGAGATTCTCACATCCACCCGGTATCTGGCGGAACCATTAGAAGACGAGGAAGCTGTATTATCTACAGAAATGATTTCTCCTTCAAAGCTTCCTTCTTCCAGGGCATCCACCGTAATCCGGGCAGTCTGTCCTTTACTGACGGAATTGATGTCTGCCTCATCCACGTAAACTGACACAAGCATCGTGTCATCTGAACTAATTGTATAAGCCTCCGCTGTTTCAATCATGCTGATGTCCGATGAAACAGATGAGGACGTATCAGATGATCCGCTGACAGCAGATTGAGAAACACCTTTTCCGGATGGAACAGTCGAGCTTCCTCCCGAAGGAGAGGTATGATCGGAAGCAGTATCTTTCTGACTGCTCGTATTACTCTGATGATCATCCTGACCGGTATCTTCTGCAGCATCTTCCTCTGTGGAAGCCTCTGTTTCCGTCTCCGTGGTCTCCTCTGCGGTTGTTTCCGTCTCCGCTTCTCCTGCCGTGACCTGCCCCGTGAACGAAGCAGTCGCATTTGTCCCTGTCACAACGGATGTCCGGGAGGCTGTCACCATATTTCCTTTTACATATGAAGTTTTCACTGCTGCAGCAGTATCAGCGGAAGACGACTGTCCTGTACCGGAATTGCTGCTGTCTGTAGTGTCTGTTTCCTGAACTGAAGATGAGGTGATCTCCTTTCCCTCCTCCAGATTCATTGAGGCGATCGTGCCGTCAGCGGATGCTGTGATATATCCGGAAGACAGCCATTTTTTCAGTTTTGTCTGCATCTTTTCCAGTTCTTCCAGTTCCTGTTCATAAACCAGTTTTTTCAGATAATCATCTGAATCTTCATCGTCTGTATCATCAAGAGCATCCAGAGCATCCTCCAACTGATCCATAGTATCTTTGACTTCAAGAAGAACATTTGCCACCGACACTTTATCGACGGAAGCGATTTTTGTCCCTTTTTCCACCTGATCACCTGCTGAGACCATCACCTTACTGATTTTGATTCCGACCGGCAGAGAAATCACGGTCCCGTCATCAGCAGTCAGAGTTCCTGTGGCACTGATCGTTGTGCTGATGTCTCCTTTTTCCGCCTCAGCCGACTTAATAAGAGTCTTCTCCTGTGCGGATGAAGTTTTTTTGTGCATAAAAAGCAGGCCTGCCGGCAGCAGAAGCGCCAGTAAGCCTGCTAAAAAAAGAATCTTTTTTATTTTTACCTTTTTCGGTCCTTCCGTTCTCATTTTTCACATCCTTCCTGCAGCCACAGCTGCTGTATCTTCTCATTTCACAAACTTCCGATATATTATCTTCTGTTTGTGAATAAAATGTGTTCAGGATGCGAAAAGAATTTGAACAGATGTCAGAGTTCCTGATTATCTGTCCCGGCCGGAGAGCCGGAATTGAAGTCCCTGAAACTGAATGTGACAAAAGAGAGCCTGCCGTCTGTATAGAAGGCTGTCATGCTGATTCCATACGGATCAGTATAAACTGCATAGTCATCCGGTTTGACATCCACATCAAGATAATTTTCCAGCTGTCTCTTGCTGATGTCATATAAATCCAAATCACCTAAGGACACCATGTTTTCTTCAGGAGAGTAAATGGCCATACTGTAGGGCTGGCTGGATATAGCGTACATACCGCTCTCTTTCGAATAATACTCCAGATTTATGTTTTGGTCATTTCGGGTCAGAACCAGTGAAGTGATTTCTTCTTTTTTAAGGGGACCGAAATCATACTGCTTGTTATCCCGTGGATCACCCTCATAAACGATCCAGCCTTTTGTGACAAATTCCTGCAGATCTGCCGGCATGGTATAGGGTTCTCCGTCAATGTTCAGTTCGATAAAGCTTTTCTGTGTCTTTGCCTGATGGTCAGTGTAAGTGTATTTCTTACCGGGCAGGTCCGGCCTGGTAATATGAGGCATATGGCAGCCGCCGGCTGTCCGGAGCATGGAGATTATGAAATAAAAGACATAGATCATGATCAGCAGCCGCAGAGGTCTGGCCCTGCCGGGTTTCTTCTCTTTTTTCCGGGTCTGCTTCTTCTCATTCGGAGAAGTTGTTTTTTTCCGGTTCTTTTTATTCCTTTCCTGCTCCTTTTTCTGCTTCTCCAGATTCTCCAGCATCTCCTGCAGAGTCCCTGCAGGTTTACGGGGCTGGGAGGCAGGCAGCGGGCGTGGAACAGGAGGCGGAGGCGCCGCCTTCTTTTCCTTGTCACTTTTTACATAAACACTGTTATGAAGATGGGCGGAAAACTCTTTAACAGAGCTGTATCCCCCTCCCCTTTCAGCGGACATGGCACGGCTGACGGCATCTGCCACATATCTTGATACGGGCATTTCATAGGTGTCCAGATCCCGGGGCCTGATTCCCCGTTCCCTCTCTCTCCTTACCGGCGGCCTTACACCGCTGAGACCAAAATAGATACACTCAGCCAGCATGCTGATATCATTGGAGGGCGTTATGGAATACCCGGGCATACCGTAGCTCAGTGATTCAGGCAGGAGCTTCTGCAGGATTCCTCCAAAATCATTGATCATTATACTGCCCGTCTCTGTCACCTTCAGGGTGTCCGGCGTAATATTGCCGTGGGCAAGACCTGACTTGTGCAGCTCTTTCACTGCCTCGATCACCGGCTCCATTTTAGTGATGAATTCCGCTTCAGGGAAGGGCCCTTTACTGCTGACATAATCCGCGAGGCTTACCCCCTTTTCGTATTCATATACAATGTAGACCGTGTTGTTCATCTCCATGTATTCAAGCACGGAGATGATTCCTTTCTCATGATGATATTTCATCATGGTCAGGGCACACTCGACTATGGCATGCTTCCCCTGATAGTAGACCTGGGATTTATTGTAATCGATCACTCTGACCTGATTGCAGAAAATGTGATCCCTCTCTGTCATGCCCTGGGGAAAATATTCAAATATGGCCACCTTACGGCGGTTCAGCTGATCGACCGCGCCGTAGGTAATACCGATCGGCTCAGTTTTCAGGAGTTTTCTCAGTACATAGCGGCCGCAGATCTTAGAGTCCTTCTCAAGGTATTTCCGTCTGGCCTGTGCCATCCTCTCACCCTCTTTCCTAATGATAATCTATTGCGCGAACCAGCCCATCTTTTCGCAAGTTCTGTATATTCCGTCATCCACGTTGTCCGGCGCCACATAGCTGGCTATTGCTTTTAGTTCGTCACATGCGTTGCCCATGGCAACACTGAAAAAGGACGGGTCAAACATAACCATATCATTAGTGTCGTCTCCGAAGACGACCACATCTTCCCTGTTTCCTCCAACAAGTTCCAGCATCCGCAGGATTCCGCCCAACTTGGCATCGGGCTGGAAGATCAGATAATCCTCTTCAAAGCGCAGATGGCCGACTGTGTCGATCAGGGTCAGCCTGTCCTCCTCATCCCTGGGGATGGAAATGTACATTTTATAGATGGCGTCAAGATTGGCCGGATCAAAATCATGATCGATGGTATAGAGAGTCGGCTCTCTTCTCTCACCGGCCTGATCATAAAAATCAAAGCTGTCCATGACCATCCTGGTAGAATCATCGATCGCCACGCCGACACCGTAGCCTAAAGACCGGGCTTCCCGGTAGACAGCCAGGGCTTTTTCGAAATCGATGGGGCGGTTTTCCACCAGCTCCCCATTCAGATAGATCCCGTGTCCGCCGTTGCATACCATGTTTTTAAAAAGGTGCTCTCTGGCAAAGGGGACAGATTTGTAAAATGCGCGTCCTGTGGCAATAGCCACAAAATGTCCCGCCTCTTTCAGTTTCTCAACGGCCAGGCTTGCAGAGGGAACAATCTTTCCCGTAGCCCGGTCGGTAAGGGTTCCGTCGATATCAAAGAAAAAATACTTCTTTTTCATTTTCTTTTTGTATCCTCCATTTCATTTTCTATCTTATCGCAAATCGGCAAAGGGTACAATAAAGAAAATCCATCTGTCCTTACCATTCGTCCTGATTTCTTTCTCTTCGGTTGACAAAAAGGATTCGGCCGTTTTAGAATGTGAGAATCCGGGGCGAAAAGCCCCGTCAGTCAGGAGGATTACATGAATAATCAATCAGCTTCCAATAAATTGGGGACTGAGAATACAGGCTCCCTGCTACGTCAGTTTGCCATCCCCAGCATCATCGCCATGCTGGTCTCATCCCTCTATAACATTGTGGACCAGTTTTTCATAGGTCAGGCTGTCGGATCTCTGGGAAACGCGGCTACCAATATAGCCTTTCCCCTGTCCATTTCCTGTGTTGCCATCGCTCTCCTTTTCGGAATCGGCGGCGCTTCCGCCTTCAATATCTCTATGGGGCGGGGAGAGAAAGAAGAAGCCTGCGGCTACATGGGCTGTGCCATCGTCCTGATGCTGGCCTGCGGTGTCTGCCTCAGCCTTTTTACACAGATTCTGCTGACCCCCATATTAAAGTTTTTCGGATCGCCGGCTGACGTCCTGCCTTTGGCAGAGACCTACACAAGGATCACTTCTCTGGGCTTTCCTTTTCTGATCTTCCAGACAGGTGGCGGCGGTCATCTGGTAAGGGCCGACGGCCGTCCCCGTACCACTATGCTGATCAATATGACAGGCGCCCTGATCAATACGGTTCTGGATGCTCTTTTTGTCTTTGGATTCGGCTGGGGTATAGCCGGCGCAGCGGCTGCCACTGTGATCGGACAGGTGATTGCATTCATTCTTTCCGTCCGGTGTCTGGCACACTGTAAAAGCGTTACACTTGCCCGGAGACACCTCAGAGTTGTAAGGGATAAAGCCCTGTGGATCATCTCCCTCGGGACAGCCCCCTGTACCAACCAGCTTGCCATGATGTGCGTGCAGATCGTCATGAACAACTCCCTCAAATACTACGGGGCAATGTCTGCCTACGGCGAATCCATACCCATCGCCTGTGCAGGAATTATTTCAAAGGTAAACATGCTCTTTATGAGCTTTATCATCGGAATCTCCCAGGGCCTGCAGCCCATCACCAGCTTCAACTTCGGCGCGCAGAAATACGATCGTGTCAAAAGCGCCTATCTGAAAGCCGTGGGAGCGGGAGCCATCCTGGCAGTAACCGCATTTGCCCTTTTTCAGATCTTCCCCAGGCAGATCATATCTTTTTTCGGAAAGGGAAACAGCGAATACTACCGCTTTGCCGTGAATTATTTCCATATATTTCTCTTTTTCACTTTCCTGAATTTTATACAGCCGATTACATCGAACTTCTTCACTTCGATTGCCAAGCCCCGGATCGGAACCTTTCTGTCCCTGACCAGGCAGATTATTTTCCTCCTTCCTCTGATCCTTATCTTCCCTCTGTTTATGGGAATTGACGGTATCATGTTCGCCGGGCCGGCCGCTGACCTGGCAGCCGCTCTGACTGCTGTGGTCCTGGTGATCAGAGAATTCAGGAAGCCGGAATATCATTCGTCTTCAGGAAGCCCTTCATAAAAAAGAATGTCCCGCAGGCAGCTGCGAATCCTTAAAGATCCGCCTTCACCTGCGGGACAGTTTTGTTTAATTCTTCATTATTCCGGAAGACAGATGTTCAGTTCTTTTAACACATCTGCCACTTCTTTTACCGGAATGATCTCCAGCTGATTTTTCACTTCCTCAGCGACATCGGCCAGGTCCTCCCTGTTGTCATAGGGGATAAAGACTTTCCTGACCCCTGCCCGCTGAGCTGCCATCAGTTTCTCCGGAAGACCGCCGATGGGCTTTACGTCTCCCTGCAGGGAGACCTCACCGGTCATGGCCACTCTGGGATCGACCCGGGAACCGGTTACCAGAGAAGAAATAGCCGTTGTCAGTGTTATGCCGGCCGACGGGCCGTCTTTGGGTGTGGCTCCGTCAGGCACATGGATGTGGAGGTCATTTTTTTCAAAGACTTCCGCTTTTTCCGGATACATGGATTTGACCAGGCTGACTGCAATCTGGGCAGATTCTTTCATCACGTCCCCAAGCTGGCCGGTGATAATAAGTTTACCGCTTCCCCTGGTAAAGACAGTCTCCACAAAGAGAACTTCTCCGCCTGCGCTTGTCCAGGCAAGTCCTGTGACAATGCCTTCTCTGGCCCCGTCCTTGACCAGGCCGTGACGGATGGGATGCATATCCAGGTATTCTCTCAGATCATCGCTTTTGATGGTCAGCTTTTCTCCCTCTCCCCGCACCAGTTTGACTGCGGCCATACGGCAGAGAGTATCCATCCTTTTCTTGAGTCCTCTGACACCCGCCTCCCTGGTATAATCATCGATCACTTCCCTGAGGGCGTCGTCATCCAGGTCGATCTGACCTTCCTCAATCCCCACTGCTTCCATGGCCTTGGGAAGAAGATGCTTCCTGGCAATATGGTATTTTTCAATAGGCGTGTAGCCCTGGAACTGGAGTACCTCCATACGGTTGAGGAGAGGTTCCGGAATCGAATCAATATAGTTTGCCGTACAGATGAACATGACGTCCGAAAGATCATAGGGCACGTTCATATAATGATCGGTAAATGTGTGATTCTGCTCGGGATCCAGCACCTCCAGCAGGGCGCTGGCCGGATCTCCGTTATAGGAAGCGGACAGCTTGTCCACCTCATCCAGGACCATAACGGGATTGGATACGCCGCTTTTCTGAATGCCGTCCATGATCCTGCCCGGCATGGCGCCGATATAGGTCCTTCTGTGACCCCGGATATCTGCCTCATCTCTGACGCCGCCCAGGCTGACCCTTACATACTCTCTTCCCAGAGCCCTGGCGATGCTCTGGCCGATACTGGTCTTGCCGGTACCCGGAGCGCCTACAAAGAGAAGGATAGATCCGGTCTGCTTTTTCTTCAGATTCATCACGGCGATCTGCTGGATGATCCGGTTCTTGATCTTTTCCAGACCGAAGTGGTCTTCATCCAGAACCTCTTCCGCCCTGTCAAGATCAATCTCTCTGGCTTCCTCTTTTTTCCATGAAAGCCCTGTCACAAAGTCAAGATAATCGTAGAGCATGCCTGACTCCGGACTGTTCTGACCTTCCTGCTTGAGGCGGTTTAAGATCTTGTCGGCTTCCTTGCGGGCCGTCTCATTCATGCCGGATTCTTCCACGGCAATCTCCAGCCTTCTTAAATCCGTGACATTTTCCGGATGAAGATCATCCAGTTCCTTCTGCAGATATTCCATCTGTTTCTTGATGGCGGATTCCCTGTAGATTTTCTGGTAATCTTCCTCCTGGGCTGTTTTTGCCTCACTGTTGACCCGGCTCATCTCCAGGTTTTCAAAGATCATCTTGACAAGAAGTTCGTTACGCTTTGCCAGGGAATCCTCCTCCAGCACTTCATAACGCTCCTTGTTGGTATTCATGATCCAGGGCGACATGGCCGCCGCAATCTCCCCGATGGAATTCCACTGGGCGATATATCCCCTGGAGGCGCTGCCCCACTGAAGGGCGTCGGAATAACGGACCAGCTCGCTCTTAATATCCTTGAGCATGGCCTCTTCCTTCTCATGATCCAGATCATCTATGTAAGGGCGCTTGGTAATGCTCAGGTCTATGTAGTGGTCATGATAGACCGTCACCTCCTCAATATTCACCCTGTACTTGGTGCGGACCACGATATATCCGTTGGGATTGACTTCACTTACGATTCCCGATACGCCGATAGGATAAAAGCTGTTCTCGTCATAGAGGTCCCGGGAAAGCTGTTCCCTGGCGATGATGATGGTCACCTTTTCTCCCTCTGATGGCACTTTTCCCGTATATTTCTCATATGATTCAGTCTTAAAAAATATATTGGCATCAGGAACGACTAATACGTTATAAACTGGTACTACTGCCATATTTTCCTCCTCTTGTATTATGATCTTTGCAGATCATTTTTCTGATAATATCAGCACTCTGTTATGTCGAGTGCTAATAAAAAGTCTTAAAGATTGGCTTCCCGCAGGAAGCCTTTTGTCTTTTGCAAATGTGAAAACACAGTGATTATACCTTCTCACACAATCTTTGTCAAGCCGGCCGGGCAACCCTGCCCGCCCGGCCCTGTATTAAATCCGTACAGATCAGGCTGAAAGTGCCTTCTCATACTCATGCAGTTTTTCTCTTGCCCGGGACGAGAGGTTCCTGGGCACCTGTATCTGAATCTCTGTGTACTGGTCGCCTTTGTCTTCGGGATGACGCATGTGGGGAACACCTTTGCCTTTCAGGCGCAGCTTGCTCCCGCTCTGAGTTCCGGGACGGATTTTACAGCTGACGTCTCCGTACAGGGTAGGTACAATGGCCTCTCCTCCAAAGACTGCTGTGGTAAAGGGAATCTGCACTTTTGTGTAGATGTCGTATCCCTTCCTCTCATATCCGGCCTTATCTGCCACTGTAACATGCAGAAGCAGGTCGCCGGCTTTTCCGCCGCCGCTTCCCGGCGCGCCTTTTCCCTGAAGCCGGATCTTCTTTCCCGAATCGATTCCGGCAGGGATACTGACTTTAAGACTGGTCTTTCCTCCGGTTTCATCCTGAAAATGAATGGTTTTTTCACAGCCGAATACAGCCTCATCAAAGGAAATCGTAATATCTGCCGAAAGATCCTGTCCCTTTCGGGGCCTGGGCCTGTAAGCACCCCGGCTCCTGCCAAAGCTGCCGTCAAAGTTGCCGGATGATCCGCCGAAACTGCTGCCGAAATCCCGGCCCCTTCCAAACAGGTCACCGAAGAGATCACTGAAATCAGCTCCCTCTCCACTGTCCCCGAAATGGAACTCTCTGTAGCTGTAGCCGGGCCCGCCTCCGAATCCTGATCCTCCGAAATCATAACCTGCCGGTCCTCCTTCCGAGAAGGTCATATCCCGCAGATTACCGTTTTCATCAAATGCAGCCGGACCGAAACGGTCATAAACTTTCCTCTTTTCTTTATCACTTAATATATTATAGGCCTGATTCACCTGGCGGAACTTCTCCGCAGCGCCGGCATCATCCGGATGCATATCCGGGTGATACTTCTTGGCTCGTTTCCGGTAGGCCTTTTTGATTGCAGCCTCGTCAGCGTCTTTTGAAACACCGAGAACTGCATAATAATCTGTATTACCCATCATGGCACACTCCTCCTTTCGAGAATTGTTCTATTTGTAATATAACACCTGACATTTGTTGCGTCAAGCCTCCATTTTACATTTCATGACAGGCTGTGATACTATATTACAGGCAGCCGGTCCACCTGTTAAAAAGCGGGTCACTGACCGGTCTTACATTTTGAAAGGATGAAGAAAAATGATTGAAGTAGAAGTTAAACTTCCCATATACAGACGCTCCATCACGGAGCGGGGGCTGAAAGAGGCTGGTTTTGAGGCCGGCGATCTGATCGAAGAATCCGACATTTACTACACTGCCGGATTTCATGACTTTATAAAACTTGACGAGGCTCTGCGCATAAGGACAAGCCGCAATCTGACCGGACAGAAAGCCGTGTCTTACCTCACCTTTAAAGGGAAAAAACTGGATGATATTTCCATGACCAGACTGGAGCTGGAAACCATGGTAGAAGACGGGGCCGTGGCAGACCGGATTCTCTGTGCACTGGGTTTTGAGCCGCTTTTCCCCGTGAAAAAGCTCCGCCAGTACTATCACCGGGGACCTGTGACCGCCTGTCTTGACCAGGTCAGTGAACTGGGATCCTTCCTGGAACTTGAGATCCAGGTGGACGAAGAGACCGGCAGGGAAGAAGCCCTTTCCCAAATCAGTGGAATCCTTTCCGCGCTGGGATCGGATATGTCAGAGACCACCCGCCGGTCTTATCTTTCCATGCTGATGAAAAAAAAGGGGATCCTGATCGATCCGGCCTAGGACAAAAGGCCGGTATAATCGATCAGACCCTCTTCTTCAAATTCCTTTTCCAGGGAATGGGAATCCTCTTCCAGCAGGAGGATCCACTCCAGCAGGGCTACCCGGATCCCTTCCGGGCAGTCCGCCTCAGTCACTTCCAGACGCAGACTTTCCCGGAGATTTTCAGGACATGAAAGAGTGATCTCGTCTCCGGCACGGATCTCATCCGGCCAGTCCGGCTCCGGGACAAGGATTTCCGTCTCATGATCCCTTACTGCATTGAATTGTTCTTTTACTGTTTCCAAATGTAAAAACTGCAAAGCTGCGCTCCTTTTTCTGTCTGATATATAGACTCCCTTTACTTTTTGGAAAGCAGCTCAATCACTTCTGCCGCTGTACCCATCAGGCTTGAAATCATCTCATCTGATCCGTCTTTTTTCTTTTTGAGAATGTCCATAGCTGCTTTTTTCGTCTTATCATCTGCTTTCCTGTAAAGTTCCACTAGTTTCTTTTCCGATGCCGTCAGTTTCATCGATGATGAAGCGGCAGCCGGTTTTTTAGCGGTTCCTGTCTTTCCTTTTCCTTTAGCCGCCTGGAGAAGGGATGCCTGGGTCACGCCGGTTGCCTTGGCAATCTGCTTTAATGCAGCCTGGGTCAGTTCCTTTTCTCCTCTTTCCGCTTTGCTGATATCAGAGGCGGAAACGCCGTCGACTTTCTTTGCCAGCTGCTCCTGGGTCAGACCCGCGTCGGTACGGGCTTTCTTTATCAATTCACCTAATTTTTTTGACATGTCTCTTCCTCCGCACTTTTCATGCTTTCTCTGACTCATTTTCTATTCAGATTTATTGTATCTCATATCTCTTTCCGGCACAAGTTTTCATCCGGCCAATTGACGTCTCCTGCCCGGACCGCCGCCTTGATTGTTGGCCTGCATAATAGTAAAATGTCTTATATTGACAAAGCAAAAATCCATAAGAGCATTTCTGTTAAGGGAGGGATCTTTTGAAAGCAGCAGGTATACTTTTACCCATATTTTCTTTACCGGGTCCGGGCGGCATAGGCTCATTCGGTAAAGAGGCATACCGTTTTGCAGACCGGCTGGCGGACTGCGGCCAGTCATTCTGGCAGATTCTTCCGCTGGGTATTACCGGCTACGGGGATTCTCCCTATCAGTCTTTTTCTTCTTTTGCCGGCAATCCCTACTTTATCAGTCTCGAGCTTCTTGTAAGGGAGGGATTGCTTCGGGAAGAGGATATTCCCGAAGCGGGCCCGGAAGAAGAAAGAATTGATTACGGGGTCCTTTATCAGACCCGCTATCCTGTTCTGAGGAAGGCTTTTTCCCGCTTCCGCTCCCGTAATAACCCCTCTTTTGAGACCTACTGCATTGAGGAGTCGGACTGGCTTGATGATTATGCCCTCTTTATGGCTCTTAAAAACCATTTCGGCGGCAGCAGCTGGCTTGGCTGGCCGGAGGAAATCCGGCGGAGAGAGCCCGGCGCTCTTAATTCATTGGAAGAAAAAGTCGGGGAAGATATACTCTTT
Source organism: Eubacterium sp. (assembly GCA_017434385.1). GTDB lineage: Bacteria > Bacillota > Clostridia > Lachnospirales > Lachnospiraceae > Anaerobutyricum. The sequence continues at coordinate 109,933 of JAFRFJ010000012.1, forward strand.
TACAAGTTCCTCCAGTACCAGTTCCACAGGCACTGGTCCTCTCTCAAATCCTACGTCAACAGCAGAGGGATCCGGATCATCGGGGACATCCCCATTTATACCGCCCTTGACTCCTGCGAAGTCTGGTCTGATCCGGGACTTTTTCAGCTGGATGAGAATCTTAGCCCCACGGCTGTGGCAGGCTGTCCTCCGGACGGCTTTTCGGATACAGGCCAGCTTTGGGGCAACCCTCTCTATCGCTGGGAAGCCCATAAGGAAGAGAATTTCGCATGGTGGAAAAAACGGGTCCGGAGGACCCGACGTAATTATGACGTCATACGTATCGATCATTTCAGGGGCTTTGACTCTTATTATTCAATCCCGGCAGGGGATGAAAATGCGATAAGAGGCCACTGGGAAACGGGTCCCGGTTATGACCTTTTTGCAGCCCTCAGGGAGGACGGTCTTCATGACTCTGTCATTGCGGAAGATTTGGGTTACGTCACGGAATCCGTCCGGGCCCTGGTTGACCGCTGCGGTTTTCCCGGCATGAAAGTTTTTCAGTTTGGTTTTGATTCCAGAGACCAGGCCGGCGCTGCCCTCTACCGTCCGGAAGTCTATCCCGAAAACAGTGTGGCCTATACCGGTACCCATGACAATGAAACCATGAAAGGCTGGTTTCATTCGATCCTCCCCGAAGAAAAGAAAGCTCTTCTTGACTGCCTCGGGCTGACGGATCCGTCGGGGAATGAACTTCTTGTTGCCTGCCTTGAATGTCTCATGGCAACCCGGTCCCGACTGGTGATCATTCCCATGCAGGATTATCTGGGACTTGATAACAGGGCCCGCCTCAACCGGCCGTCGACCATAGGAGAAAACTGGTCCTGGAGGATGAAGGCCAGTGCATTTGATGAAGAAACCGCCGGCAGGATCCGGGAACTTACATCCCGTCACGGCCGCCTGAAGCATTAACCATTCACATACTGATATAAACGGAGTGTTAAAAAATGAAAATAATCCATACTGCCGACTGGCACCTGGGCAAGAACCTGGAAGGACACAGCCGGCTTCCTGAACAGGTCCTTTTTGCGGAGGATTTTATCCGCATCTGTCAGGAAGAAAAGCCTGACCTGATCCTGATCGCAGGTGACATATATGACAGCTATAATCCATCCGCAGCTGCTGAAAAGCTTTTTTACGAAACGTTGAAAAAGCTTTCCCGCGGAGGACAGTGTGTTACTGTAATCATATCCGGTAATCATGATAATCCCGACCGCCTTATGGCCTCCGGCCCGCTGGCCAGGGACCACGGAATCATCATGGCGGGAAAGCCCATGTCCGCGCCTGATCCGGGGAAATACGGACAGGCAGAGATCACGGAAAGTATGCCGGGACTGATCCGGCTTAAGATCCGGGACGAGGAAGCGGATATCCTCCTCCTCCCCTTTCCAAGCGAAAAAAGGCTGGGAGAAGCCATAGGCGACATAAGCGCTGACGACCGGACCCAGGCCCAGGCCTACGCTGACAGCCTGGCTGCTCTCTTTAAGGAGCGGGCATCTCATTTCAGAGACGGGGTCATCCACCTTGCCGTGAGCCATCTCTTTGTCATGCAGTCCGAGGAAGGCGGATCAGAGCGGAGTATATCTCTGGGCGGCAGTTACCTGGTCGACCCTGCTGTTTTTCCTGACAGCATTGACTATACCGCCCTGGGACACATCCACAAACCCCAGACCGTACCCGGTCATCCCAATATCCGGTACAGCGGATCACCCATACATTTCAGCCTGAAGGAAACCTCTTTTGACAAGATGGTCCTGGCTGTTGAGGCTTTCCCCGGAGAACCCTGCAAAATCCGCAGCATCCCTCTCCCGGTCTACAAGCCCATTGAGTGCTGGCACTGCCCCGGTGTGGAAGAAGCCATCGACCGGTGCAGGGCGGAAAGCGGGCGTGACTGCTTTGTCTATCTGGAAGTGGAAACGGACCGTTACATTTACGAAGAAGAAATCAAGCAGATGAAGCAGGCCAAAGCAGATATTCTTTCCATCATCCCGATCATAAAAAATGCGTCTGAAGAGGAAGAAGTCCGCTCCGGTCCTATGGAGGAAGCCTCTTTTGAAGACCTTGTCCGGGACTACTACAGAAAAAAATTCCAGAGGGACATCAGTGAGGAAACCATGGACCTTCTGATGAAAATAAGGGGGGATCAGTTCTAATGAGACCTGTAAAACTGACTTTTCAGGGAATCAACAGTTACCGCAGCCGTCAGCAGATCGATTTTGAATCCCTGACCAGCCGCGGCCTTTTCGGTATCTTCGGTCCCACCGGGAGCGGCAAGTCCAGCATTCTGGACGCCATGACCCTGGCCCTTTATGCCGATCTTCCCCGAAATACCAAAAAATTCATCCACATGAACGAGACCCAGGCCAGCGTTTCATTTGATTTTGCTATCCACAAGGACGGTATGGACCGGACTTACCGGGTGGAGCGTACTTTCCGCTATAACAAAGGGGATTCTTCTGAAAATGTCCGCAATATCAAGGCCCGCCTGACTGAAACCACAGGCGGGGCCGAGAAAATCCTGTCCGACCAGCCCCAGGATGCCAGCAAAAAAGTTGCGGACCTTCTGGGCCTCGGCAGCGATGATTTCATGCGTACTGTCGTCCTGCCCCAGGGAAAGTTCAGCGAGTTTCTGCAGCTGAAAAACACGGAACGCCGGAATATGCTTCAGCGTATATTCCACCTGGACGAATACGGAAAGGAACTCATGGGCAAACTGTCCCGGGCCAATCACAAACAGGAGGGTATCCTGGCAGAGCTTAACGGGAAACTTTCCGGTTATGAGAATGATACGGCGGAAGTCTTAAGCAACACCGAAAAAGAACTGGCTGCCCGGAAAGAAAGTCTGGAAGACCTGCAGAAAAAAAAGGAGAAAGTCGAGGAAAACTATGAGGAGTCCCGCAAACTGCGGGAAATCCTTGAAGACTATAATCGTATCAAAGAAGAAAAAGAAAAACTTGCCGGGGAAAAAGCTGCTATGGAAGCCCTCTCTCTTCAGATAGAAGGCAGTGAAAAGGCAAACAGAATCAGACCTTTTGTCCAGACAGTAAAAGACAGCCGTGAAAAGGTCGGCCGCCTCTCCGGGCAACTGCAGTCAGCAGAATTAGAATTTGAAATTGCTGAGAAGGCATATGAAAAGTCACTGAAAGAACAGGAAGAGCACAGTCTTTTCCGTGAAAAACGACTGGAAGAAATGCGTTTACTCCGTCCTCTTCTGCTGGAAGGTGTCCGTTTGCAAAACCGTCTTGAAGAAGCAGAAGGAAGACAGAAAAAGCTTTCAGCAGATATTTCGAAAACTGAAGAAGAGATAAAAGAAGCTAAAAGTAAAGAAAAAGGGCTTCGGGAGGAAGAAGGGAATTTAAAAGACCGGATCCTGACTCTGGAGAGATCTCTGGAGCAGAACAGGGTCAGTGCCGAACGGCGCCGAACGGTTGAAGATGGAGCCGCTAAGGAAAATGATTACCGTACCCGTCACAGCATGTATACTGATAATCTGGAAACCTATAATAGGCGGCAGAAAAGCCTGGTCGGCAAAAAGGATGATCAGGAAGTATGCCGCATAAAGCTTTTGCATATAACCTCCTCACTCTCCCGGTCCTCGGATGAGCAGAATCTTCTGTCAGACAAGAGGCAGAAGGAATTGGAGAAGTGCCGGAAGCAGCTCTCCGATCTTAAAGAATCACGGCAGAAATGGCAGCAGGCCCATATGGCTTCCATTCTGCAGAAAGATCTGAAGGAAGGTGAACCCTGCCCTGTATGCGGATCTGTACATCACACTATAAGCGGATCAGAAGGCCCTGTATACGCAGAAGGAAAAGAAGAAGAGTTTAAAAAGGAAGAAGAAAGGCTTGAGAAAGAAAAATCCACGATTCAGGAAGAAATTGGTGAGATCCGTATCCGTCTGACGGAACTATCCGGACTTCTCAGGTCTGTTTCCGATTTGGGCATTACTGCCCCTGCATCCGGAGAAGAAGTTCTCCCTGATTTGCCGGAGACATTTTCCCTGCCTGCTTCTTTTGCCTCCCTGAAAAAAGTCCATGCATCACTTGTGGACAGCTGGCATCACATCACGGCAACCATAGGGTCTGAAGACCAGACCATTCTGGAAACCGGAAAAAAACTGCAAGAAGAGCACACCCGTCTCTCAGGTATGGCGGAATCCATAAAGGATCTCCGCAAACAGGCCGGGATCAGTGATTTCTCAAAAGAGCAGGAAAAAATCCGGAAGGCGGATGCAGAGGCATCCGAACAGCAGAAAGAACGTTCGGAACTTCGGGAAAGATACGAAAAAAAGCAGAAAGAGAGGGAGGCAGCTTCTCTTCTCCTGGGGAACCTGAAAACCCGCAGAGACAGTTCCCTGCAGGAACTGAAAATCTGTGAAATTTCCCTGAAAGGCATCCTTTCCTCATTCCCTGCCGAACTGAAGCCGGAGGATGACCATCAGGCGGCCCTCAACAAACTGGATGAAGAACAGGCCCGGATGGATGATAAGGACAGGAAACTGCGTGACAAAGCTGCCGGCGCCCTCGAGGAAAAAAACAAATGTGACAAAAAAAAGGAAGGGATCAGAAGCGCCCTGAAAGGTGCCCGGGACACCTTTGAAGAAGCAATGACCAGATTCAAAGAACAGGCTGCTCTGATCGGCATCGGAGAAGAGGAAGACTTTGAAAAGCTATACAGGCCCGAAGAAATTTTAGCCGAAGAAAAAGAACGGATCCGTCTTTTCAAAGAAAGAGAAGTATCACTGAATCAGTCAATGGAGGACCTGGAAAAGAAACGGAATGGCCGCACCATGACCGAACAGGCCTGGGAAGCTGTAAAAAATGAACGGGATGACATATTAAAAGCTGAAAAAGAGCTGGTTCAGTCCCTTGCCGTCATAAAGCAGAAACTGACTGACCTGAAGGTAAGGCTGGATGAAAAGAAGGAACTGGAAAAAGTTCTGAAAGGTGAAAAAGAGACTTCTGACCGGATCAGCGAGCTCTACACTCTCTTCCGGGGAAATGCCTTTGTAGAGTACGCGGCAATGTCAAGACTGAAATATATCGCAAGAGAGGCCTCCGACATCCTCATGCAGATCTCAGGAGGCAGCTATAATCTTAGAGTCAGCGACAATTCTGAGTTTGTGATCAGGGATAATAAAAACGGCGGCGTGATCCGTCCCTCAGATACTCTCTCAGGGGGAGAAATCTTTATTACTTCCCTGGCGCTGGCCCTTGCCCTCTCCTCCTCCATTCAGCTGGGCGGGGCGGCGCCTCTGGAATTCTTCTTTCTGGATGAAGGTTTCGGCAGTCTGGATGACGATCTGCTTGACGTTGTCATGAACAGTCTGGCCTCTCTGCCGCGAAGGAAGGGAAGCATAGGAATCATCAGTCATGTCCAGTCTATAGAGTCCAGGGTTCCCAGAAAGCTGATTGTAACCCCTTCCTCCAGAGAAGAAAACGGAAGCCAGATCCACATGGAGCTGACATGATACCGGAGACTTTTCGGAGCATATATATTAGGGACAGAAGGCTTCTAATACAACATATTGTTATTTATCTAAATAGCTAATAGTAATTATAAAAATATCAGGGAGTGTCATTGATGGCACTCCCTGATTCATACATTTACAAATTACAATATGCTTCTGATCTTACAGCCGGACTTCCGATCCTCTTAGCTGAGCGCTGCTGTGATAATAGCCATTTTATATACTTCGTCCGGTTTGCTTCCGCGGCTTAAGTCATTAATAGGCGCATTCAGTCCCTGAAGGACAGGTCCGATCGCTTCATATCCGGCCATACGGTTACAGACTTTATAAGCGATATTACCGGCACTGATATCCGGGAAGATAAATACATTTGCCTTGCCTCCGACAGGAGAATCCGGACACTTGATTGCAGCAACTTCCGGTGTAAATGCTGCGTCAAACTGAATTTCGCCTTCCACTTTCAGATCCGGAGCCTTCTCCTTTACAAGCTTCGTAGCATTGGCCATCTTGGTAACAGACTCGCCTTTTCCGGATCCCAGTGTAGAGTAGGAAAGCATGGCGACACGCGGCTCCAGACCGAATACTTCTGCTGTCTTTGCAGACTCAATAGCGATCTCTGCCAGTTCTTCCTCATTGGGACTGATGCAGATCGTACAGTCACTGAAACAATAGACTGTCTCGCCTTTAACCATCAGGTATGTGGAACTGACAATCTTATTGCCGGGTTTTGTCTTAATCAGCTGCAGAGCGGGACGAACCGTATCTGCGGTAGAATATGTCACTCCGCCAAGAAGGCAGTCCGCCTTGCCGATCTTTACAAGCATTGTACCGAAATAGTTGGTCTTCTTTAAATTAGCCCGGACCTGCTCTTCCGTCATCTTACCCTTACGCAGGGCGATCATCTCCTGTACCATCTCTTCCATACCCTCATAAGTCTCAGGATCAATAATGGTACATTTGCTGATATCATGACCGTACTTTTCTGCTGCTGCTTTGACATCGTCAGGCTTGCCAAGAAGGATAACACCGACCAGATCATCCGCCGTCAGCTTCTCAGCCGAGTAAAGGATTCTCTTGTCTGTTCCTTCCGGAAATACGATTGTTCTGGATTTTGTCTTCAGAGATTCAATTAACGGTTTTAACATAAATCTGCCTCCATAATAATTGTAGTTGCATTTATTTCATAAAACATGTTCTTTCCTGTTATCTTACCGGTTTTCTGTATGCATAATGAATGCCTTTACCGGCAAATTCTCCATCCTTCCACTGTCCGTCTTTGACCAGATCCCATCCGTCATGATCCGGATCAGGTTCGGCGATCCGGGCGTAACCGGTATCTATCATGCCATTACTGAAAGTGGCGTCACAGAGCTGTTTCCCGTCTCTGCTGAAAACCTGGTATCTGTCCTCTTCCCACTCGAAAGCGTTGCCTCCGCCCTGATAACGGCGATGGTAGCCTACGGAAAAGCGCTTTCCGGTAAGATCGTGGAAAAGCTTGAGAATCTCCGGCGCCATCAATGCGCTGAAGCGTACTCTTCCCTCAAAAAGTGTCCGGAAAAAGACCGGATAGAAAGGCAGCATATTGCTGCACAGACAATCTTTCAGACCGGAAATATGTGCGGGATAAAGCAGGGTTTCTCCATCTTCTTCTACAGCACGGACAACTCTGCGGCAGTCTTCCAGTACTTTGGCGCTGTCTTCCGGCAGGCCTTCGGAAATCTCGTCAATATACTTCTTTACGGATGCAGGTACAGTTCCCAGAGACAGGTCCGCTGCGAAATCGTCCCTTGCATAATGGTAATAAACGGACTTGATCACCTGATTCATGCAGTGATACAGGTCCTTTGCTGCCTGATCCTTCTCAGAAAGAGGAGCCTTTTTGACAGGCTGTCTTTCTTTTCTTTCCTTCCCGGCAGCTTTCTCCTCTCTCTGAGGAGCCTTTTTTTCAGCCGGAGCCATGTCTCTTTCCGGCTTTTCTTCTCTTCCGGATTTTTCCTTTTCTCCGGGCATTACCTTAACTTCAGGCTTTTCTTTCACTGCAGGCTTCTCTTCAGCCTTGCTTTCCTGAATTTCTTCTGCCACAACAGGCTCCGCAGACTGGCTCAGGACTCGCTCTTTCTCCTTGCCATCCGCCATGGGAGCTGCCGGCTGCGATGTCTCTTTCTTTCCCGAAAAAAGTGCCTTAATTTTGTCAAACATCATTCTTCTCCCTTATCTTCCGTAATGGTGGGATTAATCCCTGTAAATAATATTAAATATTTTTCCCTGAAATTTCAACTCTTAACCCTCAATTCATGTTAAAATATCTCCTGTCAGCGATCTTCCAAGACATGCTGAATTTTCCGGACAAGATTCCGGCAGAAAGGTTATATAAAATATATGCTGAACAATTTCTTCCTGATCAACAGCAGGATCCTGCTCCCCCTGCTCCTGTTCGGACTTCTTACAGGAAAAATCCGCCAGGGTACCTACCGTGCCCTTTTCCGCAAAAAGCAGGGCGATCTGATGATTGATTTCTTCAATCTGATCGGTATCCCTGTCCATGAACTTTGCCATCTGATCATGGGTCTTCTTTTCGGCTACCGGATCAAAAAGATCTGCCTTTACCGGAGGGTTTCCTCCGCCAGGGCCGGCGGAGGCAATCTGGGCTATGTGAGAATGCAGCACAAAAGAAATACATTTTTCCAGCGTCTTTGTGATGATGTCGGCCAGTTCTTTGTAGGAACCGGGCCAGTTCTTCTCGGGCCTTTCCTGGTCTGCGGCATCCTTATGCTGATACCGGAACAGGCGCGCAGTATTCCTGTATCACTCTTTGACAAGGAAATTGATACATTTTCCCTGATCCGGTCCATGACCCCGGGGCAGATCTGTCTTACCTGCTTCCTGATCTATGCGATGATCGGAATTTCCATGAACATGGAACTGAGCAGGGCGGATCTTTCCATGGCAAAAAAAGGATTTGTCTTTCTGGAAATCCTGATCCTGATCGCTTCCCTGATCCTGGCCAGGACGGACACTGTTCTCCTTCCGTCTCTCGACCGGACCTTCCGCTATCTTACATCCATCTACAGTGTCGGAATCATTGCAGGTCTGATTGCCTATATACTGGCTCTCCTCTAGATTCCCGGCCATCATAAAAACAGAGAGGATGCCGCATTCAGTGAGTGACGAAAACTCACAGAATCTGGCATCCTCTCTGCCCATGAAAGAATTGAAGAATGAAATATGAAGCGTTGATCTTACCAAGACGCTGGCCGGTGCCACACATCATGCACGAATGCGCTGCACGGCATAAGATAAATGTCAATTGGTAATTAAGAATGGAAATGATCATAGAAAATCAATCCTAAGACTGCATGGCATGACCCGGCCCTCTTACAAAGCGGCCGGAAGCACTACTGGCACATGCGATTTAGAAACACAGTCTTAGAATCTATCTGCAAATGCAGAAAAAGAAACTAAAGATATGGCAGAAATGCTCTCATGTTCATCGCTCGTAAACATAAAGAAATCCCTGGCAAGCAGTTATCCTGACTGAGGATCATCACTCTCCTGCGCCTTCCCAATCCCTTCGGGTCTCAGTGGCTCATACAGAAGAACTCCCCATTCACAGTGACGTGATCGTACCGGATTCTAACCGGTTTCCCTTTTAATCCGTATGGAACTTGCCGGACTGTGTAATTTCCCATTAACACACCCATAAACGCAATTATATTATAACAAAACAGTGAATATTTGTAAACACGAATTGCATCTCTCACCCTATATTATTATGGATGATATCCAGCACTGTACGCAGGTCTGCCGCATCGATCTGCCCGGGCGCCGAAGCCACACCTGCGCTGCCAAATGTAATGGCAGAACCGAACACTTCACCTGCCAGCCTGCTGATCAGTCCCATGGGAGACATTGACATGGTTACAAAGGGACACCTGGCAAAATGTGAGACCATATTCTCCGTCATCTCCATCAATGCAAAAACATCCTGTTTGCTTTGGGGCATGACAGCCACTTTGACAATATCCGCGCCCATGTCCTGCATCCTTCCCATGCGGGGAATCAGCAAAGCCTGTGAGGGTGTCTTTTCAAAATCGTGGAAGGAAGCGATCACCGGCACGTGGTAAGCCTGGATGGCAAGTATCAGTTCCGTTGTCTCATCCGCTTCCATAAAAGCCTCCACATCGATCAGGTCTGCTTTGCCCTTTGCCGCAACATCCAGAAGCATATTGCTGTATTCCTCAAAGGATATACGGGACTCTCCTCCTTCACCGGATGATCGGAAGGTATATATAAGAGGCATATCCCTGATCTTCTCCCTGATTTCGTCCAGAATCCGGTCACGGCTTTGGGATTCTTTGGTCATCTCCCAGTAATCGGCCCTGAACTCCACCAGATCCGCCTGATATTCCCCGATCAGCGAAGCCTGTCTTAATATCTCTTCCTCACTTCTTCCTGCCAGGGGAACACATACTTTGGGTCTCCCCTCTCCGATACAGATGTTTCTTACAGTGACACTTTTTATCATAACAATTCTCCCCGCGCCCGGATCTGCACATGGTCCGGCATTGCCATCGGTTTTCAGCTAACTCATATCTTACTGTATCCTTTTCTATACGGTCAATCACTTTTTTTGTCCTTCAGAGAGACGGATTTATCATGATATTATCATTGCCTAAACATCATTAATATTTTATAATTAATATCGTATGACAAAGACAAATGAAGGAGGGATTCATTATGCATAGTATAACCGTTGATCAAATTAAGCCCAGAGGGATCCCGGCAGGAGAGCCGGATCATATCCTGACCCTTGACATCCGCACCGTGCGGACCATCCAGATCGGTTATCAGGCCGAAACCATCTATCTTTATAAGGCAGAGGATGATAAGCTGACGATCAAAGAATACATCAACGGTCTTTCCGGATCGGAGTACTATGCCAAGGCTACCACCAATCCTTTTAAGGCGACAGTAAGGTACGGCCGCCGCGAAGAGGTGAACACTGATACATGTATTGAGGTATTCCTTCCTGATTCCTATGATAAAGAACTGCAGATTTCATCCCAGTACGGAAGCATCATTACAGATGCAGACTGGAAGCTGGAGCGTTTTGCGGCAGAGACGACGGACGGAACCATCCTTCTTAAGACAGTGGATGCGCCCCGGATCCGCCTTGCTTCCGCCACCGGCATCATCCAGATCGACCATGCCATCGGCTTTTCCGATATTCACTCGGTAACAGGTCCGGTAAATCTGATCGCGGCTGACGGCGGCGGCAGACTGAACACTTCTTCCAGTGATATCTTTGCCTCCTACGGCTCTCTGAATACCATCCTGGAATGTGAATCCTTAAATGGCGGCATCTATCTGACCCTTCCCGGTGAGGGCGGCATGATCGTAGACGGCATCTCCAAGACCGGCGGCATCAACTGTGCCATTGAAGGTCTCGAGATTCGTGAGAAACCGGGCAATGTAAAAGTCTTAAGCGGCAGGCTCGGCTCAAAGCCTTTTCAGAATGTACGTCTTACAAATATCAACGGAGTCATCAGTCTGAGAGCATAGCCCCTGTCCTGTGGTTTGACTTAAAAAAACAATCACCGTGTACATGCGTCCTGCATATACACGGTGATTTTCTTTTTCCTGAATCCCTCTGTTCAGATTATTTACGCGAAGAGTGCTGTCGAATAATATCTGTCACCGGAATCCGGCAGAACAGCCACGATGGTCTTGCCTTCGTTCTCCGGTCTCTTTGCCAGTTCCACTGCCGCGTACAGAGCAGCGCCGGAGGATATTCCCGTGCTGACACCTTCTGTTTTGGTCAGGTATCTGCTGAGTTCAAATGCTTTGTCATTGGGAACAGGAAATACTTCATCGTAGATTTCCGTATTCAGTACATCCGGGACAAAGCCGGCGCCGATTCCCTGAATCTTATGACTTCCTGCCGTACCTTTAGATAAGACGGGGGATGTTTCCGGCTCAACGGCAACGACCTTAACATCCGGTTTTCTGGACTTTAAGAATTCTCCTGTTCCCGTCAGAGTACCGCCTGTTCCGACACCGGCAACAAATACATCCACTTCTCCGTCAGTGTCTTCCCATATTTCCGGCCCGGTCGTTCTTCTGTGAGCCTCTGCATTGGCAGGATTGACAAACTGTCCGGGAATAAAGCTTCCCTCAATCTCCTTTGCCAGCTCTTCCGCCTTTTCAATGGCTCCTTTCATTCCTCTCTCTCCGGGCGTCAGCACGATCTCGGCACCATAGGCTTTTAAAATGTTCCTTCTCTCCACGCTCATGGTCTCCGGCATGGTAAAGATAGCCCGGTAGCCCTTTGCGGCTGCGATGAATGCCAGACCGATTCCGGTATTTCCGGAAGTCGGCTCTATTATAGTTGCGCCCGGCTTCAAGAGCCCTCTTTCTTCCGCGTCATCCACCATGGCTTTGGCAATTCTGTCCTTTACACTGCCGGCCGGATTAAAATACTCCAGCTTGACAAGCAGCCTTGCCTTCAGGCCCAGGTCCTTTTCCACCTGGTTTAATTCAACAAGAGGTGTATTTCCAATTAACTCAGGGATACTCTGATAAATCTTAGCCATAATTGTTCTCCTTTTTATGTTTATAATTTTCAGGTCTTTTCATGTTCCATTATATCACATATCACGCTTCGAGCGCCTCAAAAGCTCCATCCAGATCCTCAATGATATCATCGATATGTTCGATACCAATCGACAGACGGATGGTATTCTGGGCGATTCCCGCATCTTTAAGCTGTTCCGGGCTCATCTCCGCGTGGGTTGTATCGTAGGGATGGATCACCAGGCTCTTTACGTCGGCCACATTTGCCAGCAGGGAGAAAATCTCCAGGTTATCAATAAACTTATAGGCTTCTTCCCTGCCTCCTTTGATGTTAAATGTGAAGATGGAGGCTCCGCCGTTGGGGAAGTACTTTTCATAGAGTGCATGATCCGGATGTTCGGGAAGGGAAGGATGATTCACCTTTTCCACCAGGGGGTGCCTGTTGAGGTAATCGACAACTGCAGCTGTATTCTGCGCATGCCGCTCCAGACGCAGGGAAAGGGTTTCAAGTCCCTGGAGGAGGATCCATGCGCTGATTGGAGCAATGGCAGCGCCCGTGTCCCTTAAAAGAATGGCCCTCACATATGTGATGAAGGCTGCCGGACCCGCTGCTGCCACAAAGGATACGCCGTGATAGCTGGCATTAGGCTCTGTGAACTGGGGATACTTGCCTGCTGCCGTCCAGTCAAATGTTCCCCCGTCAACAATAATGCCGCCCAGAGTCGACCCGTGTCCTCCAATAAACTTTGTAGCGGAATGAATCACTATATCCGCACCGTGCTCGATCGGTCGTATCAGGTAAGGGGTACCGAAAGTATTATCAATTACCAGAGGGATCTGGTGCCTGTGGGCGATTTCGGCCAGCAGGTCTATATCCGGGATATCCGAATGAGGATTTCCCAGAGTCTCTATAAAAAGAGCACGTGTCCTGTCATCAATGGCCGACTCAACCTCCTCCGGATCATGCACATTAACAAATGTCGTCTTTATTCCGTAATTGGGAAGTGTCTGGTCCAGCAGATTGTAACTGCCTCCATAGATCGTTCTCTGTGCCACCACGTTGTCACCGGCTTTTGCCAGGGCAAGGATGGTATAGGTTACGGCGGCAGCACCTGCAGCTACAGCCAGGCCGGCTACGCCGCCTTCCAGAGCAGCCACCCTCTCCTCCAGGACACCCTGGGTGGAATTGGTCAGTCTGCCGTATATATTGCCTGCATCACGCAGATTAAAACGGTCTGCCGCATGCTGAGCACTGTGGAAGACATAGGATGTGGTCTGGTAGATGGGCACAGCCCTTGCATCCGTTGCCGGATCCGGTCTCTCCTGTCCCACATGAATCTGTCTGGTCTCAAAGCGCAGGTTCCTTTCTTCTCTTGATTTCTTAGCCATATTTCAATACCCTTTCCTTTCATAGATTTATGATGTAAACATGATATCCCACTTTTCCTATTATGTCAATAGGAATTATATATTTTTCTGAATTTACAGCTTGAACATAAAAAAAAGGGCTGCCGCAGCCCCATGTGTATCTTTTTCCAGGAATTCAATCATAATCATTTCTTCCTTATTATTTGATGGACGTTCAGGGATACACGACATGTATACTTTTATCTTTAAGTATTTTTGATGGTATGCTTTCCCGTTTTTTCATGTATAAATCATGTCACCATTGCATTTGATTACATTCCACATCTCGTTTTCATGGATATGTTTACAGGATAACTATATTGATGGAATCAGGTAAAAATCACTCATGTAAAAATATACAGCACTTATACTTTGATGGAGGTATTTTTTTAACTGTCATGCAAGAATCAAATTTTAATGATGGTTGATGGAAAACTTCCCCAATATCATGAAGAATCCCGGCAAGAGCACAAAGAAATGGCTGCCGCTTTTGCGACAGCCCCATACTCTTCAATATCATATTTTTAACATCCGATCTGTATGTCGAAAACCGATGCCTTTTTATTTTATCAGGGTAAAGTAATCATCAAGTTCGTCTGTGTCACACTCACCCTTCGACTTCCAGAAGGAGGCCATTTCCTTGCAGATCTTGTAAATGTTTTCCTCATTATCCGCATTATTCAGAGCGACATTTTCATCTCTTCCAAGGAAGACGAGACCTTTGCAGTCTGCAGCCACATCCTCTGCCGTCACCTCTTCAAATCCGCTTGCCATATCCTCATATGCCGCTTCCGGATTCTCATTGAGGTAATCTACTGCTTTGTACCAGCACTCTGCCACTGCTTCAACAACTTCCGGGTTCTCCTCGGCATAAGCCGCATTAACGACCAGACTGTCGGAAATGGTGTCCGGATAGTCCTTACTGGTTACTACAGTATGAGCGCCTTCAACCTCTGCCAGGGCATCCGAAAGCTCCGGCTCCCACATGATTGCCGCATCAACCTTGCCTCCCATGAAGGCAACGCCGGCTTCCGTAGTATCACCCATATCCTGAACATTGATATCATCTTCCGTAATCTTACTGCCGCCTTCCAGGGCTTTCAGGAAGAAATAGTAGGAAGAAGCGGATTTATCAAGGGCTACTGTTTTCCCCTTCAGGTCATCCAGGGTCTTGATATCGGCCGTTGCAACCAGACCGTCAGCCCCGTATGACTTATCCATGGTCAGGATATATTTGCTCGTTGCACCATTGGCAAACATTTTGATATTGGGGTCCTGGGCAGTAGCAAGGAACTGCACGTCGCCCTTGGTGATCAGGCTGGCGTAGGTGGATTCATCTTCGATTACCTGGATTTCCATATCAATACCTGCATCCTTGAAATATCCCTGCTTCTGGGCGATGAACATGGGCGCATAGCCTGTCCAGGTACAAAATGCCATAGTAACTTTTTTGTTCCCGTCAGTTCCTGTGGATTCAGAAGCGGCATTACCGCCGCCACATCCTGCCAGCAGCATGACAACCATGACAGCAGCCAGCAATAAACTCAGTTTCTTCTTCATAATCATTTCCTTTCTTTCATGCAATGTAACGGTTTCTTATTTTCCAAGGGCAGCGTCTTGGCTTTCCTGCCAGAGCATGTCCATGATTTTCTTTTTAGTGGAGAGAAATTCCGGTAAAACCAGACAGTCATGGGTCCTTTCCCGGGGCAGATGGATATCCAGGACATCCCGTATGGTGCCGGGCCGCCGGCTCATGACGTAAACCCTGTCACCCAGGAGAACTGCCTCGTCTATATCATGGGTGATAAAGAGGATCGTTGTCCCGGTTTTCCGGATAATAGTATCCAGAAGCTCCTGCATGACTACCCGGGTCTGGGCATCCAGAGCCCCGAAAGGTTCATCCATGAGCAGAATTTCGGGCTCATTGGCCAGGGTCCTGGCTATGGCCACTCTCTGCTTCATACCGCCGGAAAGTTGTTTGGGGAGAGCATCCTCAAATCCTGATAATCCTACCATTTCAATATATTTTCTGGCATGTTCACTCCGCTCGGAAGAGGGTGTCTTCTTCATCTTCAGACCGAACTCCACATTTTTCTGTACAGTCAGCCAGGGGAAAAGACTGTATCCCTGGAAGACCATGCCCCGGTCAGCACCCGGGCCGTCCACCTTTTTCCCTTCCAGGAGGACTTCTCCCGAAGTCTCCCGGTCCAGACCTCCGATGATATTTAGAAGGGTGGTCTTTCCACAGCCGGAGGGCCCGACGATCATGACACACTCGGACTTAGCCACTTCCAGATTTACATTTTTAATCGCTGTTACCGGACCGTTGGCTCCTTCGTAAATTCTGGTCACATCCACAGCTTTTAAGATTATTTCATCCATCCTCTTTCATGTCTCCTTCATCTCAGGTCTCAGGTATGCTAATCGCTCAGTCTCTCATGCCAGGGTGCCACAATTCTGGTCAGAAGGCGGAAAAGGAAATCCGTGACCAGACCGATCAGACCAATCAGGATCAGTCCCGCGAAAATTGTATCCGTTGCAAGGTACCGCTGCGACTTGAGGATCATGTAGCCCAGTCCGTTGCTTGCCGCCACCATCTCAGCCACGACCAGATAGGTCCAGGCCCATCCGATGGTCAGCCTGAAATCATCCATCAGGCCGGGCAGAGCCGCCGGGAATATGACTTCTTTATATACCTGAAACTTTCCGGCTCCCAGGGTCTTTGCTGCGTTGATCAGATTCTGATCTACGCCTGAGACCGTATCGCAGACCATCAGGACCAGCTGGAAAAACGTACCCAGGAAGATGATGGTATACTTCTGTGACTCACCGATTCCAAGGTAGAGGAGAGTCAGCGGCACAAGAGCGACGACCGGCAGGTAGCGGGCAAACTCAATAATCGGCTGTATGAAGGCGCTGAACTTTTTCGAACTTGCCATCAGCATGCCGCAGGGGAGCGCCACTACCACTGACCAGATCCATCCGATCACAACCCGCATGGTCGATTCATAGCAGTTGGCCCACAGAGACCCGTCTTTATACATTTCAACGATTTTCCTGAAAACCTCGACAGGTGACGGAAGAAAAAGATCCGACACAAATCCGCCAAATGTCAGGACACACCAGAGGATGATGATAAGGCTAAAGCAGATCAGCGACAGAAGCTGATACAGACTCAACCGGAATTTCTTCATGTTAATACACTACCTCTCTACTGTAATAAAGTAACAGACTGTAAAGAAAGACTGCAGTTTACTGCAGCCGATTTCTTTTATCAACAACATAGATATTTTACATGATAAGCATCCTATATGCAAGACAAACTTTTACCTGTCAACTTCTTTCCGGCTGACAGCTGAGACCTGTCTTGGCATCATCCCCATCAAGTTCCCTGTACGTCTTTACGATCAGAAAAGCAGCAATGATAAATGTCAGGATATCTGACAGAGGCATGGAATAAATCACACCGTCAAGTCCGTAGAAAAGCGGCAGTAAAAGCGCAAACCCGACACCGAACATAATCTCCCTTATCATGGAAAGTGCAGTCGACTCTGCTGCTTTCCCCATCGCCTGCAGAAAGATGAAACAGGCCTTGTTCACACATGCAAAAATCATCATACACAGGTAAACACGGAAAGCATAGACAGCAAATTCAGTGTAATAGATACTCTCATTTGCCGCCCCGAAAATATAGATGAGCTGATGTGGGAGCAGTTCTGCAATAACAAGCGCGATGGCGCCTACAGAAGCCTCCGCGATCAGGAGCTTAATAAAGAGTTCTTTGACACGGTTCCTTTTACCGGCCCCAATATTGTAGCCTACGACAGGGATACATCCGGCGGCCATACCAACGACAACAGATATAACTATCTGGAAAAATTTCATAACAATACCAACAACAGCCATGGGAATCTGAGAATACTGTTCCTGTCCGAAAACAGGATCCAGAGCGCCATATTTCCTGATCATATTGTTAATCGCTGCCATAGCGGCAACCAGAGAAATCTGAGACAGGAAACTGGTAATCCCCAAAAGCAGTGTTTTGCGGCAGATCATGCTTTCTGGCCTATAGTCTGTCCTGTAAGGTCTGACCAGTTTCATATGAGCAAGATACCAGACTGCAAGAACCGCTGTCACTACCTGGCCGAAAACTGTGGCTGCTGCAGCTCCCATCATTCCCCACTTAAATACGAAGATAAAAAGGGGGTCAAGGATTATGTTCATCACTGCGCCGGCAAGTGTGGAAGCCATAGCAAACCGCGGACTTCCGTCTGCCCTGATGACAGGGTTCATAGTCTGACCAAACATATAAAAGGGAATGCCCAGGGTAATGTAAAAAAAGTATTCTTTTGAATACCGGAAAGTTTCAGCATTGACTGTCCCGCCGAACATAGTGATAATCCGGCTGCTGAAAATCAGGTAGATCGCGCTGAGAACCAGACTGGCTGCGACTACCATAACCACTGAATTACCCACACTCTTTCTCGCATCTTCAGCCTGTTTCATCCCAAGTTTCAGACTGACAAATGCACAACAGCCATCCCCAATCATGACAGCAATCGCCAGAGCAATGACTGTCAAAGGGAAAACGACGGTGTTGGCTGCATTGCCAAAGGAACCCAGATAGGCGGCATTGGCAATAAAAATCTGGTCAACTATATTGTATAAGGCGCCAACCAGAAGTGAAATGATACAGGGAATCGAATATCTGCACATCAGCTTTCCTATATACTCTTCCCCCAGATACTGATTTGTCTTTTCCTCCAAAAAATCCACATCCTTTCCATAAAAAAACAACGTGTGGCAGCAACCGGATTTACGCAGTTGTGCAGCCACACGTTGTATCTTAATATTACATTATCCTCCCTTTTTTTTCAAATGGACATTTTAAACAATCACTTTTTCAAAAAAAGACTTTTTCCCGTCAAATGTCTCAAGGCATTGCTTCTTTTAAGTAGAAAAGAAAACCCCGCCCGAATGTGATCCGGACGGGGACAGACAAATCTGTTTTTTTAATGGATTAATTCTTTATTTCTTCTCAGCGATTGCTGCCTGTGCAGCTGCAAGTCTTGCGATCGGTACACGGAAGGGACTGCAGGATACATAGTCCAGTCCGATCTGGTGGCAGAACTCTACGGAAGAAGGATCTCCGCCGTGCTCGCCGCAGATACCGATGTGAAGCTTGTCGTTAACCGGCTTGCCGAGGTCGATAGCCATCTTCATCAGCTTGCCTACGCCTACCTGATCCAGTTTTGCGAAAGGATCGTTCTCAAAGATCTTAGCGTCATAGTAAGCATTTAAGAACTTGCCTGCGTCATCACGGGAGAAGCCGAATGTCATCTGTGTAAGGTCGTTGGTTCCGAAGCAGAAGAAATCTGCCTGAGCAGCAATCTCATCAGCTGTAAGACATGCTCTCGGGATCTCGACCATGGTACCTACCTGATACTTAAGGTCAACGCCTGCTGCTGCGATTTCAGCATCTGCTGTCTCAACAACAATCTTCTTCACATATGTAAACTCTTTAACATCTCCTACCAGCGGGATCATGATCTCAGGCTCAACGTTCCACTCGGGATGAGCTTTCTGAACATTGATTGCTGCACGGATAACAGCCTTTGTCTGCATCCTTGCGATCTCGGGATATGTTACGGTCAGACGGCATCCACGATGTCCCATCATGGGGTTGAACTCATGCAGGGATGTGATGATGTCCTCGATCTCCTGAACGGTCTTGCCCTGTGCGTCTGCCAGTTTCTTGATATCTTCCGGCTCTGTCGGAACGAACTCATGCAGCGGCGGATCCAGGAAACGGATTGTTACCGGACATCCTTCCAGTGCAACATAGAGCTGCTCGAAGTCTCCCTGCTGATAAGGAAGAATCTTATCAAGGGCTGCCTCTCTCTGCTCTGCTGTATCTGCGCAGATCATCTCACGGAATGCTGCAATTCTGTCTTCCTCGAAGAACATATGCTCTGTACGGCAAAGGCCGATACCCTCTGCTCCGAGTTCTCTTGCCTTCTTGGCATCTGCCGGTGTGTCGGCATTGGTACGTACTGCGAGTTTTCTGTACTCATCAGCCCAAGCCATGATACGGCCGAACTCACCTGCGATCGTAGCGTCTACAGTCGGGATGATTCCGTCATAGATGTTACCTGTGGAACCGTCAAGAGAAATGTAATCTCCTTCATGATACTCTTTGCCTGCCAGTGTGAACTTCTTGTTTGCTTCGTCCATCACAATGTCGCCGCATCCGGATACACAGCATGTACCCATACCACGTGCAACTACTGCTGCGTGGGATGTCATACCGCCGCGGACTGTCAGGATACCCTGTGCGCTCTTCATACCTGTGATATCTTCGGGTGATGTCTCAAGACGAACCAGAATAACTTTCTCGCCTCTCTCATCCCACTCTACAGCATCCTCAGCCGTAAAGACGACCTTACCGCAAGCTGCTCCGGGTGAAGCGCCCAGTGCCTTGGCTGCGGGAACGGCTTTCTTAAGTGCCTCTGCGTCGAACTGCGGATGAAGCAGTGTATCAAGGTTACGAGGATCGATCATCGCAACTGCTTCCTCAGGTGTTCTCATACCTTCGTCAACCAGGTCACATGCGATCTTTAAAGCTGCCTGAGCAGTTCTCTTACCGTTTCTGGTCTGCAGCATGTAAAGCTGGCCGTGCTCAACGGTGAACTCCATATCCTGCATGTCTCTGTAGTGATCCTCGAGGGTCTTGCAAACGTCCTTGAACTGTGCAAATGCCTCCGGGAACTTCTGCTCCATCTCAGTGATATGCATAGGTGTACGTACACCGGCTACTACGTCTTCGCCCTGAGCATTAGTAAGGAACTCGCCGAAAAGACCTTTATCGCCTGTAGCGGGGTCACGGGTGAAGGCAACGCCTGTACCGCAGTCATCGCCCATGTTACCGAATGCCATGGACTGTACGTTTACAGCAGTACCCCAGCTGTAGGGGATATCATTGTCACGGCGGTATACGTTAGCACGCGGGTTATCCCAGGAACGGAATACGGCTTTGATCGCCTCCATCAGCTGTACCTTGGGATCTGACGGGAAGTCTTTGCCGATCTTACCCTTGTACTCTGCCTTGAACTGTTCTGCCAGCTCTTTGAGGTCGTCTGCTGTCAGATCGACATCCTGTGTAACGTCTCTGTCTTCTTTCATCTTGTCGATGAGCTCTTCAAAATACTTCTTGCCGACTTCCATAACTACGTCGGAGAACATCTGGATGAAACGGCGATAGCAGTCCCATGCCCAGCGGGGATTGCCGGACTTTTCTGCAAGTACTTCTACTACTTCTTCATTAAGACCCAGATTCAGGATTGTGTCCATCATACCCGGCATGGATGCACGGGCACCGGAACGTACGGATACAAGCAGAGGATTCTCCTTGTCGCCAAACTTCTTTCCTGTGATCTCTTCCATCTTCTCGATGTATTCGTTGATCTGGCCCTGAATCTCGTCGTTGATCTCACGGCCATCCTCATAGTACTGTGTACAGGCCTCTGTTGTGATGGTGAATCCCTGCGGAACCGGAAGGCCGATATTGGTCATCTCGGCAAGGTTTGCGCCTTTTCCGCCGAGAAGTTCACGCATATCAGCATTACCCTCAGTGAACAAATAAACCCATTTTGACATGTTAGTTCCTCCTTCATGTGCTTGAATGCCAGTTAATTTTTTAACTCTTGAACAGTATAGCATAAGTAAAATAATAATTCTATTGAAAACAGGAAATATTCTCTTTAAAAATAGTAAATATTTCTTGAGAGACTATATAAAGTATGTTAAATTATAGACATATAAAAAGGGTAACATGATCATCGTGTCGACTCCGGAAAAAGGGCAACTTCAGGTTTTGACACACAAGAGTAATAGGAGGTATAAAATGGCAGCAACTGTTGCATTTAGAGGGACTCCGAAACAGGAAAGGGAGCTGCGTAAGTTCATCAAGAAGCATAAAGACCAGCCCGGCGCTATGATGCCTGTTCTGCAGGAAGCTCAGGGTATCTACGGTTATCTTCCCGTTGAAGTACAGCAGATTATTGCAGATGAAATGCATGTTCCGCTTTCTGACGTATTCGGCGTCGCTACATTTTATTCACAGTTTACACTGACCCCGAAGGGTGAGCATACCGTAAGTGTCTGTCTGGGTACTGCATGTTATGTAAAAGGCGCAGACAAGATTCTTTCGGCTATCGAGGAGCGTCTCGGCATCTCATCCGGCGAATGCACTCCGGACGGCTTTTTCTCTATTGAGAGCTGCCGCTGTCTCGGCGCCTGCGGTCTGGCTCCCGTCATGACTGTTGACGGAGAGGTATACGGCAAATGCACTCCGGAATCCGCAGTAGAAATCATCGATTCTTACTACGAGAAGGAGGTGTAAAGAATGAGCATGACTTATGAGAAGCTTATTGAGATCAAGAAAAAGAATGAAGAGCTTGTTCTTGTCCGTAAGCTGGTTGCCTCCAAGGCCGAGGAAATGGCAAAGCATACCGCATACCGTAAACAGATTCTTGTCTGCGGCGGTACCGGATGTACTTCCTCCGGAAGCCACAAAGTAATCGATGCACTTGAAGATGAGATTGCAAAGAATAAGATTTCCGATGTACTTGTAGTTAAGACAGGCTGTTTCGGACTCTGTGCTTTAGGTCCCATCGTTATCGTCTATCCTGAAGGTGCTTTCTATTCCCAGACAACGGCAGAAGGCGCAAGAAGAATCATAAACGAGCACATTATACAGGACCGGATCTGTAAAGATCTCCTCTATCCTGAGACAGTCCATGACAACGGCGACATCCTGCCTCTGTCAAAGACAAATTTCTACGCAAAACAGATGCGTATCGCTCTGAAGAACTGTGGTGTCATCGATCCCGAGAATATTGAGGAATACATTGCACTTGACGGTTATCAGGCACTTTATAAGGTGCTGACCACCATGACACAGGATGAAGTAATCGACACCATGCTTGCTTCCGGTCTCCGGGGCCGCGGTGGCGCAGGCTTCCCCACCGGACGGAAATGGGCTTTCTGTAAGGCCACAAAGTCCGATATCAAGTATGTATGCTGTAACGCCGACGAGGGTGATCCCGGCGCTTTCATGGACCGTTCCATTCTGGAAGGCGATCCCCATGCAGTTCTCGAGGCAATGGCCATTGCCGGCTACACCATCGGCGCAAAACAGGGTTATGTTTATGTCCGTGCAGAGTACCCGATCGCTGTAGAACGTCTGACGATCGCGATTAAACAGGCAAGAGAATACGGTCTCCTGGGCAAGAACATTTTCGGAACCAAGTTTAACTTTGACGTAGAGATCCGTCTCGGTGCAGGCGCATTTGTCTGCGGCGAGGAGACTGCTCTTATGACATCCATTGAAGGAAAGCGCGGCGAGCCTCGTCCTCGTCCCCCGTTCCCGGCAGTCAAGGGTCTTTTCCAGAAACCGACTGTACTCAACAATGTAGAGACCTATGCAAATATTGCCCAGATCATCCTGAAAGGTCCGGAATGGTACTCTTCCATCGGTACAGAGACTTCCAAGGGAACCAAGGTATTTGCCCTCGGCGGCAAGATCACCAATGTAGGTCTTGTGGAAGTTCCCATGGGAACAACTCTGCGTGAGATCATCGAAGAGATCGGCGGCGGCATTCCCAACGGAAAGAAGTTCAAGGCAGCCCAGACCGGCGGTCCCTCCGGCGGATGTATCCCGTCCGTTCACATTGACACGCCGATCGACTATGAGAGTCTTGCAAAGATCGGCTCCATGATGGGCTCCGGCGGTCTGATCGTAATGGACGAAGACACCTGTATGGTCGACATTGCCAAGTTCTACCTGGAGTTCACCTGCGAAGAGTCCTGCGGTAAGTGTTCACCCTGCCGTATCGGTACAAGACGTCTTCTGCAGCTGCTTGAGCACATTACGACCGGTGAGGCAACCATGGAGGATCTGGACAAGATCGAGGAGCTTGCTGCTCACATGAAAGTCTCCTGTCTGTGTGCCCTGGGTCAGACAGCATCCAATCCTGTAACCTCCACTCTGAGATACTTCAGAGAAGAGTATGTAAATCATATTGAAAACAAACGTTGTGAAGCCAAGAAATGTAAGGATCTGCTTCATTATGTCATCGATCCGAATCTGTGCAAGGGTTGTACACTCTGCTCAAGGAACTGTCCGGTCGGCGCGATCTCAGGCTCTGTGAGAGAACCTCACAGCATTGATATCGACACCTGTATCAAGTGCGGTCTCTGTAAGCAGAATTGTAAATTCGATGCCATCTACATGGAATAAGGAGGGGTGAATAATGAAGAAAATGATTCATTTGAAGATAAACAATATCCCGGTCACTGTTCCGGAAGGCACGACAGTTCTGCAGGCTGCAAAGCAGGCCAATATTGAGATTCCTTCTCTCTGCTATCTGAAGGATATCAACTGTATCGGTGCCTGCCGTGTCTGTGTTGTCGAGATCAAAGGACGCCGCGGTCTGACTGCCGCATGTACCTATCCTGTTGAGGAAGGGCTGGAAGTCCTCACCAACACACCGATGGTGCGCGCGTCCAGAAAGACTACCATTGAGCTGATTCTTTCAACTCACCACAAGAAATGTCTTTCCTGCGTAAGGGGTAATCACTGTGAGCTTCAGAAGCTCGCTTATGACTACGGTATTGATGAGGACCGTTTCAAAAGTGAGGAACTCATGTATGATATCGATGAGTCCACACCTTATGTAGTCCGTGATAACAATAAATGTATCCAATGTCTTAGATGTGTATCCACCTGTAACAAAGTACAGGGCGTGGGCGCCATCGGACAGATCCGCCGCGGTTTTGACGTCCGTGTAGGATCTCCCTTTGACCAGGGACTGGATTCCACAACCTGTGTCGGCTGCGGACAGTGTATCGTATCCTGCCCGGTCGGTGCTCTTTATGAGAAGTCCAACATCGATGATGTTTGGGATGCAATCGGTGATCCCGATAAAAAAGTGGTATTCTTTACAGCACCTTCCATCGCTGCTACATTGGGCGAATGTTTTGATATGCCGCCCGGAACACATGTGGAGCGCCAGATGGCTCAGGCGATCCGTATGTTAGGCGACGTAGAAGTATTTAACATGAATGTTACTGCTGACCTGACCATTCTGGAAGAGGCAAATGAGCTGATCGACCGGCTGAAAAACAACAAGCCGATCCCCATGTTCACCTCCTGCTGTCCGGGCTGGATCAAATTCATGGAGCACAATTATCCCGACCTGCTTCCGAACCTTTCCAGCTGTAAGTCTCCCCAGGGTATGTTCGGTGCCCTGTTAAAGAGCTATTACTGCCAGAAGAATCACATTGATCCCAAAGATCTCTTTGTAGTCAGTGTAATTCCCTGTACAGCCAAGAAGTTCGAAGTATCCCGTCCGGAGCTGGCCCACAAGGGTATCCCGGATGTAGATGTTGCCCTTACTACCAGAGAACTCGGCAAGATGATCAAGGGTGCCGGCATCTCCTTCAAGGATCTGACCGGTGAAGACTTTGATAATCCCTTTGCCATCGCATCCGGTGCCGGAAAGATCTTCGGCGCTACAGGCGGTGTTATGGAGGCGGCTTTGAGAACTGCAGCCAATATCCTTGACGGCAGCAATGAGAAGATCAACTTCATGGATGTCCGCGGTATCCCCGGAATCAAGGAAGCAACCTATAAGATTGCCGGAATGAACGTGGATGTATGTGTTGCCAGCGGACTCGGAAATGCACGTAAGGTCGTTGAAATGATCCGAAGCGGCGAAAAGAACTATCTCTTTGTAGAAATCATGGCATGTCCGGGCGGCTGTATCAACGGCGGCGGACAGCCTGTACAGAGCGACAGTGTCCGCAACTACGTGGATCTGAAGACATTACGTTCCAATGTCCTCTACGCTGAAGATGAAGCCAATGAACTTCGCTGCTCACATGAAAGCCCCGTATGCAAGATGCTCTACGATGAGTACCTCGGAAAACCGGGTAAGGCAAAAGCACACAGCCTGCTTCACACAACATATACAGACAGAACTGCTTTATAGGCAGTTAAGAGTTAATTCATAAAGATCAAATAAGAAAAGGGACTGTCCCGGGACAATCCCTTTTCTGACTTTTTATAAGAGTTTTTTCAGTTTCCCTCACGGATCATCTGGTCAGCTTCCTCCAGAAGATTCAGAAGTTCCTGACGGTCAAGTTCTGTCGTTCCCACTCCTTCTGCACTCAGGATCGTCTCTGCCAGTTTCCTTTTGGATTCCTGTAAGGACAGGATCCTGTCTTCCACCGTGCCTTTGGCAATCAGTTTCAGTACTGTGACCGGGTTCTCCTGACCGATCCTGTATGACCGGTCTGTTGCCTGATTCTGAGCCGCGATATTCCACCATGGATCATAGTGAATAACCACGTCCGCACCGGTCAGATTCAGGCCGGTTCCTCCGGCTTTTAATGAAATCAGGAAGACCGGCGTCTCATCCTCGTTAAAGTCATGCACCATCTGCAGTCTCTTGGCCTTAGGCGTATTTCCCACCATCTTATAATAGGGAATCTCCGCCTCTTTAAGATCTGCCTCCAAGAGATCAAATATGGATGTGAACTGGGAGAAAATCAGCATCTTGTGCCCTGCCTGGGACATGCTTTTGACCAGTTCCAGACAAAGCTCCCTTTTGGCTGAAGGACCTTCATAGCCTTCGAAGCAAAGTGCCGGATCACAGCAGATCTGCCGGATTCTTGTCAGCATGGACAGGATGCGGAAGCGGTTCTTATTAAAGTCGGCATCCGTACCTCCCTCCAGCAGGGAAAGGAGTTCCGTTACCTGGCCGTCGTAAAGAGTCTGCTGCTCCTCTTCCATCTTTGCGTAGCGGGTCTGCTCCAGTTTTTCGGGAAGGTCTGTCAGCACATCCTGTTTCATCCTGCGCAGGATAAAGGGAGATACCATCCGCTTCAGGAGCTCCGTTACCTTCTCATTGTGTTTTCGGACAACGGGAATCTCAAATTCCTCCCGGAAAGTACCATAGTCATAGAGGAATCCGGGCATGAGGAAATCGAAAATACTCCAAAGCTCACTGAGCCTGTTTTCTATGGGTGTTCCCGTCAGGGCAAAGCGGGTGCAGGATTTAATCAGCTTCACACTCCTGGCAATCTCTGTATTATGATTCTTTATATACTGGGCCTCATCCACTATGAAAAAGCGGAAAAGACAATCTTCGTAGAGGGCGACATCTCTCCGCAGCAGATCGTAGGAAGTAACCAGGACATCCACGTCTTTATAGTCATCAATCCATTTCTGTCTTTCATCGGGATTTCCGGCCACAGACCTTACAATCAGCTCCGGTGCAAATCGGGACAGTTCCTCCTGCCAGTTGTAAACCAGGGAGGCAGGACAGACAATCAGAGTCGTAGCCGGCAGTTCTTCGCTTCTCTCCATATGATAAAGCTTATCTGCCAGCATCACTGTGATAACCTGCAGGGTTTTACCCAGTCCCATGTCATCTGCCAGAATTCCGCCGAATCCGTTTTCATCCAGCATGGACAGCCACCTGTAGCCTATTACCTGATATTCTCTTAAGGTGTCGGCAAGTGAAGGCGGCACTTCATAGTCCCCGTCTCCGGCAATCCTGAATTCCCGGATCAGATTTCGGAAATGCTCATCTCTTTCCAGGTATACCTCTCTGGCATCCTCCAGCATCCGGTTCACGTACACGGCACGGTATGCAGGCACGGACAGTTTCCCTTCCACAAATTCACGCGGGCTGATATCCAGAGTTTCCAGAAGAAGGGAAAGCGCCTCAACAGTTTCATTTTCATCGATCTTAAAATAATCGCCGTTTTTCAGTTGTACATAGTGCTTCTTTGTCCGGTAATGATTCAGGATATCCAGCAATTCTTCCCTGGAAAGATCCGGGGTGGAAATCCGCAGATCCATCAGATTGTTACCCAGGGATACACCCGCATGGACTTTCAGCCTGCTCCGGATCCTGAGCCGGCGAAATCTTTCCGTCATCCGAACATCACTCAACTTATGCAGCTTCTCAACACCTTCATTGAGCAGATCAAAGATCCTGTCCTTTTTCTTGGCGCTGTAGAAAATGCGATACTCTTCCGAATGGGAAGGCAGATAACGGAGCAGAACTTCAGCCAGTTCCGATTCCGCATCCCGGTCCCTCTCATTCTGCAGACGTATTTTTTCCTCCCATTCCAGAATCACATCATCGACAGAATAAAGATTATCCCCATAATAGACATCCGATTTTGCGAATACCATCTCATCATTTACATCCAGATAAGTGATAAACTCCGGATCCGGCGGCAGGTACTGCCTGATGATGGTCTCGTCATATTCAGTAATATTGGCGGCTGCACGAAGTCCGGGAAGGGTTCTTCTGTAGAAATAGGCCAGATGAATCCTGCCGATCCGGATACGGATCAGGCCGTCCTGTGAAGCTTCCAGCAAAGGGCGGATCCGGCGTACAATCTGAGGGGAGATCCTGCACAGGCCGGTCCCGTCCACATAATAAGCGCTCTCCTGACCGTAAAAAATATCCGGACAGTTTCCTTCCAGTATGATTCCATGGAAAATGTTCCGCCTGGGATCCATGTCGGCATGAATCGAAAGTTCCAGCATCAGTTCTTTTTCTTCTGCAGTAAGCTCGGTCTTCTGCCGGGAGGCACCTTTCCCGAAAACGGTCTCCACAGGCTTTCCCAGTTCCAGGGCTGTGCTGAAAAAGCGATCCAAACGCTCACCGAACAGGCTCATGTCACCGCCGATTTCCAGAACAGACGGTATCTCCTCCCGGTCATTTGAAGACTGCTGTCTGTGCTGCTCCTTCCAGAGGGAAGACTCTGCAAGTGTCTGTTCAAGGAAATTGAGCCATTTAACCGAATCGCTGTCCATCATATCCTGGCCAAGCAGCAGTTTTGTATTCTTCCCGAATGTCTGGGTACGCTTAAGGCGTATATTGTCCAGGGTCTCTTCCAGGTTACGGATCTTGTAAAGCTTATCCTGGCCGATCCTGAAACCGGCATTGATGGCATTGTCATTGATGGTAAGCACAGGCGAAAGCTGCAGGATTCCTACTCCCGCCGCCGGTTCAGACATTTCTTCCACTTCGCCGCCGCCCTGAAAGCTTTCCAGAAGAGACAGGCCGGCAGAGTTTGTCGTGTCACCCGGATTCTTGGTCAGCAGGTTCTTCTGGGTCAGCAGGATTGCCGCCACCTGATGACGGCACAGAGTCCTCTCAAGATAAGATTCCCGGTCATATCGATAATGACAGGATATATTGGTACAGTATGACTCCCTGATCCGGTCCGCGTCAAAAGTCAGGGTCGCTGTCCATTTCCTGTACTCTTCATCCGGGCTTTCCAGAACAGTATGGCCGATCAGGCTTCCTTCTTCATTTTCATCTTCATAGGCAAATGTAATAGTGACCGGTTTGTACCTGCCGGAGGTAATCAGGTCTCTGGCGTCCCGCAGGACATGATCCTGCAGATTCAGTCCATCTGCGAAATGCTCACCGTCAAAATAGTGATACTCCTCTGAAATATTGGATCCCAGCCCCTCTTCCTCCGGACTTGCATCAGGCTGATGAAGACGTCTGGTTTCATTTTGAAGAAAATCAATCTGTTCTGATGAAAAGGCCGCCAGCGCTTTTTCATCTTCTTTTTCCTTGACAGGCTCTTTATCAGAGGCAGTTTTTTCAGCCAGGACAATCGTGCCGTCAATCCGCTCAATCCGGGTCAGCACTGCAGCCATATGCTTACAGTATATTCCCCCGGCGGCTTCATCACAGGTACAGCTGATATCATACAGTCTGTGATCACGGATTACCGCCTTGACAAAAAAACTTGTCCCATCAACCACTGAAGCAGTAAAGCCATCTTCCGTCCTGACAAGATCTCTGACCTTGCCGGCAGCATAATAATTCTTTCCCCTTGTAAGGGTCACCGGTGAAAACAGAGTCGTATAGCTTTGTTCCATTTATATACACCTCCGGATTATATGTCACATCAGATCTGAAAGTCCCGATTCCAGGTATAAGTCTCCTCTTTCTGTAAGTATCATAGTATACCAATAGTATAACACAACAGCCCTTGACTTTATCAGAGATTTCAGTATAATAATTTCAGCACGGATTCAAACCGTCACAGGGGCTTGTACTGGTTTCGACGGGGATTTTGAACGCGAGGCAGCCATCCGTGGCCCGGGACCACGTTAAAACCTGGAATTAAATATAATTGCTAACGATAGAGTAGCACTCGCTGCCTAGTTGCAGCTATCGGCCTCAGTAAGTCCGCAGACTGAGATCCCGGTATCGATTATGCGGAACCCTCATGTCCTTAAGCTTTGCGGGATGTGAAGTATGATGAAGCTACTGAAGTAAAGTGTTCGTCTTCTGACGCTTTACGGAGGGAATGAAACTCAGAAGACTGTGATGGGAGACACCTTTCGGGATGAGTTTTCGGACAGGGGTTCGATTCCCCTCAGGTCCATTTTAGAAATGCTCGAAGAGCCTTTATTTATACGGTTCTCCGGGTTTTTAATTTTTTTAAGAAAAGGAGATAAAATGAACAAGAAAAGCGTTTTTTTACTGATTGCCATGACTGTTCTTTGCTTAATGCTGACATTTGGCTTAACAGGATGTGGCATGAGGCAACAGGAGCCGGAAAAAGAAAAACAGGAAGAAACAAAACCAGATAGTAACACAATCAAAAATGACGAAACACAAGAACAGGCTGATGAGCAGGAATCAGTCGATGAGAACTCTGACGATCCGGACTCCGATAATCCCGACGCAGATCAGCCGGATTACAGTGATTCCGATAATTCTGATGAGGAAGAGGATGGTGATCAGAGTGTCTATTTTATGGAATTAGAGTCTTTGGGCAATAAACATGAGTCGGTTGAATTCTTGCTGAGTGATGTTACAGGCGATGGTGTAGTTGACCTTTTGGCAGATTGTTTTCCAACTGAAGAGGGAGGCAGCGGACACCTTTATCTGATTTATACAGCAACAAACAAAAGTCATGATTTAGAGAAGCTTTTGGAGACAACGGGTTATGGTTTAGAAACTATAACTTGCTATAATGAATCGGAATCCCTGGTTTTCTATTATGCCGGACATGGTCATGAGAGTTATGATTACTATCGGATGGAAGACGGGAAATACGAGTATGTTGCCTCAAAAGGCCGCCAGATGACTGATGATGACAACGAATCTGACGATACATGGGTTTACTGGGCAGATTCAGCAGACCTCTCAGAATCCGAATTCTACGATGTGACCGGCGGAATGGAAGCTGGCGAAGCGAAAGAAGTGGACTGTGTTGGTTGGCAGAAGTACTAGAAGGATTCTTATCCAACAGGAAACTGAAAACAGGAAATTATTTAACCTTTCGATATGGGTAAAATAAAAAAGGCAGGTTCATCTGATATAATGATGTGCCTGCCTTTTTTATATAATTATTTGAGGAGAAGCTTATTTCTTATCTTCCATATGCTATGATCGGATCTCCTTTTTTTACTGCCAGTGTCACCACTACCATAAGGATCTCCGCATCATATTCTGCGAAATATTCAACCAGCACATTTCCGAACAGGTCTTTGATATAACCAATCTTCTGTCCTTTACTGATCTTGTCGTCTCTTCCGACCAGAGGGTACCAGCGTCCGCTGTAATCGGCGTCCAGATATACCCCTTCCGTAATGGTTTTTATCTCCCGGTCAGCCGGACGTTTGACTGCCTGGCCCGGATACACTTTCAGATACCTGAGTACATTTATAATGTTTTCCAGGTATGCTTCCACTTCTTCCCGGGACCATCTTGTGCATTCACCAAGCTCCAGTTCCAGAGACGGGACTCCCACCTGGGCTGAATAAGTATAAGCGTGATTCACGGCCCTTGATTTCAGCATATATTTTGCATGCAGAATATACTGTGCCGCTTCCTCGGATTTTTCCAGCGCTTCTTTATTGTCGCTGATTCCGGGGTAATATACATAAGACGGCTGGGATTCAGGGATGTCGCCCCCATGGGTATCTATATGAAAGTCTGCCTTTTTGATAAACTCTTCAGCCAGCACCCAGGCAATCTTATCTCCTGTCGTTCCTTCCCTGTCCGGCGGGAAAAGCCGGTTTAAGTTCTTTCCGTCTGCCGGAACTATATAAGGCCTGCGTTCAATGAAGGCTTCCACATTTACCGGGTTGATGATAACGATCTGTCCGCTGATCATCTTTGGATCCAGTGTCTCGGCCAGTTCAAAAACTGCTTCGATGGATGGATACTCACATCCGTGAATGGCGGAAGTAATCAGGACGGTTTTACCTTCCCTTTCTCCATTGATCACGGTGACCGGAAGTTTGGCGTCCGTATCCGGAACCGGCGTCCATCCTGTACTTTTACTTCCGGCCGGAGCTGAAATACCTCCAAATGTGATTTCTTTTTTCATGAGCTTCCTTTCTTATGCCACTTGTTTTATCATTTATTTCTTCTGGCTTTAGCATCCTCATAGGTATAGGCACTGATCAGGTCTTCCAGCTCTTTTAAGTTGGCATCCGGGTCAAATACTTTGCAGACCTTTCCCAGATCCTCATAATTATAAGCATTGGTTACCACACTGGTGGCCATGGAGTATTTTTCCTCATAGTCTTTACTGTCAGTGGAACACCAGAAACCCTGTGTCAGCTTAAAGGCCTTTCCATTCTCCCGGAAGTCCTCAGCATATCCTGTAACGGCATTGTACATTGCAGCAAAAGAAGGTCCGACTATCGCTCCGTACTTTCCTGCCACATAGCAAAGCTGGCCATTGTTAAAAAGTTCAAGATTTCCCGAAGTGTAACAGTCGATTACGCCCAGACGGGAATTCTTAACCACATTAGCCATATCGGCAATCGGAAGTACTGACAGAACATTCTTATACTGATCTTTTTGATACTCTTCTTTCGCAGCAGAAAGAAATCTCTCACTGCTGATATATCCTGGAGTTACACAGACTGTCAGATCTCCGGCACTTACATGAACCGGTTCTCCGGATCTGGCAATTTCCTCAGACGTCTGATCAAAACTGACCCCATAGGCTTTCTGTAAAGTGTCCAGAATACCTATCGTCCGCTGCAGATGCATTTCATTTCCGATTCCGGCTCCGCCGCTCAGGATAAAGTAGCGGTTCCCTTCTTTATGATCTGTAAAGAACTTTGCCATATCAGCACCTGTCTGATACTCCATTTCCTCTCCGGGGCCGACAGCACCGATAAAATAGGGATTATCCTCTACTGCTTTGAAATCTTTATCCGATACAGTACCTGATGCCAGAATGTAATATGCTTTATTCTGCTCGCAGAGTTTGACTTCCTCAGGAAGGTTCATTGACAGAAAAGAGAGAAATCCGTCGACCCCCTGGTCACAGGATTTTTGAATAAAGTCAAGTTCCTCTTCCTCAGTACTGATACTGTCAGAATAAACAAATGTGATTCCGGGAAATACTTCTGCAATATAATTTTCCAGGTACTCCCGTATAGCCAGTACCTCCTCGTCAGTATTGCTGTATACGATTACACCGATCTTATAGGAATCAGCACCTTTTACTGATACAGTTTCCGCAGTTTCAGCCCCCGGATCCTGCCGGCTCTGGCCAAGGCATCCGGCAATTCCAAGTATACAAAGGAGAAATACCAGCAAAACTGTTTTTTTTCTCATATTATGCCTTTCTTATTCCAATGTAATCATTATGCAAATTTATGACACGCAACCTGGTGACCCGGCTCCAGCTCAATAAGCTTCGGATGTTCTTTCCTGCATTTTTCACTGCATTCTTCACACCGGTCCTGGAAAGGACATCCGGGCGGAACATCCAGAGGGCTCGGAGCTTCACTCTCAATACTTTCAATCTTTTTGGAAAAGTCCATATTGAGATCAAATATGGCGCCCATCAATGCCTGTGTATAAGGATGTTTGGCACTCTTATCAATCTGGTCTCCCGGCAGAACTTCAACGATGTTTCCAAGATACATGACAGCGATCTGATGTGCAAATGACTGAATCAGACCCAGATCATGTGCGATGAAACCTATGGTGATATTCTTTTTCTTCTGAAGTCCCACAATCAGCTCAATGATGGTTTTCTGTACGGATACATCCAGTGCGCAGGTCGCCTCATCCATCACTATGATCTCCGGCTCCAGGGCGATCGCCCTCGCAATGGCGACACGCTGGCGCTGGCCGCCGCTCATATTATGAGGATATCGGTCAGCAAAGTCTTCCGGAAGGTCCACCATAGCAAGAAACTCCTTTGCAACGGCGTCTTTTTCGGAAGGTCTGATCCTGCCGAAATTTAGAAGCGGCTCACAGATAATATCTCTGATCTTCATCTTGGGATTAAATGAACCTGAAGGATCCTGAAATACCATCTGGATGTTCTGCCTGTTCTGACGGAGTTCCTCACCTTTTAACTTGGTAATATCTTTTCCCCGGTAAATGATTTCTCCCTCTGAAGGTTTATCCAGTGAAACCAGGAAGCGCATGAAAGTACTCTTTCCGCATCCGGATTCCCCTACAAGGCCCAGGGTCTTCCCCCTGTACATTTTCAGATTAACGTCATTGCAGGCCAGAAGACTGCGGCCCCCGGATGCGGGAAATCTTCTGGTAACATGTCTGGCTTCCAGAATCATATCTTTTTCATCAAACAAATCTCACACCTCCTAAAGACGGAACAGCATCCAGCAGCATCTTTGTATAGGCATTGTCTGAATGATGTAATATATGATCACGTTTACCTTCATCTTCAATCAGACCGTCTTTCATAACGATCAGATAGTCTGCCATATAGGCTGCCACTCCAAGGTTATGAGTGACGATAATAATACTGGTACCAAAGTCATCTCTGAGTTCCATAAACTGGCGGATGATCTGTGCCTGGGTCGTCACATCCAGAGCGCTGGTGGGCTCATCTGCCAGTAGGAGCTTGGGCTCGTAAGTCATGCCCATGGCAATTCCCACACGCTGTCTCATTCCGCCGGACAGCTGGAAGGGATAACTTTTCATAATGTTATCTCCGCTGGGAAGGCGCATACGCTCCAGCATCTTCACTGCCTTATCCCATGCGTCCTTTTTGGAAATGTCTTTTTCATGGGTGCGGATATATTCTACGTAAGAAGAACCGATTTTCCTTGTGGGATTCATCATGGCGCCTGAATCCTGGAAGATCATTGAAATCTGCGTTCCACGCAGCTTTCTCCACTCTTCTTTTGTCTTTCCAAGCAAAGATGTTCCCTCAAAAAGGATATCCCCTTCTGTCACTTTTCCACCGCCGGCAAGAAGTCCCAGGACAGCGCGGATTACGGTCGTTTTCCCACTTCCGGACTCACCGACGACACTGCATATCTCTCCCTGATCCATGGTCAGATTGAATCCTTTTACAATCTCACGACTGCCGTAGGAGATGGTAGCGTTCTTTATTTCTAATAATGCCATATTCATCCCCTCCTTACTCAGTCTTTGGATCCAGGATATCACGAAGACTGTCACCAAGCATGTTAAATACTACAACCGTGACAAAGATCGCCAGACCCGGGAATATCATAAGCCAGGGCGCGGACTGCATATAAGCACGCCCTTCGGAAAGCATAAGGCCCCACTCAGGTGTAGGCGGAACGGCGCCGAATCCCAGGAAAGACAGGGCTGCAAGTTCAAGCATCATGCTTCCGATATCGGTAGCCGCCGTGATCACCAGTGTAGGCAGGGCATTTGGCAGCATGTAGCGATAGAGCATATAAACAGTTTTCGAACCGGTTACTATAGCTGCATCTACATAATCTCTGTGGCGGATCTTCATAACTAGGCTTCGGGCCAGCCGGGCATACTTGGGCCAGGTCACAAGGGAAATAGCCAGAACGGCGTTCCTTATGCTGGCACCCAGAATACCTGCTACCGCAAGAGCAAGTACCAGACCCGGGAAAGCGATCATCATATCAGCAATACGCATGATGATCGTATCGACAATACCGCCGAAGTATCCGGCAATGATACCAAGCAAAAGACCAACCGCAAAGACGATGGCCACGATGGCAAAAGCAGCCACAAGGGATGTTCTTGCTCCGTATATTACACGGGCGTAAATATCTCTTCCCATTTTATCCGTCCCGAATAAATGGCCGGGGCCGGGCGGCTGAATTGCTTCGGCCAGATCTCCCTTTGTCGGGTCGATCCCTCCTGAAACCACAGGAGCGAAAATCGCCATAAGAATAATAAGGATTGCCAGTATACCAAAGATTGTAAAGGTTTTATATTTCAAAAAGAAATTCTGCTTTTTCATAGACATCACCTCTTCAATCTCATACGCGGATCAACAAAATAATATGACAGATCAACCAGAAGGTTGATTACCATATAAATCAGCGCAATCCACAATACATAACCCTGGATCAGGTAATAGTCACAGGATGTGATTGCGGCCACGGCAAGGTTCCCCAGTCCGGGATATGAAAAAATAACTTCTACTACAGAAGTACCGCCCAGAAGTGAACCGATTGACAATCCCAACATGGTAATCAGGGGAAGGAGTGAATTGGGAAATACATTGAACCAGAGCACTCTCCAGAACTTTACGCCTCTGGCAAGGGCCCCGGTCACATAATCTGAGGACAGCTCTTCCAGCACTGCGGTCCTCACCTGTCTGGTATATTTTGAAGACATGGCGATAGCCAGCGTCAGAGAAGGCAGCACCATGCTCTTGAAATCTCCGCCGGAAGATATAACAGGAAACATCGTGATCTTTACACAGAAAACAAGCATAAGGAGCAGGCCCACCCAGAAGTTGGGAAGGGATACTCCGAGAAATGTAATGCCGCGGACCAGATAATCGATCCATGAATCTTTGTAGACTGCTGAAATCATTCCCAGAGGCACAGCCATGATCAACATCAGTATAACGGAAAAGATAGTAAGTTTCAGAGTCGGCCACAGGCGGGCTGCCAGCAGGGTGACAACCGGCTTATTCAACATGTAGGAGTTACCGAAATCTCCATGCAGACAATTGCCGACCCATCGGAAATACTGGGTAAAAAAGGGATCATTCAATCCCATATCCTGCCGGATCGACTGTATCAGTTCCTCTGTCGGCATTGTGCCTGTTGCTGTCAGCATATGGCGAACCGGATCACCCGGCGACACATAGGTCAGCAAAAAGGTCAGAAAGCTGATCCCAATCAGAACAACCACAATCTGAAGCAGTCTTGAGATCAATTGTTTCTTACTCAAGTGAACTCTCCTCTCATCCCGGCATATATGCCGGAAAAGTGCAATGGGAGAGCACAGTTAACTACTGTGCCCTCCCGTGTCAAAACGTTACTGAAAGCCCTGCGGGCTGAGTGTCAGTATGCTTATTCAGCAGGAGTAATCTCTGTAGTGATCCAGTAGTAGTCTGCTGTATGAATATGTGCATATCCAACATTCTTTGAATAGATCATGGAGCTGTTATAGTATCCGTCAATTACGGCTACACCGTCATCTATAAGGATCTGCTGCATTTCCTGGAAAAGTTCCGCACGCTTAGCTGTATCAGATGTCTCGGTAAGTTTCTCATATAACTCGTCATATTTGTCATTCTTGTAACCACAGTAGTTTCCTTCACTCTTACTGTACCAGTTTGCCATATATTCAGTCGGATCTCCGTTGGCAACTGTTGACCAGTTGTTATTATTCAGGTCATATTCTCCGGCAACAAGTTTGCTCCACTGATCATCAGAGCTGCCGTAATCAGCTGTCACTCCGATACCAATCTCTTTGAGATACTGTGTATGTGCATCAGAGAAGTCATTGAGTGATCTGTTCTCATAGGAAACATACTTCAGATTGATGTTCTTTCCGTCCAATTCACGGATTCCGTCACCGTCATTGTCAACAATACCTGCATCATCCAGCATCTTTTTAGCTGCATCTGCATCATAAGCATAGGGATTCTTCAGGTTCTCATATCCGTAGGCAAGTGTGGACGGAAGTACGGAGTAACCTGCTGTGTAAAGGCCGTTGATCAGGCTGGATTTACAGATTCCTTCATAATCGATTCCCATTAACATTGCCTTACGAAGGGTATCGTTTTTGAGGACACCTTTCATATTGATCCAGGAAAATCCTGTACGGACACCGGCTGCCACATCTACAGTAAAGTTGTCATCTTTCTCAAATTTCTCAAGGTCAGCTACATTAGTAATATTCTCGGCAAGATCGATCTGTCCGCTCTGAAGAGCCATTGTCTTGGCGGAAGCATCGCCCATGAACATAACATTTACTTTGTCATAGGGTACATCTTCATAGTAGTACTCGTTCTTTACAAGAGTATAACCTGTCTGGTCAGTAAAGCTATCTACGGCATAGGGGCCTGTTCCGATTACGCCGCTTTCGAAATTCTCGGTATCAGCTACATTAATGATCTCTGTAGCCGGATGTGCAAGGTTACCCGGCAGGTTGAAATCTGCTTTCGGAAGTTCGAAGACCAGAGTGTTCGCCTTGTCATCTGCCGTGATCTTTGTCTCATAAGGAACAAACTTCTCCGGTGTGGTGGAACCGTTAGGTCCTTCTTTCATCATTCTGTCAAATGATTCCTTAACTTTGGAAGCTGTCATATCAACTCCGTTGGAGAACTTGATTCCTTCTTTGATCTTAACAGTCCATGTCTTATAATCATCAGAGTGTTCAGCAGACTCAGCGAGCCAGGGCTCAGCTACCATTTCATCATTAAACTTGAAAAGTGCCTCACCAACACCAAATCTCATACAGTTCCATGCACCGTTCGTATCATAGGACGGATTGATAATACCGTCACTGTACATCTGGCAGCCGAAGTTAAGTACTTTCTCTCCGCCTGCCGCACCGCCGGTGCTTCCCTCAGAGCCGCCCGAGCTTCCGCATCCGGCCAGGAGGCTGGCGCCCATGACAGCGCATAATCCGATTGTCAACAGTTTCTTAATAGATTTTCTCATAGTCTTTCCCTTCCCTTCTGTAATGTCTGTATAGAAATTAACTATAATAAAAAACGCCCATATCACAAAGATATGAGCGCAAAAAACAAAAATATCACCCCACCCATCCTTCGTAAGTGCAGTCACAGATCCGTTGGCAAGCAGTTCTCCTGACTTAAGATCATCATCCTAAGGCGCCTTCCCACCCTGGCTACCACCGGGGCAGTGACATCTTACCTTAAGGACTCCCTATTCACAGTGACGGGATCGTACCAGATTCTCACTGGTTTCTCTATTAATCCTTTCGGAACTTGCCGGACATTATTCAATTGTCATCTGGTTTTACTTGTAATTATTATACCATATTTTGGAAAAATATATACCAACATATTCTTGTACTGTTTTGTCATCATTCAAGTAATAGCCAGCAAATAAATTTTACTAAAGCACAAAATATTATAGCACAAATGAGAATAATTCTTTTTTCGTTAGATTTCAGCAGCAACTTGACTCCTCTTTATAGACAAATGTAATTAATGCAATTAGCAATTGTAAATAATATATCTGTAAGGTACAATTTGTTTATCAGTTG
Organism: Eubacterium sp.; assembly: GCA_017434385.1. Lineage (GTDB taxonomy): Bacteria > Bacillota > Clostridia > Lachnospirales > Lachnospiraceae > Anaerobutyricum. The sequence goes on from JAFRFJ010000012.1 coordinate 148,969, forward strand.
ACTCATGTTCAAAGGGTTTTAATAAGCAGGAGATTTTATGATGAAAAAGGGATACCTGTTCATAACCATGCTTCTTTTATCCTGTCTGTTCCTGGCAGCCTGCCGTGGCGGCGTCCGGCCGGATACTACGGCAGAAAGTGAAACTGTACAGGAGGAGGAATCCACTGAAGAAGCAATCAGCGCAAAATCAAAGACAGCGTCTGACAACGGTGACCCGTTCAGTATGGCAATAGATGCCTGTCTGAAATATGCAGATGTGCAGATAGAAGACACAGAAGATCTGAAAATAACTGAAGTAGATAAGGAAATTTACAGAGTTACTTTCAGGGCCGGCGGAAAAGATTACGATCTTCTTTACAATAACTCTTCCGGAAAAGTTACTGAAAATTAGAAACTTCACTCATATGCTGATAAGATAAAAAATGCCGGTTCCTAAAAAGAACCGGCATTTCAGACTGTAGACAAAGCGGCTTTAGAATTCGAATTCTAAAGCCATTTTTCTGCTATTTTGAGGTTTCAGGCCAATTATCAACGTGAAACAAGAGGATAGCCGATCAAGAAGACCGCCCTTTTTCATCATCATTGCCAG
>JAFRFJ010000013.1:0-2928 GCA_017434385.1 Eubacterium sp.
CGTAAGCGATGAATAACAACCCCGGTTTTTCAAACCGGTGATTGCATGAGATAATCACCCTGTATAGGAGTGATCATTTTATAGTTGCATTTATCTTCAGGACTTCAGACAAGTTTACTTCAAGTCTGTCCAGTGTAATCCTGACTCACTCCTAATACTCAGTTAAGGAGTGAAACAAGAATGGTTCAAAAACGATCAAACCGAACGGATCAGGAATGGATGGAACTGATCAAAGAGTGCCGTTCCAGTGGCCTCACCGATAGAGACTGGTGCGACAGGCATGGTATCACCCGCAGCAACTTCTACTATCATTTGAGAAGGCTGCGGAGAAAAGCCTGCGATATCCCTGAAGCGTCTTCTTCCTGTAAGATATCTCTCCGGCAGGAAGTGGTCCCCGTCGAGATCCGGGATAACGATGTCCCTCTGCCGGCCGTCACTTCTGAGCCGAACTCTCATTTTCCCAATCCTTCAACCGGAACAGCCATATGTATCCGGTTCCGAAATGTCGAGATCGAGATAAGGAATGGTGCGGATAACGACGTGATACGGAATACACTGTCAGCTGTAGGAGGACTGTGTTAGGCGATATTTCCCGGATATCAAAGTTGTTCCTGATTACCGGATATACCGATATGAGGAAATCCATTGACGGTTTGATGGCGATCATCCGGGACACCTACGATATGGATCCCTACACCAATGCCCTGTTCCTTTTCTGTGGAAGGAAGGCGGATAGGATCAAAGCCCTCTACCATGACCGGACAGGGTTTGTTCTGTTATATAAGCGCCTGGAGTCCGGCAGATTCCAATGGCCGAGGACAGCCTCGGAAGTCCGTCCCCTTACCAGGCAGGAATATCGGTGGCTCCTGGAAGGACTATCCATCGAACAGCCAAAGGCGATCCGGCCTTCCAAAGGAAAGAAAGATTACTGACTTTTTGTGCAAAACAGAGAAAAATATTTTTTTATTTTCCCGGTTCTCCCAAAGTCGGAAACCGTTTGCATTTTTATTTCCGGCTGTATCCACAATGCCTTCTCAAGTAGGGTCTTTCCCGGTGGATAACCGGAGATCTGAGAGAGAAATTTCCCGGATCTTTCTCCCTCAAAAGAGTTATCCACCGCTTAAATAAGCCGTCAGATTGACGGATATGTTTTCTGGCGGATTTGCCCGTGAGCCGCTTTTTTCTTATAATGTATTATAGAAAAAAGAAAGGCAGGACAGACCATGTCAGACAAAGATCAGCTGATCGAATTGCTGACAAAAGTGAATAAGGAGCAGGAGGAGACGATCAAAGAGCTCAGGGCCATGATCGCAAACCTCCAGGAGACTCTGAACGAGCTCCAGAGGAAACTCTTCGGCACCTCCAGCGAAAAGACCGGAAAGGCTCCTTCCAAAGAAGAGGCAGAGGATGAGATCCAAGCCGGGGAAGAAGCCCAGGTCACGGTAAAGGAACATACACGCACAAAAAAGCCGAAATCCCTCCGGAAAGACCTGTATGAAGCCCTCCCTGTGAAGGAGGTCTACTGTGATATCCCGGAAGGGGAGCGTGGCTGTCCTGACTGTGATGCCGAGATGGAACATCTGGGTTACAAGTATATCCGGGAAGAGCTCCGTATCACGCCTGCCAAAGTAGAGCGTGTCCATTATTATCAGGAGACCCTGGTCTGCCCGGTCTGCAAGTCAGAGCTTGACACGACGATCATCGGAGGAAAGACGCCGGAGCCGCTCCTGTCCCACAGTCCCGCATCGCCATCCATGGTGGCCATGGTGATGTATGAGAAATCCGGGATCCACCTGCCTTTTTACCGGCAGGAGCAGGATTACCTGCAAAAAGGAGTCCCCATAGGAAGAGAGACCCTCGCCAACTGGTATAACCGGTGTGCCCTGGAATATCTCAAACCTGTCCGGGATGTCCTGTACAGGATCTTCCTGAAAAGGGACGTCATCCATGCGGATGAAACACCCGGACAGGTCCTGCATGAACCGGGAAGGGAAGCGACACAGAAATCTTACTTCTGGATCTATCTGACCGGCACGGACGGAAAGCCCCCGATCATCCTCTATGACTACCAGCCCGGACGGAAAAGCGAATATCTCCTTAAATTCCTGAAGGGTTACGCCGGTTATGTCCACTGCGATGGCTATGCCGCTTATGGAAAGCTTGCGGATGTCATCCTTTGCTGCTGCCTGGCTCATTGCCGCCGAAAGTTCTATGAAGCAGTACCGTCCAACCGCAGGAAGTACCTGAAGCTGCTGGATATCCACTCGGAGCAGGAGATCCCTGAACCGGTCTCCGATATCGCAGGGAGAGATGACCTGACACCGGCAGAAAAAGGTGTCCTGTTCTGCAACCGGCTGTTCTTTAAAGAACGGCTCTACCGGGATCTTCCGCCGGAAGAACGGAAGGCCCGCAGAGAGGAGACAGAGCCCCCCATCTGGAAAGAGTTCTGGCAATGGCTTGACACTTTGGATCCGGCAGGCGGGAGCAAGTTGGAAAAAGCAGTCAATTATGCCAGGAATCATAAGGAGACCCTTATGAATTATCTGTTGGATGGCCGATGTGAGATCTCCAATAACGCGGCAGAGCGTCGGGCCAAGTCCTATGCCATGTCGAGGAAAGCCTTCCTGTTCCATAACACCCCGGAAGGAGCCCAGGCGAGCGCGATTGTACTGAGCCTCATTGAGACAGCAAAATCCAATCATCTGAATGCGTTCCAGTACTTATATACCCTGCTGCTGTTTATGCCGGGCCTGAAAGATTCGCCCGAAGGCATAGAACAGCTTCTGCCATGGAGTGATTTCATAAAGGAACGCTGTAAAGGTCAGATGGATACAGAAACATACACACCTGAAAATCCAGGGAAGCTGCCGATTTAAGTCGATGCGGCTTCCCCTAAACCTGTTGCACGGGTGATAACTAATCGCTTAC
>JAFRFJ010000014.1:0-95802 GCA_017434385.1 Eubacterium sp.
CAACGAATTACTTTTTCTTGCCATGAAATTATTTAAGGGATAGTATATTATAATTATAGTAATCCCCTAAGTTAAAGGTTAGTATTATACGGAAAATGTCCACAATGAGTTTTGCCCCTCATTGTGGACATTTTCTGTTTAAGGGGATTTATCAAATTTGCATTTCAATAATAAACATATTATTTTCATTCAGAATTAGTTTACTATTCAAAACTGATTGTCACGAAAGACTTCCGCAAGAAAAAAAAGGAAGACTGAAAGTGGCGGCGGGAAGCCGGGAGGCGGGAGCATTGTTTGATTATAAAAACGGTGTAATAAGAACATCTGTAAGACGTCTGGTCGAGTTCCTTCTGCGCAGCGGAGACATCTGTGTGGGCGGGGGAAGCCTTCCTTCCAGAAAAGCCATGCTTGAGGGTGCCCGTCTGCACAGGAAGATCCAGGAGAGCCAGCCGCCCGATTACCGCAGCGAGGTTCCTCTGACTGCGGAATGGGAAAAAGACGGCTACAGGCTGGTTCTGGAGGGACGTGCCGACGGAATCGGTATCTACCGGAATCCGGACGGCGACAAAAACATTCCCATGATTGATGAGATCAAGTGTGTGAGCAGAAGTCTGGAGAAGATGGAGGAAGCGGAGACTCTGCATATGGCTCAGGCAAAGTGTTATGCCGCTGTCTACTGTATGCAGGAAAATATTCCTGCCATAGCTGTACAGATTACCTACTGCCACCGGGAGACAGAGGATATCCGCCGCTTTGTGACAATCTTCTCTGCCGATGAGCTGGAAAGCTGGTTTCAGGATCTGATCCGGGCCTATGACAGGTGGGCGGCCCGCTATGTTAAAGACCTCCGCTTAAGAGATGAAAGCATAGAAAAACTGACCTTCCCCTTCAGTTACCGGCCCGGACAGAAAAAGCTGACGGCTATAGCGTATCAAAGCGCAAAAGCGGGCGATCACGTATTCCTGCAGGCTCCCACAGGCGTCGGCAAAACCATTTCCACCATCTATCCTGCCCTGAAGGAAATCGGGACAGGGAAAGGCGGACGGATTTTTTACCTGACAGCCAGAACGACAACAGGAACCGTGGCGGAAGATACCCTGGCCCTTCTGCGGGACAGAGAACTCTTTCTTCACTCGGCAACCATTTCTTCCAAAGAAAAAATCTGCCCTTTCCCGGACAGCCTCTGTGACCCCAGGGAATGCCAGCTGGCAGATGGTCACTATGACCGGATCAATGAATGCCTTTTTGCTCTTCTGAGTGAGAGGAGAGATTTTTCCAGGGAGACGATTCTGGATTACAGCCGCCTTTACCGGGTCTGCCCTTATGAGCTTGCTTTTGAGGCAGCGGCCTGGTCAGACTTTGTCATCTGTGACTATAATTACCTTTTTGATCCTCATGTCAGCAGGAAAGGTCTTCTGTCGGACCAGGGATCTGCGGCTGATCTCATTTTGACTGATGAAGCTCACAACCTGCCTGACAGGGCCAGGGAGATGTATTCGGCTGTCTTCGGCAGGCAGCTGCTGAAAATCCTCCGTCTCTACTTCAGGCCCCGGTCGGCTTCCGTCTACAGGCGGCTTGTGCGGGCGGACAAAGAAATGCGGGAGCTGGATGCCAGAGATGACGAGTCGGTAGAAACATTTGAAAGTAACCGTATTCTTTCCGGGAGCGGAATCAGGGTCTACAATCAGATCGACTCTCTCTACCGGCCTCTTTTTTCTGCTGTGGAAGCTCTCGGCGACTATCTGGGAGACCATGACCTTCCCGAAGAGAGCGAGGTAGTGGACGCCTATTTTGCCCTGTCACATTTTTTCATGATTCTGGACAGCCTGGATGAGGGATACCTGATCTACGGAAGCGGAAAGGGGATGGATTTTTCTCTTACCCTCCTGTGCGCGGACCCCTCGAGCCGGCTGGCGGAGGTTGCAGAGAGGTGCCATGCCAACATCCTCTTTTCCGCCACCCTCTATCCGGTACGCTATTACCGTGACCTGATCGGAGGCGGAGAGTGGGATGCCTATTCGGTGCCGTCTCCCTTTGACGAAAACAACCGCCTGCTGATGATCGCCTCTGATGTGACCAGCCGATACAGCATGCGTGGACCGGACCAGTACATGCGTATGGTCCGATACCTGGAAAAAACAGTGGAAGCCAGAGCGGGTCACTATATGATCTTTTTCCCTTCCTATGAAATGCTTCAGGAGGTATACAGGCTCTGTGAGGACAGTACCCTGTCCCTGATGGCGGACCTGCTTCCGCAAAGTCCGGATATGCGTCAGGAAGATAGGGAAGCATTTCTCTCACATTTTCATGAAGAAGGCAGGAAATCACTGGTTGGCTTTTGCGTCCTGGGCAGCATTTTCTCCGAGGGAATCGACCTGACAGGCAGCCGGCTCATTGGTGTTCTGATCGTCGGAACCGGAATTCCGGGCCTGGGTGTGGAAAAAGAAATGGTGCGTCTCTATTTTGACAAAAGGGGGCAAAGAGGCTATGATTATGCCTATAGATATCCGGGGATGAACAAGGTTCTGCAGGCCGCCGGACGGGTGATCAGGACGGTCACGGACCGGGGAATCATCCTGCTTATGGACGACCGTTTTCTGGAGCCTGACAATCAGATGCTCTTTCCCGGAGACTGGAAGCGATATTATCAGGTGGACCTGGACCGGTACAGCCGTGTACTGGAGGATTTCTGGCAGGCATAGCAGGCCTGACTGACAGACGGGAGGAATACAAATGTGGAAGTTTCTTTTATATCCACTGGTCGGATCGGTAATCGGTTATGTAACCAACTGGATTGCCGTAAAAATGCTCTTTTACCCTCACCATGAGGTTCGCGTCTTCGGAAAAAAACTGCCCTTTACACCAGGTGTTATCCCCAAGGGTCAGCCAAGGCTGGCCAGAGCGGCCGGAGATGTGATCGAAAAACACCTCCTGACAGAGGAGACCATCCGGAACATGCTCCTTTCCGACGAAATGCATGACAAATGTATGGAAGGCGTCCGGGCCTGGAAGGAACGGAGCGAAAACAGCGAGACAACGGTGAGAGATCTGGCTGTGTCAGCTCTTCCCGCAGACCAGCTGGACGATATAATTTTTTATGCGGAAAATGACATCACAGACTACATTTGTGCTAAAATAATGGAAATGGATCCGGGCGCTTTTATTATGGAAAAAGTGATGGAAGAGGCCAGGGCAAAACTGTCGGAGTCCATGTTCGGCATGATGATCGGAAGCTCCATGATCGAGAAGCTGGGAGACCAGATAAAGGAGCGGATCGACGACTATCTTGACCGCCATCTCCACGAATATGTGGAGGATATGGTACTGTCGGAGTCGGCAAGGCTTCAGGAGGCAAAGATCACAGACATCGTCGCCGTGGCAGAGTCAAAAGGAGAAGATTCGGAAGAACTTTTCTGGACTTTCTTTACAGGCATCATTTCGGACAAGCTTCCCGAGATCCTCAAGACGATCCAGTTCTCCCGCATCGTTGAGAACAGAATCAATGACATGGATATAGCCGAAGTGGAAGATCTGGTATTTTACATAATGGAGAAGGAACTGAATGCCATTGTCAGTCTCGGCGCGGTGATCGGCTTTATCCTGGGACTGGGAAATCTGGCTCTGGCAGTATTTTTCTAACACAGTACAGGAGGGATGTTACTTATGGATGAAAAGATCAAAAGACTGAAAGAGATCATTGACGCAACAGATAATCTCGTGTTTTTCGGCGGCGCCGGCGTGTCAACCGAAAGCGGTATCCCCGATTTCAGAAGCACGGACGGTCTCTACAGCATGAAGTATAAATATCCGCCGGAAACCATCGTAAGCCACACTTTCTTTGTGAGAAAGACAGATGAGTTTTACGAGTTTTACAAGGACAAGATGATGGCTCTTGACGCGAAGCCCAACGCGGCCCATTACAAGCTGGCCGAATGGGAGAAGGCCGGCAAATGCAAGGCTGTGGTCACACAGAATATCGACGGCCTCCATCAGATGGCAGGCAGTGTAAATGTGCTGGAACTGCACGGCAGTATCCACCGGAATTACTGCACCAGATGCGGCAAATTCTTTGACGCCCGTTATGTCAAAGACAGCGAGGGTACACCGGTCTGTGACAAATGCGGCGGCCTGATCAAGCCGGATGTCGTTCTCTATGAGGAAGGACTCGACAACACCACTGTAACCAGGGCGGTTAACGCGATCCGTAATGCGGATGTGCTGATCATCGGCGGAACATCCCTGGCCGTATACCCGGCAGCAGGTATGATCGACTATTTCCACGGCAGCCACCTGATCCTGGTCAACCGTTCAGCTACACCGAGGGATGCCCAGGCAGACCTGGTGATCAGTGACAGTATCGGCAAAGTATTTGCCCAGTTATAAGTGGAAAATGACCGGCTGTCGGCCGACATATGCTTTAACAGTAGGAGAGTAGGGCTATGAAACATTTGAAAACCATTGCTTGTGATCTGGGTCTTGCGGCGGCCTGCGTGCTGCTGTACTCACCCGGATTCCTCAATCTGAGGCCCTGGGATCCCAGTATTATCCGGGCAACCCTTTCGATCTGCCTGGCAATCCTGATCGCGGTCCTCTTTTATCTGGTCAATTCCCCGTTGATCAAAGGAGATAAAGACAAGACCATCAGCCAGCTGAACGAGGCGCTGCGGCTTTTCAGGGACAATCCCAGAAGTTCCGACGCACGGACTGCCATGAAGCAGTATAAGAGACTGCTGGATATATCCAAAGATCTGGAAATGCTGGTGGGAGAGCGTTTTGAAAAAGGGTCTGTAACCTATGAAAAGTACATAAGCGCTTCGGAAGCGGTCCGGTCCATGACGGAGGATAACCTGATCCAGGTGGCCAACCGCCTCCATCTGTTCTCTTCCAATGAAAGATATGATCTGGAGATGAAGGAGAATAATCACAATTCCATCAAGAAACTCTTTGAGGATAATGACCGGCTGATCGGCGAGGCAAACCACCTGGCTCTGGAGCTGGCGGATAAAGAATCAAATGAGAGTGATGAGATTCTGGAGGAAATCACAAAGCTGACGGAGCAGCTGAAATACTATGCCTGAAAGGGACGGAGGGATATCATGAAAAAAGCAAGTCTTCTGGCAGTGATTTTTGTTGTTTTATGTGTGCTGGTAGGCACAGGGATCTACATGACCCGCAATATCGGTAAATCTCAGAAGGCAATTTCTCAGGAGTCAGCGGATAAAAAACTGGAAAAGATGGTGAGACACATCCGCCCCGAAGAAGGGTCACCCAGAAAGTCTCCTGTGGAGTATAACACAGATGAAAATGTTGCCGACGAGCTGCCGGATATTGACAGCTGCGAGGTGACGGTAAAAGCGGACACGGATTTTTATGCGGAAATCTTCTGCTCACCGGAAAAGGCGGGCAGAGGAACAGACGGCTGGCTGGCGGAGATGGCCGAAGAGTTTAACCGGTCCGGAGTCAAAGTGGGGGGAAAAGCCGCTTCCATTCAGATCCGTAACGTCAACAGCGGACAGGCTATGGATTACATTTCCTCGGGGAAAGCAGTCCCGGATGCCTTCAGCCCTTCCGCCATGTTCTGGGCGGACATGCTGGCTGCCCAGGATGTGAAGACCACGGTCATCAGCGAGCGGCTGGTTGGAAATGTGGCCGGAATCCTGCTCTCCAACAAAGATTACGATAAGATCAAAAAAGAATACGGCGGCGTGGATATCAAAGCCATTACGGAAGCGGTAGAGGCAGGCAAGCTGTCCTTCGGATACACCAATCCTTTTGCCAGCACCAGCGGCATGAACTACCTGATTTCCACTCTGCTCCGCTACGATATGGACGACCCCCTGTCGGAGAAAGCGGTAGCGGGATTCCAGGCATTCCAGAAAAATGTGCCTCTGGTATCCCTGACCACCATGCAGATGAGGAATGCTGCAAGCAAGGGATCCCTGGATGGATTTATTCTGGAGTACCAGACCTATGTGAATGACAAAACCATGAAGAGCCGCTATAAGTTCACGCCTTACGGTTTCCGGCATGACAACCCCCTTGTAATGATCGGGGATGCCGGTAAGGAGAAGCAGGAACTGCTGACCAGATTCGCAGAATTCTGCGCCGGCAAGGAAGGACAGAAAAAGGCAAGTGAGTACGGATTCAACGGCCAGGACAAATACCGCTGCGATTACCCGGCGGTAGACGGGGATATACTCCTTTCCGCACGTCAGCTCTATAAAGAAAACAAAGACAACGGCAGGGAGATCATCGCCGTATTTGTGGCGGACGTATCCGGCAGTATGGACGGTGAGCCTATTCAGGCTTTAAAAGACTCCCTGATCAACAGCATGAAATATATCAACGAAGACAATTACATCGGCCTTGTCAGCTACAATGAGGATGTAACCATTGACCTGCCTGTCGGACAGTTTGACCTCAATCAGCAGTCCCTTTACAAGGGAGCTGTGGAGGACCTTACTGCTTTCGGCGCTACGGCCACCTATGACGGAGTCTGTGTCGCAATGCACATGATCCGTCAGGAAATGAAGAATCATCCGGATGCCAAGCCCATGATCTTTGTACTGAGCGACGGAGATACCAACGAGGGGTACAGTTACAATGATGTACACGATGTAATCGACAGCCTGAATATTCCGGTGTACACCATCGGCTATAACTATACCAACGGTTCTCTTGAGGAACTCAGTGCCATCAACGAAGCGGCAAGCATCAACGCGGACACAGACGATATTGTTTATCAGCTCAAGCAGCTGTTTAATGCAAATATGTAACCGATCTCGGAAAGAAAGGAAGTACTATGGCATTTTCATTGGATTTACCGGTAAAAGAAGAAATTAAAGAAGAAGTAATAGAGTCCACCCGTCCCCCAAAAGAGGAAATCGTGGCCATTCACGGCATGGTGGAAGAGCAGGCACAGGAAATCCTGGGTGTAGACCTGGATTCCTTTGTGGCCAGAAAAGAAATCACAGATGTGATCGACTCTTTCGGAAATGACCTTATGCAGAAATCCGAGCAGAAGAATGCTCTGTTAAAAAGAAGCATGGGCGCCCTGCAGAAAGCCGGCGGGGAATCCGGTGATGTTGCCAAAGGTCTTGAAGACATTTCCGTCCGTATGAGGGATCTGGATCCTTCCAAAGTTGACTTTGCCAAGAAGGGAATTCTGGGAAAAGCATTCGCTCCGGCAAGAAGATATTTTGAAAAATATAAATCAGCGGACGGAGAGATTGCCGATATCGTGAAGTCTCTCGATAAAGGAAAAACCACCCTGATTAACGATGTGACCACTCTTGAGATGGAACAGGCTGCCATGCGTGACCTGACAAAACAGCTCAATGAAAAAATAGAGACTGCCACCAAGCTGGACTCCTATCTGACTGCCAAGATCGGACAGCTGCGGGCTGCAGGAGAGGATGCGGACAAGATCAAATTCATCGAAGAGGATGTTCTCTTTCCTCTTAAACAGAAGATTATGGATCTGCAGCAGGTCCTGGTGGTCAATCAGCAGGGCATTATCGCCATGGAGATCATCCGCAAGAACAATAAGGAACTGATCCGGTCCGTGGACCGTGCCAAGAATGTAACCGTTTCCGCCCTCAGGGTGGCTGTGATCGTTGCGGCATCCCTCTATGATCAGAAGATTGTTCTCGAAAAGGTAAAAATGCTCAATGAAACCACCAATCAGATGCTGGCCTCCACTTCCTCCATGTTGAAGGACCAGGGTGTACAGATCCAGGAGCAGGCAATGGATGCCAATATCGATGTGGATACGATGAAGAAGGCATTTGCCGATACCTTTGAAGCCCTCGACAGCATTTCTTCTTATAAACAGAAAGCAATCCCCATGATGAATGAAGTGATTGATGAGTTCCGCAGGATGGCAGATGAGGGAGAAGAATACCTGCAGAGAATAGACAGATCCAAATAAAATCCGGGGATAAAAAATAATTAGCACTCACCTCTTGACAGTGCTAACAGTTCATGTTATATATTGTTATAGCAAGAGTATAACACCCTTGCCGCTTTTGCTGTGAGCAAAATTGAATACAAGAGGACTTCAGAGGAGGTGCTGTTTATGAATATTAATAAGTTTACACAGAAATCACTGGAAGCGGTAAAGGCCGCAGAGAAACTGGCTTACCAGAATGGCAGTCCCGAGATTGACCAGGAGCATTTTCTTTACAGCCTGCTGACAATAGATGACAGTCTGATCGCAAAGCTGATCGATAAGATGGAGATCAGCAGGGATGCCTTTCTTTCCCAGACACAGCAGCTGGTAGGGAAACTGCCCAAGGTATCCGGCGGTCAGGTGTATATCAGCAAATCGTTGAATGAAGTGCTGGTCAACGCCGAGGATGAGGCCAAGGCCATGGGAGATTCCTATGTGTCCGTTGAACACCTTTTTCTGGCACTGATCCGTTATCCCAACAAGGAGATCCGCAAACTCCTTCAGGCTTACGGTATCACCAGGGAACGGTTCCTTCAGGCGCTTTCCACAGTAAGGGGCAACCAGCAGGTAGTCAGTGACAATCCTGAAGCGACATACGAGACCCTGGAAAAATACGGATATGACCTGGTGGACCGGGCAAGAAACCAGAAACTGGATCCTGTTATCGGAAGGGATCAGGAGATCCGGAACGTGGTCAGGATTCTGTCCAGGAAGACCAAGAATAATCCGGTCCTGATCGGTGAGCCCGGTGTAGGTAAGACAGCCGTTGTAGAAGGGCTGGCCCAGAGGATCGTAAAAGGGGATGTACCCGATTCCCTTAAAGACAAGAAGATCTTTGCCCTGGATATGGGTTCCCTGGTGGCCGGCGCCAAGTACAGGGGTGAGTTTGAAGAGCGTCTGAAAGCAGTTCTTCAGGAGATCAAGGCCAGTGAAGGCCAGATTCTGCTTTTCATCGATGAGCTTCATATCATAGTAGGCGCAGGAAAGACTGACGGAGCCATGGATGCGGGCAACCTGCTCAAGCCCATGCTTGCCAGAGGAGAGCTGCACTGTATCGGCGCAACTACCCTGGATGAATACAGAAGTTATATTGAAAAGGACGCTGCGCTGGAACGTCGTTTCCAGCCGGTCATGGTGGATGAGCCCAGTGTGGAGGATACCATCTCTATCTTGAGGGGACTCAAAGACCGCTATGAGGTATATCACGGTGTAAAGATTGCCGATAATGCCCTGGTAAGCGCAGCGGTTCTTTCCAACAGATACATTACGGACCGTTTCCTGCCCGACAAGGCCATCGACCTGGTGGATGAAGGCTGTGCCATGATCAAGACAGAGCTGGATTCCCTGCCTGCAGAGCTTGACGGGATCCAGAGAAAGATCATGCAGATGGAGATCGAGGAAGCGGCACTGAAGAAAGAGACAGATCATCTGAGCATGGAAAGGCTCGAAGACCTGCAGAAAGCCCTTGCTGAGATGAAGGAGAATTTCCGGATCCAGAAAGCCACATGGGATCAGGAAAAGTCCCAGGTGGAGAAAGTCTCCAGACTCAAGGAAGAGATCGAAGCCATTAATAATGAAATCGAGATCGCCAAGAGAAACTATGACCTGAATAAGGCGGCAGAACTTCAATACGGCAGACTGCCTCAGCTTACACAGGAACTGAAAGAAGAGGAAGAGAAAGCCAGAAAGAATTCAGGCGCTTTTGTTCACGAGTCTGTGACGGAAGAGGAAATTGCGAAGATCGTCAGCCGCTGGACGGGTATTCCCGTCACTAAACTGACGGAAAGCGAGAGGAATAAGACCCTGAATCTAGCAGAACAGCTGCACAAGCGAGTAGTTGGCCAGGATGAAGGTGTTCAGAAAGTAACCGAAGCTATTATCCGGTCCAGGGCAGGAATCAAGGATCCGGCAAAGCCGATTGGATCCTTCCTTTTCCTGGGACCCACAGGTGTAGGTAAAACAGAACTTGCCAAAGCACTGGCTCAGAGCCTTTTCGACAACGAGCAGAACATTGTCCGGATTGATATGAGTGAATATATGGAGAAGCACTCCGTATCCAGGCTGATCGGAGCGCCTCCCGGATATGTGGGATACGAGGAAGGCGGCCAGCTGACGGAGGCTGTCCGCAGGAAGCCCTATTCGGTCGTCCTTTTCGATGAGATTGAAAAAGCGCATCCGGATGTCTTCAATGTACTTCTTCAGGTACTGGATGACGGGCATATCACCGACTCCCAGGGACGGACGGTAGACTGTAAGAATACCATCCTGATCATGACATCCAACCTGGGATCCCAGTTCCTTCTTGACGGTATTGATGCTCAGGGAAATATCCTCCCGGAGGCAGAAGAGATGGTCAACAGCCAGCTTAAGGCCCAGTTCCGTCCGGAGTTTCTGAACCGGCTGGATGAGATCATCCTCTTTAAGCCGCTCTCCAAAGACAATATCAGAGATATTGTAGGTCTTCAGATGAAGAACCTCAACAAGCGGCTGGAGGATAAGGAACTGGAGGTACGCCTGACTGACGAAGCAGTTTCCTATATTGTGGAAAACGGCTATGAGCCGGCTTACGGCGCACGTCCGCTCAAGCGTTTCCTGACAAAGAATGTGGAGACACTGGCAGCCAGAATGATCCTGTCCGGAACTGTCGATATGGGAGATACCATTGTCATAGACCTGGTTAACGGATCTTTGGACGCTCATGTGGAGAAAATTGAAGAATAAAAGGATATATTAAGAAGGAGCCGGCAGTTTCGCTTCCGCCTGTTTTATAAAATGGGCGGTCCGTAACTGCCGGCTCCTTTTTTTCCGAACCGGATCTTATTGTGATACCTGTTCAGTTCGTAAACCATGGCAAAAATCAGGTCCCGGGTACTTATATTCAATCATGATAACCCTTTCCCTGTTTTTTTGATGGACTTTCTAAAATGCATGTCATGTATACTTTTATCTTTAGACTATAATGATGGTATACTCTTGCAGTTTTTCATGTACAGATCATATCATCATTGTATTTGGTTATATTCTCCACTTCCTTTTTCATGGATAGAGATGTAAAAGGTCTATATTGATGGAAACAGGCAAAATAATTCATGTAAAAATGAAATACAACTATATTTGATGGAAGGATTTTTTTACGGTCATGTAAGAATCAGCTTTTAATTATGGTTGATGGAAAACTTCGCCGGGAGAATGAACTCCCATAAGCATGGAGAACCCGCAACGAAATCACATCCTCCGCGTACAAAAAAGGCGTCAGCAGTTTCATTTCCGCCCATTCTTTTACGAATGAGCGAGAATGAATAAACGTTACTGCTGACGCCCCTTAATATTTTTCTATTCTATATGATTCAGTCTTCACCAAAATCGCTGTTGTAGCGGTTGATGGCACTTAAGAGAGCTTTTACGGAAGCGTTGATGATATCGTCGTCGATACCTACGCCCCAGTAGAGACGGTCGTCATCTCCCTCGATTGCCACATAAGCGCATGCCTGGGAGTTGGAACCGATCTGAAGAGCGTGCTCCTCGTAGGTTGTGATGGTATAAGATACTTTTTCGTTGGCTTTGATGGCGTTGCTGACAGCATCAAGACGTCCGTTTCCTCTGCCGGTGTAGATTTTATGCTCTCCGTTTACGTTGAGGATCAGTTCTGCTACGATACCGTGATCCTGCTTGAAGTGCACTTCCAGGAGTTCCAGGGGAGAGGTGATGTTGACGTATTTATTCTTAAATACTGCCAGAACCTCATCCGGTGAAAGCTCTGCATGGGCCTCGTCGGAGACATGCTTGACGCTGTAGCCCACTTCCTCCCGCATTCTCGGAGGAATACGGATACCGAAGCTCTGCTCGAGCAGATAACCGATGCCGCCCTTGCCGGACTGGGAATTGATCCGGATTACGTCCGCTTCATATTCACGTCCCAGATCCTTGGGATCGATGGCAAGATAAGGTACGGTCCATTTGCTGTCATCGTGGGTCTCTCTCCAGAGCATTCCTTTTGCGATGGCATCCTGGTGGGATCCGGAGAATGCAGCGAAGACAAGCTTGCCTGCATAGGGCTGGCGGTCATAGACTTCCATCCGGGTTACTTTCTCATAGGTCTTGATGACTGCGGGAAGGTCCGTAAAGTCCAGGCCCGGCTCAACGCCATGGGAGTACATATTCAGTGCCAGTGTGACAATGTCTACATTTCCTGTCCGCTCGCCGTTGCCGAAGAGGGTGCCTTCCACACGGTCAGCGCCGGCAAGGAGTGCCAGCTCCGTATCAGCCACGCCTGTTCCCCGGTCATTGTGGGGATGAAGTGAAAGAACCACATTGTCTCTGTATTTCAGATGATTGCTCATGTATTCGATCTGGCTGGCATAGATATGCGGCATGGAGTGGGAGACGGTTACGGGCAGGTTGATGATGACCGGCCATCCCTCATGGGGTTTCCACACATCCAGAACTGCATTGCAGATCTGAAGGGCAAAGGGCATCTCCGTACCTGTAAAGCTTTCGGGAGAATACTCAAAACGGTAATTACCGCCGTCTTCTTCCGTGAGTTTCTTTAAAAGCTCCGCACCCTTTACTGCAATGTCAATGATCTCTTCAGGCTCCTTTTTGAAAACCTGCTGACGCTGGGCTACGGAAGTGGAGTTGTAGAGATGGACCACTGCCTGCTTGACGCCGCGGATGGCTTCAAATGTCTTCTTGATGATATGTTCCCTGGCCTGGGTCAGTACCTGGATGGTCACATCATCAGGGATCAGATCCTGCTCGATCAGAGTCCGGCAGAATTCGTACTCGGTTTCGGAAGCAGCCGGAAAGCCTACTTCGATTTCTTTGAATCCAATCTTGACAAGAAGTTTGAAGAACTCGATTTTTTCCTCAAGATTCATCGGTATGATCAGAGCCTGATTACCATCCCTTAAGTCTACGGAACACCAGATCGGCGGTTTTTCGATATGGTCCTTGGTTACCCACTTAAAAGACGGTTCCGGTGCCGGAAAATACATTGTTTTGTATTTGTCTGCATGAATCATGATAGTCCTCCTTGTAAAAATCCTTTTCTTAAACAAAAAAAACGTCTCTATCCATGTAGAGACGAAATAATCCGCGTTACCACTCTAATTCACACAGGGTTAAACCCTCATGTGCCCTCATTACAGATACGGACCGGTTCAAACGGTCTTATATCCTTCCGCTGTAACGGTCGGCTCCGGCGGTGCCTACTGCATGAAAAACATCCTGCTTTCATACGGTTCAGCATGCTGCTCCGAGGCGAGTTCAAACCGCTTTCTGCATCTGCCTTGCACCTTCCGGCAGCTCTCTGTATACATCCACGATTCTACTATTCCTCTTCATCGCATTTGACAAATCATAATTTAGCATGAAAGCCGAAGGGTGTCAATTCTTTTTTAGAATTATTTTGCTTTTTAAGAGGGGATGAGCTATGATTCATATAAAGCGGCATAAAGCCCGGCTTTAAGATGCGACAGGGACGTCACAGATACAATTACAGGGAGACATCATCATGGACAATAAGTTTTCCAGATTAATCAGACAGGGAACAGAAGAAGGACTGAAAAGTGTCAGGAGAGATGGACAGGCAGCCTTCCTGAATGTTTTTTCCGAGGTGCGCTGGATTGCCATGGCCATTCTGGTAGGTATCGTGGTTGGCTTTTTCAGCGGCAGCTTTGCCTACTGCCTGATTCTGGTTACCGAATTACGTTATCATCATCCCTGGCTTCTCTATCTGCTCCCCTTAGGCGGTATCGTGATCGTCTATCTTTATCATATCTGCGGGGGAGACCGGGACAAGGGAACCAATGCCCTCTTCAGCGCCATGCATGAAGATGACGTGGATGTACCCTTCTACATGGCTCCGGTGATTTATGTATCCACTCTGATCACTCACCTACTGGGCGGGTCTGCCGGCCGGGAGGGCGCGGCACTCCAGATGGGCGGCAGCATCGGCAATACCATCGGCCGTCTCCTCCATCTTGATGAGGGGGACCGGAAGATTCTGGTCATGAGTGGCATGAGCGCGGCTTTCAGCGCCGTGTTCGGAACCCCGCTTGCGGCGACCATCTTTCCCATGGAGATGGTCAGTGTGGGTATCATGCAGTATTCCGCCCTGGTTCCATGCCTTTTTGCGGCCATTGTAGCCAACGGGTCTGCCCGTCAGATCGGATTAAGCTCCGAGGAGTATATGATTTTTCACATGCCTTCCATGACGATTGCAAATGTGTTAAAGATCGTAATTCTGGCCTCCATGTGCGCGGGGCTGAGCATCCTTTTTGTCCGTTCCCTGAGGCAGGCGGGAAGGCTTTATCACCGCTTCTTTTCCAACCCCTATCTGCGGGTTGCCGCGGGCGGACTGCTCCTGATCATCATGACCAAAATGGTGGGAAACATGATTTACAACGGCGCCGGAGTCGAATTGATCGACCATGCCATCCGGGAGGAAACGCCGACATTTGCCTTCCTTCTGAAAATGCTTTTTACTTCCGTCACTCTTGCGGCAGGATACAAGGGTGGTGAGATTGTGCCGGCATTTACTATAGGAGCTACTTTCGGCTGTCTTTTCGGTACGGTTTTCGGCATTTCGCCTTCCCTGTGCGCGGCCGCGGGCATGCTTTCCCTTTTCTGCGGCGTGACCAACTGTCCCATTTCATCCATGCTGATCGGCTTTGAACTCTTTGGTTTTGAGGGAGTCCGGTTCCTCCTCATTGCCATCAGTATCAGCTATATGCTGTCCGGTTATTCCGGCCTGTATAAAGAGCAGATCATCGTATATTCCAAATTTCATCCCAAGTATATCAACCGTTTCAGCGGTGATGACAGCTTTGAAGGTGAAGACTATGAGGATTAGAGTTTGTCAATGACAGATGGCAAACTATACCGATTTTTTTTCGACAATAGTTAGAATTATTTTGAGAATAACGGACAATAGTGAAAATATTTTCGCCATTGTCCGTTTATTTTTATTCGGGTATAATTAACATATATGGTTGATAATAGCCACATTGTTCTGTAATCACATTTGGACGGAAGGTATGAACATGAGGCAGTTTACATGCATTAAGGAGGAAGAACATGGAAAAGTATATCATGACAATTGATGAGGGTACCACCAGTGCAAGAGCGGTAGTTTTTGATCACAACGGTGATATCGTCAGTGTTTCCCAGAACGAGTTTAATCAGTATTATCCGAAGCCGGGCTGGCTTGAGCAGAACCCCATTGAAATCTGGACAACAACCCTTGAGGTTATGCGCCGTGCCATGGGAAGAGTTAATCTTACCGCAGATCAGATCATGGCGATCGGTATCACCAACCAGCGTGAGACCAGCGTTGTATGGGACAGAAAGACAGGAGATCCTGTTTACAGAGATATCGTATGGGGTGACAGAAGAACGGCAGGTCACTGTGACTGGCTTAAAGAGAACGGCTATGAGCAGATGATCAAAGAAAAGACAGGACTTGTTGTGGATCCCGAGTTCTCTGCAGGAAAGATCATGTGGATCCTGGACAATGTCGAAGGAGCAAGAGAGAGAGCTGAAGCAGGCGAGCTGGTATTCGGCAATATCGATACCTGGATCCTCTGGAACCTGACCGGCGGAAAAGTTCACGCAACAGACCCGTCCAACGCTTCCAGAACATCTCTTTACAATATCCACACCCTGGAGTGGGATGACGAGCTGCTTAAGCTTTTCAATATCCCCAAATCCATGTGTCCCGAGGTAAGAGACAGCGGCGGAGACTTCGGCGTGACCAATACACCGGAAGCTTTCGGCGGCGCTGCAGTTCCGATCACAGGTATCCTGGGCGACCAGATGGCTGCAACATTCGGACAGTGCTGTTTCAATAAGGGCGAAGGAAAGATGACCTTCGGTACAGCCGGCGTATTTGACGTTAACTGCGGTGACGAGCCTGTTGATTCCAAGAGCGGACTGCTGACAACCATCGGATGGAAGATCGGAGACGAGATCCAGTACCTGCTCGAGGGTGTTGTATTTAATGCCGGTTCCACGATCCAGTGGCTCCGTGACGAGCTTGACTGTATTGAGGAGTCAGCTGATTCCGAGTATTTTGCAAAGAAATCTCAGCTTCCTCTCGGAACAGTTTACTTTGTTCCCTGCTTCTCAGGCCTGGGCGCTCCCAACTGGGATGCATATGCAAGAGGAATGATCATGGGTATGTCCCGTGGCGCTACCAAGAATGATATCATCCGCGCAGCCCTTGATTCTCTCGGATATCAGACCAGAGACATGGTTGACTCCGTAGGAAGCGACCTGGGCGAGCCTATGAAAGTTCTCTGTATCGACGGAGGCGCTGCACATAATAATCTGATGTCCCAGTTCGTAGCGGATATCAACGGTATTGATGTAGAGCGTCCTACCAATGTTGAGACTACGGCAGCAGGTGCTGCATATATCGCAGGTCTACAGGTCGGATACTGGAAGAACATGGACGAGATCATTGCCGCAAGGAAGGTTGACAAAGTATTTAAGCCCGAGATGGATGCAAAACAGAGAGAAAGACTCTATGCAGGATGGCTGAACTGCCTGAACGCGATCATGACATGGAGTAAAGGAGAGAAAGAACTCCTTGCTCAGGACTGAGTCGGGTCTGAAATAAGCTGACAGACGCTATTTCTGCCGGCAGCTGACGGAGCCGGCAGAAAGACGGGGGAAGGGATCCCGGCAGAGTGCCGGGATCCCCTTTTTTGTACATTTGTTTTTTCTTTAAAAGAATGACAATTTTTCACGAATGTGGTATAGTGTCCTTGCGTAAGCCGATAAGGGCTTATGAATATCAAAATGAAAAGAAAGGAATGATACGATATGATCGTTACATTAACAGAAGATAATTTTGAAAAAGAAGTACTGAAAGCAGAAGGTACAGTCCTTGTGGATTTCTGGGCAGAGTGGTGCGGACCCTGCCGCATGCTTTCCCCGGTGGTTGATCAGATTGCCGAGGAGATGGGAGACAAGATCAAAGTTGGAAAGCTCAACGTGGATGATCAGGCTTACATCGCAAGAAAGTATAAGATCATGAGCATCCCGACTCTGATCGTATTCAAGGACGGCGAAGTGGTCAACAAATCTGTAGGATTTATCAATAAGCAGCAGATAGCCGCTATGGTTCAGTAGAGACAGATATCGCCCGGATACAGGAGGATAAAAGCTGTATCCGGGTCTTTTTCAGGAGGATTTGTTATGTCTGTGGATGTTGCCAGAATCCAGGCTGCCATGCAGGGAAAGAATCTGGATAAAGAGAATATTCTGAAAATGTATGAAATGGTGCGTAATGCTTCAGATCCGGAAGAGAAGAAAAAAGTGATGAAGCATTCCGTTTTTTTTGCAGGTCAGCTTCCTTATGACAAAAACTATGTCATCGATACGGATGCTGTAAAAAAGATGCTGATGGCCGAAGTGCCCTACAGCCAGCTGGACGAGGTTACGGATACACTCTACCGCGGTCTGGCTACCCAGAAGCTGATCACTTCTCCTTCTGAGGGAGTTTACGTCATCAATCAGAAATACGAGAATTCCGTGGCCAAGGCCGGCCGTATCGCAAAGGCCTACGAGACGATCCGCAAGGAGGAAGCCAGGGAACAGAGCGATTCCGTGCGGAAAATGTACCAGACCGGCACGAGACATTACAGTGCGGGTGATTATGAGGAGGCTGCCATCTGCTTTGAGCGGGCGGCATCCGCCGGATACAGGATGGCATCATTCAGTCTGGGCAGAATGTACCATGAAGGAAAAGGTGTGCAAAAATCTGATGAGAAAGCCCTGCTTTATCTGTGCCGGGCTCTCAGGGCCGGGGCAGTCATGGCGGAGCCTCTGGCAGACGAGATCCTCTCTGACCTGGAAGGAAATAAGCAGTAAAGGAAAGACTATGAGAAAAAGATTTTGGACAGGCTGTGTGGCTTTTCTAATGGCTGTCATGCTTCTGGGAGGGTGTGCCACCAGCAAGCAGGCCGGGGAAGCGACCACAGCCGTGGATGATGACAATACAGCTGAAAGCTATGCTTCCATGCTGAATGAAGACGGTACGTTAAGCCTTAAAGCATCGGATTACGTAAGCATTTACAAATACAAGAAGATGACGATCCCCAAAGAAGAGATTTCCGTTTCTTCCGAAGAAGTTGACAGCCGGATCGATACCCTGGTCAGCGAGTATGCCATGACGAAGCAGGTGACGGACAGGAAGGTCAAAGATGGGGATACTGTAAATATAGACTATAAGGGAACCATTGACGGCAAGCAGTTTGCCGGAGGTACAGCTGAGGGGATCGACCTGATCATAGGATCGCATTCTTTTATCGGCACATTTGAGGACCAGCTGATCGGAAAGAAACCGGGGGATACCGTGAAAGTGGAAGTAACATTCCCTTCCAGTTATCCCGGTCAGGATGTGGCGGGCAAGGATGCAGTCTTTGAAACTAAGATCAACTATATATCCGTGACCAAAAAACCGGAGCTTACCGATAAGTTTGTAAAGGAAAAGTTCTCCAAAGAGTACGGCTACAAGTCGGTAAAGGATATGAAGAAAAAGATCAAGTCTTCTATCCGCAAAGAGAATAAAAAGAATTACATGCTCCGGGAAATGCTTGACAGGAGCACATTTAAAGAGATACCGGAAGAGCTTACGGAATATGTGACTGAAGGAACCGTCACGGAAATGAAGTATTCCGCCGCAATGAACGATATCAGCTGGAGTGATTATCTGAACGCTTCGGGCATGGCGGATGAGGAAGCCCTGCGGGAAAGTCTCCGGGAGAGTTGCGAGAAGACGGCAAAGCTCTTCCTGATCGCTGATGTAGTGGCGGAAAAAGAGAAAATCAGCGTGACGGATAAGGACGTGGAAGATTATCTGGGAAAGACAGACCTGACGGACTATGTGGAACACTATTCCATGCCTTATCTCAAAAGACAGACTCTTAACAACCGCGTATTTGAGCACATGCTGAAAAAGGTGAAGGTAGAAGAGTGATTTCCCTGGTTCTTTACAAGGACTTTGGAATCAGATATAATATCTTTAGTTAGATATGGAACACAGAAACTGACATAAACAGGGGAGACGAAAGCTATGAAAGAAGGCAGGCATCTGAAGAGAATTCTGTTAAAACTGTCCGGCGAAGCCCTGGCGGGCGAGAAGAAGACCGGTTTTGATGAAGCAACTGTGATGCGGGTCGCCGCCCAGGTAAAGGAAATCACAGATGCGGGCACCCAGGTGGCAGTCGTGATCGGAGGCGGTAATTTCTGGCGGGGACGTACCAGTGAGAACATGGACCGGACCAAAGCCGACCAGATCGGAATGCTGGCAACGGTAATGAACTGCATCTATGTGTCGGATCTTTTCCGCAGCGCCGGTATGGCCGTAAAGGTCTATACCCCCTTCACATGCGGATCCTTTACAGAGCTTTTCTCAAAGGACAGTGCCGTGGCGGCCCTGGAAGCCGGGACGGTGGTCTTTTTCGCGGGAGGCACGGGTCATCCCTACTTCTCCACGGATACGGCAACAGCTTTACGGGCTGTTGAGATTGAGGCGGATGCCATTCTCCTTGCCAAGGCGATCGACGGTGTTTATGACAGCGATCCCATGATCAATCCCGACGCGGTTCGCTTTGACGAGATCAGCCTGGAGGAGGTTCTCGACCGCAAGCTGGGTGTGATCGACCTTACAGCAACCATTATCTGCCTGGAGAATAAGATGCCTCTGGTAATCTTCGCGCTGGAGGAGGAGAACAGTATAGTCAATACCCTGACCGGCAAGTTCAACGGCACTTATGTGACCGTCTGAGCCGGCAGTATCTGACGGGCTTTTATACAAAGGGAACATTGATAGCAGGAGGTTATATCATGATAGAGAAGTATGAAAATAAGATGAAAAAGACCCTGGAGAACCTGGACGGAGAATATAATTCCATCCGCGCCGGCAGAGCCAATCCCAAAGTACTTGACAGGATCAAGGTTGACTATTACGGGACACCGACTCCCATACAGCAGGTAGGAAACGTATCTGTTCCGGAACCCAGAAGCATCGTGATCCAGCCCTGGGAGCCCAATATGCTCAAGGTTGTGGAAAAAGCGATCCAGCAGTCGGACCTGGGCATCAACCCGGCCAATGACGGTAAGGTGATCCGCCTTGTTTTCCCGGAGCTTACCGAGGAAACCAGAAAAGATCTTGTTAAGGATGTCAAGAAAAAGGGTGAGCAGGCAAAGGTTGCGATCCGTAATATCAGAAGAGATGCCAATGACGCTCTGAAGAAGCTGGAAAAGAATAAAGAGATCACGGAAGATGACCGTAAGAATGACGAGAAAGATATTCAGAAACTGACCGATAAGTATATCAAAGAAGTGGACAGTGCCATCGACCGGAAATCAAAAGAAATCCTCACAGTATAGATGGAAACAGGCAGCCGGTAGCAAGGCTGCCTGACTTTTTACACTTAGACAGCGAGAAAACTGACGGAGGTGCTGGTTTGGAAAAAGAGATTAATGGAACCATATACCGGATTCCCCGGCATGTGTCGATCATTCTGGACGGCAACGGACGATGGGCCAAAAAGCATCTGATGCCCAGGAATTTCGGACATACACAGGGAGCCAAAGTTGTGGAGCAGATCTGCGAGGATGCCTGGGATCTGGGTATCCAATACCTGACTGTATACGCCTTTTCCACAGAGAACTGGAAAAGGCCGGAAAAAGAAGTCAGGGCGCTGATGCGGCTTCTGAGAAAATATCTGGTAGACTGTATTGAGAGAACATCCAAAAACAATATGCGTGTCCGCGTGATCGGTGAGAAGAGCAGGCTGGATCAGGATATCCGGGATGCTATCGAAGAACTGGAGAGGGTATCTTCGGTCAATACAGGACTCAATTTTACCATTGCCTTAAACTACGGCAGCAGAGACGAAATGATCCGGACTGTCAGGGCTGTCAGCAAGGATGTGAAAGAGGGGCTGATTGACCCGGAGAACATATCGGAAGAACTTTTTTCTTCCCGTCTGGATACGGCAGAGCTTCCCGACCCGGATCTGATGATCCGCACCAGTGGTGAGACCCGTCTGTCCAACTGGATGCTGTGGCAGCTGGCCTATGCGGAGTTTTATTTTACAGATGTGCTCTGGCCTGATTTCAACAAGGAAGAGCTGATCCGGGCAATTGCCTATTATAATACTAGGGACCGCAGATTCGGCGGTGTCTGAGAGGATAAGATATGTTTAAGACCAGATTAAAAAGCGGGATCATTCTCGTGATCATAGCGGCCGTCACCTTATATCTGGGAGGTATAGTGACATTTGCCGTCACAGCCCTGATCTCCCTGATCGGAATATATGAACTGCTGCGGGTGATCGGTGTGGAGAAAAGCATGCTGGCAGTGACAGTTTATTCCGGGTCTATTCTCTATTACCTTCTGCTGCTGCTGGACCTGGAACAGTATGAAATGCCACTGATTCTTCTGGTGCTGATCGTTCTGCTGACGATCTATGTGTTTACATACCCCAGATACCATATCAATCAGGTGGCAATCACATTTTTCTCCCTCTTCTACGTGACGGTCATGCTTTCCTGTGTATACAGGATCCGTATGCTGGAAAACGGGGGCTATATGATCGTACTTGTATTCCTGTGCGCCTGGGGAAATGATACCCTGGCCTACTGCGCGGGAAGACTGTTCGGAAAGCATAAGATGGCGCCTGTCCTAAGCCCCAAGAAGACTGTAGAGGGAGCCGTAGGCGGTGTGATCGGGGCAGGCCTGCTGGGACTGCTCTACGGACTGATCGCGCGCCATTATATTCTTGCCGATCATATCCTCATTATATTTACCTGTGTTACGGCCATCGGGGCTGTCATCAGCATCGTGGGGGACCTTGCCGCCTCCGCCATCAAGAGGAATTATGATATCAAGGATTACAGCCAGCTTATTCCCGGTCACGGGGGTATCCTGGACCGGTTTGACAGCATGATCATTACTGCACCGATCATTTATTATCTGCTTGTTCTGGCGGCAGGGCTAAAGTGAACAGGCAAAGGAGTTAACATGTTAAAGATTATTATTGCTCTTTTAGTATTCAGCGTGATCATTATGTTCCATGAGCTGGGTCACTTCTTACTGGCAAAGTTCAACGGAGTATATGTGGAAGAGTTTGCGCTGGGTCTGGGACCCAATCTGTTTGCAAAACAGATCGGTGAGACAAAGTACTGTATCAAGGCTCTGCCTTTCGGCGGATGCTGTGTGATGAAGGGAGAGGACGGGGAAGATACGTCCGCGGATTCCCTCAATGCCAAATCGCCCCTGCAGCGCTTTTCCATTATATTTGCAGGCCCTTTCTTTAATTTTGTCCTGGCTTTTCTTCTGGCCCTGGTCCTGACGGGCTGGTCCGGGATCGATCCGCCGGTGGTGGGAGAGGTCCAGAAAGACAGCGGCGCCTATGAGGCAGGGCTTCGGGCCGGAGACAAGATCATCCGCCTGGATCATGAGAGAATTGCAAGTTTTAAGGAAATCAGCCTTTTTAATGTGTTCCATAATCAGGAAGCAAATGTCAGGGTCACCTATGTAAGAGACGGAGAACGCCATACTGCTGTGGTGGTCCGCAGGCAGGACAAGGAGACAGGATACTATTATCTGGGAATCACCAGCGGAAAAATGCAGAAGGTCCGCAATCCCCTGACGCTGATTTATTACAGTTTCCTGGAAGTGCGCTATAATATCAAGCTGGTGGTATCAAGCCTTAAATCCCTGGTCCTGGGTCAGGTTTCCATCAATGAGATGGCCGGGCCCGTGGGTATTGTCAACGCCATCGGCGACAGCTATGACGCCTCCATTGCCTATGGAGTGAAGATCATGCTGCTGACTATGATCAGCTTTGCTATTATGCTGAGCGCCAACCTGGGCGTGATGAACCTGCTGCCCCTGCCTGCCCTGGACGGCGGCCGGCTGGTATTCATCATCGTGGAAATGATCCGGGGGAAGAAAATCCCGCCGGAGAAAGAAGGATATGTACATCTGGCGGGTCTGGTCCTGCTGATGACACTTATGGTCCTTGTCATGGCCAATGATCTCAGAAAGATCTTCATGCCGTAAGAGGGACCCATACCAGAGAGAAATCAACGTAAAGTCTGTCACAGCCTGCAGCCATCAGGTTCTGGCGGGCTTTCTTTCTATAGGATGACAGTTTTTTACCGTATCAGGACAGGACGAATACAGACGTAATAAGGAGGAGAGAGAAGTGTACAGAGACCATACCAGAAAGATAAAAATCGGGGACAGAGTGATCGGCGGGGGTATGCCGGTCCTGATCCAGTCCATGACCAACACCCCCACACAGGATGTGGAAAAAACAGTGGCACAGATTCTCAGGCTGGAAAAGGCCGGATGCGATATAATCCGGTGTACCGTTCCGGACCGGGAAGCGGCCGAAGCAATCGGAGAGATTAAGAAAAGGATCCACATCCCCCTGGTGGCGGATATACATTTTGATTACAGGATGGCGATTGCCGCCATGGAAAACGGAGCCGACAAGATCCGGATCAATCCCGGCAATATCGGATCTGCAGACAGGGTGCGTCAGGTGGTGGACAAAGCGGGGGAATGCGGTGTTCCCATCCGTGTCGGTGTCAACAGCGGGTCTCTTGAGAAAGAGCTGGTTGAAAAATACGGAGGTGTCACGGCCGAAGGACTGGTGGAGAGCGCCCTGAAACAGGTATCGGTGATCGAAGAGATGGGATATGACCAAATCGTGGTCAGCATCAAATCCTCCGATGTCATGATGTGCGTCCGGGCCCATGAACTGCTTGCCCCCCGCTGCCCCTATCCCCTGCATGTGGGAATCACGGAAGCAGGGACTGTCTTCCGCGGCAATATCAAGTCCGCGGTCGGCCTGGGCATCATATTGAGCCAGGGAATCGGAGACACTATCCGGGTGTCCCTGACCGGGGACCCGGAAGGAGAAATCGCCAGCGCAAAACAGATTCTGAGAACGCTTGGCCTTCGTCAGGGAGGGATTGAAGTAGTATCCTGTCCCACCTGCGGAAGGACAAAAATTGACCTTATTTCCCTGGCGAACCAGGTGGAAAACATGGTGACGGAATTTGAAGATATGTCACTTAAAGTAGCCGTGATGGGCTGTGTTGTCAACGGACCGGGAGAGGCCAAAGAAGCAGATATCGGAATTGCCGGGGGAGACGGCTGCGGCCTGCTGATCAAGAAGGGCGAAGTGATCCGGAAGGTTCCGGAGGACCAGCTGCTTGAGACGCTCAGACAGGAACTTCTGGCATTAAGAAACCGGTAAAAAGGAGAGAACCATATGCCGCTTAAGATTATCACCGGCGCAGGCGGGCAGGGAAAAACAGAATACATAGTCCGGGAAGTGATCCGGCGGTCGGAAAAACAGCCGGACCGGTCCTTCTTTGTGGTTGTTCCGGAACAGTTCAGTCTGGAGACACAGAGGAAAGTTGCTTTAAGTCATCCCAGGAAGGGATTTTTCAATATCAACGTCATCAGTTTCAACAGGCTTGCCTACCAGATCTTCGACCGGTGCGGCCATGAGCCGGACGACATACTGGAAGACCTGGGCGTGTCACTGATTCTGAAACGGATCCTTCTGGAAGATGGAGACCGGCTTACCTATTTCAGGAAAAGTGCCTCCAAGCCGGGCTTCGTGGACGAACTCAAATCAGCCCTTCTGGAGTGCATCGGCTATGAGGTTGCCTGGCAGGATCTGGAAGAGGCAGGAAAACGGCTGGAAAAGGACAGTATCCTTTCGGACAAATGCAGTGAACTGGCATTTCTGTTCAGAAGATTTGAGGAGGAAACCCGGGGCCGCTTTATGGTCAAGGAACAGATTCTGGGGAGAGCGGGCGCACTGATGGAAAATGCGGACTTCCTCAAAGGGGCTGTCTTTTACTTTGACGGTTTTACCGGCTTTACACCGGTCCAGCTGACCTTTCTTTCAAAGCTGGTCCGGATTGCAGGACAGATCGTCGTGACGGTCACGGTTCCGGAGGAGGCCGCTTTTACCGGCTATGAAGACCTCTTCTCCCTGAGCCGGAAGACTATACATTCTCTAATGGAAATTGCCGGAGGGGATCAGGTGGAAGTTATCAGTCCCTTCGGAGGAGAAGAAGGGATCCGGCCCAGATTTAAGGAGAGTCCGGAACTGGATTTCCTTGCCCGTATGATGGAGACGGAAGGGACCGAATCACAGGGCGGAGAGCCCGTGTCCATCCATGAG
This sequence comes from Eubacterium sp., assembly GCA_017434385.1. Lineage (GTDB taxonomy): Bacteria > Bacillota > Clostridia > Lachnospirales > Lachnospiraceae > Anaerobutyricum. The sequence goes on from JAFRFJ010000014.1 coordinate 25,183, forward strand.
ATTCTCTGCGCCAATCCGGACGAGGAAGCCGAATACATACTGCATAAGATCGAAGAGCTGGTCAGGACAAAGGGAATCCGATACAGGGACTGTGCGGTTCTTACCGGTTCTCTGGAAAGCTATGAATCTGCCATGGAAAGGCAGGCAAAGCTGCTGAAGATACCGCTCTTTACAGATCTGAAAATGAAGGCTTCGGGCCATGCCGGAATAGAGACCATCCGGGCTCTTTTTCACCTTGCCCGGAAAAATTACTCATATGAAAGTGTGTTCCGTTACCTGAAGTCCGGCATGAGTTCACTGACAGACCAGGAAACGGATTATCTGGAAAATTACGTGATCAGTGCCGGCATCCGGGGCTTTTCCATGTGGAATAAACCTTTTGAGAGACGGCTTTTTAGTAAGAGCCCGGAGGAAGTTCAGGAATTGGACAGACTTCGGACCAGACTAATAGAGGAAACAGGAGATTTCTATGAGGCGGTCAGGAAGCCGGAAGCCGGCGTGCAGGATATCATGACAGCCCTCTATGAGACCCTGATTAAACTGGACTACCCCGGAAAGCTGGAAGCACTTGCACTCCGGGAGGAAGCCCAGGGACATCCGTCCAGGGCGGGAGAGTATCACAGACTTTTCGGACTCTTCATTAGTCTTATGGATAAGATTGTCCACATATTCGGCCGGGACCGGATGGAACCGGCGGAACTTGCCCAGATCGTGGATGCAGGTCTTGATGAACTGGGGCTGGGAATCGTTCCCCTTTCCATGGACCAGGTGATCCTGGGAGATTTGAAGCGTACCAGACTTCATGAGATCCGTGTCCTCTTCATAGCAGGAGTCAATGAAGGGATCATCCCTCCGGATCTCACGGACAGGGGACTGATCCATGACGATGAAAAAAAGACCCTGTCCGATCTGGGACTGACCCTGTCCCAGGGACTGCTGGAGCAGACACTGGAGGACGAGTTTTATACCTATTTTGCCCTGACAAGACCCCAGGAGGCTTTATATTTTGTCAGGTCATCGACGGACCGGGACGGGAGCAGCCTTCGGCCTTCGCCTCTTCTGGGAGAAATCCGCCAGTACTTTCCGGATCTTCACTGCCTTTGTTATCCTGATCAGACTCCCAGGCGCTACTTTAACAGGGAGGACAGTCTGGGCATGCTGACGGCAGGGATCGCGGAACTTGGAAGAGAACCCGGAGAGGAGGTGAGCCGGGCCTTTCGTGCCCTGCTCCACTACTGGAACAGCAGCCCGGAAGGACAGGAAGAAATCCGGGATATGCTGAAACTGCAAAAGGGTGTGCAGTCACGGGTCTGCCTGTCTCCGGAACTGGTGGATGCCCTCTATAAAAAGGAGATATCAGGCAGTGTTACAAGGCTGGAAAAATACATTTCCTGCCCCTTCAGCTATTTCTGTACCTATGGTCTGGAACTGTTTGACCGGGATACATTTGAAATGAATGCCATGGATCTGGGCAGCCTCTTTCACGCTGCTCTGGAAAATTACAGCCGGCTGGTCAAAGAGTCGGGTTTCCGCTTTAAATCAGTGCCGGAAGAGGAAAGACAGATTTTTATGGACAGGGCTATGGATCTGGCAGTGGAAGAGGAAATGGGCGAACTTTTTGACAGCTCTTTCCGCATGCGCTACCAGCGGTCCATTGCCGATCGCATATTCAGGCGGTCTGTGGAAATCCTGACCCGGCAGCTGGAAAACAGTGAGTTTGAACCTGCCTGGTTCGAACTGGGATTCGGAGACCGGGGGCGGATTCCCTCATCCACTCTGGTTCTTTCAGAAGACAGAAAGATCAGACTTTCCGGGATCATTGACCGGGTTGATCTCTGTGAAGACGGTCAGGGCAGCTGGTTCCGGGTGATCGATTATAAATCCGGCACCAAAAAGTTTTCCCTGGAAGAGTTCTTCTACGGAATGCAGCTGCAGCTGGTTGTCTATATGGACGCTGTGATGGATTTTTATGAAAAAGAAGGCAAAGAGGCCCCTGTGCCGGCCGGTTTCTTCTATTATCAGGTACAGGATCCGGTCCTGACAGCCAGGGACCAGGATGAAGAAGCATATCTCAAATCTTTTTCCATGTCCGGCTATGCCAATGAGGATCCGGAAGTACTGAAAAAGCTGGAAAACAGGGAGGGCAGCCTGATCAGCCTTGGCATAAGGATGAAAAACGACAGGACTCCCTACAGCAGTGCCGCCGTAATGAGCACCGAGGATTTCATGGCGGCGGGAAGGTTTGCCAGAAAGAAAATCACCTCGATCGGAGAACAGATTTATTCGGGTGACATCACTCCCCGTCCCTATAAGAAAGGAAATCTGACTGCCTGCAGTTACTGTGCTTTCCGGGATGTCTGCGGCTTTGACCCCAGGATCCCGGGTTATAAATACAGGCTCTTTGGCCATATGGATAAGGATTTAGTGCTGAACAAAATCCGGGAGGAGGAGATGGAATGAATTTTACCAGAGAACAGGAATACGCCATTAACCTCCGGGATGAGAATATCATGGTCAGCGCCGGTGCAGGCGCCGGAAAGACAAGAGTACTGGTAAGCCGGCTGATCGGGAGAATGCTTGACGGGCATGATCCTGTCGATGCAGACCGCTTCCTGGTAATGACATTTACAAAAGCAGCGGCGGCCGAGATGAAAGAGAGGATTGCCGGTGAGCTTTCACGGCGCCTTAGGGAGGACCCGGGCAACCGGCTGATCCGCAGGCAGATGCTTACGGTAAGAAGAGCCGATTTCTGTACCATCGACAGTTTCTGCTCCCGGGTGGTCCGCATGCACTACCATACTCTGGATATAGATCCTTCTTTCCGGATCGGGGAGAAAGGCGAGCTCTATCTGATGGGACAGGAAGTCCTGCAGGAGGTTCTGGAGGAAAGCTACCGGAAGGGAGGGCAGGACTTTAAAGACTTTGCCGACACCTATGTGACCGGAAAGGATGATTATATCCTGGAGGATATGATCATGCGGATGCACACCTTTACAGAGAGCCTGCCCGATGCAAGAGACTGGTTTGACCGGCAGAACGCATCCTCCCCGCAGGAGCAGACCGCCAGGCAGACAGAGGCTCTTCTGCAATTTGCCAAAGAGGAGATCCTGATGGTCCGGTCGGGGCTTGACAGGCTGAAAGACTGCTTCCTGCCCGGCATGGATGAAGGACCTTTCGGAGATGACTACAGGAAAATGTGCCGGGACGCCGAGGGACTGCTTGGGGCTGAAGACTATGATTCCTACAGGACATTGCTGAACGGGATCCATTTTGACAGGATTCCGGGTTACACGGCAAAGATGAAGAAGACTCTTGGCGAGTGGCCGGCAAAAGACAGCTACAAAGCAGTCCGTGACCGGATGAAAAAAGTTATTTCAGACCAGAAGGAATCCCTTCTTATGGCTGACGGCAAAGAGCTGCTGGCCGAGAATACCCGGCTTGGACATCTGTTTAAAGAATACTGCAGACTGGCCCTTGACTATGAGGACCGCCTGCTTGAAAGAAAAAAGGAAAATAACGTATACAGCTTCAGTGATATCGCCCATCTGGCCTTAAGCCTGCTGGTGGACCATTATGATGACCGGGGAAGACCCGTTCCCTCCAAGACGGCTGAAGAACTTGCCTCCCGCTATGTGGAAATCTACGTGGATGAATATCAGGACGTAAACCTGATCCAGGAGACCATCCTTCTGGCACTGTCCGACCCGGAAAAGAACAGTCTGTTCACGGTCGGAGATGTAAAGCAGAGCATCTATCGTTTCCGTCAGGCAAGACCGGACCTTTTCCTTAACCGGGCGGACACGGGCACGGACCTTGACAGCTATCTGGAAGAAGGCGGGACCGGCAAAGGAAATGGCGTCCTTGTGACCCTGCGGGACAATTTCCGAAGCAGCCCGGGCGTGATTGACGGTATCAACTACTGTTTCCGGGCTCTGATGCGGCGGGATTTCGGCGGTGCCGATTATGATGACCAGACGGAACTCCATGCGGGACTGACAGAATACGGTGATCCGGGATCCTGTGAAATGCTCTTTTTCGTAAAGGATGACGAGAGCGATGCCGTTGAGGAGCTTCCCGAGCCTGTCCTCCTGGAAGCAGCCATGATTGAAGACAAAATCAGGAGTCTCAGGGAGGAAGGCTATCGATACGGAGACATGGCCATACTGGCCAGGTCCGGCAAAGACCGGATGGAGGCCCTTTCGGATTACCTGGAGAAGAAGGGTATCCCGGTTCTCTGTGAATCCAGGACAGGATACTTTGAGACCAGAGAGGTCAGTCTGGTCATGAATTATCTGTCTGTAGTCGACAACGCATGTCAGGATATAGCGCTTACTTCCGTGCTGCTTTCTTCCATGGCATCTTTTACCGAGGAGGACCTGGTTCATATACGCCTCTTTACGGAGATGCCCGATGGCAGAGAGCCGTATCTCTATGACCAGCTCTGCCTCTACCGGACATCCGGCAGCAGAGAGGATCTGCGGGAGAAAGCAGGCCGTTTCCTGGATCTGCTTCATGAATTCAGGCAGGAGAAAAAGGAAGTGCCCCTGGTGACACTGCTCTGGGATATATATCTGAAGACAGGCATATATTATGATGTCCTCCTGCTTCCCGACGGAAAAGCCCGCAGGGAAAATCTCCGCATGCTTCTCCATAAGGCGGAGGAATATGAAAAAACAATTTATAAGGGACTCTTTTATTTCATCCGCTATATGCGGCAGATGAAAGAATATGATATTGACATGGATATGGGCACCAGCAGTGAATCGACCGAGGACAGGGTCAGGATCATGACCATCCACAAGAGTAAGGGACTGGAGTTTCCGGTAGTATTCCTCTGCGGCATGTCCACAGGCTTTAATTTCAGGGATGCCAGCGGCATGGTCCTCTTTCATCCCATCCTGGGCGCCGGACTGGAATATCTGGATCCGGTCCTTCGGATCCGCCACGCAGGCGCGGGGAAAAGCCTGATTGCCCGGCAGTTGAAAAAAGATACGGTTGAAGAGGAACTGCGCCTTCTCTATGTGGCCATGACCAGAGCACAGGAAAGGCTGATCCTCACTGCCACCGTGAATGAAAAGAAGCTGGATTCCGCAGAAGACGGCTCCGGCCCCCAGGCCGCCAGATGTTTTGCGGACTGGATTCTTCCCCTGGCGGAGGATGCCTGTGAGAAGAATGTGATGACAAAGAAACTCTATCACTGGAATATGATCGCCAACCGCTTTGCCGCGGAGGCAGGAGAAGGCGGGATATCATCCGTGGAAGCCATTCTTTCAGGACAGGCTGACCCGGAAGATAAAGCTGCGGTCGAAAAGGCATTTTCCTATGTATATCCTTATCGGGAAATGACAGAGTGGAAGCGTAAATATTCTGTTTCGGAGCTTAAACGCCTGTCCGGGATTCCTCTGCCGGAGGAAACTCCCCGGGAATCCCTTCTGGCAGATATTGAGGAGACAGAGATTGAGCTCCCCGCATTTTTAAAAGCTTCCGACGAAGACGAAACAGCTTTCAGGCTGTCCGGCGCCATGCGGGGAACCCTGGTCCATCAGGCCATGGAACTTCTGCCCTTTGAGAAGATTCATGACAGGCAGGATCTTGTCTCTGCCCTGGCGGAATTGACAGATCAATGGAAACAGATCGGAAAGCTTAACCGGTCTTATCTGGAAAAATGTGCCGCAGGATTTCTCTTTTCACCGGAAGGGGAGGAAATCCGCCGCCTGTCTGCCCTGGGAAGGGTATATAAAGAAACACCTTTTACCATAGCAGTCCCTGCCGGGGAGGTCTATGAGGGGACAGACAGCAGTGAACCTGTGATCATTCAGGGAATCGTGGACCTTTACTGCAGGACGGAAGAGGGGCTCTGGCTGATCGACTACAAGACGGATATGGTGGAACCGGGTGACGAGGGCCTGCTCCTTGACCGCTACAGGAAGCAGATGCTATATTATGAAATAGCGCTTTCAGCTATTACAGGCCTGCCTGTGACAAGGATCGACCTGTATTCCACGTCGCTGGGACATTTCATTCCGGTGGAACTGTAAAGGGAAAGGGGGAAGAGAAGTGAAAAAGCTGTTAAAGTTCTTTACACAGAGAGTTTTTGTGGTCACACTTCTTATCCTCCTGCAGATTCTGTGGATCGCATTTGTCTTTCTCCGGGTCGTCTCCTACAGCGAGATGGTCAGGGACGGACTGGCCGCGGCGGCCAGGATCCTCAGTGTCCTCCTGGTGCTTTTTATCATGAACAGGAAGGACAACCCTGCGGTAAAGCTGGCCTGGGTCAGCATCATACTCCTTTTCCCTCTGTTCGGGACCTTGCTTTACCTGTATACGGGTAATAAGCAGCCCATCATCCGGATGCGCAAACGGCTGCAGGGAACCCAGATTGAGAGTGCAAAGCATCTTCCCCTGGATTTTTCTGTTTACGAAAAGCTTACAGAAAGCGATCCCCAGGCGGCAACCCAGCTCTATTACATAGAGACCCAGTCGGGCTTCCCCGCCTGCAGGTACTCAGACGCAGGCTATTTCCCCTCGGGGGAATTGTGCTTCCCGGTCATGCTGGAAGAACTGAAAAAGGCCAGGTCTTACATTTTCCTGGAGTACTTTATCATTGAGGAAGGCGTCATGTGGAACAGCATCCTGTCCGTTCTGGAGGAAAAAGCTGCCCAGGGAGTGGATGTCCGCATTATTTATGATGACGTGGGAACTATTTTCAACCTTCCCATGCGTTACATGAAGTCCCTTCGTGAAAAAGGAATCAAATGTGAACTTTTCAATCCCTATATTCCCGTGATTTCCACGGCCTACAATAACCGGGATCACAGAAAGCTGCTGATCATAGACGGGGCTGTGGGCTTTACCGGCGGAATCAATCTGGCGGATGAATATATCAATGAAAACCAGAGATTCGGTTACTGGAAAGACAACGGGATCTGCATCCGCGGCGACGCGGTCCACAATATGACCATTATGTTCCTGCGGATGTGGAACGGAATATCAAAAGACAAGCTGTCTTACGGGGACTATCCCCCTGTGCCCCTGAAAAAGGAGGCGGAAGGAGACGGTTTCATACTTCCCTTCTCCGATAACCCCATTCAGCGGGAAAAGGTGGGGGAGAGTATTTATTTAAATCTGATCAACAGTGCGGAGAAGTACATTTACTTTTTTACGCCCTACCTGATCATCGACAACGAAATGGCCACCGCCATGATTCTGGCGGCCAAGAAGGGAGTGGACGTGAGGATCATCACACCGGGCATTCCCGACAAAAAGCTGGTTTTCCTGGCGACCCAGTCCTACTATCCCCAGCTGGTAGAAGGCGGGGTGAGGATCTTCCGCTACCGTCCGGGTTTTGTTCACAGCAAATGTGCCGTATGTGACGACCGCTATGCCGTTACCGGAACCATTAACCTGGATTACAGAAGCCTTTACCTGCATTTCGAAAATGCAGTATACATTTATGACCATCCGGCAGTAGAAGAAATCCGGGACGACTTCCTCGCCACCCTGCATCTGTGCAACGAGGTGACAGAGGACATGTGCCGCAGAAGCATGCTGGTCCAGCTCCTGCAGGGTGTCCTGAGGATCTTCTCGCCTGTATTGTAAAGGACCGGCCCGGGAAGGAGTTTTTTGCTATGGAAGTGTATGAAAGTTTTGCCAGGGTCTATGACAGCCTGATGGATGACGTGCCTTACCGGGAATGGGCAGACAGGATTCTTTCTCTTCTCAGAGAGGAAGGGATGACGGGAGGACTTGCCCTGGACCTGGGATGCGGAACCGGCAAGATGACCCGGCTGATGGACCGGGCCGGATACGATATGATCGGCATTGACGCCTCTCTGGACATGCTGCAGATCGCAAGGGAGAATTCCCCTGACGGCATTCTCTATCTTCTCCAGGACATGAGAGAATTCGAACTCTACGGAACAGTGGGAGCGGTCATATCAGTCTGTGACAGTCTCAATTATATTCTGTCGGAGGAGGAGCTGCTTGAGGTCTTTTCCCTGGTCAGGAACTACCTGGATCCGGGTGGATTTTTTGTCTTTGACATAAATACGGAGCACAAATACCGGGATGTCATCGGGGACAGTGTGATCGCGGAAGACCGGGACCGGGTGAGTTTCATCTGGTATAACCGCTACGAGGAAGAAGAAAGAAGAAACTATATCGACCTGAATGTTTTTGTCAGGGAAGAGGACGGAAGATACAGAAAGTTCTCGGAAATGCATATTCAGGCCGGTTATACATATGAAATGATTGCCGGACTGATCCGGCAGAGCGGGCTTGTTCTGAAAAAGGCCTTTGACGGCTACAGCATGAGACCCGCAGATGACACAAGTGAAAGGATCCTGTTTGTATGCAGAAAGCAGGAGTTAGGAGAGAACAATGAGTGACTATGTAATCAGAGGGATGGCAGCAGATAACCAGATCAGGTTCTTTGCCGCGCAGACGGCGGACCTGGTGGAAGAAGCGAGGCGGATCCACGATACCAGCCCCATCATCACTGCCGCTCTGGGAAGACTCTTAAGCGCCGGCGCCATGATGGGAGCCATGTGCAAAAATGAGACAGACCTGGTCACGATCCAGATCCGGTGTGACGGACCGGTCGGGGGATTGGGCGTAACGGCAGATGCCCGCGCCAGGGTCAAGGGATATGTACACAATAACGCAGTCAACCTTCCCCCGACACCGGCAGGAAAGCTGGATGTAGGCAGCGCCCTGGGAAACGGCGTGCTGACCGTGATCAAGGATCTTGGTCTGAAGGAACCCTACAGCGGACAGACCAGCCTGGTATCCGGAGAGATAGCCGAGGACCTGACCTACTATTTTGCCTCCTCGGAGCAGATTCCCACCTCCGTGGCCCTGGGAGTTCTGATGAATAAGAACAATACAGTCCGCAGGGCAGGCGGATTTATCATACAGCTGATGCCCTTTGCTTCAGAGGAGACGATCAGCAGACTTGAAGAAGGTATCAGGGGATTTTCCTCGGTGACGGATCACCTTGACCGGGGGCAGACGCCCGAGCAGATGATCGGGGAACTTCTGGCAGGTCTTGATATGCACGTAGATGACAGGATGCCGGCCGCTTATTACTGCAACTGCAGCAGGGAGCGTGTGGAGAAGGCTGTCATCAGCGTGGGAAAGAAGGAACTTGAGTCCATGATCCGGGAAGGTAAGCCTATCGAGGTCAACTGCCATTTCTGCAACAGCCACTATGTGTTTACAGTAGACGAACTGAAAGAAATGTTAAAGGCTGCGAGATAGGAATCTCACAGCCTTCGGGACTTATGATACAGTTTCCGGTTCATGAAGCCGGAGTCTGATATAACCGCGCTTTGCTTTGGAAGGGATTTTCTCCTGCTTAAGAGGAATCTCCCCTTCAGGAGCAGCTTCAGTGTTCAGGATGTCTTCTTCCGGCTCCGCTTCGGCGGCTGCCTTTCCCAGAAGCCTCCGGGCATCAATCTGCTCTTTGTCAAGGAACAGTAAAAGCACGGAAGCGGCAGCAAGCACCATGAGAATTGCCGCAGCAAAGGTAAAAACAGACTTTTTCATAGGCTTAACCTCCTGTGTTTGATACCTTATTGTAATACTTTTTGCATTGAAAAGCAAATCACATATATTATGCGTTTATACCCGCAGGACACATTTATAAAGGGCAGGAAAAGGACTCTTTTGTCCCGCCCGGTTGGGAGGAAACATGAGTAAAGCAGATAAAATATTTATCCGGATGTGCAGGGAGATCCTGGAAAAGGGATACAGTACGGAAGGAGAGAAGGTGCGTCCCAAATGGGAGGACGGAAGCAGCGCCTACACGATCAAGCGGTTCGGAATCGTCAACCGTTACGATCTGTCGGAAGAGTTTCCTGCCATAACCCTGCGCAAGACCTACATCCGATCCGCCATTGACGAGATCCTCTGGATCTGGCAGAAGAAGTCCAATAATGTACATGACCTGAACAGCCATATCTGGGATGAATGGGCTGACGAGGACGGGTCCATCGGAAAAGCCTACGGCTATCAGCTGGGCAGGAAACATAAGTATAAAGAAGGGGAAATGGACCAGGTGGACAGGGTCCTCTTTGACCTGAAGGAGAATCCCTTCAGCCGCAGGATCATGACTAATCTCTATGTCCATGAGGATCTTCATGAAATGAACCTCTACCCCTGTGCCTACAGCATGACTTTCAATGTGACAGGCAATAAGCTTAACGCGGTATTAAATCAGCGGTCCCAGGATGTGCTGGCAGCCAATAACTGGAACGTGGTCCAGTATGCCGCACTGCTGATGATGATTGCCCAGGCTACTGGATTTGAACCTGGCCAGCTCATGCATGTTATTGCGGATGCCCATATTTATGACAGGCATATCCCCATCATCAGAGAACTGATCGAGCGGCCCATCTATCCGGCGCCCAAAGTAAAGCTCAATCCCGATGTGAAGAACTTCTATGACTTTACAGTAGATGATTTCACGATCGAAGATTACAAAACCGGCCCTCAGGTTAAGAATATTCCCATAGCAATCTAGGAGGATGAAGATGATACTGATCGCAGCAGCAGACAGAAACTGGGGTATCGGAAAAGACGGCGGCCTGCTGGCCCACATCCCCGAAGACATGAAGTTCTTTGCCGCGCAGACGACAGGCCAGGTGATCGTTATGGGGCGGAAGACCCTGGAAAGCTTCCCCGGAGGGAAACCGCTTAAAAACAGAGTCAATATCGTGATCACCCACGACCGGGAATACGACGGAAAAGGGGCGGTGGTCGTTCATTCGGCCCGCGAGCTGGAAGAAGAGACCGGGAACTATCCCGGCAGAAGAATATACGTGGCGGGAGGCGGCACGATCTACCGGATGCTGCTGCCCCTCTGCAGCAGGGCCCTGATCACACGGATCGAGCATCAGTTTGACGCTGATACATTTATGCCTGATCTGGATCGGGAAGAAGGCTGGATCCTTGAAAAAGAGGGAGACGAGAAAGAATACGGAGAGTTCCGATACCATTTTGACAGCTATGTCAATCAGGCTGCCGGACAGGGTAAAGAACAGGAGAGAAAAAGATGACGAGTGAAAGAACCAAAGAATCAGTGAGCGGACTCACTCTTTTGAAAGCAAATGAAAACAATTATCCGCAGGACTATGCGCCGGAAGTGCTGGAAACCTTCGAGAACAAACATCAGGACAACGACTATTTCGTGAAGTTCAACTGTCCCGAGTTTACCAGCCTCTGTCCCCTGACCGGCCAGCCGGACTTCGCGACCATTTACATTTCCTATGTGCCCGATGTCCGGATGGTGGAGAGCAAGTCCCTGAAGATCTATCTCTTCAGTTTCCGCAACCACGGTGACTTTCATGAGGACTGTATCAATATCATCATGAAAGACCTGATCAGGGTGATGGATCCCAAATATATCGAAGTCTGGGGAAAGTTCACCCCCAGAGGAGGTATCTCCATCGATCCCTATGCCAACTACGGCAGGAAGGGGACCAGGTGGGAACAGGTGGCTTTTGACCGCCTGGCAAACCACGATATGTATCCGGAGCAGGTCGATAATCGGTAGAAAAGAAGCCCGGTCATAAAAAAAACAGAACAAATGTTCACAGAACACTTGTTTTGTTTTTTGATCTGTGATATACTGTGTATCAGTTCAGAACATAGTATGGAGAAAGGAATTATCAGCATGGCAAAGAGATCAGATACTACAGGAAAAGGATCTGTTACGATATCAGAAGACAAGGCAGGAAGACTGGCCGCCCTGGACAGCGCGGTGGCATCGATTGAGAAGACATTCGGAAAAGGCTCTATTATGAAGCTTGGAGATTCCGCGGCCAATATCAACATCCGCTCCATCCCCACCGGCTCCATCAGCCTGGACGTTGCTCTGGGTGTGGGCGGTGTGCCCCGGGGAAGGATCATAGAGATCTACGGACCGGAGTCCAGCGGAAAGACGACAGTGGCCCTGCATATGATCGCCGAGGCGCAGAAGAGGGACGGCATTGCCGGATTTATCGACGCGGAGCATGCCCTGGATCCCCAGTACGCTTCCAGGATCGGCGTGGACATTGATAATCTTTACATTTCCCAGCCTGACAACGGCGAGCAGGCGCTGGAGATCGCAGAGACCATGATCCGGTCAGGAGCTCTTGATATCGTGATCATAGATTCCGTGGCAGCCCTGGTGCCCAAGGCGGAGATCGAAGGAGACATGGATGACCTTCAGGTAGGACTGCATGCCAGACTGATGTCCAAGGCCATGCGGAAGCTCACCGGCGTCATCGACAAGTCCAACTGTGTTGTTGTATTTATCAACCAGCTCCGCGAGAAGGTGGGTGTCATGTTCGGCAATCCCGAGGTGACCACCGGCGGACGCGCTCTCAAGTTTTATTCTTCCGTACGTATGGATGTCAGAAGAGTGGAGGCGATCAAGCAGGGCGGTGAGATCATAGGAAACCACACCCGGGTCAAGATCGTGAAGAACAAAGTGGCCCCGCCCTTTAAAGAGGCGGAGTTCGATATCATGTTCGGCCAGGGTATCTCCAGGGAAGGCGATCTGATCGATCTTGCAGTTAAGGAAGACGTTGTCAGAAAGAGCGGTTCCTGGTATGCCTACAAGGGTGAGAAGATCGGCCAGGGAAGAGAGAATGCCAAGCTGTATCTGCGGGAGCATGCCGATGTCATGGAAGAAATCGAGTACAAGCTCCGGGAAATCTACGGACTGCCGGTCGCAGCAAAGCCGGAAGTAGAGACGGCTGCGGAGCCCGACGGAGAAAACTTCTAGAAAGCGGCAGTTATGAGTGACAGCACCGAATACACCATCAGTCTGCGTCCTTTCGGAAGCAAAAAGATTTACCTTGATCCGGGGGAAGCAGAGGGAATATATCTTTACCACTCCGAAGTGAAGAGTCTGAAGCTGGAAGAAGGGATGCGGATTTCCCGGGAAGACTTCGAGGAAATCCGGAAGACCTTCGCCCTGCCCCGGGCAAAGAGATATCTTATGCATATCCTGTGCAAGCAGGACCAGACTGTAAAGCAGCTTGAGGAGAAGCTGGCCAGAGCGGGCAATGACGCAGTCAGCATCCGCCTTGCCCTGGACTATGCAGGAGAGCAGGGCTTTACGGATGATGCACGTTATGCTTCGGATTATCTTTCTTCCCGCCGTGGACGTAAAAGCTTTAAAGCCATCCGGCAGGATCTGAAGGTCAAGGGCATCTCCGGGGAGATCATCGGCCTTCTCTTTGAGGCAGAGGACCAGACCGTGGAGGACCTTCTCCCCCAGATGGAAAGGTATGCAGGAAAGTTTCCTGAGCTTGACGGAAAAGCACGCAATAAAATATACGCACATTTCTACCGTAAGGGTTATGGCAGTTCCCTGATCATGGAGACTTTGTCGGCCGTAACCCGGGAAAAGGACAAAAGCATTGGCTTTTAGAATATGTGAGCAAGAAAGGCACGAACGAAGCAAAAGAGCACTTGTTCGTGCCTTTAACTGTATCGTTCGTCACAATTTAACTTGACTTTTCAGTTGACAAAGTATAATATTAATATGTTGTACACCGACATTCTTTAGAGTCGGATTTACAATAGAATATTATAAGGAGGTACTCCTGTGAGTATTGCACTGGTTGCAGTTGCCCTGATTGCAGCAGTTCTCGCGGCAGTGATCTCTTCTTTTGTTACGATCCAGCATCGTAAGAGAGTATCCGAAGCAAAGATCGGCAGTGCCGAAGATAAGGCAAGAGAGATTCTTGATGAGGCTCTCAAGACGGCTGAAGCCAAGAAAAGAGAGGCTTTACTGGAAGCAAAGGAAGAATCCATTAAGGCGAAGAACGAGTTCGAGAAGGAGACCCGGGAGCGCAGAGCTGAACTTCAGCGATTTGAGAAAAGAGTCCTGAATAAGGAGGAAGCTCTTGATCGTAAGTCAGATGCGTTAGAGAAAAAAGAGCAGTCTCTGTCCCGCAAGGAAAGTTCTCTTGACCGGCAGCGTGCAAAGGTAGATGAACTGCATGAAAAGCGCCTGCAGGAACTGGAAAGAATATCCGGATTGACCTCTGAAGAAGCGAAAGAATATCTGCTTAAAACTGTAGAAGATGACGTAAAGCGCGAGATGGCCGTTATGGTGAAGGAACTTGAGTCCAGAGCCAAGGAGGAAGCAGGAAAGAAAGCACGTGAGTATGTTGTGACTGCTATTCAGAAGTGTGCAGCGGACCACGTGGCTGAGACGACGATTTCATTAGTCCAGCTTCCCAACGACGAGATGAAGGGAAGAATCATCGGGCGTGAGGGCCGTAACATCCGTACCATCGAGACCTTGACAGGCGTAGATTTGATCATTGACGATACGCCGGAGGCAGTCATCCTTTCAAGTTTTGATCCTGTACGCAGGGAAGTGGCAAGAATCGCCCTCGAGAAGCTGATCGTTGACGGAAGAATCCATCCGGCCAGAATCGAGGAAATGGTTGAAAAGGCCCAGAATGAAGTTGAGCAGACCATGAAGGAAGAAGGAGAGGCTGCCGTACTCGAAGTAGGCATCCACGGAATTCGTCCCGAGCTGGTCCGCCTTCTTGGTAAGATGAAGTATCGTACCAGTTATGGACAGAATGCCTTAAAGCATTCTATTGAAGTTGCACATCTGTCCGGATTGCTCGCCGGAGAGATTGGTGTTGATGTACGTATGGCAAAAAGAGCCGGTCTCCTTCATGATATCGGTAAATCCGTGGATCATGAGATGGAAGGCTCTCATATCACAATCGGTGTGGACCTGTGTAAGAGATACAAGGAATCCCCAATCGTAATAAATGCTGTCGCATCACATCATGGGGATGTGGAACCGACCAGTCTGATTGCCTGTATCGTTCAGGCGGCTGATACAATATCTGCCGCAAGGCCGGGGGCCAGACGTGAGACACTTGAGACCTATACCACAAGATTAAAACAGCTGGAAGACATTGCGGACTCCTTCAAGGGAGTAGATAAGACTTTTGCTATTCAGGCAGGCAGAGAAGTTCGGGTTATGGTTGTTCCCGAACAGGTTAGTGACGCTGATATGGTTCTTATGGCAAGGGATATCTCGAAACAGATCGAGAGCGAACTTGACTATCCTGGCCAGATCAAAGTTAATGTAATTAGAGAGTCCAGAGCTACTGATTATGCCAGATAATCAAAAGTTCGTGTAGTTGGTTTTATAATTATCAGATTTAGAAAGAAGGAACTGCGAAAGCGGTTCCTTCTTTTGCTTGCCATGACTATGGCTGTTAATGTATAATTTGAAACGTATAAAGACATAGTACCGGAAGGCAGACAGGAAGGTACGGAACACTTTCAGGAAACTGTAATAAAGGGGTAGCATTATGAGAGAGCTTGAAGAAAAAATCAAAAAAGAAGGCAAAGCACTTAGTGAGACAGTATTAAAGGTGGACAGTTTTATTAATCACCAGGTGGACCCTGAATTGATGGAGAAGATCGGGATGGATTTTGCCCGGCATTTTAAGGACAGGGGGATCAGCAAAGTCTTCACGATCGAGAGCTCCGGTATCGCGCCTGCGGTCATGACTGCCAAATACCTGGGTCTTCCCATGGTGATCCTGAAAAAGCAGACTTCAAAAATACTGAATAATTCCGTATACCAGACAAAGGTTACATCTTTTACAAAGGGAGTATCCTATGAACTGACTCTTTCGAAAGACTATATAGAACCTTCTGATAAGATTCTTCTGATCGATGATTTCCTTGCAAACGGTGAGGCAGCTTCCGGAGCAGCCAGGCTGATTGACATGTCCGGGGCTGAGCTGACCGGTATCGGGATCCTTATCGAGAAGTCTTTCCAGAAGGGCAGAAAACGGCTTGAGGAGGCGGGTTACGAGGTCTATTCCCAGGCCAGGATCGCTGAATTATCCGAAGGCAGTGTACGCTTTTTTGAGGCGGATGTATAAATGATCTGCCCGGCTGAAAACCGGCAGAGGAGAGGGAGATGTCTATGAATCTACATGAGTTTTATATAGGACAGGCCTTTGATGCCTATGATTATATGGGAGCCCACATTACAGAGGACGGGGTACGCTTTCGGGTGTATGCGCCGAATGCTCTGAAGATCGAAGTGATCGGTGAGTTTAATCAGTGGGACGGAAGCGGGGACGAAATGGTCCAGAACAGGCAGTCCGGTATTTTTGAGCATGTGGCAGAGAATGCCCGGCCGGGCATGATGTATAAATACCGTATATATCAGAGAGACGGTATTGTGCTTGACCGCTGCGATCCCTATGGTTTCGGATCGGAACTGCGGCCTGATAATGCTTCCATTATTGTGGATCTGGACGAGTACAGCTTTTCCGATGACGACTGGATGGAGAACCGGTCCAAGAATTACGATAAACCCATGAATATCTATGAGGTCCATGCGGGATCCTGGATGGAAAACCATGACGATCCCAACGGCTGGTACAACTACAGCGAGCTGGGAAAGAAGCTCTGTGATTACCTTCTGGATATGGGATATACTCATGTGGAGTTTCTTCCCTTGAATGAGCATCCATCTGACCAGTCCTGGGGCTACCAGTCCAGCGGATTTTTCTGTCCCACAGCCAGGTACGGAACAGCCCGTGACCTAATGGAGATGGTGGATTACCTGCACAGGAACGGAATCGGTGTGATCATGGATTTCGTCCCGGTCCATTTTATTACAGACAACTATGCATTAAGCCGCTTCGACGGAACGGCTCTTTATGAGTACGCAGATTCGGATAAGGGTTACAGCCAGTGGGGCACCTGTAATTTCAACTATTACAGGGGCGAGGTCAGGAGTTTTCTCCAGTCGGCAGCTAATTACTGGATCAGCAGGTATCACATAGACGGAATCCGGATGGATGCCATCAGCAATGCCATCTACTGGCAGGGTGATTCTACCCGCGGCGTCAACGAGGGAGCCCTGGAATATATCCGTTTTATGAATAAGGGTCTTCAGGAGATGCATCCCGATGTCATGCTGATCGCCGAGGATTCCACCAGTTTTCCCAAAGTTACGGTACCGGTAGAGTACGGCGGGCTGGGATTTGACTACAAGTGGGATATGGGATGGATGAATGATACTCTTGATTATTTTCGCACTCATCCCTTTGACAGAAAGTTCCACTATCATAAGCTGACCTTCTCTATGATGTATTTCTATAATGAGAAGTATCTGCTTCCCTTCTCTCATGATGAAGTGGTACACGGGAAGGCGACCGTTCTCCAGAAAATGTGGGGAGACTATGATTATAAGTTTCAGCAGGCCAAGACCCTCTACACATATATGTTCACACATCCGGGCAAAAAGCTGAATTTTATGGGAAATGAAATCGGCCAGTTCCGGGAGTGGGACGAAAAAAGGGAATGCGACTGGATGCTGCTGGATTATCCCAAGCACAGAGCCTTTGCGTCTTTCATAAAACAGCTGAATCATCTCTATATCAGTGAACCGGCTTTCTATGCAGGTGAATATGACAGGGAAAGCTTCCGCTGGCTGGAAGTGGAGGCTGTGGAAGAAAGAGTCTACATTTACGAACGAATGCACGGAGACGACCGTTTTATTGTGGTACTGAATATGAGCGACCAGCAGTATGACGGATTTGAGTTCGGCTACGATCAGAAGGCGGTGCTCCTTGAAGTGCTTTCCGGTGAGAGAAAAGCTTTCGAAGGTTATTATGATGGACCGTCGGATGACATTCCCACACTGGACCAGGGCTATAAGTGGTGGCCGAAAAAGTTCCGGATTACTATTCCTGCTCTAGCAGCGATCATCTACCGGGTGAAAGTGCTTCCGGAAGATGAGGCCCCTGAGGGACAGGAACCGGAAAAAAGAAGGTAAACTGACTGATCATGAAATTAGATGTCAAGCTTGATGTATTTGAAGGTCCTCTGGATCTTCTTTTACATTTGATAGAAAAAAACAAGGTAAATATATATGATATTCCCATCGTGGAGATCACGGACCAGTACATGGAGTATGTCAGGGAACTGGGGACCGTGGCCTCCATGGATGTTCTGAGTGAGTTCCTGGTAATGGCGGCTACCCTGATCCGTATTAAATCCAGAATGCTCCTGCCAAAGGAGGAGAAAGAAGAGGAGGAGGATCCCAGGGAAGAACTTGTACGGCGACTTATGGAGTACAAGATGTTCAAATATGCTGCCGGAGAACTCAAGGATCTGGGCGTGGATGCCTCCCGCAAGTATTTCAGGGAGGAATCGGTGCCAGAGGAAATCCGGGCCTATGAAGAGCCGGTCATCGTGGAGGATATCGTCGCTGACACAACCCTGGTCCGTCTTCATGACGTTTTCCGTATGGTAATGCGGAGGAAAAAGGACAGGGTTGATACAAAAAGAAGCCGCTTCGGCAATGTGAAAAAAGAGCGGTACCGGGTGGAAGACTGCATGGAATCGATCCGGGGCCGGATCAGCGGCATGAGCCGGATCAATTTCCGGACACTGCTGGATATTGCCCCTGACAGGGAAATGGTGGTGGTGACCTTTCTTGCCGTTCTGGAGATGATGAAAACCGGTGAGATTCTGGTGACCCAGGAAGATAATTTCGGTGAGATCTATCTGGACGCAGCTGCAAAAGAATAGGATGAAAGTCATGGAAAACAATAACAAAATCAAGGGAATCGTAGAAGCAATCCTGTTCGCGGCAGGAGGCAGTGTGCCGGTCAGCCAGCTCTGTGAGGCACTGGAACTGAGCCCCATCGAGATGGAGGCCTGCCTGGTGGATATGGACCGGGACTATGCCCGTGACGACCGGGGTATCTGCCTGATCCGGCTGGAGGACGAATGCCAGCTGACTACCAAAACGGATGCCTACGAATACATCCGCCGCATCGTCAGCCAGCCAAAGAAAAGGTCTCTGACAGATGTGCTGATGGAAACACTCTCCATCATTGCCTATAAACAGCCTGTCACAAAGCAGGAAGTGGAAGCGATCCGCGGGGTCAGAAGTGATTTCGCGATCAATAAGCTGATTGAATATCAGCTGGTACAGGAACTGGGAAGACTGGACACAGTGGGCCATCCCATTGTTTTCGGAACCACACAGGAGTTTCTCCGGGCATTTGGAGTTGATTCCATCGACGACCTGCCGGATATTGACGAAGTGACCCGGCAGACCTTCTTTGACGAGGCGGAAAGCGAACTTAGCGAAGATGAGGAAATGCCGGTATAGGAAGACCTGCCGGAAATTCTTTGAAAAACAAAAATAACAAATCTGATCAGATCTGATCAATCAGAAAAAGGGCTGCATCGGCAGCCCTTTTTTATGACAATATATTGAGATCCTGTAATGCCTACAGTTCGGAATAACCGTAACCGTTGACCAGAGCATCGATTTTCTGGCCGTTCTTGCAGTAAGGACATTCATGCTTGCTGTAGGTGTGATAGGAAGGAATATCCTGGGTGGTAAAGAGTGAATTTACCGGAATTCCGCCGTACTCATCAATGGCACTGAAGATAGATGAAATGCCCTGCAGCTTGCCGCCGTAGAACTCTATACACTCCCAGCTGCGGTTGATGGTAATACCGGTGGTGATGGAAGCCATCAGGATGATGATGTTCCTGTCCTTGATCATGGGCTGGATGTTCTTGCGGAAGAACATCTGGCCGTCTGTGTCAATCTCCGGAGTTACAATGTAAATTGACTTGTGGCGGTTGTAGGAGAAGAAGCCCTTCTCTGTGAGCTTTTCAGCCAGGAATGCACCTATGACTTCTGTTCCGTCAAGACAGACGATGGTATCGACGACGGTGCTGTGCTTGTAAAGCGGAACAAGAGACTCAGCAGCTTCGAGCGCATTGGACTGTCTGATCTTTAAAGTAGTCATATCAAGGAAATAGTTGACATGAGAGTTCCTGGTTGCAAAGTGTCCCGGGTAAACCGAGAGACTCAGATTACAGTTTCTGGAACGAAAAGATATTTTACGATTTTCCATCGAACCCCTCCTTTAAGATTGCTGATCGGACTCTGAAACAGAGACTTCTTTCTATTCAAATTATACAATATTTTCCATGAAAAAGAAAGAAAGAAATGTTTCCGTTTCATTTCATTTCACCTCTTTTTCTCTGTCATTTGAAAGAAGAAGAAAGAGATGGAATAAGATTTTTTGATTCGTATCATATATAAACTGTTGACTTATGTAATGTTAAAAAATAATCAATGCAAGTCCGCCAGGGAAGAAGAGAATTCCGTGAAAAAATCTGATATTTTTCTCTTTTGCACAGAATGAGCAGGTGATAATTGTTGAAAATTTTTTCCTTCTTTTTATATTCCGGCGCAGGTGGTAGATTATTAAAAAACAGGTGCAGATAATTATGTTAAATGAATAACAAAAAATCCTTGCTTTTGTATATGCTTTTTGCTATCATTATGCTGATAAAATTTTGAAAGAATTATCATTTGAGATATTTTCTTCTATTAAGAGGAGGAGTGAGAGAAGATATGAGTCATTCTAAAATGAGTGCCAGAGAGAGGATAGACTATCTTCTGGATGACCGTACTTTTGTTGAACTCGGCAGCTATATCAGCGCCCGGAATACAGATTTCAACCTGAGTGCCAGGAAGGTGCAGGGTGACGGTGTCATCACAGGTTACGGCATCATGGGAGACAGGATGGTCTACCTTTACAGTCAGGATGCTTCGGCTCTGGGCGGATCAGTCGGTGAAATGCATGCCAGAAAGATTTCCGCCCTTTATGATATGGCCATGAAGACCGGAGCGCCGGTCATCGGTATGATCGACTGTGCAGGTCTGCGTCTGCAGGAAGCCTTTGACGGTCTGGCGGCATTCGGAGAGATTTTTAAGAAACAGGTACAGGCATCGGGTATGATTCCCCAGATCAGCGCCGTTTTCGGCATGTGCGGGGGCGGCAGCGCCGTCATGACCGGCCTTTCCGATTTTACCCTGATGGAAAAAGAAAATGCCAGCCTTTTTGTTAACAGCCCCAATGCCCTTGACGGAAATTCCGAGGACAAAGAGAATACGGCAGCAAGCGCATATCAGGCTGAGAAGGCAGGCAATGTGGATTTTGTCTGCGACAGTGAAACGGAGCTTTTGGATACCCTTCGCCGTCTGATGGCATTTCTTCCTTCCGACTATGAGTCAGAAGATGCCTATGATGACTGTGAGGACGATCTGAACCGGATCATTCCGGTTACGACGGAGATGGCCGAGGACCCGGCTGCTCTCTTAAAAGCGGTTTCCGACGGAAACATTTTTCTTGAAACAAAAAGCATGTATGCCGGGGAAATGGTCACCGGATTCATGCGTTTAAACGGTGAGACAGTAGGTGTGGCTGCCAACAGGGGCCTGGGAGAAGATCTTTCCCTGACTGTCCGGGGCCTGGAGAAGGCTGCGGGCCTGATCCGCTTCTGTGACGCTTTTTCCATTCCGGTCCTTACTGTGACCAATACGATGGGACTTAAAGCAAATGCCCATGAGGAGAGAAGGATGGTTTCCGCCCTTTCCCGCTTTACCAAAGAAATCGCCGGAGCGACAGTCCCCAGGATCAACCTGATTACCGGCAGATGTTACGGAACCGCCGGTCTTGTGATGAATTCCAAATCCCTGGGCGCCGACTTTGTCCTTGCCTGGCCGCAGGCCAGCGTAGGCATGATGGATCCTGTACAGGCCATCCGCATTATTTACGCGGATGAGATTGAAAGCGGTGAGGGTAAAGTGACCCTGATTGCCGAGAAAACACAGGAGTATGAGGAAATGCAGAGCAGTGCTTTGGCTGCTGCCGGCCGTGGTTACATCGACGATATTATTGAACCGGACGCAACAAGAAAGCGGCTGATCGCCGCATTTGAAATGCTGTTCGGGAAGAAGGAAGATGCACCGGCTAAGAAGCACAGCGCTATTTAATAGAGAGGTGATTTTCAGGAATGGATTATTTTGAAGCTCTGGTTCATACCCTGATCGGTATGGGCATGGTTTTTGTAGTGCTGACCTTCATCTCTTTGATCATTTCACTTTTCGTATACCTTTCCCGGGTACAGAGGGCCTGGTCCCGTTTCGGACGCCGGCTTAAGGAAACGTTCCAGAGCGGAAGGAAGCGGGAGCAGAGGATGGTTTCGAGGATTTTCAAAAGGCCTCCCCTGCCTGAATCGGAAAGGAAACGGGAAAAGAGAAAGAACAAAACTGAGACCCTGAAGACCGACAGCGCCCTGATCGCCGTGATCATGGCGGCAATTGTTGCTTCTGAAGGCGGCGCGGTGAGCGCGGACCGCCTGGTCGTACGTAAGATTAAGAGAGTTCGAAGAAGATAGAAGACGGAGGAAGGTTATGAAGAATTACAGAATTACAGTAAATGGTGTGGAATATGAAGTATCCGTTGAAGAGCTGGGCGCAGATGCCGTTCAGGCAGCCCCGGCGGCAGCGCCGGCTGCAGCAAAGCCTGCGGCACCGGCACCGGCAGCATCCAAAAATGCAGGAAGTATTAAGATTACGGCTCCTATGCCCGGCAAGATCCTTGCCATTAAATATAATGTCGGAGACCCTGTAAAGAAGGGAGACTCCGTGGTAGTACTTGAGGCCATGAAGATGGAAAATGAAATCTTCGCGGGAGAAGACGGTACAGTTGCCAGCATCGAAATATCAGTCGGTGACATGGTAGAAAGCGGCGCAGTTCTCATTACAATGAACTGAGCCTGATCGGATTGGAGGAATATCATTGAGTGGTTTTGGTGAAACATTAATCAACCTTGCAAAGCAGACCGGATTTGCTTCCCTCACTCCCGGAAACTATGTCATGATACTGGTTGCCCTGGTCTTTATGTATCTGGCCATCGTTAAGGAGTATGAGCCTCTGCTGCTTGTGCCGATCTCCTTCGGTATGCTCCTGGTCAACCTGTATCCGCCGATTATGCAGGAGGGTGGATTACTGCATTTCTTCTACCTGCTGGACGAGTGGAGCATCCTTCCTTCCCTGATTTTCCTGGGAGTAGGAGCCATGACGGATTTCGGTCCCCTGATCGCGAATCCCAAGAGTTTCCTTTTAGGAGCGGCAGCCCAGTTCGGTATTTACAGTGCCTATTTCCTGGCTATAGCCATGGGATTCACAGGCAAGCAGGCGGCGGCAATTTCCATTATCGGCGGCGCGGACGGCCCGACATCCATTTTCCTGGCAGGAAAGCTGGGACAGACGTCCATCATGGGCCCGATCGCAGTTGCGGCATATTCCTATATGTCCCTGGTGCCGATCATACAGCCGCCCATTATGAAGTTCTTTACGACGGAGAAGGAGCGGAAGATCCGGATGGAGCAGCTTCGTCCGGTATCCAAGACGGAGAAAGTCCTTTTCCCGATCGTTGTTACTATCGTAGTATGTCTGATCCTTCCCACAACAGCGCCCCTGGTCGGTATGCTGATGCTGGGCAATCTTTTCCGGGAAAGCGGTGTAGTCAAGCAGCTGACGGAGACAGCCTCCAATGCTCTTATGTACATCGTCGTGATCATCCTGGGCACATCGGTCGGCGCAACCACCAGTGCAGAGGCATTCTTAAATGTGGCGACCATCAAGATCGTCGTTCTGGGACTGGTAGCTTTCTCCTTCGGTACTACCGCAGGTGTCCTGTTCGGCAAGCTCATGTGTAAGGTCACCGGAGGAAAAGTCAATCCTCTGATCGGTTCTGCCGGTGTATCCGCGGTGCCCATGGCGGCGCGGGTATCCCAGAAAGTGGGATCTGAGGCGGATCCGGCCAACTTCCTTCTGATGCATGCCATGGGCCCCAATGTGGCAGGCGTGATCGGAACGGCAGTGGCGGCCGGTGCCTTTATGGCTATATTCGGAGTCATGTAGGCGTCATCTTAATGTAGGCGTCATCTTATAGGAGGAAATTTGATATGGAAAATACAGTAAAGAAACCTGTTAAGATTGTTGAGACTGTTCTCCGTGATGCCCATCAGTCTCTGATCGCAACAAGGATGAGAACGGAAGAAATGCTTCCGATCATAGATAAAATGGACCAGGTGGGTTACCACGCAGTGGAGTGCTGGGGCGGCGCCACATTTGACGCATGCCTGCGCTTCCTTAAGGAAGATCCCTGGGACAGACTCAGAAAGCTCCGGGACGGTTTCCGGAACACAAAGCTGCAGATGCTTTTCCGAGGACAGAATATCCTTGGATACAAACCTTATCCGGATGATGTGGTGGAGTACTTTGTCCAGAAGTCCATCGCCAACGGAATCGATGTGATCAGGATTTTTGACTGCCTGAATGATCTGCGCAATCTTGAGACGGCTGTCAATGCCACAAAGAAAGAAGGCGGACATGCCCAGATCGCTCTTTCCTACACCATCGGTGATGCATATACCCTGGAATACTGGGCTGACGTCGCAAAAAGGATTGAGGAGATGGGCGCTGATTCCATCTGTATTAAAGATATGGCCGGCCTTCTGGTACCCTATGAGGCGACCAGACTGGTTCAGGCACTTAAGAAATCCACGGACATCCCCATTGAAATGCACACCCACTATACAAGCGGTGTCGGCGGGATGACCTATCTGAAGGCTGTGGAGGCAGGCGCCGATATCATCGATACGGCCATGTCCCCCTTTGCCATGGGAACCAGCCAGCCGGCAACAGAAGTCATGGTTGAGACTTTCAGGGGAACAGAACATGACTCGGGTCTTGATATGAAGCTTCTGGGAGAAATTGCGGATTATTTCCGTCCCATGCGGGAGAGAGACCTGGAGTCCGGCCTCATGAGTACCAAGGTCCTGGGTGTCAATATCCGTACCCTCATGTACCAGGTGCCCGGCGGTATGCTGTCCAACCTTGTATCCCAGCTTGAGGAACAGGGAGCATCGGATAAGTTCTATGAAGTGCTCGAAGAGGTACCCAGAGTCCGCAAGGACTTCGGAGAGCCGCCTCTGGTAACACCTTCCAGCCAGATCGTCGGTACCCAGGCGGTTCTCAATGTCCTGATGGGCGAGAGATATAAGATGATCTCCAACGAGAGCAGGGCTCTCCTTCGAGGCGAGTACGGCCAGACTGTAAAGCCCATGAACCGGGAAGTACAGAAAATGGCGATCGGCGACGAGGCCCCCATCACCTGCAGGCCTGCGGACCTGCTTGAACCCGGCCTGCCCCGCTTTGAAGAGGAAGTGGCTATGTGGAAGCAGCAGGATGAAGATGTGTTAAGCTATGCACTCTTCCCCCAGGTGGCAGAGGACTTCTTCAAATACCGGGCTGCCCAGCAGACAGGAATCGATCCGGTAAAAGCGGATACGGAAAACGGGGCCTATCCGGTATAAGCGATAAATGCATGTTTTCTTTAGCCTGAAACTATGTTATAACTGAATGTGAAGCAATGTGAAAATGATATGAACTAAAGTGATGTTTGGTAAAGTTTTCGCAAATGTGTTATAGCAGGTTTTATAGCTAAAGGGGGATGCAGACCAGATGACAAATGTATTACAGGAGTTTTCCTTCCTCACGGTGGTCGTCAGACTGCTGCTGGGAGCAGCGGCGGGGGCGGCGATCGGTTACGGAAGAACAAAAAAACAGAGGACAGCGGGTATCCGCACATTTACACTGACTGCTACAGGCGCCACGCTCACCGTTCTGATCGCCATTTACGAGTATGAGATGACACAGACAAGATGGGCAGATATTGTAGCACAGTATGATCTCAAGTTTGACGCTTCGAGATTCTCCGCCCAGGTAATCAGCGGTATAGGCTTTCTGGCTGCCGGAACCATTCTGGCAACGGCACACCAGCAGACATCAGGCCTGACAACGGCCACAGGGCTTTTTGCTTCGGTCTGTATGGGAATAGCCGCGGGAGCCGGTTTCTATGTGTGTGTGATCACAGTCACGGTGCTCATTATAGTCGTACTGGATGTAATGACACCTATGGAGCATCTTTACAAAAGGCGGCATCGGAATATCACTCTCTTCATAGAGTTTGAATCTCTTGACAGTATAGCGGAGATATCCCGGGTGATCAGGGAACGGCACGCGACTGTATATGATATCGAGATAGAGAGGGAGAGAAGGCAGAGAGACAAGCTGCCTTCCGCTATCTTTTCTTTAAAGCTGGGAAAAGGACACTCCTCTCATTCCGATATGCTTTCATCCCTTGCCGAACTGGACTGTGTCAATGCCATTCAGGAACTGATTGCCTGAGGAAAGGAGGATGCCATGTTACCTATTTTTGATGCGATTCGCGATATGAATGATTTATCTGTTGTCCTTCGCCTTCTGATTGCATTTGCCTGCGGCGGCCTCATCGGCCTTGAGCGTTCTTACAAGAACCGGCCGGCAGGATTCAGAACCCATATACTTGTATGTATCGGAGCCGCTACAGCTGCTATGACCGGCCAGTATCTCTATCTGGTCAGCCATCTGCCCACGGATATGTCCAGGATCGGTGCCCAGGTTATCACCGGACTTGGTTTTATCGGCGGCGGCACCATCATGGTCACAAAGAATAAAACAGTGAAAGGTCTGACCACGGCTGCAGGCCTCTGGGCCGCCGGCGTAGTGGGACTGGCAGTGGGATCCGGCTTCTACGAAGGAGGAATTCTGGCGACCTTTATGATCATTTTTGTGGAAGTATGTTTTGCAAATGTATCAAAGATGATCAAGCATACACCGGAATTCAATGCTGTGGTACAATATACACATAAAGAAGCGCTCAATCACGTGCTGCGCTATTGTAAAGATACCAAGATGTCTATTACCAATCTGCAGATCACGGGAAATGCGACGCTGGAGGTGCCGGTATATACGGCAATTGTTTCCCTGCGCCCCGACGGGAACATTTCCAGAGGAGACTTTTTCAGTAAACTGAGAGAAAAGGAAGGAGTCGTTTTTGCGGATGAACTCTAATACGACTACGCAGTCTGATCCGCGGGAGATCTATTTCGATAATGCCGCCACCACCCGGGTTTTCCCGGAGGTGAGCCGGCTGATGCAGGAGGTGATGGAATACCAGTACGGTAATCCTTCATCCATGCACAGAAAGGGATTTGCCGCGGAGAACTATCTGAAACAGGCAAAAGAAAGGATCGCCTCCGCCCTGAAAGTGGACCCGGGGGAGGTCTTTTTCACGTCAGGAGGAACTGAATCAAATAACCTTGCCCTGCTGGGCACCGCCCTGGCAGGCAGACGGCAGAGAAGGCATATCATTTCTACTGGGATTGAGCATCCTTCCGTGTATAATACTCTTTCCTTCCTTGAGGGAGAGGGCTTTAGCGTGACATGGCTGGGTGTGGATGAGAAGGGCCTGGTGGATCCGGAAGCGGTACGTAAGGCTCTGACCCCGGATACCCTGCTTGTCTCTGTCATGGCAGTGAACAATGAGATCGGCGCGGTGGAACCGGTGGAGGAAATCGGCCGGATCATCCGCCAGTATGATCAGGAAATCCTTTTTCATACAGATTGCATCCAGGCTTTCGGCAAGTTTGACTGCCGGCCGGGCCGCCTTAAATGTGATCTCCTGTCCGTGAGCGGACATAAGATCCACGGTCCCAAGGGAGTCGGATTCCTGTATATAAAAAAGGGAACAAAGATACGACCGGTCATTTTCGGAGGAAACCAGCAGAACGGAATGCGGTCCGGCACGGAAAACATGCCGGGGATCGCCGGTCTGGGACTTGCTTCCCGGCTGATCTACAGTGATCATGAAGAGAAGATGAAGGGAATCCGCGCGGTAAAAGACCGGCTGATCGAAAGAGTGCTTAATGAAGTGCCAGATGTATACGACCATTCCGGCCAGGCGCCCCATATTGCAAGCTTAAGTTTCCCGGGAGTCCGCAGTGAAGTGCTCCTCCATGCTCTGGAGGAGAAGGGAATCTATGTGTCGGCAGGGTCAGCCTGCTCTTCCAATAAGCCGGGGATCAGCGGAACTTTAAAGGGAATCGGCCTGGATAAATCCCAGCTGGAGTCCACCCTGCGCTTCTCCTTTTCGGTCTATAACAGCCCGGAGGAAGCGGATATCTGCGTGGAAGCCCTGAAAGAGCTGGTGCCTTTGCTGCGCCGCTTTAAAAGAAGATAAGAGATAGTTAAGATAGGAGACAGGATAAACTATGGAGTTTCGTTCATTCCTGATCAAATATGCGGAGATCGGGATTAAAGGAAAGAACAGATATTTATTCGAAGATGCCCTGGTCCGGCAGATGAAATTCGCGCTGGATCCTTTAGGGGATTTTCAGATCAGGAAGGAGTCCGGAAGGATTTTTGTGGATGCGGTGTCTGACTTTGATTATGAAGAAGTGACAGGCGCCCTGACCAGAGTTTTCGGCATCTCCGGCATCTGCCCCATCGTTGTGGATGCCCATAAGGATATGGACCATATTCTGGACCTGGCGGAACATTATGTCAGAGAAACATATCCGGAAGGAGAGAGGGACTTCTCCTTCAAGGTACTCTGCCGTCGCGCGGACAAATCGTTCCCGGTCCTGTCCATGGATGTGGCCGCCCTTACAGGGGAAAGGCTGATCGAGACATTTCCGGAAATGCAGGTGGATGTTCATCATCCGGACCGCTTTATTACCGTTGAGATCCGGGACCAGATTTACATTTATTCCAAGGAACTGCCCGGCCCGGGCGGCATGCCGGTGGGAACCAACGGAAGGGCCATGCTGCTCCTTTCGGGTGGTATAGACAGTCCGGTAGCCGGATACATGATCGCAAAGAGGGGTGTCAGCCTGGAGGCAGTCTATTTTCATGCGCCTCCCTATACCAGTGACAGGGCCAAACAGAAAGTGGTGGACCTGGCAAAGCTGGTTGCCCGCTATGCCGGCCCCATCACACTGCATGTGGTAAATTTCACCGAAATACAGATGGCTATCTATGAGAAATGTCCTCATGATGAGCTGACCATTATCATGCGCAGACTGATGATGCGCATCGCCGAGTATTTTGCGCAGAAGAGGAACTGCCAGGCCCTGGTTACAGGAGAGAGTATCGGCCAGGTGGCAAGCCAGACCATGCAGAGTCTCTATGTGACGGATGAAGCGGCAAATATGCCGGTTTTCCGCCCCTGTATCGGACTTGACAAAAATGAGATCATCAGGATTTCCGAGCAGATCGGAACCTATGAAACATCCATTCTGCCTTTTGAAGACTGCTGTACCATTTTTGTGGCAAAGCATCCGGTGACAAAGCCCAGGCTGGATGTGATCAAAAGATCAGAGAAAAAGCTGGATGACTGCATCGAAGAGATGCTGAAGACGGCTGTGACAGGAGAGGAACTGATCAAGATTCATGCCCGCTGAGACGGACGAAAAAAGGGAAATGCGAGTAAAACGCATTTCCCGGGATAGACCGTATGAGAAAAAGAGGAGGATTTATTCCTCTTCTTTTACAATATAGGAATCAATTGCCTCAAGGATCTCATCAATGTTATCATTGGTATTATGGATGTTGAGGTCGATCGGCTTCATGATGTCCAGACTGAATATCCCCAGCAGGGACTTGGCATCAATCACATAGCGGCCGGACACCAGATCAAAGTCCGCGTCAAAGGGATTGATCACAGAGACAAAACTCTTTACCTTATCAATGGAGTCCAAAAGAATCGTAACAGTTTTCATATGCGGTTCCTCCTTGTAAACTACCGGTTATATAGCAGGGATGAAGGCCGGAAAAAGCCGGACCGTCAACCATTCATCTTCTGCTTATATAGTACCGTTTCAGGAATGAAAAGTCAATAGAACCAGGGGATATGAAAGTTAAGAATCCGGAGTGAGAAAACCATGGAAAAGAAGAGAAAGGCGGCTTTTCTGACACTGGGCTGCAAGGTCAACCAGTACGAGACAGACGCCATGAAAGAACTGCTGACGGCCGACGGGTATGACATCGTTTCTTTCAGAGAAGATGCGGACGTATATATTGTCAATACCTGTTCCGTCACAAATATAGCTGACAGAAAGAGCCGGCAGATGCTGCACCGGGCCAGAAGAGAGCACCCGGACGCCGTGGTCGTGGCGGCGGGCTGCTATGTCCAGACTGATTCCGAACAGATCAGGGAAAAGCTGCAGGCGGACATTCTGCTGGGAAACAATAAAAAGAATGAGATAGCTTCCGTGCTGCGGGCTTACTTTGAAGGCAGCCGGGAGAAAGGACCATTATCCTGCGTAGCGGACATGGCCCGTGAGAGGGAATATGAGACTTTGTCCATAAGCCGTGTGGAAGGACACACAAGGGCATACATCAAGATCCAGGACGGCTGCAACCAGTTCTGCTCCTACTGTGTGATTCCCTATGCCAGAGGCAGAATCCGGAGCAGAATGCCGGAGGACATTTTATCAGAAGTCAGGGGACTGGTCAGCCGCGGCTTCCGTGAAATTATTCTGACGGGAATACACATTTCGTCCTATGGAAAGGATCTTGAGGATATTTCTCTGGAAGATCTCCTCAAAGACCTTAACCGGGTGGAGGGACTTGACAGGATCAGGCTCAGCTCCATGGAACCGAGGATCATCACGCCGGACTTTGTGGAAACCCTGCTTGCCTGCGACAAAGTGTGCCCTCATTTTCATCTGTCTCTCCAGAGCGGATGCGATGAGACCCTGGCCAGGATGAACCGCAAGTACACGACCAGAGATTATGAGGAAGCAGTAAAGCTGCTCCGCAGGGCTTATGACAGACCCGCTCTGACAACGGATGTGATCGCCGGCTTTGTGGGCGAGACGGATGAAGAGTTCGAAAAAACAGTGAAATTCCTGAAAAAGATCCGCCTTTATGAAATGCACATTTTCAAGTATTCTGTCCGGGAGGGGACCCGGGCGGCATCCATGAGCGGCCATCTTCCCATGCAGGTCAAGACAGACAGAGCCAGGAGGCTTCATGAGCTGGCAGTCAGCCTTAAAAAAGAATATGAAGCCGGATTTCTGGCGTCAGAACAGAAAGTACTGATCGAAGAAGAGGTGGAAGAAGACGGGGTCAGATATTGTCAGGGATACACGGACCGTTATCTGAGGGTAAGGATCCCGGTGGAGGAAGGCCGGGAGGCGATCCCGGTCAACGAGCTTGTAAAAGTGAAAATCACGGATATCCGGGATGATTTTCTGACAGGATCTGTCCTTCTGGACGGATAAGACCGGATTATTTCCGCAGGTGCTTCAGGGCAGCCTGCTAAAAGTTTAGATTGATTTTAGGCTTTTCTCATAGTACAATATAAGTTGATTGTAATTCTGAGCAAGGAGGAAAGTATGAGCAAAAATAATACACAGTTTTTTCAGGTGGTAAAAGAACAGGAATATGATGTTGTCACCATTCTGAGAGACGTATACGAAGCTCTGAAAGAAAAAGGCTATAACCCGGTGAACCAGATTGTGGGATATATCATCTCCGGCGATCCGACTTATATTACCAGCCATCACAATGCCAGAAGCCTGATTATGAAAGTAGAGCGCGATGAGATCATGGACGTCCTGATGGAGAATTACATCGAAACAGTTCTGGAAAAGCAGGAAGAAGAATGACCATGACCAGATGGATGGGACTGGACTTCGGAACGAAGACTGTCGGCGTAGCAGTCAGCGACGAGCTGGGAATTACCGCTCAGCCTGTAGAGACGGTCACCAGGAAGTCTGCCGGGAAACTGAGGAAAACCCTGGCCAGGATCGAAGCCCTGGCAGATCAGTACGGAGTCGGAGGCTTTGTTGTAGGTCTGCCCAAGAATATGAACAACACACTCGGAGAGCGCGCCCGGGCATCCATGGATTTTGCCGGCATGCTCGAAAGAAGAACCGGACTGCCGGTCGTTCTCTGGGACGAACGGT
Organism: Eubacterium sp.; assembly: GCA_017434385.1. GTDB lineage: Bacteria > Bacillota > Clostridia > Lachnospirales > Lachnospiraceae > Anaerobutyricum. The sequence goes on from JAFRFJ010000014.1 coordinate 56,927, forward strand.
TATCCACTGTGGAGAATGAAAGAATCCTGATGGCGGGCGGCGTCCGCCGTGAGCACAGGAAGGACAGGATCGATCAGATGGCTGCGGCATCGATTCTGCAGTCTTATATGGATTCCCGTGTATCAGGCGGGGAGGATTTCAGAGAGAAAGCTGCATATACGGAGGAGTCATGAAGCATTATGAGAGTATTCCCTTTCTTACTGATAACGGTGAGGAAGTGGAATTCTTTATTTTAGAGCAGACTACGGTAGGAGGTTCCGACTACCTCCTTGTAGAAGAGAATTCAGGCGACAGTGACGGGGATGAACTTGTCTACATTATGAAGAAAAGTGAAGAGCCCGGAGCGGATGATCTTGCTTCCTACAGTTTTGTGGAAGATGACGAAGAGCTTTCTCTGGTCATGAAGATATTTGAACAGTTACTGGATGATACGGATATCATCCCCGAATAGCAAAAGAAGGTTAATTTTAATTATGCAGAGCGGGACTTAAGGGTCCCTGCCCTGCTATGTTTTCATATGGCAGGAACAATCGGATCACCGGGGACAGAGCCAATTCGGCTGCAGATGCTGACTGACACGGGCGGGTTGATGAACAGTCAGATTTCTTCCATGCGGCGCAGGTTTTCTTCTGTTGACGGAGGCCCATTGTTTCTGATAACACAGTAAAAGAACGGAGGTAACATTTTGAAAGCAACAGGAGAGAAGACAGTAAAGATCATACCTCTCGGTGGGCTGGAACAGATCGGCATGAATATCACCGCCTTTGAGTACGAAGATTCCATTGTGGTGGTGGACTGCGGACTGGCCTTCCCGGATGATGAGATGCTGGGAATCGACCTGGTAATCCCTGATATCACCTACCTGAAGGAGAACGCGGACAAAGTAAAAGGTCTGGTGATCACTCACGGACATGAGGACCATATCGGTGCCATACCCTATGCATTAAAAGAACTGAATATGCCCGTCTATGCCACAAAGCTGACCATGGGACTGATTGAGAATAAACTGCGAGAACACAACCTGATCAATTCGACCAGAAGAAAGGTGATTGCTCACGGGCAGTCTATCAATCTGGGCTGTTTCAGGATTGAATTTATAAAGACCAACCACAGCATTTCCGATGCGGCGGCTCTGGCCATCTATACCCCGGCGGGCGTAATCGTCCACACGGGTGACTTTAAGATCGACTATACCCCGGTGTTTGGCGATGCCATTGACCTGGGACGTTTTGCCGAGCTTGGCAAAAAGGGAGTCCTGGCCCTGATGGCAGACAGTACCAATGCCATGCGGGAGGGATATACATCCTCGGAGCGGACGGTAGGAAGAACTCTCCAGCATCTTTTCGAGGAATACAAGGATCACAGGATCATCGTGGCTACATTTGCTTCCAATGTGGACAGGGTACAGCAGATCATGAACTGTGCCTGCAAGACGGGAAAGAAAGTGGTCATTGAAGGAAGGAGCATGGTCAATACCATCTCCACAGCCGAGGAGCTCGGCTATATCAAGATTCCGGACAATACCCTGATCGAGATCGAGCAGATGAAGAACTATACGGATGAACAGCTGGTCCTGATCACTACCGGATCCCAGGGAGAGACCATGGCGGCCCTGAGCCGGATGGCCTTCTCCAATCACAGAAAGGTTTCCATTAAACCGGGAGACGTCATTATATTCAGTTCCCACCCGATTCCGGGAAATGAAAAGGCTGTCTCCAAGGTTATGAATATGCTGTCTCAGATGGGAGCCAGGGTAATATTCCAGGATACACACGTATCAGGCCATGCATGCCAGGAAGAGATCAAGCTGATCTATACCCTGACAAAGCCAAAGTACGCGATTCCGGTCCACGGAGAGTACAGGCATCTGAATGCCCACAAGGATCTGGCCGTGGAAATGGGCGTACCTAAAGAAAATGTAATTATCATGAAGTCGGGAGAAGTTCTTGCCCTGTCCGAAAAGAAAGCAGAGATCGTGGGAACGGTTCCGGCCCAGGGAATCTATGTGGACGGCCTGGGCGTGGGAGATGTGGGCAATATTGTCCTTCGCGACCGGCAGATGCTGTCACAGAACGGCCTCTTCATTGTGGTGGTGACCCTGGACCGCTATACCGGCATGCTACTTGCGGGACCGGATATCGTATCCAGAGGCTTCGTCTATGTCAGGGAGAGTGAGGACCTCATGGATGAAGCCCGTAATGTTGTCACCCATACCCTGGAGGAATGCCGGAAGAAGAAAATCAACGACTGGAGCAAACTGAAATCCGAGGTCAGGGATGATCTGGGCAGCTTTATCTGGAAGAAGATGAAGAGACGGCCCATGATCCTTCCCATCATTATGGAAGTATAGGCGGGCCTGCTATGATGGAGAGCACAGATTCCGAAAACAGAAAACCGATTACGGATGAGGAAATACTTGATATGACCAGGGAACTCTGTGCCAGGATCTGCCTGACCGGAACCTATCGTTCCTATTACAGGTGCAGCAGACTTCTGGCCCAGCAGGAAGCCCTTGCTTCCAGGGTCAATGAGTTCCGTGCCAGAAATCTTGCCTGCTGCCTTGAGGAGCAGGATGAGAAGAAGAATGAAAAGACCCGGGAATTATATCAGGAGTACCAGGACGTATTGAGTGAGCCGGTGGTGATGGACTTTCTTGCGGCTGAACAGGAAATCTGCAGACTGCTGCGGAGGGTCCAGAATTCCATGGCAATGAATATACCGCTTAACCTCTCACATATGAAGGAGAAGGAAGAGTTATGACAAAAGGAATGATGGGATTCTTCATCAAGTTTCTGGCTGCAACCCTGCTTCTTTTGTTCCTGCTTTATCTCTTTATCACCTGCAGGGACCTGGGATACAGGATATTTGCGGACCGCGCCAAAGACGCGCCCGGCCACGGGGTGGAAGCGATGATACGGGTGAGCAGAAATGAAAGCTTAAAGGAGATCGCCAAGGACCTGGAGGAGAAGGAAATCGTGGACGATGCCTTTGTATTCCGTGTACAGATCCGCTGCATGGATGATTATGATAAGATCAGACCGGGCAAATACAAGATGTCTTCCGAGATGACTCCCTCCCGTATCCTTCAGACAATGACAGCGGAGGAGACAGAGGGACCATGAGTACTGACAGAGTAAGAGTCAGAGACTTTATCCGGTCCTTTTACAGGGACCCGTCCTCTGATATTTTAAATACAATAGAAAAAGAAGCAGAAGCAGATCAGGTGCCTGTGATCCGGAAGGATTCCAGGGAACTGCTTCGTGTCCTTCTGCACATGAAGAAGCCGGAGAGAATACTGGAAGTGGGAACCGCTGTGGGATTTTCTTCGGTTTTTATGAGTACATACACTCCGGAGAGCACCGGGATCACGACGATCGAAAACTGGCCGCCGCGGATTGAGGCCGCCAGGATCAACATAGAAAAGGCAGGATGCAGTGACAGGATCACCCTTCTGGAAGGGGATGCGGCCGAGATCCTTCCCACCCTGGAGGGGCCCTATGATTTCATATTCATGGATGCTGCCAAAGGACAGTACATCCATTTTCTGCCGGAAGTCATGCGCCTGCTGGCGCCGGAGGGAATCCTTCTCTCGGACAATGTGCTCCAGGACGGAGATATCTTTGAATCCCGGTACGGGATCGTCCGCAGAAATCATACCATTCACAGCCGCATGAGAGAGTATCTCTATGCCCTGACCCACATGGAAGAACTGGATACGGTGATCCTTGAGGTAGGTGACGGCATGTCCGTCAGTGTCAGGAAATAAGGGAGGAATATATGAGAAAGACAGAATTACTGATACCTGCCAGCAGCCTTGAGGTCCTTAAGACTGCGGTCCTGTACGGGGCAGACGCGGTCTATATCGGCGGTGAAATGTACGGCCTGCGGGCCAAGGCGAAGAATTTTACAATGGAAGAGATGGCGGAGGGAATCCGCTATGCCCATGAAAACAATGTCAAAGTCTATGTGACTGCCAACATCGTAGCCCATAACCGGGATATGGAAGGAGTGGAGAAATACTTCAGGGAACTCTCAAAGATCGGCCCTGACGCCCTGATCATTTCCGATCCGGGTATCTTCACCATAGCAAGGACTGTCTGTCCGCAGATTCCGGTCCATATCAGCACCCAGGCCAACAGCAGCAACTACCTGACCTGGCGCTTCTGGTACGATCTTGGTGCCAGCCGGGTCGTGGCGGCAAGAGAACTGTCCTTAGAGGAGCTTTCCCGGATCCGCCGGGAGATACCCGAGGATATGGAAATAGAGGCATTTATCCATGGCGCCATGTGCATTTCCCACTCGGGACGGTGCCTGCTGAGCAGTTATTTTACAGGAAGAAACGCCAATATGGGCGCCTGTACCCATCCCTGCCGGTGGAAATATTATGTGGTGGAGGAAACCCGGCCGGGCGAGTATCTGCCCGTTGAGGAAAATGAGCGGGGGACCTACATCTTTAATTCAAAAGATCTCTGCATGATCGGATATATCCCCGAGCTGATAGAAGCCGGTGTGGACAGCTTCAAGATAGAGGGCAGAATGAAGACAGCCCTTTATGTGGCCGCGGTAACAAGGACCTACCGGAAAGCCATCGATGATTACAACCGGTCTCCGGATTTATACAGGGCCAACATGCCCTACTATCTGGATGAGATCGCCAAATGTACCTACCGTCCCTTTACCACAGGCTTCTATTTTGACAAACCCGATGAGACGGCGCAGATTTACGATGCCAACACTTACATAAAAGGCTATACCTATATCGGGATTGTCCGGGAGACCGATGACAGAGGATACGCGAGAATATCCCAGAAGAACAAGTTCTCCCTGGGCGAGACCCTGGAGGTCATGCTGCCCGGAGGAGACAACCTTGAAGTCAGGGTCCGGGCTATGGAGGACGAGGACCATTGTCCTGTGGAATCCGCGCCCCATCCCGCACAGACAATCTGGTTCGATACCGGGCAGGAGCTTAAGCCCGGATGGCTGATCAGAAGAAAGGAGACCCAATGAGTCTTCGCGAAAAACTGTTTTTCAGAAAGAGGGCGGCATCGGCGCCGCTGTTCTATCCGGATCATTATTTTGATTCCGTTCTTGATATCCCCTTTGAGGAACTCTACCGCAGGGGCTATCGGGGCGTGATGTTTGATATTGACAATACCCTGGTTCCCCATAACGCTCCGGCAAACGAGCGTGCCAGAGCTTTTATGAGCCAGCTGAGGGAAATCGGCTACAAGACATGCCTGATCTCCAACAACCGGGAAAAGCGGGTGGAACCCTTTGCCAGAGAGCTTGAAACAGAATTTGTATGTATGGCATGGAAGCCTTTTACCGGCGGCTATAAAAGGGGAATGGACCGGATCGGCACCCGGCCTGACAACACTATCTTCGTGGGAGACCAGATTTTTACGGATGTGATCGGAGCGAGGAAACTGGGGGTTTTGACCATACTGGTCAAACCGATCAACCCGAAGGAGGAAATTCAGATCATCCTGAAGCGGATCCCCGAGAAAGCAGTTCTTTTCTTTTACCAAAGGGTGAAAAGTAAAAAGGGAGTAAACCGCAGGAGGCCAAAAAACAGTTGAAAAAAGGACTGTTGTATTATAGAATGGTAGAGTGAAAACCAAGTGAAAGAAGGAGGGAATTCAGATATGATTTCTGCAGGAGATTTTAAGAATGGGCTGACAGTTGAGATAGAGGGTAATGTATTTCAGATCGTGGAATTCCAGCATGTAAAGCCCGGTAAGGGAGCTGCCTTTGTAAGGACAAAGCTTAAAAATATCAAGAGCGGCGGCGTTGTAGAGAAGTCTTTCCGCCCCACAGAGAAGTTTCCCCAGGCAAGGATCGAGCGTAATGAGATGCAGTATCTGTACAATGACGGCGACTTATTCTATTTCATGGATACAGAGACATATGACCAGATCGGCCTGAGCGAAGACCAGATCGGTGATTCTCTTAAGTTTGTCCGGGAGAACGATATGGTTACCATGATCTCCCATAACGGTGATATTTTCGCTGTTGAGCCGCCTATGTTCGTTGAACTTGAAGTGACAGAGTGTGAGCCCGGCGAGAAAGGCAACACAGCTACAGGTGCTACCAAGCCCTGTACGGTTGAGACCGGAGCCGTGGTATATGTACCGCTCTTTGTCAATCTCGGGGACAAGCTGAAGATCGATACAAGAACAGGTGAGTATCTGTCCAGAGTATAACTCTTCTTTCACCTTATACCAGAGCCATTGCAGGCGGGAATCATAGAGTTTGATTTTCGCCTGCTTTCTGTTGCCGGCACTGCCGGCAGCCATAAATATCAGAATTATAATAAAGTACTGTCTGAAAACACACGTTTTTCAAGAGGAGGAAATTATGAGCAGGAATTCTCACAGCCGTGATGAAGGGCCGGGAATCATCCGGTATATCCTTGGCGCGATCGTTATCATTGCGCTGGTTGCCGGTATCTTTACTGTTGCCCGCGGACTGATCCGCGGCGGAAGCGGTAAAAAGGAAAAGAAGGGCAAGGAGCAAACAGCCCAGACTGCGGAAGCTACAACGGCAGGAGCTGATAACAGCATCCAGATTACTGATCTTAAGGTGGAGGCACCCGCACCGACCATCCGTGTCGGACAGACCATGCAGCTTAACATCACCACCGAACCGGCGGATGCGACCAACACAAAGCTGAAATGGTCCACCACCGACGGAGATCTGGTGACGGTATCCGACGACGGAGTTCTGACACCGGAGCCGGGCAGTGAAAAGCACACGGTGACTGTGACTGCCGAGACAACGGACGGATCTGGGAAGAAGGCCAACTTCGACCTGAGGATCTATCCTGAGATCGATGTTTCCAAGCCCATGGTTGCCATCACATTTGATGACGGTCCCAATGCGGATACGACCAATCCCATGCTGGACGTTCTGGAAGAGAACTATGCCAAGGCTACATTTTTCTGCCTGGGACAGAATGTCGAGCAGTATCCGGAAACAGTCCAGAGGGAATACCAGCTGGGCATGGAAGTGGGAACTCACACCTACAGCCACCAGGATCTGATGGCGATCTCCGACAGCGAGAGAGATAAGGAAATCAGAATGGGTGTTGAGAGCATAGAAAAGGTGATCGGAGTAAAACCCACTCTGCTGCGGCCCCCTTACGGAGCCTATGTCAAACCGTCCATTTCCGGCAAGGCCGATTATGACGGCCGGGTCCGTGCGACTGCAAAGCAGTACGGACTGACCTGTGTAAACTGGTGGGTTGATACCAATGACTGGAAATATAAGAATGCCGATAAAACCTATGAAGGCGTAATGGTCGTTCAGGACGGACAGATTGTTCTCCTGCATGATATCCATGCCTATAACATTGACGCGGTTAAAAGATTCGTACCGGATCTGATCGAAAAAGGCTACCAGCTTGTAACCGTTACGGAAATGTATGAGGCACGCCAGAATGATCTGGGTCCGGATGTAATCCACTGCTACACAGATCCCACGACTGAGTCCTCCGGTGACACGGAGCCCGCGGCTGCCGATGACGGCGCCCAGTCCGAGGAGCCGGCTGCCGGCAGCACGGACAGCACTGTTCAGGATACGACCGCGACCGACAGTGAAGGAGGAATGGACTTCTCCACAGGAAACTGATCTTTTAAGAGGAAATCAGTATTATAAAGAGAAAAGCAAAGCCGCAGAAGTTTTCCGCCGGGAGGCCTTCTGCGGCTTCAGCCTGTCAGGAGCAGATGCGGAGTGAGAAAACAGAAGAAATACAGAGATATAATTAGAATGATGGATATATTTGGATATATCTCATAATATATAGGGTTATACGAGGATATTTCAATTTTTGTGATTTGCATTTGCAGACGAAAGAATCTAATATAGTGACAGTGATTAGCACTCGAATCAAATGAGTGCTAACAGAAAATAAAAGGCAAAATCAAACGTGCCCTATTTTCGGGGCATGTAATTTTTATCAGGAGGCAGATATGAAGTTAGTACCATTAGCAGACAGAGTAGTATTAAAGCAGCTTGAAGCTGAGACAAAGACAAAAACAGGTATTATCCTTACAAGTTCCGCACAGGAGAAGCCGCAGGAAGCAGAAGTTGTTGCTGTAGGCCCCGGAACGGAAGAAGTTAAAATGGAAGTAGCAGTAGGCCAGAAGGTCATCTATTCCAAATATGCCGGAACCAACGTGAAGATGGATGATGTGGAATATATCATCGTTAAACAGAACGATATTCTGGCAATTGTTGAATAATAGAGATTAATCAGGAGGAAAGAACATCATGGCAAAAGAAATCAAATATGGCGTAGAGGCCAGAAAAGCATTAGAAGAAGGCGTTAACAAGCTTGCTGATACAGTCCGCGTTACATTGGGACCCAAGGGCCGCAACGTAGTTCTCGACAAGAGCTTCGGCACACCCCTGATCACAAATGACGGTGTGACCATCGCAAAGGATATCGAGCTTGAGGATGCTTTTGAAAACATGGGTGCTCAGATCGTTAAGGAAGTTGCTACAAAGACAAATGATGTAGCCGGAGACGGTACCACAACCGCAACGGTTCTGGCACAGACCATGATCAATGCAGGTATGAAGAACCTGGCAGCAGGCGCTAACCCGATCATCTTAAGAAAAGGTATGAAGAAAGCTTCTGATGAAGCAGTTAAGGCTATTGAGGCAATGAGCCAGCAGGTTGGCGGCAATGAGCAGATCGCCAAGGTTGCTTCCATCTCTGCAGGAGATGAGGAGGTAGGCCAGCTCGTTGCAGATGCAATGGATAAGGTATCCAAAGACGGTGTCATCACCATTGAAGAGTCCAGAACCATGCTGACAGAGCTTGATCTGGTAGAAGGTATGCAGTTTGACCGCGGATACATTTCCGCATATATGGCAACAGATATGGAGAAGATGACAGCTGAGCTGGATGATCCCTATATCCTGATCACAGATAAGAAGATCAGCAATATTCAGGAAGTACTTCCTCTTCTTGAGCAGATCGTACAGAGCGGTGCAAAGCTTCTCATCATTGCCGAGGATATCGAGGGCGAGGCTCTTACAACACTGATCGTCAACAAGCTTCGCGGAACATTCTCCGTTGTCGGTGTCAAGGCTCCGGGTTACGGCGACAGAAGAAAAGCAATGCTTGAGGATATCGCGATCCTGACAGGCGGAACAGTGATTTCCGAAGAGGTCGGCCTTGAGTTAAAGGACGCTACCATGGATCTTCTGGGACGCGCTAAGTCCGTAAAGGTTGAGAAAGAAAATACCGTTATCGTTGACGGTGCCGGAGACAAGGATGCCATTGCTGCAAGAGTAGCACAGATCAAGAGCCAGATCGAAGAGACCACATCCGAGTTCGATAAGGAAAAACTGCAGGAAAGACTTGCCAAGCTTTCCGGCGGCGTAGCAGTTATCCGTGTAGGTGCTGCAACAGAGACAGAGATGAAAGAGGCAAAGCTTCGTCTTGAAGATGCCCTTGCAGCTACGAGAGCAGCAGTTGAGGAAGGTGTCATCAGCGGCGGCGGTTCCGCTTACATTCATGCTGCAGCACAGGTTGCCAAGTTTGCCGAGACACTGGAAGGTGATGAGAAGACAGGTGCCTCTATTGTATTAAAAGCCCTGGAAGCACCCCTTTACCATATCGCTGCCAATGCGGGACTCGAAGGCTCCGTTATCATCAACAAGGTTGCCGAGAGTGAAGAAGGAATCGGCTTCGATGTGCTTACAGAGGAGTATGTAAACATGATCGAGTCCGGTATCATTGATCCGGCCAAGGTTACCAGAAGCGCTCTGCAGAATGCTACCAGTGTTGCATCCACTATGCTGACAACAGAAGCAGTCGTAGCAGACATCAAGGAAGAGAATCCGGCTCCGGCAATGCCCGGCGGCGGAATGGGAATGATGTAATTAATAAATGACCAGATAGAATCATAAGGCAAAAGGAAGATCCGGAGGACCTTCCTTTTTGCTGTTTTCGTAAAAAAGGAGGCAGCCATGATCGTTAAGCAGGTTACAGTGACGGTGGAAAACAAGGAAGGCAAGCTTAAGGAGGTAATGGATATCCTGGGAAAGGAGAACATCAACGTTGAGGCCCTCAGCATGGCCGATACTGTGCTGCGGCTGATTGTTCCGGATCCGGAAGCCACAAGAGATCTCCTTAAAAGTTACCGGTATGAAGTTGAGCTTACGGATGTCCTCCGTATCAAGGTGCCGTCCAGAGCGGGCATGCTGGCGGAAATGCTGGTATCCATCGCAGAGGAAAAGATCAATCTGGATTACATGTATGCATTTGCCACAGGAGACGGGGATGAGATGATCATCGGACCCTCTGATGTGAAGAGAGCATACGAACTGTTGAAAGAGGAAGGGATTACCGAGTGACAAAAGAGCAATTCCTGTTAGAACTGGAAGAGTATTTAAGAGGCGAAGTTTCTGACTATGAGCTCCGGGATTCTCTTGAATATTACCGGAATTACTATGAGGAGCAGATCACTGACGGAAGCAGTGAAGAGGACGTGAGTTCCCTGCTGGGAAGCCCCCGTCTGATCGCCCGGTCGATCATAGACGCCCGGGGTAGCGGCGAAGACCATGATAAAAGCGGCTGGCAGGCTTCCGGCACGGATTATGACCGGGACAGCGAAGGGGGAGATTATCCCCGGGAGCAGGAACCGGGCCAGATTGAGATCGTTGCCAAAAGGGCTTTGATTATGATCGTCATCGGACTGATCGTTGCGGGACTGGTGATCTTTACCGTGGCAGCCCTGCCTTATATCGCCCTGGTGATCGTGATCTATACCCTGCTCCGTTTATTCAGAGAATAAAGTTTCATACCGGCCCAGGCCGGGATCTGTAATGAAATCAGCTGACAGCGGCGGAGGAAAATACCCTCCGCCGCTTTCTTATAGACGGACTTGACTTTGCCGTACGGAGAAGTTATACTGAAAAAAAGCAAAAATTAGGAGTACGGCTAAGAAATTTATAATATCTTTATTTCTTGGGAGTACGGCTAAATAATTGGGAGGAAGCTATGATCATTCGTGACGCTTCAGACTTTGGCATGGCCATTCGCAAAAGAAGAAAACAGTTAAAATACACCCAGGCATTTCTGTCAGAATTCAGCGGACTGAGTGTCAGCTTCATTTCTGATCTGGAAAGAGGAAAGAGTACGGCCGAGCTGGGAAGGGCCCTCTATCTGGCCGGTCTTCTGGGTATGGACCTTGAGATGAGCGGAAGGGGGTAGGGCGAGACTATGCTGGATGTAAGTATTGAAATCGGAGGATCCCAGATCCATGTCGGAGAAATTGAGGGGGATGATTCTTCCCGGGCAAGATTCTGCTACAGCAAAAGCTACCTGGAAGGACCGGATCCCAGACCCATTTCCATCCGTCTGCCCCTCCGCAGCAGACCCTATTCCACCGAGGAGACCAGACGCTTTTTTGAGGGCCTGCTCCCGGAAGGCTTTACAAGAAGATCCGTGGCCAGCTATATACATGCGGACGCTGCTGACTATATTACCATTCTTTCTTCCCTGGGAAAGGAGTGCCTGGGAGCGGTACTGATTGAACCTCAGGGTGAGGAATCTGTCGGAGAAGGAAGCTATGAGCGCCTTTCCATTGACAGGGTAAGGGCCCTGGCCAGGGAAGGGGCCACCAAGTCGGCCCAGCTTGTTACCAAAGCCCACCTGTCCCTGACCGGCGCGTCGGGAAAAGTCGGTCTCTACTATGATGATAAGGGAAAGGAATGGTATCTTCCCAAAGGCACGGCGCCCAGCACCCATATCGTCAAACAGAGCCATATCCGCCTGGAGGCCATCGTGATCAACGAGCAGCTCTCCATGAAAACTGCAGCAGGCATGGGACTGGAGGTGCCGGACAGCTTTATCATCAATGTGGGCGATTCGGAAGACGGAGATATTCTTTATGCCACAGAGCGCTATGACAGGATCTTTTCGGACCGGCCGGAAAAAACTGAGGGACTTGTCCGCCCCTGCCGCCTTCACCAGGAGGATTTTGCCCAGGCCCTGGGCGTAGGTTCGGCAAATAAATATGAGAAGAACCGCGCAGGCTATTTCAAAGCCATGTTCGACCTTCTGCGAAGATACTCGGCCAACCCCATCGAAGACCAGATCAAGCTCTGGAATATAGTAATCTTCGATTATCTGGTGGGAAACACGGACAATCATCTCAAGAATTATTCCCTCCTCTATGACCACAATCTCAAGGGGATCCGGCTGGCGCCCGCCTACGATATTGTCAGCACCTGTGTCTATCCGGAAAGCACCAGGGATATGGCATTTTACATCGGCAGTGACTGCAGCCTTGATGACATAGACAGGGATTCCTTTAAAGAGGCGGCCCGGGAAGTGGGGCTTGGACTGAGACTGGCCATGCGTGCTTTTGACAGGCAGTGCCAGGCATTTAAAGGAGCTCTGGATCGGGCTGTGGATAACCTTTCTTCCCTGGGATTCGACAAGGCGGAGGAAATAGGAAAGACCATTTTAAGGAATGGCGGAATCAGCCGTTTTCTCTAGGAAAAGGCCCCCTTTTTCGTGTTGACAAGCGGTTGAAACTGTTATATAATTGTTTTCGTTGATGTGGGATCTTAGCTCAGCTGGGAGAGCATCTGCCTTACAAGCAGAGGGTCACAGGTTCGAGCCCTGTAGGTCCCACTTCTCTTTTTCGGCGGGATAGCTCAGTTGGCTAGAGCACACGGTTCATACCCGTGGTGTCGCTGGTTCAAATCCAGTTCCCGCTATTTCCATTTACAGGGCATATCTGTTTTACAGATATGCTTTTTTTACATTGTAGGAGGCGTTATACCATGAGAATCGGAAGCGGATATGATGTACATAAGCTTGCCGAAGGCAGAAAGCTGATCCTGGGCGGCGTGGAAATTCCCTATGAACTCGGCCTGCTGGGCCATTCCGATGCGGATGTGCTGGTCCACGCCATCATGGATGCCCTGCTGGGAGCAGCGGCCCTGGGTGATATCGGACAGCATTTTCCCGACTCGGATCCGGCCTATAAAGGGGCAGACAGTATGAAACTGCTGGCCTTTGTAAGAAAACTGCTGGACGATCACGGTTATGTGATCGAGAATATCGATTCCACGATCATTGCCCAGAGACCTAAGCTGGCATCCTATATCCCGGCCATGCGGCAGGGAATCGCAGAAACTCTGGGACTTCCTGTTTCCCGTGTAAATGTCAAGGCTACCACGGAGGAAGGGCTGGGCTTTACAGGCCAGGGCCAGGGAATGGCAGCTCAGGCAGTTTGTCTGCTTGGAGAGATCGGCAACTATGCCGGCGCTGATATTATGATGGAAACAGGAAACTGCGATATGTGCAGCCGTGACTGCTGCCCCGCGGCGGACAGGAAACCGGATGTATCGGACCGGGAGGATTAGCAGATGATCATAAAAGATGACGGAAGCAGGAGAGAGGAAGTCTACCGGATCTGGCAGAGGAATTTTCAGGATCCTGTTTCCTATGCGGACTTTTACTTTGACCGGGTCTACGGAAAAAATGAAGTGCTTTTGTATGCTGACCGGGACCAAGTGTGCGGTATGGTGCATCTGAATCCCTACACCCTCTGTCTCGGAGGAAAGAAGACGGATGCCAGCTATATCGTCGGTGTGGCCACTGATGAAGCCTACCGGCGGACCGGGATCATGCGAAAGCTTTTAAAAGAAACCTTTGAAATGCTTGCAGACCGCGGCCAGGCCATCACTTATCTGATGCCTGCCAATGAGGCCTACTATCTTCCCTTTGATTTTCGCTTCGGCATGGAACAGCTGGAGCAGGAGATCCAGATTCTGGATCCGGAGACTGCATTCGGGCAGGAAAGCCGGGCAGGAGACTTCCGGATCACGGACCAGGCCTCTCCTGAGCAGCTTGAAGAACTTGCCCGTATGGAAAATGAAGTTAAAGCATCCCGCTTTGATATTTTTACACAGGTCAGCCCGGACTATTACACAAGGCTGGGACTGGAGGCTGTCAGTGATTACGGCCGTCTCTTCTATGTCTTCGAGGGAGACCGCCCTGCCGGAAGATTTGCAGCAGGTCTGGAAAACGGCTGTCTGCTTCTGTCCCGGATTTTCTGCCGGGATATGGAAAGGACCGGTGTATTTCTTCAGGCAGTTCTTTCATTCTGTGAGAAAAAGTATCACTACAGACATTTTCAGCTGATCATGGACGGGGCGTGGGAACCTTTCCTGCTTCCGCCGGGACCGGCTAAGGGACTGCGTTTTTATCCTGTGAAAAGAGAGAAGAAGATTATGTTCCGGATTCTGGATCCGGCAGGCTTATCCGGATGTTTCTCCTCCGGAGGAGATTTTGACGGCATTATCTGCCTGGAAGATGCCTTTTTCCCCAGGGCTGAGGGCTGCTACAGGCTCCATGCCGGGGAGGGAAAGCTTGAGATCATCCGCTTGGAAGAGACAGGACAAGGCGCACAGGACTTTGGAAAGATCACTATGGCGGACCTGACCCGGGTTCTGCTGTCCGACGATCAGGAGAGGCAGCAGGCCCTTAAAGAGGCGGATCTTACCGAAAGAGGGCGGAAGGCCCTGGATCTGATCCGTCCCGCCCGGAGAATCTGCGTGATGGAGATTGTCTGAATCTGCTTTCAGGCAGTTGCCTGCCGGCCTGTCTTGCTGTATAATGATAATCTGTGACAATGAAATGATCAGATATCCGTAAGGAGGAAATTAATGAAACTGTATAATACACTGACAAACCGTAAAGAGGAGTTTGTGCCTGTAAATGAAGGCAAGGTAGGCATCTATGTATGCGGCCCTACCGTTTACAACTTCATCCACATCGGCAATGCCCGCCCCATGGTGGTCTTTGATACGGTCAGAAGATATTTTGAATACAAGGGATATGACGTGAATTACGTCTCCAATTTTACAGATGTGGATGATAAGATCATCCGCAGGGCCAACGAGGAAGGCGTGGACGCTTCCGAGATTTCCGAGCGTTACATTAAGGAGTGCGTAAAGGATATGGAAGGACTCAATGTCCGTGAGGCAACTCATCATCCCAAGGCGACCGAGGAGATTGACGGTATGGTGGATATGATCAGCAGCCTGATCGAACAGGGCTATGCCTACGAGAAGAACGGTACCGTTTATTTCCGCACCAGGGAGTTTAAAGAGTACGGCAAGCTTTCCAACAAGAACCTTGACGATATGATCGCAGGCAGCAGGATTGCTGTCAGTGATGAGAAAGACGACCCCATGGACTTTGTCCTGTGGAAGCCTAAGAAAGAGGGAGAGCCCTCCTGGCCGTCACCCTGGGGAGAAGGCCGTCCCGGCTGGCACATAGAGTGTTCCGTCATGTCCAAAAAGTACATCGGCGACACCATCGATATCCATGCCGGCGGCGAGGACCTGATCTTCCCCCATCATGAAAATGAGATCGCCCAGAGCGAGGCATGCAATCACGAGCAGTTTGCTAAGTACTGGATGCACAACGCTTTCCTGAATATTGACGGCACCAAGATGTCCAAGTCCGCAGGCAACTTTTTCACGGTCCGTGAGATCAGCGAAAAGTATCCCCTGCAGGTTATCCGTTTCTTCATGCTGAGTGCCCATTACCGCAGCCCGCTGAATTTCAGCGATACTCTGGTGGAGGCTTCCAAGAACGGACTTGAGAGAATCCTCAATTCTGTGGACCGCTTAAGAGACAGAATCTCAGCGACAGATACAGCGACCATGACAGATGAGGAAAAAGAGCATGTAAAAGAGGCAGAGGATCTTGTGAAGAAGTTTGAAGATTCCATGGAGGATGACTTCAACACGGCAGATGCCATCGCTGCCATTTTCGAACTGGTCAAACTGGCCAATGTGACAATGGAGACGTCATCCCGCCAATATGCTCAGTATATGCTTGACACTATTGTTAAGCTCTGTGATGTGCTGGGTATTATCACTGAAAAGCAAGATGTCCTGCTGGATGATGATATAGAAGCTCTGATTGAGGAGAGACAGGCGGCCAGAAAGGCAAAGAACTTTGCCCGGGCAGATGAAATCAGGGATCAGCTTGCAAAGATGGGAATCATCCTTGAGGATACAAGGGCAGGTGTAAAATGGAGACGTGCCTGACAAGCCTCTGTGATCATTTTCCTCTTACGGAGAATGAACTGAAGACCTATTCCTCGCTTTCCTTTGCCTATATAGGAGATGCTGTCTTTGATCTGGTCATCCGGACCATGATAGTGTCAGAAGGAAATACAGGCGTCAACAACTATCATGAGGAAACGGTAAATTATGTGAGCGCCGGCGCCCAGACAGTTCTGATGGAAGCGGTCAGGCCGCTTCTGACATCGGAGGAGAAGGCAATCTACCGGAGAGGCAAAAACGCAAAACCGTCATCTTATGCCAAAAATCAGAGTTCCCATGACTATAGGATCGCCACGGCTTTTGAAACACTGGTCGGTTATCTTTATCTTTCCGGACAGACCGAAAGAATGATGGAACTGATCAGGGCTGCTATCCGGACGGTGAAGAGTAATGGCGGAGAGGAGATATCATGATCGGGGAAGAGAACATTATCTACGGACGAAATACAGTGACGGAAGCCTTCAGATCCGATAAGACCGTGGACCGGCTTTATGTCCAGGAAGGAAATACGGACGGCCCGGTGCGGACTATCTTAAGAGAAGCAAAGAAGCAACGGACTCTGATTACCTATGTAAGCCGTGAAAAGCTGGATACCATGACCGGCGGCGGCAGGCATCAGGGCGTGGCAGCTGTCCTGGCTGCATACGATTACGCGGACCTGGATGATCTTTTCCAGGCGGCTGAAAAGAAAAATGAGCCTCCCTTTTTTATCATTTGTGATGAGATAGAAGATCCTCATAACCTTGGCGCCATCATCCGTACCGCGAATCTGGCGGGGGCACACGGTGTTATCATCCCGAAGCGCAGGGCGGCGGGACTGACGGCAACGGTGGCCAAGGTATCTGCCGGAGCACTCAATTATACGCCTGTGGTTAAAGTGACAAATATAACGAGAACGATTCAGGATCTGCAGAAGAGAGGCCTCTGGTTTGTATGCGGAGATGCCCGTGGAGAGCTTATGTATGACCTTGATCTTACCGGCCCGATCGGACTTGTGATCGGAAATGAAGGAAGCGGGGTCAGCCGTCTTGTGGCTGAAGCCTGTGACATGAGAGCTCGTATTCCCATGAAAGGGGATATAGATTCCCTGAATGCATCTGTTGCGGCAGGTGTGCTGGCATTTGAAATCGTTCGTCAGAGAAGGCAATAATTAATAATAAAAAGGCAGCTGCTCGGATCAGTGATCGGAACAGCTGCTTTTTAATCGTATTAAATTGTCCGAAGGAATATCCTCGGTCTGTTAACGGAAATCAGTCTTCTTGTAATCCGTGACATCTCTTTTGCCGCGGAAGTTCTGTCTTTCAACCAGGTTAACAACCTTGGGTTCTTTCTTTTTGGCGTAAAGTACTGCTCTCCAGTACTTTCTCAGATTGCTTCGATAGAGGGAATCGATATCATGTACACCGGGAACCTGCTCCATCAGGGCACGGTTCATATAAGGATGCTTTTCAACTCTCTGAGCCAGTTCTTCCGTAAACTCAAGGTGGAGCTGCTTCTTTTCGGGATCTTCCATGGCGGTCAGGATCATGTCATTCTTCATGGTGCAGGCAAAAGCTTTCAGCTTGTTGAGAGAAATCCTGTGCCTGAGAAGAGTGAGGGGAAGGTACCTGTACCAGGTGTTGCGGAACTTGATGTAGTATTCGCTGACACCGCCGTCATATACATCCAGACCCTTACAGAAGTTGAAGTTCCTCTGCATATATTTGTAGTCAAAGAGTAAATTCTGAATAAAGTAACTGATCAAATATCCGATCCGGTAGAGGAAGGATGTGAACTTGTCATAATAATAGTAATCGTCAACATCCACCTGCAGCTTTCTCAGATGCCTTCTCTTCAGCATATGATGCAGATTATATATGATGATGATCAGAACAATAATACTGATGATGGCAGCCCAGTAAAAATGACGGTAGGGACTGTGCATCAGCACTGAATTCGATACACCGTATACTGTGACAATGATGGTTGCCACAACTGTAATGAACATTTCAAACATAATATCATCCTTTCTGATTGTAATTATCATACTCGATTACAGCAATAAAAACAACTGTTTTCCATGTTATTTACCCGTAAAATATTGCGGGTAAATACGGGCGTGTGATAAGAAATCCCCGATAAATGGGTGTTGAAGCAGATAAATAATAATGTTACAATAAACATTGACAATTTTTCAGAAAGAGTTAGCAGTTTTTTAGAAGTAGGTAATATATGGAGAATAAAACAGCTGTAAAAGCAGATATTGATACAAAGACGAAAATAGCCATGAAAGAGATTTCTGTGGAGGAAGGGAAACTGATCATGTCCATGGTGGCAACCCTTGACCACTATTATCCCGGCGTGCGCGCTCCCAGACTGGAACTGATCTTTGAAAACGGTCAGGATGACAGGCGAATGCTGGTTCCCCAGAACTCTTTCGAGCCGGACCCGACGGGAAAAACCGGACGTGTATACGCACATTATATTTTTGACCTGGAAAATGTATTCTGGAACTGTGTATGGAATAAATGCCGCATCCGCTTTGAGCTGGACTATGACGGGACCCTATATCAGGATGTGCCGATCAAAGTCGAGTACCTTGATCCTCTGCAGAAGGAGTTCCTGATTCCCGGTGAAAACTGGATCGAGATCCGGATGGAAGAGCCTGTGGACAACAGTCCCGAGTATCAGCCAAACCGTCTGCAGACGGTGCTGGCAGTGATCCTCCGCTTTATGAACATGCTCCTGGGTCTGGCATTTCTTCCCTGGTATGTGATCGATGTACTTGGAATCATGTATCTGGGTACGGAGAGGAAAGATGCGGTACTGGAAAAAGAAGGGGGATTCTTCCACCGGCTTGTTCACTATGTAGGCTGGAGATATTTCAGTTTCTGTCGTAATACAAGGGGAATGACCGGATTAAAGAGAGATTTTCTCAAGCTTAGCTACCAGCTTTTTTCAGCCTTTAATACGAAGAAAAAAGGGATTCTCTTCCTGTCAGACCGCAGAGATGATATGACAGGTAATTTTGAGTTTATATATCCATATCTTGAGAAAGAGTCAGACCGGCATGTACGTACATGGCTGCATGCCGGAACATTGCAGGAGATCAGCTTCGGGCAGCTCTTTGACCTGGCGGTCAAGGCCGCTAAGGCAAGGGTTATCGTAGTGGATGACTTTACTCCATTCCTGCAGACCATGGGGATCTGTACCAAAACAGATATCGTTCAGCTCTGGCATGCCTGCGGCGCATTTAAGACCTTCGGCTTTTCCAGGCTTGGAAAAAAAGGCGGTCCCAAACAGACTTCCAAAACCCACAGGGATTACAGCTACTGCTTTGTATCAGCACAGCATATCGCCAAGTATTACGCGGAAGGTTTCGGACTTTCCGAGAAAAAGGTACTCCCTTACGGTGTGCCCAGAACGGATATGTTCTTTGATGAAGATTTAAAGCAGAAAATCAGAAAGAGTATCTATGATGCTCATCCCGGACTCAAGGGTAAGAAGGTGATCCTTTTTGCTCCGACATTCCGTGGCAACGGCAAGATTTCAGCATTTTATGATGAGAAACGTTTTGATCCCAATCAGATTGCCCGGGACCTGCCGGAAGAGTATGTGATCATTATCAAGCATCATCCCTTTGTGGAAATGACCTATAATATCAAGCCGGAGTACAGGGAAAGAGTTTATGATTTTTCCGCTGAGTCGGAGATCAATGAGCTTTTATTTATCACAGACATACTGATTACGGATTATTCATCGGTAATCTATGAAGCTTCCCTGCTTAACATACCCATGCTCTTTTACGCCTACGATCTTGAGAGCTACATAGCATCGAGAGATTTCTATTCCGGTTTCGAGAAGTTCGTACCCGGGAAAATCGTCCGTAACAGAAAAGCCCTGGTAAAGGCTATTCTTGAGGAGGATTTTGAGCATGAGAAAGTGGAAGTCTTCTGCCGGGACAACTTTGATATCAGAGACGGAAAGGCATCCCAGCGTGTGGGACATTTTATCTCTCAGCTGGCGGACGGAAGAAACAAACACGAGATCAGATAAAAATACAAGCACAGATGAAGGAGGACCTGTTTCATGGGCGGAATATTCGGAATAGCATCAAAGAAGGACTGTACTCTGGAACTCTTTTACGGAGTTGATTATCACTCTCATCTGGGGACAAGAAGAGCCGGAGTTTCCGTATACGGGAAAGAAGGATTCCAGAGGGCTATTCACAATATTGAGAATTCCCCTTTCCGTACAAAGTTTGAAAAAGATATCGAAGGTATGGAAGGCGGACTGGGTATTGGCTGTATCTCGGATTTTGAACCCCAGCCGCTCCTTGTCCAGTCACATCTGGGAAGTTTTGCTATTGTCACTGTCGGAAAGATCAATAATACAGAAGAACTGCTGGAACTTGTATATGCCAACGGCAATACCCATTTTCAGGAGATGAGCCACGGGATGATCAATGCCACGGAACTGGTGGCATCCCTGATCTGCAAGCAGAGCTCCATACCTGAGGGAATCCGTTATGTACAGAATATCATTGACGGATCCATGACTATGCTCCTGATGACAGGGGAAGGCCTTTATGCCGCCAGAGACCGGCTGGGCAGGACCCCGCTGGTTATCGGAAAGAATGACCACGGCTTCTGCGTTTCTTTTGAGAGCTTCGCCTACTTTAATCTCGGTTACAGGGATTACCGGGAGATCGGGCCGGGAGAGATTGACTTTATCACCCCGGATGGTGTGGAAGTTCTGGAAAAAGCCGGTGAAGAGATGCGCATATGCTCTTTCCTGTGGGTATACTACGGCTACCCCAACTCCAGTTATGAGGGAGTTAATGTAGAGGAAATGCGTTACCGCTGCGGAGCCATGCTGGCAAAGAGGGACGGAAACAGTGTTTCGCCTGATGTAGTGGCGGGTGTACCTGACTCAGGCATTGCCCATGCCATCGGCTATGCAAATGAGTCCGGCATTCCTTTTGCAAGGCCTTTTATCAAGTATACGCCGACATGGCCCCGGTCCTTTATGCCCACCATGCAGGCGCAGAGAGACCTGATTGCCAGGATGAAACTGGTGCCGGTCAAAGCGCTGATTGAGAATAAAAAACTTCTTTTGATCGATGATTCGATTGTCAGGGGTACTCAGCTGCGTGAAACCACGGAATTCCTCTATCAGAGCGGCGCAAAAGAAGTGCATGTAAGACCTGCCTGTCCGCCTCTTCTTTACGGGTGTAAATTCCTGAATTTCTCAAGGTCCAAGTCGGATATGGATCTGATCGCCAGAAGAGTGATCAGGGACAGGGAAGGGGATGTATCGGAAGAAGTTCTTGCGGAATACGCGGATCCCAACAGTGAGCGTTACGATGGAATGGTCAGGGACATCTGCAAGCAGCAGAACTTTACCACACTGCGCTATCACAGGCTGGATGACCTGAACGAGTCCATAGGCATTTCGCCCTGTAAACTCTGTACATACTGCTTTGACGGGAAAGAATAATCACATTAAATAAACCACATAAAAAGAGGGAGGCGTCGCAGTAACGTTTTCGTCCATTCTGTAAAGATGGTCGAATCGTAACTGCGGCGCCTTTTTGCTGTTAAAAAAACCGGAAAATTCAATCATGAAAAGTCTTTTCTTTACTTTTTGATGGACGTTCAGAGATTCATGTCATGTATACTTTTATCTTCGGGTTATTATGATGGTATACTCTTGCAGTTTTTCATGTACAAATCATGTTATCATTGTATTTGGTTATATTCCCCACTTGCTTTTTCATGGATAGATATATAAAAGATCTGTATTGATGGAAACCGGCAAAATACGTCATGTAAAAATAAGTATTTTTCTGCTTTGATGGAGAGAATTTTCATACTGTCATGTAAGAATCAGTTTTTATCATGATTGATGGAAAACTTCCCCAAGAACTTGAAGATTCCCAATAAGAGGGCGAAAAACTCTAAGATGAGGGCGAAAAATTCAATAAAACACGAAGAGGGGCTGTTCTGCTAAGTTCAAAGCTGATGGTTAACTGCGTTAGCAGTTCCCATCACTTAGTGAGACAGCCCCTTTTATGTATCTGTAAGGAAAGAACCGGTAGCTCCACAGGATTACCGCCTTTTTCTTTTTACGGTATTATGCCGCTTTTTCTGTACAAAATGGTTGAGAACGGCCCCGACAATCATGATGATTACTGCGTAGATAAAGACCTTCTTGGCAGCTTCCTGCGGTATCATGCCTTTATTGCCGATGGTGTTTTCATAAAATGTGATGGAGTAGTTGATTTCCACAGGATCCCCCATGGCAGTCGTGTCGGCGATCACGGGAATGATGGCGTCCATATCGGCAATGGGAATGATAAAGGTGGAATTGCCCCCGTCCGTTGTCTGGTTCTCATATCGCTGGCCGCCTACGATCATGTAATCATAGTAGGTGCTGCTCCAGATCAGTTTGGCATAGGCCTTGCCGTCTTTAACCAGCAGGAGAGTGGGGGAGCTGATACTGGCTCTGCCGCTTCCTCCCGACATGTTTAGTTCAATGGAATACTCGCCGTCCTCCATGTCAAGAGTCATGGGTTCGGTAGGCTCATAGGCGGTTGCCGCCACTGCATTGGCAGGAGCCGAAGTTTCCGTCGAGGCCTCTTCTTCTTTACCGTCATTTTGTCCCTGTCTGTCCTGCATTTCTTTGGTCTCCAGAACATGGAGGGCTTTTTTGATCCGCTCGTAATCCGGAAGATCAAACTTTAGAGCATCCTTGGGAAGGGAGGCAGCCTCGAAAAGGATCATTCTGCTGTACCATTTGTTTCGCCTTTTACTGTAGGCGGCACAGGGGATGGCCTTGTTGAGCGCTTCTACGGGAACAGTAAATGTGCACTGCTTCTTTATATCCTTAAAAGGAATATAATCCGAGGCCGGCGCAGCAGCCGCTTCTTCGCCCATACCCATATATACAAGGAGGTAACTGTGGCTGGAAATGGTCATGACAGCACTCATCTTGTCTCCCTTGACCTTAAGCTTACAGTCGGTCACCCGGAAGAATGAAGAACTGCAGTCCACAGAAACTGTGTAGGTTCCGTCCTCAATATCTCTGCCGTAAATAGGAGTCATACCGTAGATACCTACGGAGTCCGTTTCCGGGATCGTTGTTTTGTCGTAACTGCTGTGGCTTTTATCTGCCTTGACGGATAAAGGCGCCGCCGCAATTGCCACAAAGAGAAGAAGAGCGGCAAGCCGGCGGAAACAGGTCTTGTTTATGATATTCATTATTGTCACCAGGTCTTTTTTATTTGTTCAAAATTTAACGTGTGCGCCATATTATATCACATTTTCCCAGAAAGAGGTAGAAAAATTGCGAAAAATCCTTTTCAGAGACCTAGAGAAGTTGACGTAGTATTTTTTTCGGCTTATAATAGAAAAACTGAGATTTTGAAGGAGAACTCTGATGATCGAAATAAGGAACCTTACCAAAAAATTCGGAGACTTTACGGCAGTTGATAATCTGAACCTGACCATTGAGACAGGAGAGTTTTTCGGTCTGCTGGGACCAAACGGAGCCGGAAAGACTACGACCATAAGCATGATGTCCACAGTTCTTCTGCCTACCCGTGGAGAAATCCGTGTTAACGGCGAGGTCCTGAACCGGAGGAATTCGGTACAGAAAAGGAAACTGGCCGTGATTACCCAGGAGTATTCAATGCGGCAGGATATGACTATGGAAGAGGTCATGGAGTACCAGGGAAGACTTTACCGGATGAAGAAAGCAAAGATCAGGGAAAAGACCAATGAGCTTCTGGAGTTTACAGACCTGATCGACTACAGAAAAAGGGTGGTCCGACACCTTTCAGGCGGAATGAAGCGAAAGCTTATGATCTGCCGGGCACTTATGATCGATCCGGAAATCATTCTCCTTGACGAGCCGACAGCAGGTATGGATGCCCTGTCCCGCCGCCAGATGTGGACACTGCTCCGTCAGATTAATGATCGGGACCTGACTATCATTCTGACGACCCACTACATGGAAGAGGCCGAGTCCCTCTGTGACAGAGTAGCCCTGATCAATAAAGGGAAGCTGGATATAATTGAAACACCTCAGGGACTGATCGAGGAACTGGGTAAATACGCTGTAGATGAGACAAGAGAGGGAAAGCTGGTATCACGTTTCTTCAGTGAAAGAAAGGATGCCATCGAATACCTGTCCTCACTGGGACAGGAAGGACAGGAGGCGGTCTTCCGCAATTCCACACTGGAAGATGTGTTTGTGGAGCGGATCGGAAGCAGCCTGATGAAGAGATAGATAATTATGGGTATTATTACAGTACTTTGGGAAAAATGGACAGAATTTAAAAGAGACTTTTACAAGATTACACTGGCGGCAATGATTTCTCCCCTGATGTATCTGATTATTTTCGGAATGGGAATCCAGACAACTTCCCACGGGGAACCCTATCTGAATTATCTGATTCCCGGTATCGTGGCTATGTCCACCATGACGGGAAGCTTCAGTGCCGTCGCCCAGAACATGAGTGTTCAGAGGCTTTATGAGAAGGCCCTGGACCAGGTCATGGTTTCTCCTACACCTCTGTGGCAGTTCATTGTAGGGCAGATCGTGGGAGGCGCTTTGCGCGGCATGTATGCTGCAGGTGTTATTCTCCTTCTGACAATGTCAATCCGGACGGGGCTGATATTCAATGGGATCTCTTTCCTGATCCTTTTTCTGAACGGAACGGTTTTTTCAACGATTGCCCTGACCCTGTCATTTCTGGCAAAGAGCTATTCGGATGCGCCCAAATATAACTCCTATATCATTGTGCCCATGTCTTTTCTGTGTAATACATTCTTTTCCACGGATCAGATGCCGGCGGGATTCCGCCATGTAATTCAGATACTGCCCCTGTCGCAGTGCAGTGCCATGATCAGGAGTATTGCCAACGGAGAGACCCCTTCCTACGGGGGCGTATGGATCATGCTGGCATACCTGGTAGTTTTTTCCACAATATCATTTATGTTCATATACAAAAAAAAGAATCTGTAACGGCGGTTACAGATTCTTTTTTATATTTACATTTGATTAAGAACTAAAAATGTCTGTGACGGCAGATGGCGACTCCGTATGAACCGGGACCGACATGGGCGGAAATACTGAAGGAAAGCGGATTATAGTAGCTGTGATAGCCCGGGAGGGTTTTCTCAAGCATGGCAAGCCACTGGTCTGCCTCCTCATCACTGAGACCGCCTCCGGCAACAGCGATAACGAGTTCCTCCCTGTCATAAGCGGCAAAGCGTGTGGCAAGATCTTCCTGGATAGCTTCAAGCATCTTGGAGCGGGCGCGCTTCATGCCTCTAACCTTGGCGAAAGCATCAAGCTTTTCTCCCTGTATGGTCAGGACCGGTTTCAGATTCAGTACGGAAGCGATGGCAGCGCCTGCGGGAGTGACCCGGCCGCCTTTTTTAAGGAATTCCAGGGTGTCTACGGTAATATAAATACTGCTGTCATGCATTCCTTCCAGGAGGGTGTCACGGATCTTTTCCCCGCTGTACCCTGCGAAAGCCATCTCACGTGCTTCCAGTACAGACTCCCTTAAAGTCAGGGAAATCTGATGATTATCCACCACATAGACCGGGTGGCTGTAATCTTCAGCCAGACCGGTGGCTGTTGCACATGAACTGCTCAGTCCGCTGGACATGGGAATGTAGACGATTTCATCGTAGCCTTCTTTTATGATACGGTCCCACTGGTCCAGGAGGTCTCCCGGAGAGGGCATGGAAGTCCTGACATCAATACCGGATGTGAGAGCCCCGAAAAACTCTTCATCCGTAATATCGAGCCCTTCCCACCTGACCTGTTCATCCAGGAAAACCGGCATGGGCATAAGAAACAATCCCAGCTCCTTCGCCTCGGATGGAGTGATGCCGCTGTTACTGTCGGTAACAATTGCTGTTTTCATATCTGATATCTCCTAATAAGCATGCTTTTGTCATAACGGCTCATATTTTATCATTAAAAAGGCGGGATGTCCATACAGGATAAAGGACTTTTTTTATGACTTCCGTAAAAAGAAAAGGGCCTGGCCGGGTCCGGGACCCTGAAATTTCTTGCAAAAGGCCCCGGATTACTATAAAATCGAAAGAAAGCATGAATAAAAAAGGAAGCCCTGCCAGGGGAGACTGAATGTAGAAAATATGAACATACCAGCAATTCTGAATAATAAATATTATCTCTATCTGACAGAGTTTTTCGCCGGAATGTCGGTCATGGCGGTAGAACTGGGAGCCAGCAGACTTCTGGCTCCTTATTTCAGCTCTTCTCAGATCGTCTGGACCATTATCATCGGCACGATCATGATCGCCATGGCCCTGGGAAATGTCATCGGCGGCAGGATGGCAGACAAAAATCCCGATCCGGACAGGCTTTACCGGCGGATCCTGATCGCTGCCCTGTGGATCGCTGCCATTCCCGTGGCGGGTAAATATATCATCCTGGCTATTACCGGCCTTCTGATCGTAACAGTGAATACAAATCTTCTGATCTGGGCGGCCTTTATTGCCTGTATGGTCATCTTTGTGTTCCCCCTCTTTCTTCTGGGAACGGTCACACCGTCTTTAGTAAAATACTGCATGGACAGCCTGGATCAGAGTGCTTCCGTGGTGGGAAGACTGGGCGCATTTAATACGATCGGCAGTATTATCGGCACATTTATACCGACTTTTCTGACTATCCCTGCCGTAGGTACTTCGGTTACATTCCTGATCTTCGCCGCCATTTTACTGCTTCTGGGTATCCTGTATTTTATCAGTGCCCGCAGGGGATGGAAACTTGTCCTTATCAGTGTGATCCTCTTTATTATCTGCGCTCTTCTGGGACATAAAGACCGCTTTGCCTTCTGGGACAATACCATATCCTATGAGGGAGAGTCTGTATATAATTATCTTCAGGTCCGGGACACACCCGAATCTACCGTTATGGCGACCAATGTACTCTTTGGAGTGCAGTCCATCCGCATGAAAAACGATTCTCTTACCGGCATGTACTATGATTATGCCCTGGCGGCTCCGGTCATGGCGGATGTTCTTTCAAAAGACGACGCTTCCCTGCTGATCCTGGGGATGGGAACCGGAACTTACGCTTCCCAGTGTGACCGCTATTTTCCGGAGATGCGTGTGGAAGGCGTGGAAATCGATGATAAGATAACCTGGCTGGCGCATCAGTATTTTGCCCTGCCTGAGGACATTCCTGTGACTACCTATGACGGCCGGGCCTTTCTGAACGTCTGTGACCGCAAATATGATGTGATCATGGTGGACGCATACCAGGATATCACCATTCCCTTCCAGATGAGCTCCAGGGAGTTTTTCAGTCTTGTAAAGAGCCATCTGACAGAGGACGGGGTGATGGTTGTCAATATGAACATGCACAGTGACAGGGATGATCCGGACAGTATCAATACCTGCCTGTCAGATACCATCGTGTCTGTATTTGACAAGGCCTGGATCGTGGATGTGCCGGGTACCACCAACCGGGAGCTGATTGCCCTCAGGGACCCATCCGCCAGGGACAGCTTTTCCGGAAGGATACGGGAGATCCGGTCTCCCGAGCTTGCGGCTCTCCTTGACAGGGTGGACCGAAGCCTTGAACCCTGTCCGTCCACAGGTCATATTTTTACGGACGACCGGGCTCCGGTAGAGCTGATGGGCATGCATATGATCGATGCCCTGATACAAAATGAACTTGGATATTATAAAGGCATTTTCCGGGAAAAAGGAATCCGGGGATTGCTTGAGAGTTTTTAGACAGAGATTTTCAGGAGGATAAGACCATGCTGAAAACACTTGCCGCCCAGGTGGGGGAGTTTAAGAAAGACAGTTTCCTGACTCCGGTCTTCATGATCCTTGAGGTTATACTGGAGATGTTTATTCCCCTCCTTATGGCATCTATTATAGACAATGGAGTGGAGAAAGGAGATATCCGCCATATCTATGTCACAGGCTTTTTCATGGTGATCGTGGCCTGCGGCAGCCTCTTTACAGGTATCATGGGAGGAAAGTACGGAGCCAGGGCCTCTGCGGGATTTGCCCGCAACCTGCGCAAGACCATGTATGAGAACATTCAGACATTTTCCTTTTCCAATATTGACAGATTCAGCACCCCCAGCCTGATTACCAGGATGACGACAGATGTGACCAATCTGCAGAACGCCTATCAGATGATACTTCGTATGTGTGTCAGGGCGCCCTTTTCCCTGCTGATCGCTATGTGCATGTCCTTTATGGTCAATGCCAGGCTGGCCAGTATCTACCTGATCGCGGTTGTGCTGCTGGGTATGGTCCTGGGCCTGATCGTGGCTTCCGCCATGAAGCTTTTCACCAAAATGTTTGAGAAATATGATGACCTCAATGCCAGCGTCCAGGAAAATGTATCTGCCATCCGGGTGGTCAAGTCTTTTGTCCGGGAGCAGTATGAGAAAGACCGTTTCGGCAGAGCCAGCGACAATCTCAAGGCAATGGCGGTAAAGGCGGAGCGGATCGTATCCATGAACGCCCCTTCCATGATGCTGACTATCTATACCTGTATGCTGACCATCAGCTGGTTCGGCGCAAAGATGATCGTACAGAATGAACTGACCACAGGCGAGCTTATGATGCTGCTGACCTACTGTATGAACATTCTGATGAGCCTGATGATGCTGTCCTTCGTCTTTGTCATGATCTCCATGAGTATTGCCAGCGCCCGAAGGGTGTCGCAGGTCATTAATGAGGAAGCGGACATCAAAGACCCGGAGAATCCGGTCTATGAGGTGGCTGACGGAGGCATTGTATTTGATCATGTATCTTTTCGCTACCATAAAGACGCGGAAGAAAATGTACTGAATGATATTAACCTGACCATAGAGCCGGGAGAGAGCATAGGGATTATCGGCGCCACAGGCAGTGCCAAGACCAGTCTGGTAAACCTGATCAGCCGTCTCTACGATGTTAGCGAAGGTTCGGTCAGGGTGGGCGGAAGAGACGTCAGGGAGTACGACCTGAAAACTCTCCGTGATAAAGTGGCTGTAGTCCTGCAGAAAAATGTCCTTTTCTCCGGAACCATCCTGGACAATCTCCGCTGGGGAAATGCAGAGGCCACGGAAGAGGAATGCAGACGGGTCTGTAAACTGGTCTGCGCGGATGAATTCATTGAAAAAAGGCCCGAGGGATACAATACATGGATTGAACAGGGAGGCACCAATATGTCCGGCGGACAGAAACAGAGAATCTGTATTGCCAGAGCCCTGCTCAAGAATCCCAAAATCCTCATACTCGATGACAGCACCAGTGCCGTGGATACGGCCACGGATGCCCGGATCCGGGAAGCCATGGCCAAGGAAATTCCTGATACCACTAGACTGATCATCGCTCAGAGAATCTTAAGTGTTAAAAACTGTGACAGGATACTGGTCCTGGATAACGGAAGAATCAGCGCCTTCGATATACATGAGGAGCTGGTAAAAGGCAACGAGATCTACAGGGAAATCTATGAGACCCAGTCATCGGCCGGCGGTGACTTTGATATGGCGGGAGGTATGTGATCATGGCTGAAAAAGTTAGAAAAGTACCTGCCGGAAGGCGGGGGAATCCCGTTGGAAAAGCTAAGATAACAGAGGATACATGGAAGATCCTTGGCCGCCTCCTGGCCTATCTGATGAAATATTACGCTCCGGCATTAATCCTTGTTCTGATCTGTATTTCCACCAGTGTTTTTGCAAATGTACAGGGAACCATGTTCACAAGGACCCTGATCGATGCCTATATTATTCCCATGCTCAAGAGCTCAAGTCATGATTTCGGCCCCCTGGCAGGCGCCATCATGCGGGTGGCAGGCTTTTACGGGCTGGGTGTCCTGGCTGCCCTGGCACAGGCCCAGATCATGGTTACGGTCACCCAGGGAACCCTCAACCGGATGCGTAAAGAGGTCTTTGAACACATGCAGGACCTGCCCATCCTTTACTTTGATACCCATGCCCACGGCGACATCATGTCCGTCTACACCAACGATATTGATACCCTGCGGCAGATGATCTCCCAGAGTATCCCGCAGCTTTTCAACAGTGTGATCACCATCAGCAGTGTCCTGATCTGCATGATCAGGCTCAATATTCCCCTGACCTGCCTGTCCCTCTTCATGGTGGGCGTCATGCTCTTTGTGTCCAGATACCTGGCAGGCCAGAGCGGACGCTACTTTGTCAGCCAGCAGAAAGATCTGGGAAAGGTCAACGGATTTATAGAGGAAATGATCGAAGGGCAGAAGGTGGTAAAAGTCTTTAACCACGAGGAAGACAACATCCGCGTCTTTAACGAGATCAACGACCAGCTCTTTGACAGTGCCTATAAGGCCCATAAGTTTGCCAATATCACCATGCCCGCCATCGGCCAGATCGGAAATATCAGCTATGTGCTTGTGGCGATTGCCGGAGGCATCATGGCCATAGGCGGTATGGGCGGATTTACACTGGGCGGACTTGCTAGCTTCCTGACCTTTAACAAGGGATTCAGTATGCCCATCAACCAGGTCAGCCAGCAGATCAACTTTATCGTTATGGGACTGGCAGGTGCCCAGAGAATCTTTACCCTTCTGGATGAGGAGCCGGAAATTGATGAAGGCTATGTCATGCTGGTCAATGCAAGGGAAGATGAGGACGGCAATATTACGGAATGTAAAGAGAGGACCGGCTGCTGGGCATGGAAACATTTCCACAAGGCAGAAGGAACCACCACATATAAAAAACTGGAAGGAGATGTCCGTTTCCTGGATGTGGATTTCGGATACCGGCCGGACAAGATTGTCCTTCATGATATAGACCTGTATGCCAAACCGGGTCAGAAGATTGCTTTTGTCGGCTCCACCGGTGCCGGAAAAACAACCATCACCAACCTGATCAACCGATTCTACGATGTTCAGGAGGGCAGGATCCGCTATGACGGCATCAATGTCAAGAAGATCAAGAAGGCAGACCTTCGCCGGTCCCTGGGAATGGTGCTTCAGGACACCAATCTCTTTACGGATACGGTCAGGGAGAATATCCGTTATGGAAAGCTTGATGCAACGGATGAAGAAGTGATCGCGGCAGCACAGCTTGCCAATGCGGACGGCTTTATCAATAAGCTTCCTCAGGGCTATGATACGGTGCTTACCGGAAACGGAGCCAACTTAAGTCAGGGACAGCGCCAGCTTCTGGCCATCGCCAGGGCGGCCATTGCAGATCCGCCGGTTCTGATCCTTGATGAGGCGACCAGCTCGATTGATACAAGGACGGAGGCTATTGTCCAGGATGGCATGGATAAACTGATGCACGGACGGACTACCTTCGTGATCGCCCACCGGCTTTCCACCGTCCGCAACAGTTCCTGCATCATGGTTCTTGAGCAGGGCAGGATCATTGAACGTGGCACTCACGATGAACTGATCAGTAAGAAGGGAAGATATTATCAGCTTTACACCGGGTCGCAGACTGCGTGAGAAGGGAGATAAAAAAGTGAAAAAAGAACAGGTTAAAACAATTTATGATGGAAAGTATCTGAAACTCTATGATCTGCAGTATGAGCCCGGCGCGCATTATTACAATGCCAGCCGCAGAGAAAAGGACCGTCTTCCGGCCCTGATGACCGATGCGGAGCATAAGGCCATGCTGCCCGACGCGGTCAGCTGCTTTGTGGTCCTCAATGTCAAAGGAGAGCCCAAGCGCCTTCTTCTCAATAAAGAATACCGTTACCCTGCGGGCAGGTATCTCCTGAGCGTTCCGGCCGGCCTGATCGATAAAGCTGATTATGACAAGCCGGATGCCATTGAACTGACGGCGGCCAGGGAACTCTATGAGGAAACAGGAATTCTGGTAGAGACTTCCGATGAGATCCGTATTATCAACCGCAGCGTTTACAGTACGCCCGGCATGACGGACGAGTGCAATGCTCTGGTGCTGATCCTGCTTAACAGGGACAGCATGCCGGAAATGAACCATAAGGGAGCGGAAGGGTCAGAACATTTTGACGGATTTTCCATCCTAACAAAAGAAGATGCCGAGAGAATCCTTGTAAACGGCCAGGATGATGAGGGAATCAGCTATCCCCTTTACACCTGGGCCTGTCTCATGTTCTTCCTCGGCATGGCATAAGAATCATATTCAGTTGTTGGAACAATAGGATGCGGCATTGCAGCCGTATTCCCAGTAATCAGAATCAAGAGAGAACTCTGTGACAACGACCTTTCCGGCCTTTTTGGAAGCGTGCAGGACTTTGCCGTCTCCCAGGTAGATGCCGGTGTGGTTGTCTTTGCTCAGATGATAGACCAGATCGCCTTCCTCCACATCCCGGAGGGAGGTGATTTCATAGAAATAGGAATTCATCACATCGGACTGGGTCTTGGTATCGTCACCGATATATTCTCCCGATGCTTCTTCGTAGGCATCTCTTACAAGACTGGAGCAGTCAGCGTAGCCGCTTTCATTGCGGTGCTTCTGGCTGTAAGTATCCCCCAGGTGCTCCTGGCCGTAGGAGATGGCTTTCTCCCGGATATCTGTGAGATTTTCCGTATCACCGCTGTCTTTTTCCACTTCTTCTTTTTCGCCTTCTTTATTTGTTTCGACAGGCGTATTTCCAAGCAGATCTTTATAAATGTATCCCTCTTTACCTTCCTCTGTCCGGATTTTGATCCAGTTGCCTGATTCCGACAGCAGGGTAACTTCTGTCGATGGCCCCAGGGCGCCGACTTTTTTGGAATCCTTCTTAGGCTCCTTGCGGATATTGGCTTCATCCTGTGTGTAAAGGACAGCAGCTGATACCGGAAGAGCAGGAAGCAGGGTTACGGACCAGAAAAGGCAGGCCGTTAAGAGTCCCGCCAGCAGGCGCCGGTAAAAGGCCGGATGAAGGAAGACGGATGTGTTTTCATTGTATGGTTTTTTCATGATGTCTCCTTTACTGCAAACTGAACTATTGGTTGATTATAGCATAAGAATTTAGTATTTATATAAATAACAATATTAAATTTTTGTTAATTACAAATATTTTTTTCTTTCTTTACCGCAAAGTCAAATAATGGTATTCTATATTAAAGAAGTAATCCATTATTTACAGGATGTGAATAAAAGCGGAGGATGCCGTGGATAAACGAATAATGGCCCATGTTACCATGATGAAGCTGATCCCGGAAGCAAGCCCCTATTACAGGCAGCTCTGGGAGATTCCCGAGAAGCATAAGAGTATCGGACTGATCTGCAGCGATATTGAAGACGTCATGTATATGGCGGCGGATGACGCCACAAAAAAAGCCAGGATCAAAGTTCTCTATCTGGAAACTGTCTATTGCGGAGAACAGTATGCCTGGAGCCGGTACGGCGGAGAGATCATCTGTGTGATTTCCGGTGAGCGGGTGGAAGATGTAAGAGACGGGCTTCGGTACATAAAAGATTATATAGAAAACAGAAGCGGCAGCTATGTCTGCACACCTGAGGAAGATACAGGCTATTATGTTGACCTGGTGCCCAGAGCCGGCAAGTATTTCAGGGAAACCTATGACATCCCGGAAAACACGGCTATCGCTTATCTGGTCAGCACGCCTATAGAGAGTACTTACGGGCTGGACAAGGCTCTCAAGGCAGGCGACACAAAGATTGCCGAGCTTTTTGATGCGCCTACCCGTGTCAATACCGGCGGGGCTATCCTCTACGGTACAGAGTCCGCATGCCGGGCAGCAGTTGATGCATTTGTCGGCGGTGTTAAGCACTGCATTTTCCATCCCATGGATCCGGAGTGATCTTAAGCGGGACGGCATTGAGAATACAGGAGATTCATTATGCAGATTGTCAGAATGAAACCAAAAATGCTTTGTCAGAAGCTGATTCCCAATATTACAAAGGAATTTGCCAAAGTTTACAACATTCCGGAAGGGCACACCAGCTGCGCCTTCTTTTCCACGGACAATGATGATATTGGCTATGTGGCAGTGGATGATGCCACCAAGAAAGCCCGGATCAAAGTGGTCCACGCCAAGACATTTTACGGGGGCAACAGCTGTTCCTGGAGCCGCTACGGAGGCAGTGTTTTCATCATGTTCTCCGGAGAAAGAGTGGAAGATGTGAGAAGCGGTCTTTTCTATGTAAAAGACTTCGTCGAGAATCATTCGGCCCTCTTTAATTTTGACGGGGATGAAGGAACTTCTTTCTATGTGCAGACCATTCCCCGGGCAGGAAAGTATTTCCAGGAGTGGTGTTCCATCGAGCCGGGGCAGTCCTATACCTACATGGCCGGCGGTCCCCTGGAAAGCAATTACGCTTTGGATAAGGCCCTCAAGGCAAGTGACACCAGAGTTGCAAGGTTCTGGTATCCGCCGTCCAACGCAAATTCCAGCGGCGCCATCCTCTGCGGTACGGAATCTGCATGCCGCGCGGCGGAGGCGGCCTTTATTGACGCACTCCGAATGGCTACCCTTGACCCCTTCGGGATCTGAGATTTTTCTTTACATTTTTAAGACGCTGTGCTATATTCGGCATGTAATGCGGTTAGTTCCGTCCTGAACATTTTGTTCAGGACGTTTTATTACGTTTTTAAAAAGGAAGGTCCGGCAAACCTTCCAGTTACTGACAGATGGAGGAAGAAAGTATGGAGCCAAACATTTACAGAGACGTCACACTGGACCAGCTGAGTGCCGATGATATCGGAAAAGAAGTCAGAGTAGCCGGCTGGGTGGAGAATATCCGGGATCACGGCGGCGTATCTTTTGTTGATCTCAGGGATATGTACGGAATCCTTCAGGTCGTTATGCGCGATACGTCCCTTTTAAAAGGAATCAATAAAGAAGACTGCATCAGCATACAGGGTCTTATGGAGGAGAGGGATGAGGAGACATACAATCCGAAGATCCCCACAGGAACCATCGAACTTGAAGCACATCAGGTGGACATGCTGGGAAAGGTTTACACACAGCTTCCTTTTGAAATCCAGACTTCCAAGGAAAACAATGACAATGTACGTCTCAGATACCGTTATCTCGACCTCCGGAACCGAAAAGTAAAAGATAACATTATCTTCCGTTCCCAGGTCACATCCTTCCTCCGTAACAAGATGACGGAGATGGGATTCCTGGAGATCCAGACACCTATTCTCACCACATCCTCCCCGGAGGGAGCCAGGGACTATATCGTTCCTTCAAGAAAGTTCAAGGGTAAGTTCTATGCTCTGCCACAGGCTCCCCAGCAGTATAAGCAGCTGCTTATGGTATCCGGATTTGACCGTTACTTCCAGATCGCGCCCTGTTTCCGTGACGAGGACGCAAGAGCTGACCGGTCTCCGGGAGAGTTCTATCAGCTGGACTTTGAGATGAGTTTTGCTACCCAGGAAGATGTATTCCGCGTGGGAGAAGAGGTGCTTTACGAGACATTTAAGAAGTTTGCCCCGGAGGGTGCGGCAGTTACCGAAATTCCCTTCCCGGTATACAGCTATAAGCAGGCCATGCTGGAGTTCGGTACCGATAAACCGGACCTGCGCAACCCCCTGCGGATCATCGACGTGACGGATTTCTTCCAGAGATGCAGCTTTAAGCCCTTCCATGGAAGGACTGTCCGGGCGATCAATATTAAAGGAAAGCAGACCAAGAGCTTCCATGAAAGAATGCTCAAGTTCGCCATGTCCATCGGCATGGGCGGACTGGGATATCTGGAAGTAAAAGAGGATATGACCTATAAGGGACCCATTGACAAGTTCATCCCGGATGACATGAAGAAGGAGATGGCTGATCTGGCAGGCCTCGAAGCCCTGGATACCATTTTCTTTATCGCGGATACCGAAAAGCAGGCATCCCTTTATGCAGGACAGATCAGGGACGAGCTTGGAAAACGTCTGGGCCTCCTTGAGGAAAATGCCTTCCGCTTCTGCTATATCAATGACTTCCCCATGTTTGAGTATGATGAAGAGAGCAGAAAGATCATCTTTACCCACAATCCTTTCTCCATGCCCCAGGGAGGTCTTGAGGCCCTGAACACCAAAGAGCCGGAAGAAATACTTGCTTACCAGTATGATATCGTCTGCAACGGTGTGGAGCTCTCCTCCGGCGCAGTGAGAAACCATAATCTGGAGACCATGGTCAGAGCTTTTGAAATAGTAGGATACACGGAAGAAGATCTGAAAGAGAAGTTTGGAGCCCTTTACAGCGCATTCCAGTTCGGCGCACCGCCCCATGCAGGTATGGCGCCGGGACTTGACCGGATAATCATGCTCCTTAGAAACGAAGAAAATATCCGTGAAGTGATTCCCTTCCCGATGAATGGAAACGCTCAGGATGTAATGTGTGGCGCACCCGGCGAAGTAACAGAAATGCAGCTTCGCGAGACCCACATTAAGATCCGGAAATAGCCGGAAGGCGGGATACGGCATGAGAAAAATCATGTTTATCGGCCGGAGCGAGTGCGGCAAAACAACGCTGACCCAGGCCATGAGGGGACAGACCATCACCTATCACAAGACCCAGTATATCAACCATTTTGACGTGATTATCGATACGCCGGGCGAGTATCTGCAGACTAAAAACCTTATATCCGCTCTGGCGGTTTTTACTGCGGAAGCGGATGTGATCGGACTGCTGCTGGATTCGACGGAGCCTTATTCCCTCTACGCTCCCAATCTGACCCCGGTATGCAACCGGGAAGTGGTGGGAATCGTGACAAAGATTGACCACTGGGCGGCGGAGCCGGAGCAGGCAGCCGCATGGCTGGCCCTTGCCGGATGTAAAAAATTATTCTACACCAGCGCTTTTACGGGAGAAGGGATCAGCGATATTCTGGAGTACCTGAAAGAAGAGCGGGATGTACTTCCCTGGGAAGAAGTCAAAGCTCAGTATGACGAGCTTGGCTTTGGTGCCGGAGAAGAGGAAAAAGATGCTCAAAGATTTCATAACATTTGACAAAAAAATCCATAGATTAAAGAATCATAGTGATCTATACTTAGTCTAAGGAATTATGTTTGAGGAGGTTATGATAATGAGAGGATATGAACTTGCCAAGATCCTTCAGGATCAGGGTGTTACAGTAGAAGATGTTCAGAAAGAGATCGATTACCGCAAGGAGACGAACGCTCTTAGCAATGCACCGCAGAACGAAGCCTTCATGGACATGACCCTGAGCCAGCTTCTCAGAATCAAGGAAATGTGGGACGTCTGACAACTGAAAGCGTCAGGCTTACAAATTAAACAAAATGCTAATGGAAAAAGCTGTCTGAGGACAGCTTTTTTTTGCATTCCATCCTCAATTAGTGTATACTTAGCATGTGTTTTTTCGGAGAAAAAAGAGGCCGGGAGGAATAGATATGAAGCTGAGTGCTTATACGTATAAAAAAATAGCCCGCAACGCTCTGAGCGGGCATTGGGCCGGAGCTGTGGCTGTCGGTCTGTGTGCAGTTGTGCTGGGAGCATTCCTTTTTTCATTTCTCTCATTTTTCCAGTTTGGTTTGGCTATTTTCCTTGCCATGAGTTTTCTTGAGTTTATACCGGATTTTTCCGTTATTCTTCTCATGGTGGTCCTGGTGTTGGCCATTTTCTATTTCTTTGTGGGCGGGGCCGTGCGCCTCGGCTATATCGATTATAATCTGGCTCTGCTGGACAGGAGACCGGCCGGGTTTTCCAACCTGGGAAATCACTTTTCTTCCTGGTATGACATGATCATCGTCAAGATTCTGATGTTTCTGATCGTATCCCTCTGGAGTCTCCTTTTTGTTATTCCCGGTATCATGGCTTATTATTCCTATGCCATGGTACCCTACATTCTGGAAGAGAAGCCGGATTACAATGTCTACGAAGCCTTTCAGGCATCCAGATACATTATGAAGAAACACAGGTGGCAGCTTTTCTGTCTTCATCTTTCCTTCATCGGCTGGTTTTTGCTGGGCTTCCTTACCCTGGGTATCGGTTTCTTATTTGCCACTCCCTACAAAAATGCGGCTGAAGCGGCATTTTATAATGAGATTTCAGGGCGGGCAGATGCCTACTACGGAAGAAAAGAGAGGAATGCATAAATGGGAAGCCGGACAAAGAATAAAAAGCAGCCTCTGTCCCGCCACATCTTTCTGATCGGTTTTATGGGCAGCGGCAAATCCGCTGTTTCAAGAGCCCTGGCCAGACAGCTTGGCGTCAGGCGCTTTGAGATGGACCGGGAAATCGAGCGCAGTGAAGGTATGCGGATTTCCGAAATGTTTGAAAAGTACGGAGAGGAATACTTCCGGGATGTCGAAACTTCTTTTGTGAAGGGACTGGCCGGAAAAAGGCCGGTAATCGTATCCTGCGGCGGCGGAGTTGTCCTCCGTGCGGAAAATGTCGCTTCCATGAAGGAGCAGGGAACGATCATTCTACTTGACGCTTCGCCTGAGACCATACTGTCCAGAGTGAGCCACAGTGATAAGCGGCCCATATTGAACGGGCATATGAATGTGGAATATATTTCAGAACTTATGTCGCGCAGGAAGGAGCATTATGAGAATGCGGCAGACCTGACTGTGACAACAGACGGAAAAAGCATAGATGAGGTTACAGAGGAGATCCTTGAGCTGCTGTTTCCGGCAGAGGATAAAAAGAAATAATAACAAAGAGTCTCACCTATATCGAAAGGTGCAGGTAGAGTAAAGAGACTGCTAAAACACGCATAGAATCTGTCTCTAACGGGAATCAACTGCGCAAACTCGCGTATGCTCGGACAAGCTTGTTGTTTCCGGCAGAGGATAAAAAAAGAAATAATAACAAAGAGTCTCACCTATATCGAAAGGTGCAGGTAGAGTAAAGAG